>NZ_JAHDTG010000026.1 GCF_018531475.1 Pseudonocardia mahuensis
CGCCACCGCCGGGCGCACCCGTGCCGAACCGCGACACCGAGGCCACCGCGTGGGTCGGGGCCCGCCGACCGCGGAGCGCCCCGCCCAGCCCACCGGCACCGCGCCCCGCCGTGGAGGCCACCGCCTGGGTGGGCGCCCGGCGCCCGACCCGTACCGGGCCCGATGCGCCCGCCCCGGACCCGGACGCCGAGGCCCCGGCGTCCGGGGACGTCCCCGTGGCTCCGGACACGGCCGCCACCGAGGACGAGCGCCGCCGCCGCATCGATGCGAGCCTCACCCGGCTGACCGCGGCGCACGCCGGTCTGCTGCTGTCCCGTGACGACGACCGCGACGAGAACGGCGGTTCCGGCGCAGATCCCGACGACGACCCGGACGACGACGACCCGAGCCGGTCGAGCGCCCGCGGCGAACACGGCCGGACAGCCACATCCGGCCGTCCCGAGGACCCGCTCCGGCGTCGTGGCCTGCTCGCCGCCCGGCTCCTGGCCGCCGGGGTCGCGATGATCGTGTTCGCGTCGACCGCGCTGGGCTGGGCCGCCAAGACCTGGCTCGACTCGACCATCCGGTCCGTCGCGGCGCTCGACCGGACATCGGGGGCGATCGCCGATCCGCCGTCCCAGCTCGGCGACGAGAACGTGCTGCTGCTCGGCCTCGACCCCGGCCCGGCCGGTACCGCCTTCGCCCCGGGAGCCGGCTCCGACACGATCGTCGTGGCGCACGTGCCGGCCGACGGAAGCGGCATCGTGACCGTCGGCTTCCCGCGCGATCTCGAGATCAACCGCCCGCCCTGCCAGCGCTGGGACGCCGCCGCCGCGACCTACCTCGATCAGACCGTTCCCGCCGAGACGCGCACCAAGCTCGACTCGGCGTTCGAGGTGGGCGGTCCGGCGTGCGCGGTCCGCGTCATCCAGCAGCTCACGGGCCTCGCGATCACGCAGTTCGTGGCGCTCGACGTCACCGGCCTCGGGTCCATGGTCGACGCGGTCGACGGCATCTCGGTCTGCGTGGAACGCCCCGTCGTCGACAGCATCCTCGGCACGGTGGTCCCCACGGCTGGGACGACCACCCTCGACGGCGGGCGTGCCCTCGACCTCGTGCGGGCCCGTCACGTGGAGGGCGATCCGGCGACGGACCAAGGGCTCATCCAGCGCCAGCAGCGGGTGCTCGCGGCGCTGCTGCGCAAGGCGCTCTCGAACCAGGTGCTGCTGAACCCGGGGACGCTGCGGGCGTTCGCCGGTGAGTTCGGGCGCAGCACCCTGTCCGACGGCGCCGGACTCGACGAGCTCGTCGCGCTCGCCCGCTCACTGCAGTCCCTCGACGGCGAGGCCGTCACGTTCGTGCCCCTGCCGGTCACCGGCGAGACCACCACCCGGGGCAACGCGGTGCTGCGCGACCGCGACGCGAACGCGCTGTTCGCGGCGTTGCGTTCCGGCGAGCCGCTGCCCGAGGCGGTCACCGCTCCGGCGCCGGACGCCGCGACCGGGCCGGACCCCGCGTCGATCACCGTCGACGTGCTCAACGCCTCCGACCGCACCGGGCTGGCCACCCAGATCGGCGGGACGCTGCGCGAGCTCGGCTTCTCCCTCGGCACCATCGGGAACGCCCCGGAGCCGTCCGCCGAGTCGCTGATCCGTTTCTCCCCCGACCGGGCCGCGGCCGCGCAGGTGCTGGCCGACACCGTGCCGTCGGCGCGGTCGGTGCCGGACTCCGCGTCGAGCGGTCGGCTCCAGCTGGTTCTCGGTGCCTCCTTCGACGGCACGGTCCGCGCCCTCGCCGAGCCGGGTCCCGCGACCGCGCCCGCCACCTCTGCCGAGCAGGCCGACTGCTCCTGACCGGACCCTCGACCTCGGTCCGCCGTCGACCGTTCATCCCGGATTCACCTCGCGGCGCTGCTCGATGCGAGACCGCCCTTTACGCTGAGTCCATGCGCGACGCTTACCAGGACGAGCTCGACGGCCTCGCCGGTGGGCTGGCCGACATGTGCGGCGAGGTGGCGGCCGCGCTGGAGAAGGCGACCCGGTCGCTGCTCGAGTGCGACCTCCAGCTCGCCGAGGAGGTCATCTCCGAGGACATCAAGGTCGACGAGATCCGCGCCGCCGCGGAGGAGAAGGCGTTCGCGCTGCTCGCTCTGCAGGCGCCGGTGGCCACCGACCTGCGGATCGTCGTCTCGGCCATCCACGGCGCGGGCGACATCGAGCGGATGGGCGATCTCGCGCTGCACGTCGCCCAGGCGGCCCGGCGCCGGCACCCGCAGCCGGTGCTGCCCGACGAGGTCAAGCCGTACTTCGCCGAGATGGGCCGGGTCGGGGTGGCCCTCGCGCTCAAGGCGGGCGAGGTCATCCGCACCCGCGACCTGGCCGCAGCCGCCGAACTCGAGACCGACGACGACGCGATGGACGATCTGCACCGGCACATGTTCACGGTGCTGATGGACCGCAACTGGACGCACGGTGTCGCCGCGGCCGTCGACGTCACGCTGCTCGCCCGGTTCTACGAGCGCTACGCCGACCACGCGGTCGCCGTCGCCCGGCGGATCGTGTACGTCGTCACCGGGCGGATGCCGGGCCCGCTCACCGTCTGACGCACCACCGGGTCTGCCGGCCGGCCGGACGTTTGGCGCATCCGTCACATCGGGGACTCCCCGACCATGTCGAGCAACGTGTACCGCGTGACCGAGATTGTCGGGACCTCCCCGGAGAGCGTCGAGGCCGCGATCCGCAACGGCGTCACCCGCGCCGCCAGCACCCTGCGGGAACTGGACTGGTTCGAGGTGACCGAGATCCGCGGGCACCTGGCCGACGGGGCCGTCGAGTACTTCCAGGTCGGGCTGAAGGTCGGGTTCAAGCTGGAGGGCTGAGCCTGTGCGCCACGTTCACCGAGCGTTCATCGGGCGCCCCTGGCCGCAGATTCCGCGCTGCCTACGCTGATCTCCATGCGTCGCGAGAGCCTGCAGGAACTGCTCACCCAGCTGGACACTCTGCTCGCACAGATGTGCATCGAGGTCGCGGCCGGCATGCAGCACGCGACGACCGCGCTGCTGGACGGCCGCGTCCGGCTCGCCGAGCGCGTCATCTCTGCCGACGACGCCGTGGACGCGTTGCGCAACCGGATCGAGGAGGTGGCGACCGAGGCCCTGGTCTTCCACGCGCCCGTCGCCTCCGGGCTGCGCACCGTCGTCACCGCGATCCGCTCGGCCGACGACATCGAGCGGATGGGCGACCTGGCCCAGCACGTCGCCGAGGCCGCGCGTCGCCGTCATCCAGGGTCCGCGGTCCCCGAGGAGGTGCGCCCGCCCTTCGCCGAGATGGGCGCACTCGCGGTGCGGCTGGCGCTCAAGGCGGCCGAGGTGATCCGCACCCGCAACGTGGTGATGGCCGTCGAACTCGAACGCGACGACGACGCCATGGACGAACTGCACAAGCACATGTTCGCCGTGCTGATGGACCGGGAATGGCGTCACGGCGTGGCGCCCGCAGTGGACCTGACCCTGCTGGCCCGCTACTACGAGCGCTACGCCGACCACGCCGTGTCGGTCGCCCGGCACATGGTGTTCGCCGTCACCGGCGAGACCCCGGAGTCGCTGCCGATCTAGACGGACGGCCGGATCAGCCGAAGCGACCCGACACGTAGTCCTCGGTCGCCTGCTGAGCCGGCTGGGAGAAGATCGTCTTGGTGTCGTCCATCTCCACGAGCTTGCCCGGCTTACCGGTCCCCTCGATGTTGAAGAACCCGGTGAAGTCGCTGACCCGGGCGGCCTGCTGCATGTTGTGGGTGACGATGACGATCGTGTAGTCGATCTTCAGCTCGTTGATCAGGTCCTCGATCGCGAGCGTCGAGATCGGGTCGAGCGCCGAGCACGGCTCGTCCATGAGCAGCACTTCGGGCTGCACGGCAATCGCACGGGCGATACACAACCGCTGCTGCTGACCACCCGACAGCCCGGAACCCGGCTTCTCCAGCCGGTCCTTGACCTCGTTCCAGAGGTTGGCCCCGCGCAGCGACCGCTCGACGAGTTCGTCGAGCGCAGCCTTCTTCATCTTCTTGTTGTTCAGCCGCATGCCCGCGATCACATTGTCGTAGATCGACATCGTCGGGAACGGGTTCGGGCGCTGGAAGACCATGCCGACCTGGCGGCGCACCGCCACCGGGTCGACCTCGGGGTCATAGAGGTTCTGCCCGTCCAGCTCGACGCGACCCTCGACACGAGCACCGGGGATGACCTCGTGCATACGGTTGATCGAGCGCAGGAACGTCGACTTGCCGCACCCGGACGGCCCGATCAGCGCCGTCACGGTCTGCGGCTTGATCGTCATGGTGACGTCCTGTACGGCGAGGAACGAGCCGTAGTAGATGTCGAGATTCGCGACGTCGATGCTCTTGGCCACGGCGGTTTCCTATCGGGTCTTCGGGGCGAACACGCGGGAGATCAGGCGGGCCAGCAGGTTCAACGCCATCACGATCATGATCAGGACCAGTGCGGCGGTCCAGGCCCGCTCCAGGGAGGGCTCACGCGGCACACCCGGTGAGACGTAGGAGTAGTAGGCGAAGACGGGCAGCGTGGACATCCGGCCGTCGAACGGATTCAGGTTCAGTCCCGTCGCGAGGCCGACGGTGACCAGCAGCGGTGCGGTCTCGCCCATGACCCTGGCGACGGCCAGGGTGACACCGGTGGCGATTCCCGCCACCGAGGTCGGCAGCACCACCTTCAGGATCGTCCGCCACTTCGGCACGCCGAGCGCGAAGGAGGCCTCCCGCAGCTCGTTCGGGACGATCTTGAGCATCTCCTCGGTCGAGCGCACCAGGACCGGCACCATCAGCACCGACAGCGCCACCGCACCGGCGAACCCCATCCGGACGCCCGGCCCGAAGAACAGCGCGAACAGCGCGAACGCGAACAGGCCCGCCACGATCGACGGGATGCCGGTCATGACGTCGACGAAGAACGTGATGGCCCGGGCCAGCCGGCCCCTGCCGTACTCCACCAGGTAGATCGCGGTGAGCAGGCCGACCGGGATCGACATCGCCGCGGCGAGGCCGGTGATGATCAGCGTGCCCATGATGGCGTGGTAGGCACCCCCGCCCTCACCGACGACCCCCAGCATCGAGGAGTTGAAGAACTCGGCGTCGAACCGGCTGATTCCCTCGCTCACGACGGTGTAGATCACCGAGGCGAGCGGAATCAGGGCGACCAGGAACGCCGCGGTCACGATGATCGTGACCAGCCGGTCGGTGGCCTTGCGCGGCCCCTCCACGACCCGGGACGCGGTGTACATGCCCACCGCGAACACCACCGCGGAGACGACCGTGAACAGCCCGATGCCGAATCCGGTGATGGAGAAGACCCCGCCGACGATCAGCAGGACCGCGACGAGGCCGGCCCAGGGGCTCCAGCGCGGCAGCTGCCCCCGGATGACCGGCATCGCGTCCAACGAGGTGTCGAGCACCCGCTCGGGGTCGCGCTCACGCTGCGTGTCGATGGACATCAGTTGGCCCCCGAGAACTCACGGCGTCGGTTGATGATGAAGCGGGCGAGCATGTTCACCCCGAGAGTGATCGCGAACAGCACGAGACCGGACGCGACCAGGGTGTTGACCGCGAGGCCCGTCGACTCCGGGAACTGCAGGGCGATGTCCGCGGCGATCGTCGACGGGTTGCTCGAGCTGATCAGGTTGAAGGTGACCACACCGGAGACCGACAGCACGGTGGCCACCGCCATCGTCTCGCCGAGCGCGCGGCCCAGGCCGAGCATCGCGCCGCTGATGATGCCGGAGCGCCCGAACGGCAGCACGGACATCCGGATCATCTCCCACCGCGTGGCTCCGAGCGCGAGGGCGGCCTCCTCGTGCAGCTTCGGCGTCTGCAGGAAGACCTCGCGGGCCACCGCGGTGATGATCGGCAGGATCATGACCGCGAGGACGAGGCTCGCCACGAGGATGGTGCGTCCGGTCACCGACACGGGGCCGGCGAACAGCGGGATCCAGCCCAGGTAGTCGTTGAGCCAGGTCGAGAACCCGACCGAGGCCGGGGCGAGAACCGCGAACCCCCACAGGCCGTAGACGATGCTCGGCACCGCCGCCAGCAGGTCGACGACGTAGCCCAGGCCCTGCGCCACCCGTCGCGGGGCGTAGTGGGTGATGAACAGCGCGACCGCGACCGCCAGCGGCGTGGCGACGACCAGCGCGATCACGGCCGACAGCAGCGTCCCGAAGACCAGCGGCCAGATGTAGGCGACGAGCCCGTTCCCGCCGCGGATCTCCGATGCGGGGGCCACCAGCGCGGGGAGCGCCTCGCTGAACAGGAAGACGGCGACGCCGGCCAGGACGACGAGGATCAGGATTCCGGCGCCCTTCGCGGAGCCGGAGAAGATGCGGTCACCGAGTTGGAGGACCGGCTTCGCCGCCCGCTGCTCGGCCTTGAGATCGGTGGTCGTGCTCACGACGTCCTCTCCGACGAGGGGCACAGGATCTGGACACACCGGAAGGCCGGGCGGTCGCCGTCAGCGACGGCCGCCCGGACCCTCCGGCTGGGTTCCAACGGGGTTCAGGCCCCCGCGGAGATGGCCTCGACGGCCGGGGTGATCTGACCACGCAGGTTGTCCGAGATCGGCGCCGAGCCGGCGGCCTGCGCCGCCGCCTGCTGGCCCTCGGCGCTGGTGATGTAGGTCAGGTACGCCTTCACCAGATCGGCCTGGGCCGCGTCCGCGTACTTGGCGCACGCGAGCACGTAGGAGACCAGCACGATCGGGTAGGTGCCCGAGGCCGTCGTGTCGCGGGCGAGATCGAAGGCGTAGCTGTACTGGCCCTGGCCCTCGACCCGCTTCGAGGCGTCCAGCACCGCCGCCGCGGCCTCCGGCGTCGGCGCCACGAACTCGTTGCCGACCTTGACCTGGACCTTGCCCAGGTCGCCGGCCTGACTCTCGTCGGCGTAGCCGATCGTGCCGGCACCCGCGGTGACCGCGCCGACCACGCCCGACGTGCCCTGGGCAGCCTCGCCACCGGCGACCGGCCAGTTGCCGTCGGGCTCGTGCGGCCACGCGGGACCGGCGGCCGCTGCGAGGTACTCGGTGAAGTTCTCCGTGGTGCCGGACTCGTCGGACCGGTTCACCGGGGTGATCGCCTGGTCGGGCAGCGCGACACCGGGGTTGTCCGCCGCGATCTCCGGCGCGTTCCACTTGGTGATCTGCCGGTTGAAGATCCCGGCGGTGGTCGCGGGCGCGAGCTTGAGGTTGTCGACGCCCGGCAGGTTGTAGACCACCGCGATCGGCGAGACGTAGACGGGGAGCTCGACGACCTCACCGCAACGCTGCTTGGCCTGGGCCAACTGGTCGCCCTCGAGGTAGGCGTCACTGCCGGCGAACGGCACACCGCCGGCGGCGAACTGGGTACGGCCCGCGCCCGAGCCGCTGGGCTCGTAGTTCACCGTGACGCCAGGGTTCGCACCGGTGAAGCCCGCGATCCAGGCCGTCTGGGCGGCCTGCTGGGCACTCGAACCGGCACCGGCGATCGCACCGGACAGGTTCGAGCCACCGCCCTGGCCGCCCGCGGAACCGGACTCGTTGGCCGCGCCGCAGCCCGCCAGCAGCAGGGCGCCGCTGGTCACGATGCCCACCGCGGCGAGGCGGGCACGAGAACCGTGCCGCATGGTCTTCACGTGGTTCCTCCGTCATAGCTCACCGGCGCGAGGCCCGGTCGTGGGCGGCCGGGTGGCCGCTCGCCGGGAACGGTAGGGAAGGACGGTGGACGATCACCCCCGATCAGGTAAACGCAGAATGAACAGGTCACTCGTCGTGAGGAAGGCCACCCTTACGGACACACCCGTAACCTGTCCGGGACCTGTGATGACGCGGTCGATGCGGTCCGAACGACCTGATCGGAGGAACGCCGTCAGTACAAGTAGGACACATCCGTGGCGGATCGGCTGAAGCCGAGCCCGCGGTAGACCCGCACCGCCGCGTGGTTGTCGGCCTCGACGTAGAGCAGCACCTCGGCCAGCCCGGTGTCACGCAGATGGTGCAGGCCGGCCAGTGTGAGCGGCGCACCGAGCCGACGGCCCTGAGCGCCCGGATCGACGCCCAGGACGTACACCTCGCCGATCGGGCCCTCGGTCGCCGTGGCCGGGTGCACCTTCGTCCAGTGGTAGCCGAGCAGCCGGTCGCCGGGGTCGACGGCGAGCAGGAAACCCGCCGCGTCGAACCAGGGCTCGGCTTCCCGCTCCCGCACCTGGTCGAGGTTCCAGCCACCCTGCTCCGGGTGCCAGTCGAACGCAGCGTTGTTGACCCGCAGGAACGCCTCCTCGTCGACGCCGACCACGAACGGCCGGACCCGCACATCGGCGGGGAACTCCGCCGCGGGAAGCGGGTCGGTCAGGCTGCGCCGCATCTGCCACAGCTCCCGGGCCCGGGAGAACCCGAGGCGCTCGGCCAGCCGGGCCGCCCCCGGGTGATCGCCGTGGGACCACAGGTTCAACCGCGCGCCGGCCGTGGTGGCCTGCTCCAGCAGGGCCTGCACCAGCGCACCGCCCAGGCCCGCGCGGCGGTGCCCGGGATGCACGACGAGCTCGCCGACCGCGCCCGCCTCCCCGCCGGGGAGCTCCACCTGGGCGTACCCGGCGAGGCCACCGGCGGGATCCGGCGCCAGCACGTGCAGCACGCGGTCGGACCCACCGCGGCGCAGGTTCAGCAGGAACTGCTCGGACAGCGGAGCGACGCCGTCCGCCTCGGTGGCGACGGCCGCCAGCGTCGAGACCGCACCGATCTCCGTGTCGTCCAGCTCACGCCGCAGGGACAGCTCGACCATGTCGGCGACCCTACTCGCGAGTGATCACCGACGGCGGGGCCTCGGCGAGAGTGCCGTCAGTTCAACTCGGCGGGCACCGGCCGGGCCCGCGCCGCGACGTGGCCGGCGGCCCGATCCGGCTCGTCGTCGTCGCCCTCGGCCGGCTCGTCGGGCACCCCGCCCGCCGGGACCCCGAGACCACCGCGGCTGGGGCGGACGAACTTGTAGCCCACGTTGCGCACGGTGCCGATCATCTGCTCGTGCTCGGTCCCGAGCTTGGCGCGCAGCCGCCGCACGTGCACGTCGACCGTGCGGGTGCCGCCGAAGAAGTCGTAACCCCAGACCTCCTGCAGCAGCTGTGCCCGGGTGAACACCCGGCCCGCGTGCTGGGCGAGGTACTTGAGCAGCTCGAACTCCTTGTAGGTGAGCTCGAGCAGCCGGCCGCGCAGCCGCGCGGCGTAGGTGGCCTCGTCGATCACCAGCTCACCGAGGACCAGGGCTCCGCCGTTGGCCGCGGCGTCACCCCCGGGTCGCGACTTGAGCAGCCGGAGCCGGGCGTCCACCTCGGCCGGACCCGCAGTGGGCAGCAGGATCTCGTCGACCACCCATTCACCCGACACCGCGACCAGCCCGCCCTCGGTCAGGACGGCGATCACCGGCACGTCCATCCCGGTGCTGCCGAGCAACCGGCACAGGCTGCGGGCGGCGACCAGATCGGTGCGAGCGTCCACCAGGACGGCGTCGTGCGGTCCCGCATCGAGCAGCGCGGCGACCTCCGGCGCGGCCGTACGCACTCCGTGCGGCAACAGCGTCAAGGCCGGCAGCACCGTCCCGGGATCCTGATCCGCGGTCAGCAGTAGCAGTTCCACCGCTACCTCCTCTCCCACCGGGGATCGAGACGCGGAACGCCACACCCGGCGCCCGCTGGTCCGATCACGGCGGGCGACGCTGGCGCACCGTTCTCACCGCGCGACCCGGTCGGAGATCCCACGCGGATCGGTCGAGAATAACGGGGTGGTGGCCGATCACACGACCTTCGCGGTACAGCTCACGCTCATCGAGGGGCGCGTGAGCAGCCACGACGCGGCAGTGCCCGCGATCCACGCGCCGCGCGGCTCCGCCCAGCGACGGCCACGGCGTACCCCGGGCGGCCCCGGACCGGTCCCGCCCGCAACCGCTCCGAGCGGCGCATCTACGGTCGTGTCTGCCCGTTCGCCCCGGTCGGAGGTCGCGTGAAGCGTCTGGTCATCGCCCTGCTGGTGCTGGTCGGCCTGCTGGTCGCCGTGGACTACGGCGCCGCCGCCGCCGCCGAGTCGGCCGTTTCCCGGCAGATGCGTCAGCAGCTCGGCCTGGCCGACGACCCGTCGGTCAGGATCAACGGGTTCCCCTTCCTCACCCAGGCGATCTCCGGGGACTACAGCAGTGTGGACGTCACCGCCGAGCGCGTCCGCTTCGGCGAGCTGCGCGAGGTCGAGGTGCGGGCGCAGCTGCGCGACGTCCAGGCACCGCTCCGCGAGCTGCTCGCGTCCGGAGCGAGGACGCTGCGCGTCGGCAACGCCGAGGGCACCATCCGGATCAGCGCCGACGACCTGGCCCGGTTGATCGCCGGGGTGGACAAGCTGCGCATCGAGAACATCGACGACCAGGCCCTGGAGGAGGCTTTCCAGGACGGCGGCTCCGCCTCGCTGACCTCGATCAACCCGGATTCGGCGGCGCGGCTGGTCGGCACCACCCGGGTGCTCGGCCAGGAGTTCGAGGTCGCGGTGATCGCGGTGCTGGAGCTGTCCGGGCAGCAGATCCAGGTGGTGCCGCGCGACATCCGGGTGGGCCAGCCCGGCAGCGACGACCCCCAGGCGCTGCCACCGCCGGTGCAGACGGCGCTGCGGGCGCTGTTCACCCTGCGCGTCGACCCCGGGACGCTGCCGCTCGAGGTCACCCCGACCCGGCTGCGGGCACGGGACGGCACGCTGGAGATCAGCGGCTTCACGTCCGGGCTGGTCCTGGGCTCCGGCAGCAGCGCCACCGGCCGGTGACCGATGGCGGCCGGCACGGTGGAACGGGAATGAACCGGCGCACGGACGGTGGCGCCCGGTCCGTGACCGGACCGGTGATCGGACCGGTGCCGCCCCGATGAGCACGGCCGGCCTGCTCGTCCTGCTCGGCACGCTCGCCCTGGCCACCGTGGTCGGCCTCGCGCTCCGTGCCCGCGACGGCCGGGTCCGGGCGGCACGCAGCGCGCCCGGTCCGGCGGGCGGCTGGGCGTTGGCCGGGCACGACCCCGGCGAGCAGGACGAGGTCCTGCTGCTGCAACTCTCCTCGCCCGTGTGCGCGCCGTGCCGGCAGACCGCCACCCTGCTCACCGACCTGGCCGCGCGGACCCCCGCGCTGGTGCACGTCGAGGTCGACGCCGCCGAGCATCCACGGGTGGCCGACGAGCTCGGCATCATGCGTACCCCGACCGTCGTCGCGTTCGACCGGTCGGGCACCGAGTTGCTCCGGGTGTCCGGGGTCCCCCGGCTGCGCGAGCTGGAGAGCGCGCTCGCCCCGTCGCTCGGCCGCGCCTGACCCGGCATCCGGCCGCGACATGACCACCCGAAGGAACGCCTGGTGGCTGGGAGCACGTTCCCGCAGGCCGAGATCCTCGGTTACCCTCAGTCCCGTGTTCTGGCCGCTCACCCGACGACGCGCAGTGGATCTGTGCCGCGTCGGCAGCTGCCTCTGTCGTACTCACTGAGGCCAACGCCACCCGTCTCGGAAAAGTCCCCGACATTTCCGAGCGTTCGCGTCGGCGGGACCGAGTCCGCATCTCACTCAGGAGTTCCGACATGTCCGCACCGGACATCCCACCGCCGGAAGCCGGCATCCCCACCCGCGCCGCCGAGCCGCCCGCGGACCCGCGTGGCGTCCGCTTCAACGCCGCCGTCACCACGGCCGTGCTCGCGCTGGTCCTGCTCAGCGGCAGCGGCCGGCTGATCGCCGCGCAGGCCGTCGTGTTCGCCCTCGGCGCGTTCGCCGGGCTGCGCTTCTCGCCCTACGGAGCGCTGTTCCGGGCGCTGGTGGCACCGCGACTCGGGCCACCGACCGAGTCCGAGGAGGCCGCCCCGGTGCGGTTCTCCCAGACCGTCGGCTTCGTGTTCGCCGTCGTCGCCGCCGCCGGCTACCTGACCGGCCTGACGACGCTCGGCGTGATCGCGACCGCGTTCGCGCTCGCCGCCGCTTTCCTCAACGCGGCCTTCGGTTTCTGCCTGGGCTGCGAGATGTACGCACTGATCGTTCGATTCCGGTCCCGGTTCGGGTCCGGCAACCCGCACACAGAACAGGGAGCCACCGCATGAGCCGCGACGACGTTCTGGTCTCCGCCGAATGGGCGGAGCAGAACCTCGACACCCCGGGGATCGTCTTCGTCGAGGTCGACGAGGACACCACCGCCTACGACGGCGGCCACATCCCGGGCGCTGTCAAGGCGAACTGGACCACCGAGCTGCGTGACCCGGTGCGCCGAGACATCCTCGACAAGGCCGGGTTCGAGGCCCTCCTGTCCTCCAAGGGCATCAGCAACAACGACACCGTCGTGCTCTACGGCGGCAACAACAACTGGTTCGCGGCCTACGCGTACTGGGAGTTCAAGCTCTACGGGCACGACAACGTCAGGCTGCTCGACGGCGGACGCAAGAAGTGGGAGCTCGACGGCCGCCCGCTGAACACCGACGAGGTCAAGCGCGAGGCCACCAGCTACACCGCCCAGGAACCCGACCTCTCGATCCGGGCCTTCCGCGACGAGGTCGTCGACTCGATCAACAAGAAGAACCTGGTCGACGTCCGCTCGCCCGACGAGTTCACCGGCAAGATCCTCGCCCCCGCGCACCTGCCCCAGGAGCAGGCGCAGCGGCCGGGTCACGTGCCCTCGGCGATCAACGTGCCATGGAGCAAGGCGGCCAACGAGGACGGCACGTTCAAGTCCGACGAGGAGCTCCGGGTGCTCTACGGCGAGGCCGGCCTCGACGGGTCGAAGTCGACCATCGCCTACTGCCGGATCGGCGAGCGCAGCTCGCACACCTGGGTGGTGCTGCGTGAGCTGCTGGGCCACAGTGACGTCAAGAACTACGACGGCAGCTGGGCCGAGTACGGCTCGCTCGTCGGTGTCCCCATCGAGCTCGGGGAGGGTCGCTGATGTGCGGCGCGCCTGACCAGGACACCCTGCTTCCCGCGGGTACCGACCTGACCAAGGAGACCGTGCTGACCGGCAAGGTGCTGGCCGGTGGCCAACCGGTCGGTGGCGCGTTCGTCCGGCTGCTCGACAGCACCGGCGAGTTCACCGCCGAGGTCGTCTCGTCGGCGTCCGGTGACTTCCGGTTCTTCGCCCGGCCGGGCAACTGGACGGTGCGTGCGCTGTCCCGTTCCGGCAACGGCGAGACCGCGCTGACCGCCGACGGCCCGGGCCTGCACAAGACCGAGATCACGGTGACCTGAGGCCTGCTCGCAGGGCCGAAGCACCAACGCCGAGTCCTGCACGACCACGATCGCCGCTCCGGCACCACCGGGGCGGCGATCGTCGTCTTCGGGCCCATAGCCGCATCGGTCGGGCTTGTCGTCGTCCTCCGGGGGCCGACAGCGTCGATCAGCCTGCTGATCGCGGGACCGGGCAGCGGGAGCGGCACGCCGCTATGCTGCGCGGCCGTGCACTGGTTGTTCACCGGACTGCTGATCGCCGCGAGCGGGAGCGTGGTCGCCTTCACCGGCCACCTGCTCCACAAGCTCTTCACGACCGAGCCGGCCCCTGCTCTCACCCGGCCCGCCGACGTTCCTGCGGAGGCGGGGCGATGAGCGGGCCCGGCAACGGCACCGACGGCGCTGACGGCACCGAGCCCACCCTGCCCGGCACCATCACCGGCCCCAAGAACGCGGCTCCCGACTCGGCGCGGCGCAACAAGCCGCGGTGGGACGACCTGCCGATCCCGGACGACACCGCGAACCTGCGCGAAGGCCCCGACCTGCACGAGCAGTGCCTGCCGCTGCTGCCGCTGATCGGCGCCTGGCGAGGCACCGGGGAGGCCGTCTACCCGACGATCGACGGCCCGTACCACTTCGGCCAGCAACTCGTCTTCGCCCACGACGGCCGGCCCTTCGTGTCCTACGAGTCGCGTTCCTGGCTGCTCGGGCCGGACGGTGAGGTGATCCGCCCCGCCGCGCGGGAGACCGGGTTCTGGCGCCCGCAGCCCGACGGGACCCTCGAGGTCCTCATCGTGCACGCCACCGGGATCGCCGAGATCTACTACGGCCGGGCCCGGAGCCTGACGTCGTGGGAGATCGAGACCGACGTCGTGGCGCGCACCGTGACGGCCAAGGAGGTCGCCGGGGCCCACCGGCTCTACGGGCTGGTCGACGGCGGTGACCTGGCCTACGTGGACGAGCGCGAGATGATGGGCCAGCCCAAGCAGCCGCATCTGTCCGCGCTGCTGCACCGCATCGTCGGCTGAGGGGGGCCCACCGGCTCACGGCCGACGGGCCCTCAGGACGGACGGGTGTCCGACCGTTCGAGGAGCGCTCGCACCTCGTCGGCCGGCATCCCGGCCAGCCGGACGATCTGGCCGAACTCCAGCCCGGCGGCGGAGAGACGGTGCAGCACCGCGGCGAGGACCCGGCGCTCGTGGTGCACCGCGTCGGTGAGCCGGTCGAGCTGCTCGCGGCACCTCTCCAGTTCGACCGTGGCGCCGACCGCGCGCACCGGGTCGTCCAGCAGTACGGCGAGCAGCCGGTCCCGGGCGTCGCCACGCCGTGCGGTCGTCCCGCCCGGCGGGCTGGGTCTGTGGGAACCGATCCCCGGGGCGGGGCCGGAGCTCCGCGCAGGGGCGTATCCGGCGGTGTCCGGCGCGGGAGGGGCGTATGCGGCGATGTCCGCCGCGAGGGCGGCGTACCCATCGGCCTTCGGCGCGGAGATGGTGTCTCCGGTGGCGGTGTGCGGGGTGTCTCCGGTGTGCGCGGAGTCTCCGCTGGCGGGGCCCTGCGCGGGACGGACGGCCGTAGCGGAGGGGTCCTGCACGGGGGTGGTGTCTTCGGTGGAGCGGTCCTGCGCGGGGGTGGTGCCTCCGCCGGAGGGGACGTGTCCGGGGTCGACGCCCGCGGCGGCGGAGTCTCGCGCGGCGGGGGCGCCCTCCGGGGCTTGACGGGCGTAGCGGGTGACAGCGGGGTCCTGCGCTCCCGGGGTGTCGTCCGCGATCGGACAGGCGCGGCGCCCGGCGGCGGCGCGGGCGGCGAGAGCCTGCGTGACCGCGTCGGCCACGGTGCGGCTGGCGCCGGCGGTCTGCGGGCGCGCGAATGCGGGTGCCTGCCCGCCCACGGGGTCCGCCGGAGCCGGTCGGGCGGGGGATTCGGCGGGCTGCGCGTCACCGGTCACCCGCGGCGCCGGAACGGCGGCGGTGTCGTCGTCCGGGGCGGGGGTCCGGGCGGCTGCCGATGGATGCGGCCCGGGTCCGGCGGGGGTGTCGGCGGCCGGGGGCCGCTGCAGTTGCTCCCACTGGACCGACGATGCGGCGTCGGCCTGGCGCACCGCGACCGCCTCCGCGACGGTGGTCGGCTGGGCGGCCGCCGGTGGCTCCTCCACCGGATCACCGGAACGCTTCCGCCGGCCGCGGGTGAGCACGACGAACAGTGCGATCAGCAACGTCACCGCTCCCGCACCCAGCGGGACCAGCACGTCCGCCGAGATGGCCAACTGCATGGCTGCGCACCGTACGCCGATTCAGGTCACGGTGCGCGATCAAGCTCAACCGGAGCGTGACCCCGATGCCGACCGGTCGGATCGTTTCGCCGACTCCTTCGACGACGACTTCCCCGGCCCATCCGCAGAGCCGGCCTTGTCGGCCGTTCCACCCTCGGCGTCCTCGTCGGTCTGCTCCGACACCCGGGCTGACGTGCTCTTCTTCGGGTCCGAGCCGGATCCGGAACCGCCCGATGCCGGGCGCACCGCGGCGACCCTGACGGTCTCGTCCACGCTGGACCCGGTCGCCGGGGCGTCCGAGGCCGAGGTCGAGACCCGCTCCGCGTCGGCATCGGAGGACGACGGGTCCGTGGTGTCGGGGGTGGCGGATTCAGCCGATCCGGTGTCACGGGACGGCCGGACGGACCGCACCAGGACGGTCTTCTCGACGTCCCTGCCGGACGGGAAGCCGAGCGGCTCGTCATCCTCGGACTCGTCGGCGCGGTCCGAGCCGGAGGCCGGCTCGTCCGTCGACGCCGGGTCCGCCGCGGGCGTCGTGCCGATGTCAGGGTCGTCGGTCGTCGATTCACCGGTCGCGGGCTGCTCCGCCGCGGTGTGGTCCGTGGCCGGCGGGACCGTGGACTGGATCGGGACCACGGCGGTCACCGGCTCCACATCAGCGGACTCCGGCCGGTTGCCCTCGGACGCCGGGCGGAACAGGTCTCCCGGCTGGGACACGGATTCGCTGCGGGGACGCATCGCCGTGGTCTCCTCCACACCGGCCGGGTCCGCGGCCGGGGCCGCCGGCGCCGGGCCGGCGTCGGGCGGCAGGGGGTTTGCCCCTGCCACCGGGGCCGGGCTCGCGGCCGCGCCGCCGGGTGCCGAGGTGCCCGGGAGCGGCTGGCCCTCGGGAGGCAACGGGGAGGACAGCACGGAAGGCGGCGCAGGGGAGGGCGCGGGAGTCGGTGCCGGAGACGACGTGGGAGACGACGCCGGAGCCGGCGCGGGAGACGACGCCGACGGAGCCGGTCCGGCGTCCCGGGCCCGGCCCGGGGAGGGCCTCGGCGACGGCTTCGCGGGGCCACCGGGCAGCGGTGCGCCCTGCGGGGGGACCGACTGCACCGGGCCACCGGGACCGCCCGGGACGGCGGGCCCCGCCCCCCGAGCAGCGTCACGCGCCGGCGCCATCATCCGGGCGGTGGGCCCCGACAGCATGCTCTCCAGTTGGCCGCGCAGCCGGGTCAGATCGGCGAGCACCGCAGCCCGCTGCCGGATCAGGTCGGCCAGCTCCGCGCGAAGGCCCTGCTCGTCGGCGCGCACGGCGGACCGCGCCTGGCTGCGGATCTCCTCGGCTTCCTCCTCGGCAGCCTGCAGGATGCTCTGCATCCGGTCCGTGAAGTTGTCGATCACGTCGGGAGACTCACCGGCCGGTCGCGGCAGACCGGGCCGGGGGCGCGGCGCGGGGCGCGACGGCCGGGCGGTTCCGGGCGGGGTCGGCGCACCGGGGGCCGGGATGCCGCCGGTCGCGGGCGGCACCGCCTGCATGGGCTGGCTGCGCGCCACGTCGAGGTCCGCGCGCATTCGCGCCAGTACCCGATGCAGGCGCGCGACGTGCTCGTCGACCTGCCGTCGGTCGTAGCCGCGGAGCACGACGTCGAAACGCGGGGCCCCCGTCGACCGATCGACCCCGTCAGCCGTCATCGATGATCCTCCAGCACATTCCCACCCCGCTCATCTCGCCGAGGGTAGGGAGATCGTCGTGGTCAACCAGCGTCGTTCACCCTAACGGAGCATGATGATCACGGCCCAACCTGCCGTCGGCAGCACCCCGTCCCATTGCCCCCTCCGTGTCACCGCAGTGGAGGACGACGACAGCCGGGGCAGGACCGCTCAGAACCGCACAGTAGTGCCTCCAGCGGTGCGTACGCCCGCGCGCGAAGCGGCCTACCATCGGGGCCGTGGACATCTCGCTGCGACACACGCTGCACCAGCGCGGCCTCCGGATGACCCCGCAGCGACAGCTCGTGATCGACGCGGTCCGCGACCTGGGCCACGCGACCCCGGAGCAGATCTGCGCACAGGTCCAGCGCGCGGCGCCGGCCGTCAACATCACGACCGTCTACCGGACCCTCGACCTGCTCGAGCGGCTCGGCATGGTGCGGCACACGCACCTGGGTCACGGCGCCCCGACCTACTCCGAACAGGAGCATCAGCATGTGCATCTGGTGTGCCACAACTGCGGCTCGGTGATGGAGACCCCGACCGACCTGATGGACGACCTGGCGGAGCGGCTGCGGCGCGAGTCGGGCTTCGAACTGGACGTGACGCACGTCGCGCTGTCCGGTCGCTGCGCCGACTGCCCGGACGAGCCCCGGCCGGCCGGCCCCGAGGAGAACCGGTGAGCACACCCGATCCCAGGCAGGCGGCGGTCGAGCCCGGCACCGCGCTTCCCGAACCTCCGGACCCGGACGAGTGCGTACCCGCACACCGCGGCGACTTCCTCGCCGAGCAGCGCGCGATGGCCCGATCCGCGGCCGTCGTCGATCGCAGCCACCGCGGCGTCATCGCGGTGCCGGGGGAGGACCGGCTGAGCTGGCTGCACCTGCTGCTGACCCAGCACGTCAGCGAACTGCCGGCGGACTCCGGCACCGAGGCTCTCGTGCTCGACCTGAACGGCCGGGTCCTGCACCACATGGTGGTTGCGCACGTCGGGGGCACCGTCTGGCTCGACACCGAGCCCGGCGAGGTTCCGGAGCTGCTCGACTACCTGGAGAAGATGAAGTTCTGGTCGAAGGTCGAGCCGCGCGACGCCTCCGCCGAGCTGGCCGTGCTCAGCGTGGTGGGACCGGACACGGCCGAGGTGCTGGAGGCCGCCCGGGTCGCGGCGCCGACCGGGCCCTACACCTCCGTGGCGCTGCCCGGCGGTGGGCTGGTCCGGCGGATGCCATGGCCGGGGGTGGACGCCGCCGACCTGCTCGTCCCCCGGGCCGACCGCGACGCCTGGTGGCAGCGGCTGACCGGGGCCGGTGCGCGCGGCGCCGGGACGATGGCGTTCGAAGCGCTCCGGGTGGAGTCGGCGCGTCCACGGCTCGCGCTCGACACCGACGACCGCACGATCCCGCACGAGGTGGGCTGGATCAGCTCTGCGGTGCATCTGACCAAGGGGTGCTACCGCGGCCAGGAGACGGTCGCGCGTGTCGCGAACCTCGGACGCCCGCCGCGCCGCCTGGTGCTGCTGCACCTCGACGCCGGCGACGAGGAGCTCCCCCGCCCCGGGGACCCGGTGCTGCGCGACGGCCGGACGATCGGGCGTGTCGGCACGGTGGCACTGCACCACGAGCTGGGACCGGTGGCCCTGGCGCTGGTGAAGCGCTCGGTGCCTGTCGACGCCGAGCTGGTCGCGGGGACCGGGGAGCGCGCCGCGCCGGCCACGATCGATCCGGACTCGGTCCCTCCTGAGGACACGACGCCGCCGCCCGGACGGGCGGCCCAGATGCGGGGGGGTCTGCGCGGCTGAGCCGCGACGGGGGCCGGTCCGCGCCGGTCTCTCGTCCCAGGGATTGGGAAGCCTAGCCCGAATGCCGGGAACGGCATCTACGCTCGACCCGTGGTCGACGCAACCCGGTACCGATGGGTGGTGCTGGCGGTCGGCACTCTCGCGCAGGCGTCCACGGCCGCATACTTCCTCGGCCTGGCCGCCGTCACCCCCGCGCTGCGCGAGTACTTCGGGCTGAGCCTGACCCAGGTCGGCCTGCTGATCGGCGTCATCTCGGCCGGGATCGTCGGCACCCTGTTCGCCTGGGGGGCCGCCGCCGACCGGTTCGGCGAGCGTGGCGTGATGGCGATCGGCCTGTTCGGCGCGGCCGGAGCCCTCGCCGCCACGGCGTTCGTCACCCGCCCCGTCACCGCGGGCGTACTGCTGGCCCTGTCCGGAGCGTTCGGGGCGAGCGTCAACGCCGCGAGCGGACGCGCCGTGCTGACCTGGTTCCCGGCCCGGCGCCGCGGGCTCGCCATGGCGGTTCGGCAGACGTCGGTCCCGGTGGGCGCCGCCGTGGCCGCCGTGGCCCTGCCCACGATCGCCGACACCGGCGGCATCCCCGCGGTGTTCGTCGCGCTGGCCGTCGGCTGCCTGGTCGCGGCCATCGCGGTGGCCGTGTGGGTGCGCGAGCCACCGGACGCCCCCGCCCGCGACAGCCGGCCCACCTCCCGGGTCCGGACGGTGCTGGCCGACCGGCGGCTCCAGCGGCTCAGCGTGGCCGGGGCCCTGCTGGTGGTCTCCCAGTTCATCGGGTCGGTGTTCCTCGTCGAGATCCTGCACACCGGGCACGGCATGTCGCTGGCCGCCGCGGGCACGTTGCTGGCCGCGACCCAGGTGCTCAGCGCCGCGGGCCGGCTGGGCAACGGCGTGTGGTCGGACCGGGTGGGCAGCCGGCTCGGGCCGCTGCGGATCGTCGCCCTCGCGGTGGCGATCGGGTTCGCGCTCTCCGCAGCCGCCTACGCGGGGCCGACCTGGCTGCTCGCCGCGGCGCTCGTGCCCGCGGCCGCGCTCGCCGTCAGCTGGAACGGGCTGGTGTTCACCGCGGCCGGAGAGCTCGCTCCGCCGGGCCGCGCCGCGACCGCCATGGCCGTGTCGAACACCGCGAACTACGTCGGTGCCGCGGTCACTCCCGCGCTGGGCGGCGCCATCGCCGACGCGGCGGGCTGGCCGGCGATGCTCGCCACCGGCTCGGTCGCCGCGGTCGTCGCGACGCTCGCCCTGCGTGGGCTACGCGAGCCCGCCACGGATCAGCCCGCGCGCTGCTTGGCCGCGACGACGCCCCAGAACTCCCGCAGCCGGTCGTAGCAGGCACTGGCGGTCTCGTTGTCACCCTCCCCCAGCGCACGCAGCGCCCGGGCCACCTCGGTGGCCGAGGTGTCCGTGCGCAGGGCGGCCTCGTCGAACAGGTCGACCAGGCCGCCGTAGTCGAGCTCGACCATGGACGCACGGTCGAAGCGCTCCAGCCATCGGCCGGTCTCGGCGAGCACATCGGCCGGTCCCACCTCACCCAGCGCGGCACGCACGATCCGCTCGGCGCGAGCCGCCCGCGCCCGGGCCGTACCGATCGGGACCCGCCACGACACCCGGCGGCGGAGGCCGAGGTGCAACTCCCGCTCGTCCGGATCGACGAGCGCGAACCAGGGCAACGGGACCGTCCAGGTCGCCGTGACGACGTGTGCCGCCGCGTCGCCCAGTTCCGCGAGCGCCGCCTCCGCCCGGCGCCGGGCGATCATCGCCGGGACGGGCAGCGCGCTCGCACACAACACGGGCTCCTCGGCGGCGAGGAAACCCAGGACGGCCACCGCCGCGCGGGGGCGGGTGTCCAGGGGACAGACCAGCGGCTCGCCGCTCACGGCCCTCAGCACGAGCACATCGACGGGCGCCTCCGCGGCCGGTCGGCCGTCCATGGCGTCCCCTGGGAGCAGCCGCTTGCCGATCTGCGCGCGCAGGCACAGGTCGCGTTCGCGGGGCCCGGCCCGGTCCGGCGCTATCGAACCCTGGGCGAGCGCGGCCCGGACGGCCGCGCCGGACGGCCCGGTGAACACCCGCAACGGCTCATACACCCGCAGGTAGGAGAGGAACGGGCCCGGCATGGCCGGGAATGATTCCAGCCCTTCAGGATTCCTGGACCGGGTGAACGTCACACCATCGATGCCACGTCGCATGCTCGGCACAAGGCAAGGTACGGTGGGGACCAGGACATTGATGAGATGAATGGGGCCGCCGAGACATCCGGCCGCCCCTTCCCTGTTGTAAGGGGGACCAGCCATGGGGCGCGGACGAGCCAAGGCCAAGCAGACGAAGGTGGCCCGTGAGCTCAAGTACAGCTCCCCCACGATGGATCTCGACGCACTACAGCGCGAGATCGGTAGTGGGACGGCGGCTTCCGACGACGAGCCGGAGTATGACGACTACGCAGACGCGTACTCCTCCTACGCCGACGACGAGGATGCGCGCCGGCGCTGAGCCTGTGCCGTGACCGAAGTCGATCCGACGGCGTTCCGGCTGTGGATCACTGCAGCACGAGGTGGGCCATCGCGGCCACCCCGACCGCAGCGATCAGCAGCCGGAACGCCGTCGGTGGTAGTCGCCGGCTGAGAGCGGCGCCCAACCGACCTCCGACGGTGGCGCCGACGGCGATCAACAGGACTGCGGTCCACGCGATCTGATCGGCGAGCAGCGCGAACACCACGCCGGCCACCAGGTTGACGGTGAGCGCCATCGCGTTCTTCAGAGCATTGATCCGCTGCAGGTCCTCGGGGAGGGTCACCCCCATGAGGCCGAGCAGGATCACGCCCTGCGCCGCGCCGAAGTAGCCGCCGTAGATCCCGGACGCGGTGACTCCGGCGGTGAGCCACGGGCTGTCGCCCGTGCGTGGTGTCTCGATCCGGCGCGCGGCGAGCCGGCGGGCCACGAGGGGCTGCACGAGGACCAGCACGACGGCGATCCCGATGAGCATCGGGACGACGGCGGCGAACGTCTGCGCGGGCAACAGCAACAGCAGGCCCGCACCTGCGAGCCCACCGACCCCCGAAGCGGTGCACAGCCGCAGCAGCCGGGCGCGCTGGCCGCGCAGTTCCCGCCGGTAGCCGAACACTCCGGCGATCGATCCGGGCACCAGGCCGATGTTGTTCGACACGTTGGCCAGCAGGGGCGGGTAACCGACCGCGAGCAGCACCGGGAACGTGATCAGTGTTCCGGACCCGACCGCCGCGTTCACCGCACCTGCCGCCAGGCCCGCGGCGGCCACCAGCAGCGCTTCCCAGACAGTCATCACTCGCCGTCGCCGTTCGCCGCCACGTCCGGCACGCTAGCCGCCGGCGACGGGCTGGTGAGCCGATGAGATACCGACGTCACGTGGACGGTTGGGCCTCGTCGCGCCTCACCCGTCCGGTCCGCCCGGCCGCTCGCGCCACCCGAGCCGCGACGATGATCACGCTGCTGTATCGTCATTCTGACGATAATTGGGCTCTCGATCTTCCCCTCGAGGTGACGAAATGCGTGGGAACCTGTTCGCGGTGGCCGTCGACCTCGTGGTCCTGACAGTGCGCCGTGCCGAACTCTGCGTACTGCTGGTGGAGCGTGGCGCGCCGCCGTACGCGGGGAGCCCGGCGTTGCCCGGCGGGTTCGTACGACCGGACGAGGACCTCGTCGACACGGCCGCCCGGGAACTCGCGGAGCTCACCGGCGCCACCGGGCGTGCGGTGACGGGTCACCTCGAACAGCTCGGCAGCTACGCCGCCCCGGACCGCGACCCGCGTGGCCGGGTGCTCAGCGTGGGGTATGTCGCGATACTGCCCGACCTTCCCGACCTGCCGCAGCCACCGGCCGGTTCCGACGCGCCGGCCGGCGCATGGCGCCCCGTCGGGCCGCTGCTGGAGTCGCCCGCCGGGCTCGCGTTCGACCACGACCGGATCCTCGCCGACGGTGTCGAACGGGCGCGCGCCAAGCTCGAGTACTCGACGCTCGCCGCCTCGTTCTGCCCACCCGAGTTCACCGTGACCGACCTGCGGAGGGTCTACGAGGCGGTCTGGCGCACGACGATCGACCCACGGAACTTCTCGCGCAAGGTGACCTCGGCCGACGGGTTCCTGGAGCCGACCGCCGCACTGGTCACCGGTGGGCGCGGCCGCCCGGCCCAGCTGTTCCGCCGCGGACCGGCGACCGCCCTGCACCCCCCCATGCTGCGGGAGCGCTGAGCCCGGTGGCAGGAAAGCCACCTTCATGCCACCGGGCGGCGTGAACGTGGCTTTCCTGCACCGACGAGTCGGTTCAGAAGCGCGGGTGCTCGCCGCGCAGGTGCACCCGGGACCCGGCATCGGGGCCCTCGTCGCCGGTCGCACGCTGCACCTCGCCGAGCACCCACGCCGGAACGTGCCGCGCCGTGAGCACCGCCAGGGCGCGGTCGACGTCGTCGGGCGGCAACACCGCGACCATCCCGACGCCCATGTTGAAGGTCTTCTCCATCTCGGCGCGGTCGACCCGGCCACGGGAGGCGATGAGCTTGAACACCGGCTCCGGCGTCCAGCTGCCGCGCTCGGCGACCGCGATCAGGCCTCCAGGGAGGACGCGCTCCAGGTTGCGGGCGAGCCCGCCCCCCGTGACATGGGCGAACGTGCGCACACCGGTCTCCGCGGCCAGCGCCAGGCAGTCCCGGGCGTAGATCCGGGTCGGGGCGAGCAGCTCCTCGCCGAGGGTCCGGCCGAACTCCTCGACGTGACCCTCCAGCGGCATCCGGGCGATGTCGAGCAGCACGTGCCGGGCCAGCGAGTAGCCGTTGGAGTGCAGCCCGGACGCCCCCATCGCCACCAGGACGTCGCCGGGGCGGACGCGCTCCGGGCGCAGCATGGCCTCGGCGTCGACGATGCCGACGCCGGTGGCCGACAGGTCGTAGCCGCCGGCCTCCATCAACCCCGGGTGCTCGGCGGTCTCGCCACCCAGCAGCGCGCACCCCGCCTGCTGGCAGCCCTCGGCGATGCCCTTGACGATCGTGGCGATCTGCTCCGGCACCAGCCGGCCGACGGCGATGTAGTCCTGCAGGAACAGCGGCTCGGCCCCGCACACCACGAGGTCGTCGACGACCATCGCGACCAGGTCGAGCCCGATCGTGTCGTGCTTGTCCATGGCCTGTGCGATGGCGACCTTGGTGCCGACGCCGTCCGTCGACGCCGCGAGCACCGGCTCGGTGTAGCGGCCGAGCTTGGGGGCGAACAAGCCGGCGAACCCGCCGATGCCGCCGAGCACCTCCGGCCGGCTCGCCTTCTCCGCGTAGGGCCGTAGCGCTTCGACCGCCTGCTCACCGGCCTCGATGTCCACGCCGGCGGACGCGTAACTGGCGCCCCGGCTGTCGAGGTTGTTCGCCGTGCTGTTGTCAGTGGTCGGCGGCATGGTGTGGGTCTCGCTCCCGGCTGGACTGTGGCGCCGCACGGCGGCGCTGGGCTGGTTCTCGGGGTGGGCGGCCCGCAGGACGACCCCACGGGCCGGCGGAGGGCTCAGGGGCGTCGCAGGGCGCCCGAGGCACCGTAGCCGACCGAGAGCGGTCCGGCATCGCCGGAAGCCGCGCCCGAGACGTCCGACGCCAGGTTCTCGTCGGCGGCTGCGGGGAGGGCGGGGAGGTCATCGCCTGCCAGGTCCTCCAGCAGGTGCTTGCCCAGCCGCGCCTCCTCCGGCAACGGGATGGGGTACTCGCCGTCGAAACACGCCGCGCACAGCCGGCTGCGGGGCTGCTCGCTCGCAGCGATCAGACCGTCCAGCGACACGTATCCCAGCGAATCGGCGCCGATCGAGCGGCGCACGCCCTCCAGGTCGAGCGACCCGGCGACGAGTTCGGCGCGGGTCGCGAAGTCGATCCCGTAAAAGCACGGCCAGCGCACCGGCGGGGATGCGATCCGCACGTGCACCTCGAGCGCCCCGGCCTCGCGCAGCATCCGGACCAGGGCCCGCTGGGTGTTGCCGCGCACGATCGAGTCGTCGACGACGACCAGGCGCTTGCCGCGGATCACGTCGCGCAGCGGGTTGAGCTTGAGCCGGATGCCGAGCTCGCGGATCGTCTGCGACGGCTGGATGAACGTGCGGCCGACGTAGGCGTTCTTGACCAGGCCCTGGCCGTAGGGGATGCCGGAGCCCTGCGCGTACCCGATCGCCGCGGGGGTGCCGGACTCGGGCACCGGGATGACGAGGTCGGCCTCGACCGGATGCTCCTCGGCCAACCGGCGGCCGATGTCGACCCGTGCCGCGTGCACCGAGCGGCCGGAGATCGTGGTGTCGGGCCGGGCCAGATAGACGTACTCGAAGACGCAACCCTTGGGCTCCGGGGCCCCGAAGCGCGAGCTGCGCATCCCGTCGGCGTCGATCGCCAGCAGCTCGCCCGGCTCCACCTCGCGGACGATCGACGCGCCGACGATGTCGAGCGCCGCGGTCTCGCTGGCTACCACCCAGCCGCGCTCGAGACGGCCGAGGACCAGCGGGCGCACGCCCTGCGGGTCACGCGCGGCGTAGAGCGTCTCCTCGTCGGCGAACACGAGCGAGAACGCGCCGCGCACCCGGGGCAGCAGCCGCATCGCGGCCTCCTCCACCCCGGTGTCGGCGGCGTTGGCCGCAAGCAGTTCGCTGAGCAGGTCGGAGTCGGTCGTGGCCTGGGTGCGCGCGGCGTCGCGGCGGGGGGAGAGCGCGGCGACCTCATCACGCAGCTCGGCGGTGTTCACCAGGTTGCCGTTGTGCCCCAGCGCGATCCCGCTGCCGGTGGCGGTCGTGCGGAAGGTCGGCTGGGCGTTCTCCCAGGTGGTCGAGCCGGTCGTGGAATAGCGGGTGTGACCCACGGCCAGGTGCCCGCGCAGCGACGACAGCGTCTGCTCGTCGAAGACCTGGCTGACCAGCCCGAGATCCTTGAACACGACCATGCGGCGGCCGTCGGACACGGCGATGCCGGCGGCTTCCTGGCCACGGTGCTGCAGGGCGTAGAGGCCGTAGTAGGTGAGCTTGGCGACATCCTCTCCCGGGGCCCACACACCGAAGACGCCGCACTCCTCGCGCGGCGCCTCCTCGAGCGGAATGAGCTCCGGAGGGGAACTGTTCGCGGGTTCGGCGACGCCGCTGGAGGCAAGTGGGCTGTCGGCCGGGTGCTCGTTCCGGAGGGAACTCAACGCACACACGCTCCTCAACGACGGCGGCGCATTCAGTTACCCGATGGTACGCCGCCAGAGCTCGGGAACCCATTCAGCGGGACCTGCGTCACCGAACCACCTGCCCTGCCCGAGGTCACACCCGAGCCGTGCGAGCCGGTGCGCCTGCACCCCCGTCTCCACCCATTCGGCCGTGACCTCGAGCCCGAGTGCGTGCGCCATCTCAACGAGCGCGCGGACGATGCTCTCGTCCACCGGGTCGGCGGCCGGGTGCCGCAACCCGTCGATGAACGAGCCGTCGATCTTGAGCGCGTGCACCGGTAGCCGGCGCAACCAGGCCAGGCTGGAGTAGCCGGTGCCGAAGTCGTCGAGAGCGAGCCGCACCCCTGCGGCGCGCAGTGCGGCCAGCCCGTCGAGCACGGCCGGCTCGTCGCGCAGCACCGCCTGCTCGGTGATCTCGAGTTGCAGCCGGTCCGGGGGCAGCCCGGTCTCCCCGAGCACCCCGGTCACCTCGCGCACCCAGCCCGGTTCGGTCAGCTGGACGGGCGACACGTTGACGCTCACGTACGGGGTCTGCGGCCCGAGCTCCGACCACCATGCGGCCGCGCTCCGGCACGCCTCGGCGAGCACCCAGTGCCCGAGCGGCACGATCGCCCCGCTGCGCTCGGCCAACTCGATGAAGCGACCCGGACCGACCAGTCCCTGCTCCGGGTGCTGCCAGCGGACCAGCGCCTCGACACCGCGGACGCGCTGGTCGGTCAGCCGCACCAGCGGCTGGAAGGCCAGCCGGAACTCCCCGCGCTCGATGCCGCCCCGCATGCCGGCGAGGAGCGCGAACCGGGCGGCCTCCCCCGCGTCGCGCTCGGGATCGAACACCACCCGGCAGCCGCCGCCGTGCGCCTTCGCCCAGGACAGCGCGACGTCCGCCGCACGCATCAGCTCCTCGGGGCACGCATCGGCCGTCGCGGCCTCGCTGACGCCGATGCTCGCGGACAGGTTCAGCCCGTGCCCGCCGACGAGGAACGGTGACGCCAGCACCGCGAGCAACCGGTCGGCGAGGCAGCAGACCTCGTCGAGACCGGACGGATCGACCACGAGCACCGCGAACTCGTCACCGCCCGTGCGGGTGACCAGGTGCGGCCCGGCGGCCATCTGCAGCCGCCCGGCCACCGCGAGCAGGACCTGGTCACCGATCTGATGGCCGAGACCGTCGTTGATCGCCTTGAAGCCGTCGACGCCCAGCGCGCACAGCCCGACCCGCCGGGCCGCTCCCGGCGTGAAGGCCTGCCGCAGCCGCTGCTCGGTCACCGTGCGATTGGGCAGCCGGGTCAACCGGTCCTGGGAGGAGGCCTGCTCGAGCCGGGAACGCAACCGCTGGCGCTCGGAGATGTCCTGCACCACGGCGATGATGTGGCTGGGCCGGCCGTCGTCGTCATGGACCAGCGAGCCGCTGATGTGCGCCCACACCACGAGCTCGTCCGGGCGGACGAGGCGCACGTCGACGCTGAGGTTGTCCGGGTCGCCGGCGCGCAGCCGGTGGTAGCTCTCGATGAAGCCCGCGGCGTCGTCGGGATGCACGAAGTCGGTCAACGGGCGCGGCAGGACGGGGCGGCCGGTGAGGCCGAACATCCGGCACAGCGCGGGGTTGAGGTCGAGGACCTCGCCGTCGAGGCCGCCGATGCCGATGCCGACCGGACCTTGCATGTAGAGCGTCCGATAGTGGATCTCTCCGCTCGCCAGCACCCGCTCGGCGTCCGGATCGTGGGAGGGGCGGACCTGCAGCAGGTCGTGCTCGTCACGCAGCGCGCGCTCGCGCAACGCACCGGCGAAGCCGGCGGCCAGCTCGTCGAGCGCGGCGAGGAGCCGGCGGGGCCCCTCCGGCCCCGGCGGGCCGAGCGCCGCAGGACCGTCGCGGCGCAGCAACCCCAGGGTGGCCGGCAGCACGTCCTCGAGGGCCGGGCCCACGCTGCTCATTCGGTCCTCGTAGAGACCCGAACCCAGCAGGGCCGCACCGATCGGGCGGGCCGCGAGCGGCCAGAACGGTTCCGCTCGCAGGGTCGCGGCCAACCGGCGCAGCAACGGGCCGAGCCGGCCTCGGACGGCCGGATCACCCGGCGCCAGGACTTCCGCCCAGCGCCCGGCGAGCGCATCGATCGGGTCAGGGCCTCCGACGGGATGCCGCGCGGCGACCGCGTCCACAGGATCCGGAAGGCTGCGTGCCACTACCACGCGGCCACCTCCCATCGCCCGTTCGGTCCGCGCACGTCCCGATCGGCGTAATTTTCGACCCCCTGTTGCCGTTTGGCCACCACCAGGAGGCACGGATCATCCGATCGGTGAGCACAAAACTACTGGTTGTCAGTGCAACGGTAGGAAGTCTGCGATATCGGCGGCTCGCATGCCCGACGCCGAGACGGCGCCGCTCGCAACGGCATCGGACCAGCTCAGCGTGCCCATGGCGAGGCCGAGCCAGGTCCGCGCATCGGTCTCGACGACGTTGGGCGGGGTGCCCCGGCCGTGCCGCGGGCCTTCGATGCACTGCACGGCGCCGTACGGCGGGACGCGCACCTCGACACTCCGTCCGGGTGCGGCACCGGCCAGCGCCGCGAGGCTCTCCTTCACCGCGGCACGCAGCACCGGCCGCTCCGGCTCGGCCCCGCCGGCCAGCCAGGCGGCCACGCTCGCCACCCGATCCTGCGTCATGGCGGTGACGGTAGCCGGGGACGGAAACGACGGGCGCGCCCGTCACGGGACCACTCCGAGCGGTACACCACGGTCACGCGGACCACGGCTGGTGTGCCGCTCGATCAGGTCGATCAGATCGATCAGGCGGTGGCGGTGCCGAACAGCGCCGGCAGGGTGCCCTCCCAGGCCGCGCGCAGCTCGTCCAGCGGGAGCGCGGGCAGATCCGTGATCGCCAGAACATCCCCGCCCACGGTGCCCAGCCGCACTCCCGGCACCCCGGCCTCGGCAGCCCGGACCAGGAGCGCGTCGGCGTCGGCCACGGCCACGGTGACCAGTGCCCGGCCGGCCGACTCGGAGAACAGCGCGACGAACGGGTCGAGGCCCTCGGGCAGCTCCACCATGGCACCGTGACCGCCGACCAGCGACGCCTCGACCAGGGCCTGGGCCAGGCCGCCGTCGGACACGTCGTGGGAGCCGGTCAGCACGCCGTCGGCGGCGGCGCCCGCCAGCAGGGCGCCGAGCCGCTGCTCCGCGGCGAGGTCGACGGCCGGGGGGCGCCCGCCCAGGTGCCCGTGCACCACGTGCGCCCACTCGCTGCCGCCGAACTCGTCGGCCGTCGTACCGAGCAGCACCACGACGTCACCCTCGCCGGTGAACCCGGAGCGGACCCGGCGGGCCACGTCGTCGATCACGCCGAGGACACCGATGACGGGGGTCGGCAGGATGGCCCGGTCCCCGGTCTGGTTGTAGAAGCTGACGTTGCCGCCGGTCACCGGGATGCCCAGCGCCGCGCAACCGTCGGCCAGCCCGCGCACCGCCTCGGAGAACTGCCACATCACATGCGGGTCCTCGGGCGAGCCGAAGTTGAGGCAGTTCGTGACCGCGGCCGGCACGGCACCGGACGTGGCGACGTTGCGGTAGGCCTCGGCGAGCGCGAGCTGGGCACCGGTGTAGGGGTCGAGGGCGACGAACCGGGCGTTGCAGTCCGTCGCCACCGCGATGCCGCGCCCGGTGCTCTCGTCGATCCGGACCACGCCGGCGTCGGCGGGCTGGGCGGACGCGGTGTTGCCGCGGACGTAGCGGTCGTACTGGTCGGTGACCCAGGCCCGGCTGCACAGGTTCGGCGACGCGGCCATCCGCAGGATCTCGTCGCGCAGCTCACTGGGCGCGACGGGTCGCGGCAGCGCGTCCGGCGAGTTCGCGATCAGCGCGTCCTGGGCGACCGAGCGCTCGACCGGGCGGTGGTAGACCGGCCCGTCATGGGCGACGGTGCGCGGCGGCACGTCGACGACGGTCTCCCCGTGCCAGGTGATCACCAGCCGGTCGCCGTCGGTCACCTCACCGATGACGGTGGCCAGGGTGTCCCACTTGCGGCAGACGGCCATGAAGGCGTCGACGTCCTCGGGGCGGACCACGGCGCACATGCGCTCCTGCGACTCGCTCGACAGGATCTCCGCAGGGGTCATCCCGGTGGCGCGCAGCGGGACGGCGTCGAGGTCGATGTGCATGCCGCCGTCACCGGCGCTGGCCAGTTCGGAGGTCGCGCAGGACAGCCCGGCACCGCCGAGGTCCTGGATGCCGACGACGAGCCCGGCGTGGAACAGCTCGAGGCAGCACTCGATGAGCACCTTCTCGGTGAACGGGTCGCCCACCTGCACGCTCGGCAGCTTCTTCTGGCCCGTCCCCGAACCGTCGAAGGTCTCCGAGGCCAGCACCGAGACGCCGCCGATGCCGTCGAGGCCGGTCCGGGCGCCGAACAGGATGATCTTGTTACCGGTCCCGGAGGCGAACGCCAGGTGCAGGTCCTCGACCCGCATCGAGCCGACGCACAGCGCATTGACCAGCGGGTTGCCGGCATACCCCTCGTCGAAAACGACCTCACCGCCGACGTTGGGCAGGCCCAGGCAGTTGCCGTAGCCCCCCACCCCGGCGACGACGCCGGGCAGCACCCGCGCGGTGTCGAGGGCGTCGACCGGACCGAATCGCAGCGGGTCGGCGACCGCGATCGGTCGCGCACCCATCGCCATGATGTCGCGGACGATGCCGCCGACACCCGTGGCCGCACCCTGGTAGGGCTCCACATAGGACGGGTGGTTGTGCGACTCGACCTTGAACGTGACCGCCCAGCCGTCGCCGACGTCGACCACGCCGGCGTTCTCCCCGATCCCGGCGAGCATCTTCTCACGCATGGCGTCGGTCGTCGTCTCCCCGAAGTACTTGAGGTGCACCTTCGACGACTTGTAGGAGCAGTGCTCGCTCCACATCACCGAGTACATCGCCAGCTCGGCGTCGGTGGGCCGGCGGCCGAGGATCTCCCGGATGCGCGCGTACTCGTCGTCGCGCAGACCCAGTTCACGGTACGGCTGCGGCTGATCGGGGGACACGGCCGCGTGTTCGACGGTGTCGGCGGGCGGGGTGACGGTATCCGGGACCACGAATACTCAGCCTACGGAATCCGCAGAACGCCCGGATGGGAGTTGCACCACGCTCACGAAGAAGTGGTCGATCTGCTTGATCGCCTCGATGAAGCCCTCGAAGTCGACGGGCTTGGTCACGTAGGCGTTGGCGTGCAGCTGGTAGCTGCGCAACACGTCCTCCTCGGCCTGCGAGGTGGTGAGCACGATGACCGGGATGTACGCCAGCACCGGATCGGCCTTGACCTCGGCGAGCACCTCACGGCCGTCACGGCGCGGCAGGTTGAGGTCGAGCAGGATGAGGTCGGGCCGCGGCGCGTCGGTGTAGGGCGGCTCGTTGCGCAGGTAGGCCAGCGCGGCGGCACCGTCGGTGACGACGTCGAGCCGGTTGTGCAGGTACTCGTCGAACGCCTCGCGGGTCATGAGCACGTCGCCGGGGTCGTCCTCGACCAGCAGGACGTTGATCACCCGTACTTCCTCTGTCACACGGTCTCCTTCTCAGCGGCGACGCCGCCGGCCAGGGCGGGGTCGCCGGTCGTCACGGAGCCCGCCGGCGGCACCGTCGGCAGGGTCAAGCGGATCGTGGTCCCCGGCTCGTCGCGCGGACCGATGTCGACCCAGATCCGGCCGCGGTGGAACTCGACGATCTTCTTGGCGAGCGCCAGCCCGATCCCGGTACCGGCGTACATGTCGCGGGCGTGCAGCCGCTGGAAGATCACGAAGACCTTGTCGGCGTACTCGGGCTCGATCCCGATCCCGTTGTCCCGCACGGTGATCTCCCAGCCGTCGTCGACGGGGGCCGCGTTGACGTGCACCTCGGGGCGCACCCCCTCGCGGTGGAACTTCAGCGCGTTGCCCACGAGGTTCGCGAACAGCTGCTGCAGCAGCGCGGCGTCGCCGGGCACCTGTGGCAGCTCACCGACGACGATCTCGCCGTCGGCCTCGATCCGTGCCCTCTCCTGCGACGCGACGGCCGCGCGGGCCACCGCGTCGAGCTCCACGGGGACGAACCCGGCCGTGGTGCGCCCGACCCTGGAGAACGCGAGCAGGTCGTTGATCAACCGCTGCATCCGCTGCGCACCGTCGACGGCGAACTCGATGTACTGGTCGGCGTGCTCGTCGAGCTGCCCGCCGTAGCGCCGCTGCAGCAGCTGGCAGAAGCTCGACACCTTGCGCAGCGGCTCCTGCAGGTCGTGGCTGGCCACGTAGGCGAACTGCTCGAGATCGCGGTTCGACCGCTCGAGCTCGCGGGCCTGCTCGTCGAGCCTGCGGTTGATCTGCTGCAGCGCGCTCAGCTCGCCCAGTATGTGCACCCGCATGGCGTCGACGTCCGCGCCGAGCTCGGCGATCTCCCGCGGCCCGCTCCCCTCCACGGTCCGCCCGACATCGCCGGAGACCACCCCGCGGACCTGGGCCGCGAGCCGGGAGATGGGCGCCAGCACCGCCCTGCGCAACGCGATGCCCGCCGCCACCAGGAAGATCGCGATCACCACCGCGATCGCGATGCCGACGGCCGTGACGAACCGCGCCGCATCTTCGAGCCGCTCACGGGCCGTCACCCGCTCGGTCTCCAGATCGTCCAGCAGGTTCGTGCTGGCGGCGCGCACCTGATCGAACAGCACGCGGCCGCGTTCCGCCTCGGCCGGGCCGGTGACGGCGCCGGACCGCAGCGCCGCGATCGTGGGCTCGGCGTACCCCGCGCGCCATGCCACGGCCGCGGCCTCGACGTCGGCCACATCGGCACCCAGGCCGTCGATCTGGCCCGAGGCGTCCAGCTCTCGCAACACGGCCACGGACCGCTGCTCGGCGGTGATGCCGTCGCGGTAGGGGTCGAGGAACTCCTCGCCCCGGGTCATGTCGAACCCGCGCACCCCGGTCTCCTGGTCGACCAGCGCGGCGGAGAGCTGCTGTCCGGCCCGGACCGCAGGCCCGACCCGGTCCAGCAGCGTCGAGCGCGCGTCGGTCAGGCGCACCAGCACCACCGTGGCGAGCACCACCGCGACGATCGCCAGGAGACCGGCCACCCCCGCGATGACGCCGAACACCCGGCTCAGCTGCCAGCGCCGAGCTTCGTCCGGGCGCCGCGACCGCGGCCGCAACGGCCGACGACCGACGGTGTCGTCCCTGTCGTCCCTGCCGCCCCTGCCCTGCCTGCCGTCCCTGACTTCCTTCACGACGCCCCACCGGACGCGGACAGCAGCAGGATCGCCACGTCGTCGACGAGCGGGCCGCCGTTGATCTTCTGCACGCGTTCGACCAGCCTCCCGGGCAGCTCGTGCAGGTCGGTGCCCTGCTCCTCGCCGAGCACCATGAGCAGGCCCTCCTCCCACAGCGGTTCCTCGGGGTCGGGGCCGCGGCCCTCGATGAGGCCGTCGGTGTAGAGCAGCAGGGCCCAGTCGGGCCCCAGAGGGATCCGGATCGGCGGCCAGTCCGTAGGCGCCGCGATGCCCAGCGGCAAGCCGACCCGGGGTTGCGCGGCGCAGGGCCGGGGGCGCAGCGACACCGGCGGCGGATGCCCTGCGACCCGGATCAGTGCCTCGTCGGCGCCCGGCGCGATCGCGACCGTGCACACGGTGGTGAACAGCATCCGGTCGTGCCGCTCGCTGACGAAGACCTCCTGCAGCTTGGGCAGCAGCTGCGGCTCGTCGACCCCGGCCAGCACCAGCGCGCGCCACGACACCCGCAGCAGAGCGCCGAGCGCGGCCTCGTCGGGGCCGTGCCCGCAGACGTCGCCGACGATCGCGTGCACGGTGCCCGACGGGCCGAGCACCGCGTCGAAGAAGTCACCGCCGATCACCGACCGGGTCCGGCCCGACCGGTAGAACGACCGCGCCTGCACCCGGCTGCCGGCCAGCAACGGCGAGGGCAGCAGTCCGCGCTCCAGGCGCACCGACTCGGCGGCGGCGAGTTGCTCCTCGCGCAGGCGGATCAGACTCTTCTCCGCGCGGCGGCGCTCCACCGCGTAACGGATCGCCCTGATCAGCACCGCGCCGTCGGCCTTGCCCTTGACCAGGTAGTCCTGCGCACCGACCGCGACCGCGGCGATTCCGAGGTGTTCGTCGTCCAGGCCGGTGAGCACGCAGACGGCGGCGACCGGATCGGCGTGCAGGATGTCGCGCAGCCCGTCCAGCCCGCTGCTACCGGGGACGTTCAGGTCGAGCAGCACGCAATCGGCCTGCGGCAGCAGGCCGCGGTCCACGACCTCCGCGACCGATCCGGCCACCGCCAACCGGATGTCGGGATCGGTCTCGGCGAGCAACTCCTGGACCAGGAAGACGTCGCCCGGGTCGTCCTCCACGAGCAGTACCCGATGGCTCGCCTCGCCGGGTAGTGGTCGCGTCACGACCGCACTCCCGGCGGCACTGTGCCGCGTGACCGCCTCGGGCGCGCCGTCACGCGGCCGGCCCGCCTGCGCTCGCGCGCGTCGCGCCCCAGGGTGCTGTGTTCGATGACGACCTCACTCGCTCGGTCACGCTGCGCCGTCCTCCTCGTCGCGGCAGCGCGTGGACGCGTCAGCCTAGAGCGAAGTACGGCCCGCACGCCGAATGGAGGCCCCCGGGTTGGCTCGGCTCGAGACGCTCAGGCCACCGCGGCGGCGGTCAGCACGGACGTGAACAGGCCGAGGCCGTCGGTCGACGGGCCGGTCAGGGCGTCGATGGCGTGCTCGGGGTGCGGCATCAGGCCGACGACCCGTCCGTCGGCCGAGGCGACCCCGGCAATGTCGGACATCGCACCGTTCGGGTTGCCGCCGGTGTAGCGGAACACCACCCGGCCCTCCGCCTCCAGCTCGGCCAGCGTCCGGGCATCGGCCACGTAGCGGCCCTCGCCGGACTTCAGCGGCACCACGATCTCGTCACCCGCGGTGTACCCGCTGGTCCACGCCGTGGCCGCCGACTCCACCCGCAGCCGCTGGTCACGACACACGAAGTGCAGACCGGCGTTGCGCACGAGCGCACCCGGCAACAGCCCGGCCTCGCACAGGATCTGGAAGCCGTTGCAGATGCCCAGCACGGGCAGCCCGCGCCGGGCCCCGTCGACCACCTCGGTCATGATCGGCGCGAGGCTCGCGATCGCACCGGCACGCAGGTAGTCGCCGTAGGAGAACCCGCCCGGCACGAGCACCGCGTCGACCCCGCGCAGGTCGTGGTCGCCGTGCCACAGCGCGACCGGCTCGGCACCGGCGTAGCGCACGGCGCGGGCGGCATCGACGTCGTCGAGGGTGCCGGGGAAGGTGATGACGCCGATGCGCATCCCGGAGGACTCGCTCATACCCGGGTCACCGTCCAGTCCTCGATCACCGGGTTCGCCAGCAGGCTGCCGGCGATCCGGTGCAGGGTCTCGTCGTCGACGGAGTCGTCGACCTCGAGTTCGAAGTGCTTGCCCTGCCGGACGTCGGCCACCCCGGCCACACCGATCCGGGAGAGCGCGCGCGAGACCGCCTGACCCTGCGGGTCCAGGATCTCCGGCTTGGGCATCACGTCCACCACGACTCTGGCCACGTCCTGCAGCCTACGGCGAACATCGGTTCCGCCGGGGCGGGCGGTCCGTGAGGCTGCTGACAGCCGGGTCGCCCGGACAGGGGGCTGACATGCGGGTACTGGTGCTGCGCGGGACCGGGTTCCTCTCCGGGGAGGTGGCGTCCGCCGCTCTGCGCAGGGGCCACGACGTGGTGTGCGCGGCTCGCCGGGTCCGGTTCCCGACGGGGCCGGGCTGGTGGTCGTCGATCGGGACGAGCCGGGGTCGATCGACGTAGTGCGCGGCGAGCGGTTCGACACCGTGCGCCGCTGCTCGAACCCCTGCTGAACGGCGCCACCGAGCACGCCCCGCGCGGCGTCACGAGCCAGGCCGAGCTGTCCGCGCTGGTCTTCCGGTGCTGGTACGAACCGCGCCGGCAGCGGCGCACGCCGAGCCCGTACGTGCACTTCCTGCTGCCGGTTGAGCCGGGTCGTGCACCGGAGCACAGTGGGTGAGATGCAGATCACCCACTTCGGACACGCCTGCGTACTGTTGGACACCGGCGCGGCGCGCCTGCTCATCGACCCGGGTCTGTTCTCCGCCGGATTCGAGGACCTGACCGGCCTGAACGCCGTCCTGATCACTCACCAGCACTTCGACCACCTCGACACCGACCGGCTCGATCCGTTGCTGCGCGCCAACCCCGACGCCCGGCTGATCGTGGACGCCGGGTCCGCGAAGCAGGTGGCAGGGCTCGAGCACGAGGTGACCCGACCCGGCGAGACGCTGCAGGTCGCCGGTGCCCGCGTGGGCGTGCTGGGCGGCGACCACGCCGTGATCTACCCGGACCTCGGGACGGTCCCGAACAACGGCTACCTGGTCGACGGCACGCACCTGCATCCCGGCGACGCCTTCGTACCGGCGCCGGAGCCGGGCCTTCAGGTGCTGTTCCTGCCGGCTGCGGCACCGTGGATGAAGGTCTCGGAGTCCGTCGACTACCTGCGGGCCGTCGCCCCTCGGACGGCGGTGCCGATCCACGAGGCGGTGCTCTCCAAGGCCGGGCAGAAGGTGCACTACGGGTTGTTCGAGCAGCTCGCGCCGAAGGGGACGGCGTTCCGGGTGCTCGACCGGGAGCCCTCGGCACCGACGACGCTCTAGATCCGCCGGCGGCGAGGTCAGGCCGCGTGCAGGGCCACCGCCGGCTGGTAGCCGATCGGGACGGCCCCGAGCGCGAGCACGGCGTCCACCGCGGCGAGCACCGACCGCACCCGCGGTGGCCGCCGCAGGTCCTTGGCGCGCACCGCGATGCGAACCACCCCGCCGCGTCGCGCCGTCCGTAGCGCCTCGGCCTCCAGCATCCGGCACCGCCAGGCCTCCGCGGCCCGGCGGTCCTCGGCGACCGGTCGCTTCTCTCCCGACGCCCGGAATCCCAGCACCCGGGACCGCAGCACCGCTCCGGCCCTCGGCCCCTGCAGCAGCCGGATCCCGGTCTCGTCGGCGCAGACGGCGAAACGCTGATCGCGCAGCGCGTCGAGGGTGCCCGGGGAGGCGAGCCAGCGCGGGGGCACGAACAGGTCGGTGCTCAGTCCGGTCGCGGCGAGTGCGCGACGGGCCGCCGTGAGCCGCAGGCCGGCCTCGTGCCGGGGCAGCGCGGCGAACTCGGCACGTCTCCCTATCCGGGGCACCGGGGACTGCGAGCCGATCGCCGCCACCGTGTGGTCGTAGCCGTGCAGCACGATCGCATCGCCTGCGTCGCGGCGTTCGTGCAGCCAGCTCACCAGTGGCGAGGTACGGCCGATCGCGCCGTCCCGGCCGCGCGGCCGCAACAGCTGCGAGATCGGCACCCCGCGGGCGTCCAGCTCGGCCGCCAGTTCCGCACCGCGGGCCAGCGACTCGGGGGACTCGTCGGACAGACCGGACAGCGACAGCACCAGTCGGGCAGCCATGCCTCCATGGAGCCATACGACGGTGAACGCCGCATTGCGCTTCGCGCCCGTGAGCGGATAACGCTGCCCGAACAGCGTTGTCCGCTCACGACCCCCAACGGGATCCGGTGATCCGCTCGTAGACCTCGACGTAACGACCCCGGGTGGCGGCCACGATCTCGTCGGGCACCTCGGGGCCCGGTGCGGTGCGGTCCCAGTCGAGCGTGGCCGACCAGTCACGCACGAACTGCTTGTCGAACGAGAACTGCGGGCGGCCGGGCTCCCACCGGTCGGCCGGCCAGAACCGCGACGAGTCCGGGGTGAGCACCTCGTCAGCCAGCACGAGCTCGCCGTCCGGCGTGCGGCCGAACTCGAGCTTGGTGTCCGCGACGATGATCCCGTTCGCCGCCGCGGTCTCGGCCCCGCGCCGGTAGACGTCCAGCGTGAGCGAGCGCAGCCGCCGCGCGGTGTCCGCGCCGATCGCGGCCACGACCTCGTCGAAGGTCATGAACTCGTCGTGCTCGCCGACCGGTGCCTTGGTCGTCGGCGTGAAGATCGGTTCGGGCAGCTTCGAGCCCTCGACCAGCCCGGCCGGCAACGCGACCCCGGAGACGGTGCCGTGCTTCTGGTACTCCTTCAGCCCGAGCCCGGTCAGGTAGCCGCGGGCGATGGCCTCGACCGGCAGCATGTCGAGGCGCCGGCAGCGGATCGCCCGGCCGGCGAACTCGGCGGGCACGTCGGTCGCGGAGATGACGTGGTGCGGCACGAGATCGGCGAGCCGGTCGAACCACCACAGCGACAGCGAGGTGAGGATCGCGCCCTTGTCCGGGACCGGCGTCGGCAGCACCACGTCGTAGACCGAGAGCCGGTCCGAGGCGACGAGGATGAGGTCGTCCCCGTCGAGGTAGATGTCGCGGACCTTGCCCGAGTGCAGCAGCTTCACAGGATCGCTCCGGGGGTGTAGGCGGCGGCCTCGGGGTGCGCGTCGACGATCTCCCGGACCCGCCCGACGACGGCCGCGACCTGCGCCGTGGCGGCGCCGGTGAAGGACAGCGGATCGGCCAGCAGCCCGTCGAGCAGCCCGGCCGGGAGCCCGAGCCGCTCGTCGCCTTCGAGGCGGGCGATCAGGTCGTTCTCGGTCTGGCCCTTCTCCCGCATCGCCAGCGCGACGCCGACGGCGTGCTCCTTGATCACCTCGTGCGCGGTCTCCCGGCCGACGCCCGCGCGCACCGCGGCCATCAGGACGGCGGTGGTGGCGAGGAACGGCAGGTAGCGGTCGAGCTCGCGGGCGATCACCGCGGGGTAGGCGCCGAACTCGTCGAGCACGGTCAGCGTGGTCTCGAACAGGCCGTCGAGGGCGAAGAACGCGTCGGGGAGCGCGACCCGGCGGACGACCGAGCAGAAGACGTCGCCCTCGTTCCACTGCGCCCCGGCCAGCTCGGAGGCCATCCCGGCGTAGCCGCGCAGCAGCACCATCATCCCGTTGATCCGCTCGGCGGAGCGGGTGTTCATCTTGTGCGGCATCGCCGACGAGCCGACCTGCCCGGGCCGGAAGCCCTCGGTGGCGAGCTCGGCACCGGCCATCAGCCGGATCGTCGTCGCGAGCGACGACGGCGCCGCGGCGAGCTGCAGCAGCGCCGAGAGCACGTCGTGGTCGAGCGAGCGGGGGTAGACCTGGCCGACGCTGGTCAGCGTCCCGCCGAAGCCCAGGTGCTCCGCCACCCGCGACTCCAGTGACGTGAGCTTGGCGGCGTCCCCGCCGAGCAGGTCGAGCATGTCCTGCGCGGTGCCGACCGGGCCCTTGATCCCGCGCAGCGGGTAGCGGGCGCGCAGCTCCTCCAGCCGCTGGTACGCGACGAGCAGTTCGTCGGCTGCGCTGGCGAACCGCTTGCCCAGAGTGGTGGCCTGCGCGGCGACGTTGTGGCTGCGGCCGGCCATCACGAGCTCGGCGTACTCGGCGGCGCGCCGGGAGAGCCGGGCGAGGATCGCGACGGCCCGGTCACGGACGTGCTCCAGCGACAGCCGGATCTGCAGCTGCTCGACGTTCTCGGTGAGGTCGCGGCTGGTCAGGCCCTTGTGCACGTGCTCGTGGCCGGCGAGGGCGTTGAACTCCTCGATGCGGGCCTTGACGTCGTGGCGGGTGACGCGCTCGCGGGCGGCGATGGAGTCCAGGTCGACCTGCTCGACGACGCGCTCGTAGTCGGCGATCGCCTGCTCCGGGATGTCGATGCCGAGATCACGCTGCGCACGGAGCACCGCGATCCAGAGCAGGCGCTCGCAAACGATCTTGTACTCGGGCGACCAGAGCCGAACCAGTTCCGGGCTCGCGTAGCGGGCGGCCAGCACGTTGGGGATCACGTCTGGTCAGACTACTTGCCGCTGCGCGGCTTGTGAGTGGCGAGTAGCGCCAGAGCGGTACTCGCCACTCACAAGCCGCGCAGCAGTACCTCCCGGGCCGCGGCCCGCGGGTCGGGATCGGACTCGATCAGCGCGCTGATCACCGTCCCGTCGACGAGCGAGACCAGCCGCCGCAGCTCGGCCGCGTCCACCGGACGCCCGGCGCGGGCCAGCACCTCGGTCAGCAGGGCGTCGAGCTCGCCGCGCAGCTCGCGCATCAGAGGGGCCAGGTAAGGCCGCCGGCCGGCCCCCACGAGCCGCTCGTAGCGCAGCAGCACCGCGTCGAGCCCGCCGTCGCGCGACTCCGGGCCCAGCAACTGGTCGAGCACCAGCTCCACCAGCGCGGACGTGTCCTGCGGCCGGCCGGACAGCCGGTCGAGTTGCGCGCGACCCTCGGCCAGTTCCTCGCGGCTGGTGCGCTCCACCGCCGCGGCCACCAGGTCGTCCAGCGACCCGAAGTAGTAGGTCGTCGACGCCAGCGGCAGCCCCGCGCACTCGGCGACCGCACGGTGCCGGACGGCCTCGAACCCTCCGGAGCGCAGCAGGTCAGCGGCCGCCTCGGCCAGCGCCTGGCGGCGGCGTGCCCCCTTCGCGGTGCCCATCCGGTCAGGCTGCCGCCCCGGTCCGGGCACCGCGCATCCGGGGTGGGATCTCGCGGGGTCTACAGCTGGAGGGCCAACTCGGCGGCCACCGCGTCGACCCGGTCCGCGAACGGCACCGCACCGGAGTCCGCGGCGGACCGCGTGGTGACCGAGACGAACCCACCCGATGTGGTCCGCGCGCCGGCCCGCACCCAGCCGACGGGCAGCCCCTGCTCCTGAACAGGGGCACCGGGTGCGCTGTAGACGACACTCAGCAGACCGGTGGCCGCACCGTCGACGACCTCCAGGTTGACCTCGCGGCCACCGCCGGGCCGGCACTCCATCGTGGTCGGCGCCTCGTCGGCGTCGCGCACCTCGGGCAGGGCCGCCTCCAGCAGGGCCCGCAGCGCGGGGTCCTGCTTGTTCACGCAGTCGGAGGGATCGGCGGGCCCGAGCGGTGCGGCCGGGCCGGCCCTCCCGGAGCCCGGGGAGGCCGGCTCCGGCGCGCTCAGCGCCGCGGGCGGCGCTCCGGCCTCCTCCCGGGCGGCGCCTGCGCCGCCGGCGGCCACCGAGGTGTCGGCATTACTCGTCATGGCCGGCGTCGCCACCGCGACCCCCCCTCCGGCCACGACCAGCACCGTCAGTGCGCCACCGGCGATCGCCGAGCGCCGCCGGGCCGTGGCCCGCCGCGACGCCGCCACCACCCCGGCGTGGTCGAAACCCGGTGCCGGCGCGCCCGCTGCCGCCTCGGAGGCCGCGGCCCGGAACATCGCCGTCAACCGTCCGTCGCCGGTCCCGTCGTCGAACCCCGTGTTCATGTCCGCACCTCCTCAGCCGGTCGGCCGCAGATCATCGAGGGTGTCCCCGAGCGCCGCGCGCAGGGCGGCCAGCCCGTGCGCGGTCTGGCTCTTGACCGTTCCCGTCGAGCACCCCAGAGCCGCGGCGGTGCCGGCCACGTCCAGGCCCTCCAGGTACCGCAGCACCAGGACCGCCCGCTGCCGGGGCGGCACGGCCCGCAACCCGTCGACCAGGGTCTGCCGGGTGGCGACGGCATCGGTGGCGGCATCGGCTGCGGCGGGGGCGGGCGGCGGGGGCAGCGCCTCGGTCGCCCGCTCGCGACGCCACGGCCGGCGCGACTCGTCGACCACCGCACGGACCAGGGTGCGCCGCACCCAGGCGTCCAGCGCGTCACGGTCGCGGATGCGCCGCCAGTGCCGGTGCAGCGCGACGAACGCGGACTGGGCGTGGTCGTCGGCGCGGTGCCAGTCGCCGCAGAGCAGGAAAGCAGTGCGCCGCACGGCGTCCTTGCGGGCCCGGAAGTACTCCGCGAACTCACGCTCGGCGGCTTCGTCCACCACACCCTCCCTTCTGCCACAGCTGCGGCCTCGTCACGCACAGGACGGGTCGATCGCCGCACACGGTTGCACGCCGGGCCCGACATCCCCCGGACGGCCGAACGTCGTGACCGTTTCGTGACCCACGGGCAACCTCTCCGTCGCCTGCTGATTGAATCCGCCCTGTGAGGCCCCCGACGCGAACCCGCCGCCCGAAGGCCGATGCCGAGCCGATCGACCTCCGCTCGGACACCGTGACCGTCCCGACCAAGCAGATGCGCGCGGCGATGGCCGCGGCCGAGGTGGGCGACGACGTTCTCGACCGCGACCCGACGATGCGCGAGCTCGAGGTCCGGGTGGCCGGGCTGCTCGGGGCGGCCGACGCGATGTGGACACCCAGCGGCTCGATGGGCAACCTCATCGCGCTGATGGCCCACCTGTCGCGCGGCGACACCTTCCTGGCCCCGACCGGCGCGCACGTGCTCGACGCCGAGCTCGGCACCGCCGCGTGGCTGGCCGGCGGCATGCCCCGGGCACTGGAGCACGACGCCGGACCGGGCAAGGTCTCCCCCGACGCGGTGCGCCGCGCCGCGGGCACGGCCGGGCCCTACTACACGTTGCGCACCACGCTGCTGTGCCTGGAGAACACCCACAACGCCGCAGGCGGGGCCGTCACCGCGCCGGAGGAGCACGCCGCCGTCGCGGCCGCGGCCCGCGCGGCCGGACTCGCCGTACACCTCGACGGGGCCCGGCTCTGGCACGCCGCAGTGGCCCTCGGCGTGCCTCCCGCGGCGCTGACCGTGGGCGCCGAAACCGTCCAGGTATGCCTGAGCAAAGGCCTCGGCGCCCCGGTCGGGTCGGTCGTCGCGGGTTCGATGGAGTTCACCACCGAGGCCCGCCGGCTGCGCAAGATGCTGGGCGGCGGGGTGCGGCAGGGCGGTGTGCTGGCCGCGGCCGGGCTCGTCGCCCTGGACCGGATCGACCGGCTCGCCGAGGACCACGAACGGGCCACCCGGCTGGCCGACGGGCTGCGCGAGCGTGGCTGGCAGGTGCAGACCCCGCAGACGAACATCGTGCTCGTCACGGTGGCCGACCTCCCCGGCACGCTGCGCCGCTTCGACGAATCGAGGGTGCGGGCGTCGGCCATGTCCGGGAAGGTGCGGCTGATGACCCACGCCGACCTCTCCGACGCCGACATCACCGCAGCTCTGGACCGGATCGGCCCGATCGAGCCCGCCGCCGGCACCGGCCCGGACGGGCCCCGCCCGCTCAGGAGGGGCGCCGGTCGCGCTCCAGCGCGTCGAGCCGGGCGGTGACCGCACGCAGCTCGGCGAGGACCGCCGCGAGCTGCGCGTTCGTTCGCGCGTCGGCGGCCTCCAACTCGTCGATATTGCTCTCGACATCCTCGCTGACCCGTTCCGAGGCCCGCCGCAGGTTCTCGACGAACCAGCTCGCGATCGAGGCGGTCACCACGCCGAGCAGCGCGATCCCGGCCACCATCAGCGTCGCCGCGACGAGCCTGCCCTCGAACGTCGTCGGGTACCGGTCGCCGTAGCCGACGGTGGAGATCGTCGTCAGCGTCCACCACACAGCCTCGCCGAACGTGGTGATCGAGGAGTCGGGCGCGTCCCGCTCGGCGTCCAGTACGGCCAGCGACGCGACGAATCCGACCAGCCCGACCGTGCCGCCCACGTACACGGCGACGCGCCCCGGAAGTCGTCGCGCAGCTGGCGGTTGAGCACGCTGATCACGGTCACCACACGCAGCGCACGGAGCTGCCGGAGCATCGGCAGCAACAGGATGACCAGGTCGAGCAGGTGGGTGCCCACGAAGTACCACTTGCGCCGGGCCATGCCGATCCGGATCAGGTAGTCCAGGCCGAAGACCACCCAGATCGCGGTGAGCACGACGTCCAGCGCCGCGGCCCCCCACTGTGGCAGCGACGTGTCCAGCACCTGCCACGCGTAGCAGGCGAGGAAGGCGACCCCGAGCCCGGTCAGCGGCCAGTCGACCAGCCGGTCCCACGCGGCGATCCGCGGTTCATCCTCCATGACCGCCGGACGATAGGGCGTCATGAGTGGACAACCCGGTCAGACAGCGTTGTCCACGCACATCTCACAGCCAGGATTCGAGTCGCTTGAGGGCCTCTGCGATGTCCTCGGTCGCGCCCGCGCAGGAGAACCGGATGAACCGCCCGCCGTCGACCGGGTCGAAGTCGATCCCGGGGGCCACCGCGATGCCGGTCTCCCCGAGCAGGCGGTAGGTCAGCGCCATCGAGTCGCCCGTGAGGTGCGAGACGTCGGCGTAGACGTAGAACGCGCCGTCGGCGGGCGCCAGTCGATCGATACCCAGCCGCGGCAGGCCCTCCAGCAGCAGCGTTCGGTTGACGCCGTAGCGGATTACGTGTCCGTCGGCCTCGGTGTAGCTGTCCGGCGTGAACGCTCCCAGCGCGGCGTACTGGGGCAGTGCGGGCGGGCAGACCGTGAAGTTGCCGGTCAGGCGGTCCACCGCCCGCAGCAGCCGCGGCGGCACCAGCAGCCAACCCAGCCGCCAGCCCGTCATCGAGAAGTACTTCGAGAAGGAGTTGACGATGATCGCCTCGCGCGAGGTCTCCCACGCGCTCGACGTCGCGGGCGTACCCGGGTAGGAGATGCCGTGGTAGATCTCGTCGCTGATCAGCTGGATGCCGCTGCGCTCGCAGTACGACGCCAGCGCCGCCAGCTCGGCCGGGTCGAGCACGGTGCCGGTGGGGTTGGCCGGGCTGGCCACGATCAGGCCGTTCACCGGCTCGTCAAGCGCCTCGAGCATCGCCACCGTCGGCTGGAACCGCGTCTCCGGCCCGCACGGCAGCTCCACGATCTCGCAGCCCAGCGCCGAGAGGATGTTGCGGTAGCAGGGGTAACCGGGCCGGGCCATCGCCACCCGGTCCCCCGCGTCGAACGCGGACAGGAACGCGAGCAGGAACCCACCCGAGGAACCGGTGGTGACCACGACCTGGTCGGGGTCGACGTCGAGGCCGTAGGTCCGTTCGTAGTGCCCGGCGATCGCGGCCCGCAGCGGGGGGATGCCCATTGCGACGGTGTAGCCGAGCACCTCGCCGTCGAGCGCCGCGGCGGCCGCGGCACGAACCCCTGCCGGGGCCGGGGTGGACGGCTGGCCGGCCGAGAGGTTGATCAGATCACCGTGGGTCCGCTGGCGCTCCCCCGCAGCCGCCCAGACGTCCATCACATGGAACGGGGGGATGTCGGCGCGCTGGGCGACGGTCAGCCTCGAGGTGGGTGTTGCAGATCCGGTCACAGGTGGAGCCTAAGCATCCGGCATCCGGCATCCGGCCCCTGGTCGGCATGGGGTCCGGGACCCGCCCGGGTTACGACGAGGCAAGCCCGCCCGGGGCCGGAGGGCACGGGAGATCAGCCCCGGCTCGGCGCCGCCACCTCGCCGCGCGCGGCGCGCAGGGCGATGTCGGTGCGATGGTGCGAGCCCGCCAGACGGACCCCGGCGAGCCGGCGGTAGGCGTCCTCCCGAGCGTCGTCGAGATCTGCCCCGGTTCCCACCACGGACAGCACCCGGCCACCCGTCGACACCACCGCGCCGTCGTCACGGCGCCGGGTGCCCGCGTGCAGCACACCCTCGGCCTCGGCGCCGGTGATCACGTCACCCAGCCGCGGTGTGCTCGGGTACCCCTCAGCCGCCACGACCACCGTCACCGCGGCGCCGTCCGACCACTCCAGCGGTGCCACCTCCGCCAGCGTCCCGGTCGCGGCCGCGTGCAGCAGCCCGGCGAGCGGGGTCCGCAGCAGCGCCAGCACCACCTGGGTCTCGGGGTCGCCGAACCGGCAGTTGAACTCGATCACCGCAGGCCCGTTCGAGGTCAGCGCCAGCCCGGCGTAGAGCAGCCCAGTGAACGGGGTACCGCGGCGCGCCATCTCGTCGACCACCGGCTGCACGACGCGCGCGACCAGCTCGTCGACCAGGCCCGGGTCCGCCCAGGGCAGCGGCGCGTAGGCGCCCATGCCTCCGGTGTTGGGCCCGGAGTCGTCGTCACCGACCCGTTTGAAGTCCTGCGCGGGTAGCAGCGGGACCACGGTGCGCCCGTCGACCAGGCAGAACAGCGAGGCTTCCGGGCCTTCGAGGAACGACTCCAGCAGCACCGGGTGGCCGTCGTCGAGCAGGTGCAGCGCGTGCGCCCGGGCCACCTCGAGATCGGGGCTGACGACGACCCCCTTGCCTGCGGCCAGCCCGTCGTCCTTGACGACGTAGGGCGGCGCGAACCCGGCCAGCGCCGCGTCCAGGTGCGCGGGGTTGTCCACGATCTCGGCGATGGCCGTCGGCACGCCGGCGGCCGCCATCACATCCTTGGCGAAGCTCTTGGACCCCTCGATGCGGGCCGCCTCCGCGCTGGGGCCGAAGCACGCGATGCCTGCGGCGCGCACGGCGTCGGCGACCCCGGCGACGAGCGGCACCTCAGGCCCGATCACCACGAGATCGGCCTTCCAGTCGGTGGCCAGGGCCGCCACCGCCTTCGGGTCCCGCACGTCGAGGCCGCGCTGCTCCGCGACCGCGGCGGTTCCCGCGTTTCCGGGCGCGCACGACAGCGCGGTCACCCCGGGGTCCTGCGCCAGGGCGAGGACGATGGCGTGCTCACGAGCACCGGATCCGACGACCAGGACGCGCACGATCGGCCAGCGTAGATCCTCGCTCCGCACGGCTCACCACCGCATCGGCGTTCATCTCGACGACGCCGCCCCGACGCCCCCCGGTGGATCTCCCGACGAGATCGCCAGTCAGGGTGGACGGCATGCCGTCCCCGCTGAGAGGACTCGTCGTGGCCGTCCTGACCACCCTGGCCCTCGCTTCCGCACCGCCCGCGGGGGCGCTCACCCAGGCCCCCGGCCGCAGCAGCGGACCTGCAGCGGCAGGGCCGGTGGTGATCGGGCACCGGGGCGCCTCCGGCTACCGTCCGGAACACACCCTCGCCGCGTACGAGCTGGCCGCCCGGATGGGCGCCGACTTCATCGAGCCCGACCTCGTGACCACCTCCGACGGGGTGCTGGTGGCCCGGCACGAACCGGAGATCGGCGGCACGACCGACGTCGCGGCACGCCCCGAGTTCGCCGAGCGCCGCACCACCAAGACGATCGACGGGGTCGCCTACGAGGGCTGGTTCGCCGAGGACTTCACCCTCGCCGAGCTGCGCACGCTGCGGGCGACGGAACGGATCCCCGAGATCCGCCAGGAGAACACCCTCTACGACAGCCGCTACCGGGTGCCGACGTTCGACGAGGTGCTCGCGCTGCGGGAGCGCCTGTCCCACGAGCTCGGCCGGGAGATCGGGGTCTACCCGGAGACCAAGAACCCGAGCTACTTCGCCTCGATCGGGCACCCGCTGGAGCCCGCGCTCGTCGAAGAGATCGAGCGGGCCGGGCTGAACCGGCCGGACGCCCCGGTGTTCGTGCAGTCCTTCGAGACGCAGAACCTGCGAGCGCTGCGCGGACAGCTGCAGGTCGGGTTGATCCAGCTCCTCGACGCGACCGGGGCACCCGCCGACCTGGCCGTGGCCGGGGACCCACGCCGCTACGCGGACCTGGTCACTCCGCAGGGCCTCGCCGACATCGCGACCTACGCCGACGGCATCGGCCCGGACAAGGACCTCGTGATCGGCCGGAATGCGTCCGGTGTGCTCGGCGAGCCCACCGCGCTGGTGACGGACGCGCACGCGGTGGGTCTGCTCGTGCACCCGTACACGTTCCGCAACGAGAACCGGTTCCTGCCCGCCCAGTTCCGCTCCCGCGGCGGGGAGGCCGAATACGGTGACGCGTTCGCCGAGTACGAGGCGTTCCTGCGGGCCGGCGTCGACGGCGTGTTCACCGACAACCCGGACACCGCCGTCGCGGCCCGCGCGGCGCTGCTGGAGCCGGTGGGCTAGACGATCCGCTCCTGCACGTAGCACCAGCACCAGGGCGGGCCGGGCTCGAACGACCGGATGACCGGGTGCTCCGGAAGTGCCCGGTGGCATGCCGGTACGCGTGGCATGCCACGGTGTGTACACAGCTCGTTCCGGGTCATCCTCCGTCTCGTGACCGCCACCGGACACCATCCTCGGGTCCGTCGTCTTCGCCCTCATCGGCCTGTGGCTGACGGCGGTGCTCGAGCAGGTCGGCGCAATCGGGCCGGTGCGGTTCGACGCGATGCTGTGCAGTGCCGCAGCGAGGGGCGGATCGACGACGAGGTGCTCCGCCGGACGCTGCGCCGACTGGACTTCGAAGAGGCGACGCTCGTCGCCGACGAGGACGAGGAGGACCGAGCAGCCGCCGGGGTCAGCCCGCCAGAAACTCCCGGATCAGGGCGGTGGTCTCGGTGGGACGCTCCTGGTGCGGGAAGTGCCCGATCCCGGGCAGCACGCGGTGGTCGAGCCCGGCCCCCGTCCACCGTACCGAGGTCCGGGCGGTCCGCTCGAGCAGGCACGGGTCCGCCGCGCCGTGCACCTGTAGCACGGGCATTCCGGTAGGGCGGGCCACCGCGGCGGCGAACCGGCGCCCCTCGGCCCGTAGCTGCGAGCGCAGCGCCCACCGGTAGTACTCCATCGCGCAGTGCGCCACCGCCGGGATCTGGATCGCCCGTCGATTGTGCGCCGCGGCCTGGGCGAAATCGGCCGACGCCGCCCACGACGACCCGGCCCAGCGGCGCATGATCCGTTCCACCCGGGCCCCACCGTCGGCCCGCAGCGAGCGCTCGGGCCAGCGGGGCAGCTGGAAGCCCAGGGCATAGCTCGTGGTGGCCCGGCCCTGCCCCCGCGGGTCACGCACGATGGCCGCGCGGACGGCGAGCGGGTGCGGCGCGGCCACGGCCGTCAGCGAGTGCACCAGCCGGGGATGCAGCGCCGCGACCGTCCAGCCGATCAGCCCGCCCCAGTCGTGCCCGACTATCCGGGCCTCGGATTCGCCCAGCGCCCGGATGAGTCCGGCGACATCACCGGCCAGGGTCCACAGGTCGTAGCCGCGAGGCGGCTTGTCGGAGTCGCCGTAGCCCCGCAGATCGACCGCCACAGCCCGGTACCCGGCCTCGGCGAGACCGGTCAGCTGGTGACGCCAGGTCCACCAGAACTCGGGGAACCCGTGCAGCAGGACGACGAGCGGCCCCTCCCCGCACTCCGCGACGTGCAGCCGGATGCCGTTGGCCGATACCGCGCGGTGCGTCCAGGGACCCGGCAGCCGGACTGTCGACGGGTCGGGTCCGCCCCGCGCCCCCACCTCCTCGTCCGGCTCAGCGGGCGGTGGCGGCGTGCCGACCGTTCAGCTCTGCGGGTTCCTGGCCGTCGTGACGGCCGCGGCTGCTGAGGACCTCCGCCGTCTCCTTGAGACTGGTGATGGTCCGCTCCGGCTTGCGGATCTTGCGGACCCGCCGGTAACCGAGGAACCCGAACACCGCGGCCAGCAGCACCATGAAACCGAACACGATGCCGAACGCGGCGGCCCGGTTCAGCCACAGCGACAGCAGCTCACCCAGGGCGAAGAACAGGAAGAACAGGCTGAAGAGCAGGATCGTCCCCGCGACGACGAAGAAGATGCTGCCCTGCAGCCCCTTGCGCACCTCGGAACTGACCTCGGCCTTCGCCAGCTCCACCTCGGAGCGGATCAGCGACGAGACGTGCGTGGTGACGTCGCGGACGAGCGCCCCGATCGACTGGTCCCCGGTGTGCGCCGGTTCGGGCGAGAGCGGGATCGAGGGCAGCACGGGTGGAACATCCGTGCCGCTGGAGCTGGTCGGGCTGGCCACCGCGGTCCCTCCTACGTGCCGTCGAGTACTTCGGACATGATCGGTGGGCCATCGTGCCACGGCCCCCTGGCAGGTGCCCGGTCAGGAGTGTTCGTCATCCGTACGTGGGCGCGCTCCCGGAGTCGTTCGGGCCCGCGTGGTGCCGGACGAGCTCGACGATGAGCAGGCCGCAGGTGGCGCCGACCGCATCCAGCATGGACACCGCGACGGGATACCGCCAGCACGGCGCGCGGTTACTCCTCAGGCCGTCCGCGCAACCGCTTGATCGCACTCCGGCGGCTCTTGGCGTCCAGCCGGCGCCGCTTGGACCCCGCGGTGGGCCGGGTCGGGCGGCGCTTCGGCGGGTCGGCGGCCATCGCCGACCGCAGGATCGCGGCCAGTCGCTCGCGCGCGGCGTCGCGGTTGCGCAGCTGGCTGCGGTGCTCGGAGGCAACGACGGTCAGCACGCCGTCGACGAGGCGGTTCGCGAGCCGGGTCAGCGCCCGCTCGCGCAACGGCTCCGGAACGGTCAGGGACCGCGCCAGGTCGAACGACAACTCCACCCGCGAATCGGTCGTGTTGACGCCCTGGCCACCCGGACCGGACGTACGTGAGAACCGCCAGTGCAGCTCCCGTTCGGGCAGCACCAGCGATCCGCGTACGGGCAGTCCCCCCTCGGGCATCCCGGCCATGCGGTCAGGATGCCCGAGGGGCCATGCCTCAGTCCTGTTGGCTCGACCCTGCGAGCAGGTCTCAGTCCTCCGACTTGCCTTCCTGCAGCCCCGACGAGATCAGGTCCATCACCGTGGAGTCGGCCAGTGTCGTGACGTCACCGACCTCACGGTTCTCCGCGACGTCGCGCAGCAGCCGGCGCATGATCTTCCCGGACCGGGTCTTGGGCAGCTCGTCGACGACCATGATCTGGCGCGGCTTGGCGATCGGCCCGATCTCCTTGGTTACGTGGTCGCGCAGCGCCTTGATCGCGTCGGCGCCCTTCGCCTCGTCCTGGCCGACGTTGCCGCGCAGGATGACGAACGCGACGATGCCCTGCCCGGTGGTCGGGTCGGACGCGCCCACGACCGCCGCCTCGGCCACCGTCGGGTGGCTGACGAGCGCCGACTCGACCTCGGTCGTCGAGATGCGGTGGCCGGAGACGTTCATGACGTCGTCGACCCGGCCGAGCAGCCAGACCGCGCCGTCGTCGTCGTACTTTGCCCCGTCACCGGCGAAGTAGTAGCCCTGGTCGGCGAACCGCGACCAGTAGGTCTCCCGGTAGCGCTCCTCGTCGCCCCAGATGCCGCGCAGCATCGCCGGCCACGGCTGATCGAGCACCAGGTATCCGCCCTCGCCGTTGCGGACCGGCGTGCCGGACTCGTCGACGACCGTGGCCGCGATGCCCGGCAGCGCTCGCATCGCCGACCCCGGCTTGGTCGCGGTGACACCCGGCAGCGGCGCGATCATGATCGCCCCGGTCTCGGTCTGCCACCAGGTGTCGACGATCGGGCACCTGTCGTGGCCGATGTTCTCCCGGTACCACATCCAGGCCTCGGGGTTGATCGGCTCGCCCACGGTGCCGAGCACCCGCAGCGAGGACAGGTCGTACTTCTCGGGGATCTCCTTGCCCCACTTCATGAACGTGCGGATCAGCGTGGGCGCGGTGTAGTAGATCGAGACGCCGTACTTCTGGATGATCTCCCAGTGCCGGCCCTCGTGCGGGGTGTTCGGGGTGCCCTCGTACATCACCGACGTGGCCCGGTTGGCCAGCGGCCCGTAGACGATGTAGCTGTGCCCGGTGACCCAGCCGATGTCGGCGGTGCACCAGTACACGCTCTCGCCGGGCTTGTGGTCGAAGACCACGTTGTGGGTGTAGGCGGTCTGGGTCAGGAAGCCGCCCGAGGTGTGCAGGATGCCCTTCGGCTTCCCCGTGGTGCCCGAGGTGTAGAGGATGAACAGCGGGTGTTCGGAGTCGAACGCCTCGGGGGTGTGCTGGTCGGACTGCTGGTCGACCAGGTCGTGCCACCAGATGTCGCGGCCCTCGGTCCACGGCACATCGGTCTCGGTCCGCTTCACCACGAGCACGTGCTCGATCGTCGGGGTCTCCTTGACCGCCTCGTCGGTGTTCTCCTTCATCGGCGCCGGCTTACCGCGCCGGTACTGCCCGTCCGAGGTGATCAGCAGCTTGGCCTCGGCGTCCTCGATGCGGGACCTGAGCGCACCCGGGGAGAACCCACCGAAGACGACGCTGTGCGCCGCGCCGAGTCGCGCGCAGGCCAGCATCGAGAAGACCGCCTCCGGGATCATCGGGAGCTGGATGGCCACCCGGTCCCCGGCGGTGACGCCGAGCTCGGTGAGCGCATTGGCGGTCTTGGAGACCTCGCGCTGCAGGTCGGCATAGGTGATCGTGCGGGTGTCACCCGGCTCGCCCTCCCAGTGGAAGGCGACCTGGTCGCCGTGCCCGGCCTCGACGTGCCGGTCGACGCAGTTGTAGGCGACGTTGAGCTTGCCGCCGACGAACCACTTGGCGAACGGCGCGTCCCACTCCAGGACCTTGTCCCACCTCTGGGCCCAGCTCAGCCGGTCGGCCTGCTCCGCCCAGAACGCCTCGCGGTCGGCGTCCGCGCGGTCGTACCAGTCCTCGGTCGCGTTCGCCTGAGCCACGAACTCCTCGCTGGGCGGGAAGCTCCGGCTCTCGGTGGACAGGTTGCTCAGTGTGGCTCCGGACTCGGCCATTTCCTCATGCCCTCCTCGTCCCTGCGCAGTTCAGCCGGGCAACAGCGGCCGGCTCGCGCTCATGCGGCCCGACGGTAGTGCTCCGAAATGCTCAGCGCACCGTCAGTACGGACAGTCAACTTCCGATGGTCGACTTCGTCACGGCGCAGATGATCAGGCCAGGCCACGGCGGCCGCGGCACGCAGTGACAGCATGGAGCCGTGCCCCCGTCGCGTGTCTCCGATCCGCTCGCCCCCCTCCTCGATCTGCCGGGCGTGGCGGACGCCGTCGCACGTGCCCGCGACGCCGTCGTCGCCGTGCACAACCACCCCGTCAACCGGCGCGGCTGGCCGGCCACCGCGGCCGAGGCGAGCCTGCGCGCCGCCCGGGCGTCCGCCGCTCTGGACGGCGCACCGCTGGCCCCGAGCACCGAGGAACTCGTCACGGATCCGGTGCTGGCCGGGGCGGTGCGGGCCGCCGAGGAATCGAGCCGGCTGCTCGGCGTGTGGCGGGGGGCGCCGCTGCAGGCGCTGGCCCGGCTGCACATGGTCGCCGCCGCCGACCTGGTGCCCGCGGACCGGCACGGCACGGAGCTCGGCCGCCCGCGCACCGACGAGGGGGTGTCGGCTCGGCTGTCCCTGCTGGCCGATCTGGTCAGCGGTGGGACGGCCGTCCCGGCGCCGGTGCTCGTCGCGGTCGTGCATGGAGAGTTGCTCACGCTGGCGCCCTTCGCGACGGCAAACGGCGTGGTGGCCCGGGCCGGCGCCCGGCTGGCCGCGGTGGCGGCAGGGCTGGACCCGAAGGGTCTCGCCGTACCGGAGGTCGGGCATCTTCGGCGGGCGGGTGAGTACCGCGCCGCCGCGGACGGGTTCGCGGGCGGAACGGCGGAGGGCATCACGACATGGCTGCTGCACTGCTGTGCGCAGTGGGAGTCGGGGGCGCGGGAGGGTACGTCGATCGCCGAGTCGCGGTCCTGAGCAGCCCGGCAGCGGGACACGTCCGGACATGAGTCGGGCGGCGCCCCTTGTCCAGGGACGCCGCCCGTCCACGCGTGAACTCCGGGATCCAGGCGTGCACTACGTGTCGTGCTCCGGCCTCGGCGTCCGGCGTCCCGGTACGCAGGCCCACGACGACATGCCTCCCGCGGCGTGCTGTGCGTGGAGTGCCCGGCGTTCACGCACGGAGCCCGGATCGGGGGGGACGGGTACTTCTCTGCCGTACCGCCCCTGGCCGATCAGGAGTCCGTGACACCTTTGTAGTAGGTGACCCGAGCCACATCAAGAGGCATCTTCAGGTGCACCGGTTCAGGCACCCACCGTAGCGATCAGTGCCCGACAGTCGACCCGGACGGCCGATGTTCCGCCCGCGGACGAACCGGTAAGGACCCTGCGCAGGCGTGGGAAACGCCAGCTCACAGGCACCGGGCACGAGCAGCGCGGGCCGTCAGGAACCCTTCCGGCGTCGCCGCAGACGGTGCCCGGCCAGGCCGGCGCCGACCAGCGCGACCGCACCGAGCCCGGCGGCCGCGGCGGCCGTGGCGGGCGGGGCCCGGAAGGGCGACCGAAGGGCCACCGGGTCGGCGAAGGTGAGGACGGGCCAGCCCCTCAGCTCGGCCTCGCGGCGCAGCGCCCGGTCCGGATTGACCGCCGTCGGATGACCGACCACCTCCAGCAACGGCAGGTCGGTGATCGAGTCGGAGTAGGCGCGGCAGTCGGCCAGCCGGTAGCCACACTGCTCGGCGATGTCGCGCGCGGCGGTCGCCTTGTACTCGCCGTAGCAGTAGTACTCGATATCCCCTGTGTAGCGGCCGTTGCGGACGCCCATCCGGGTGGCCAGGCAGCGATCGGCACCGACCAGCGCGGCGATCGGCTCGACCACCTCCAGACCGGAGGCGGACAGCACGACGACCTCCTCACCGGCCGCCTGGTGCTCGGCGATCAGTTCGGTGGCCTCCGCGTAGACGAGCGGTTCGACGATCTCGTGCAGGGTCTCGGCCACGATCGCCCGCACCTGCGCGACCTCCCAGCCGGTGCACAGCGCCGTGATGCGACGGCGGAGCAGGTCCATCGTGTCGGCATCCGCGCCGGCTAGCATCAGCAGCAGCTGGGCGTATCCGCTGCGCAGCGCGGCCCGCCGGCTGATCAGTCCCTGTCGCCTGAAGGGCCGGCTGAAGGCGAGCGCGCTGGACCCCGCAATGATCGTCTTGTCGAGGTCGAAGAAGGCCGCCGCGGTGGGCGGTTGCGCGGACGGACCGGACACGCAGCAGGAGCTTGCCAGATGCCCCCGCGACGGTCCTGCACGCGGGTCCGCCCGGAAGGCCGATCCGGCTGCAGCAGGGCAAGCGGCCAGTCGGCTCGTGCGGCACATAGGTCGAAGCAGGGGCGGGCGCCGGGGCCCGGTTCCGGCTACAGTTGAGTCAGCCCGGATTCGTCCGGGCGTGGTTCAGCTCGACCCCCCGGGGCTGAACCGACGACGACCCCCGCCAATCCCCCCTGGCGGGGGTCGTCCAGTTCTCCGGGCCTTATCCGAACTCCTCGGCCGTAGCGGTCCCCCGCCCAGCATGCCGGGTCGCACCGACACGCAACGGTCCTCTGCAGGCCGTGGCCACCGTTCGTCCACATGGCGGTCCGGCCATCCACAGCTCCGCCGTCACCTTCCGCAGCCCGGCCCATCCGGCCGCACGCTGGTCCGGTGAGTCCGCACGAGGCGGACGGACGAGCGAGAGGGCCGGGCGATGGACGAACGGCGCGCACTGGTGATGGTCGAGGACCCGGATCTGCTGGACGCACTCCTGCGGCTCGGGGCGGCGGCCGGGTGCGAGCTGCACCGGGCCCTCGACTCGGCCGATGCCCGGCGGCACTGGGCGGCCGCCCCGCTGGTACTGCTCGACCCGCCGGCCGCCGAGCGCTGCGCACGCAGCCGGCTTCCCCGGCGCGACGACGTCGTCGTCGCGGTGCGGGGGGAGCCGCCGCCCGCCGTATGGGAGCAGGCGGTCGGAGTGGGCGCCGAGCACGTCGTGTCGCTGCCCGACGCCGAGCCGTGGCTGGTGGCCACGCTGGCCGAGGCGGCGGAGGGCAGCCGCGGCGCAGGCGCGGTGCTGGCCGTCGTCGGCGGCCGGGGTGGGGCGGGCGCATCCGTGCTCGCCACCGCCGTGGCCATCGCTGCTGTGCACGAAGGCGGCCCCGCGCTGCTGGTCGACTGCGACCCGCTCGGCGGCGGACTCGACCTCGTGCTCGGCGCCGAGGACGTGCAGGGGTTGCGCTGGCCCGATCTCACCGTGGCCGGCGGGCGGGTCCCGGCCACCGCGCTGCATGCGGCACTGCCTGCACCGAGTGTCGGGCAGCGGACCGATGGTGAGCTCGGCGTCCTGTCGTGCGACCGGTCCGAACGCGGGCCGTCGCCGACGGCCGTGCAGGCCGTGATCGAAGCCGGCCGCCGGGCCGGCGAGATCGTCGTGTGCGATCTGCCTCGCTATCCCACCGATGCCGCCCTCGCCGCCCTCGACGCGGCCGACCTGTCGGTGCTGGTCGTCCCCGCCGACGTGCGGTCGTGCGCGGCCGCCGCCCGGGTCGCCGCCGTGCTGACCGAGCAACCGGGTCCCGTGCAGGTCGTCGTGCGCGGCCCGGCCCCCGGTGGGATCGCCGCGGGGGACGTCGCCCGGGCGCTGGGGCTCCCGCTGCTCACCGGCATGCGCCCGGAGCCCGGGCTGGCCCGCGCCCTCGAACGCGGCCGGCACCCCGGTCGCGGGCGAGGGCCCTTGGCCGACGCCGCCCGGCTCGTCCTCGGCGAGCTCCGCGCGGCTGCCGGCGACCGCGCCGGGGTGGCGACGTGATCGAGCCTGCGAGGTCACCGTTCAACACCGCACCGCCGGGCAGGGTGCCGCCTCAACCCGGTACCGCCGGGCACGGCGGCGACGAGCGACAGCGGGCAGCCTCCGTGACCACACTGGTCGATCGGGTGCGGTCCCGGCTCGCGGAGTCCGGGGGTGAGCCGACGCCGGCGGCGGTCGCGGCCGCGGTCCGGGCCGAGGCCGGCGGGGTCGCCTCCGATCTCGACGTGCTGGCCGCTCTGCGCACGCTGCGTCAGGAGTTCGTCGGCGCCGGGCCGCTCGACGAGCTGCTGCGTGATCCCCGGACCACCGACGTGCTGGTCAGCGGGCCGGGCGCGGTGTGGGTCGACCGCGGAGCCGGGCTGGTGCCCGCCGACGTCCACTTCCCCGACGAGGCCTCGGTGCGGCGCCTCGCGCAGCGGCTGGCGCTCGCTGCGGGTCGACGGCTCGACGACGCCAGTCCGTACGTGGACGGCTGGCTCGCCGATGCCGGGGTCCGGCTGCACGCGGTGCTGCCCCCGGTCGCCGCCGACGGGACCTGTCTGTCCCTGCGCGTGCTGCGCCCCGCCGCCCACGACCTGCCCGCGCTGCGCCGGCTCAGCACGCTCGATGCCGACGGCGAGGCGCTGCTGCAGGCGGTCGTCGCCGCCCGGCTGGCCGTGCTCGTGTCCGGAGGTACGGGCAGTGGCAAGACGACGCTGCTCACCGCACTGCTGAGCAGCGTCGATCCGCGCGAACGCGTCATCGTCGTGGAGGATGCCGAGGAGCTGCGGCCACGGCACCCGCACGTCGTCCGATTGATCGCGCGGCCGGCGAACGTCGAGGGGGCGGGCGGCGTTGCGCTGCGCGAGCTGGTGCGCCAAGCGCTGCGGATGCGACCCGACCGGCTCGTGGTGGGCGAGGTCCGTGGCGCCGAGGTGTGCGACCTGCTGGCCGCGCTGAACACCGGGCACGACGGCGGTGCCGGCACCGTGCACGCCAACTCCGCGCGAGAGGTGCCCGCCCGGCTCGAGGCGCTGGCCGGCGTGGGCGGGATGAGCCGTGCAGCCCTGCACAGTCAGCTGGCGGCCGCGGTCCAGGTGGTGCTGCACATGCGGCGGCGCGCCGGCGGCCGGGTGCTCGACGGCGTCGGTGTCCTGAGGCGCGACGGCGCCGAGGTCGCGGTGCGGCCGGCGTGGAGCCGGGACGGTGGCTGGGCGTCCGGCCGGGCCGCCCTGGGTGAGCTGCTGGCCGAGCGCGGGGTGCGGGTCCCGTGGTGAGCGCGGTCCCGGTCGCGTTGCTGGCCGCCGCGATGCTGTGCGCTCCGGGCTCGGGCGCGCCCGGACGTCTCGGTGCCCTGGCCGGAGTACCACGGCTGCGGCGGGGGTCGCTGCGCTCCCCTGCGGGCGCCTGGCTGATCGCTCTCGGAGCCGGGCTGGGCCTGCTGGTGGCCGGAGTGGGCGGCGCGGTGGCGGGAGGGCTCACCGTCAGGGTCTGGGAGCATCGCCGAGCGCGCCGGCGCGCCGAGCAGGCCGGAGCCGATGCGGGGACGGAGCTGGCCGATGCGCTGGCCCGGATCACCGACGAGCTGCGGGCCGGCGCGCACCCCGCGGCAGCGCTCGCCGGAATCGACGGCGACGGGCCGCTGGCCCGGGCAGCGCTCGGACCGGCTGCGGTGGCCGCCCGGCTCGGCGACGGGGTCCCGGCGGCTCTCGCCCGCTCCGCGGGGCATCCCGCGGTAGCCGCCGACGTCACCCGGATCGCCGCCGCCTGGGCGCTGGCCGAGCGGCACGGGGCTCCGCTCGCCGACCTGCTCGAGGGCATGCACTCGGACATCCGGTGGCGGGTGGCTCACAGCAAACAGGTCCGTGCCCAGCTGGCCGGCCCGCGAGCCACCGCGACGGTGCTCATTGCGCTACCCGTCCTGGGGCTCGGGCTCGGACAGTTGATCGGGGCCGACCCGCTAGGGGTCCTGCGCAGCGGGTTCCTCGGCCAGGTGCTGCTCGTCATCGGCGTGGGGCTGGTGGCTGCCGGGGTGCTGTGGACCGAGCACATCCTGCGCAGCGCGGTGCCGCGATGAACGCCGCCGTCCCTCCCGCCGCAGTGGCCGCGGCGCTGCTGGCGGTTGCACTGCTGGCCGGCGGCGGCCGCACCGGCAGCGGTCGGCTGCACGAGCTGACCGCGAGTCCGGCCGCAGCGCCTGCCGGCGAGGCCGCACCGTTGCGCACGGCATGGGGGATCGGGGGCGCGTGCGCCGTGGCCGTGCTCGGCTGGGCGATCGTAGGCGGCGGAGGAGGAGCCCTGGTGGGCACCGCGGCGGCCCTCGCGGTCTGGTTCGGCGCCCGCCGGTGGACGGCACGGTCGCGTCGCGACGACGGCGACAGCGCCGGGCTCGCCGGCGGGTGGGAGCTGCTCGCGGTCTGTCTCGAGGCCGGTCTCACCGTGCCCGTCGCGGTGCAGGCCGCGGCCGGGCGGCTGGCCGGCCGGGCCGGTACCGAGCTGCGTCGCACGGCCGGGCTGCTCGAACTCGGTGCCGATCCCGGCGGGGCATGGGTCGGTGCCGAGGCCGTCCCGGCCCTCACTCCCTTCGCCCGGGCCGCCCGCCGATCCGCCGTCACCGGAGCCGCGCTGGCCCAGGTCGCACGGACCGAGGCCGGTCGGCTGCGAGCCGAGCTCGTCGACAGCGCCCAGGCGCGCTCGCAGCGCGCGGCCGTGCTGATCACCGGGCCGCTCGGGCTGTGCTTCCTCCCGGCCTTCCTCGCTCTCGGCATCGCACCGGTCGTGATCGGGCTGGCCGGGGAGGCCCTGAAGCAGTGGTGAGGCCCGCGCGGCTCCCGACATACCCGATCAAGGGCCCGATGAAGAAGGAGAAACCGATGTCCCTGTCCACCACACCTGTGCCGACCGAGTCCCCGTCCGCTACGGAGGCACCCGCAGCTCGATCCGACCTCCAGCCACCCGGCGTCCGGGTCCGGGACCGGCTCCGGCAGCTCCACGCCGACGACGGCATGTCCACGGTTGAATATGCAATCGGGACGATTGCAGCGGCGGCGTTCGCAGCCGTCCTCTACACCGTGGTCAGTGGCGACTCGATCGTCAGCGCACTCACCGCCCTCGTGGAGCGAGCGCTGTCGGTGACGTTCTGATGGCCGGCCGAGCCGATCGCGGGGCCGTGACCGTCGAGGCGGCCATCGCGCTCGCCGCCCTTGCCGTGGTGACGGTCCTGGCGATCGGCTCGGTCGCCACCGTGATGTCATCCGTGCGCTGTGTCGACGCGGCCCGCGAACTCGCCCGGCTCGCCGCCCGCGGGGAGGCCGACCGGGGCCGTTCGATCGCCACCCGGCTCGCGCCCTCGACCGCGGCCATCGACCTGACCATCACCGGTGACGAGGTCACCGCGGTGGTCACGGCCTCCCCGATCGGCCCGCTACCGGTACACGTGACGGGCCGGGCGATCGCGGTGCTCGAACCCGGAGTCGCCGGGACGGCGCCACCGTGATCCCACCGCCGGTCGGTCGGCGACGGTGCCCGCCCGGGCGCCGGGCCGGGTCGTGTCCGGCGCCGCGCTGCGACGACGACTCCGGGATGGCGACGGTCTGGGCCGCACTCGCCGTGGTCGTCCTGCTCACGGTGATGCTCGTCGGACTCGACCTCGGCGCTGCGGTCACCGGACGCCACCGGGCCGAAGCAGCCGCCGACCTCGCCGCGCTCGCCGCCGCGGGTGCGGCCGCGCAGGGTGAGCAGGCCGCCTGCGAACGGGCCCGCCGCATCGCCGATCAGATGGGTGGAGAGGTCACCCACTGTGCGCTGTCGGGCTGGGACGCGCTGGTCGAGGTGCGGATCGACCGCAGGCTGGCCCTCCTCGGCCCGACCGAGACCACCGGCCGGGCCCGGGCGGGGCCGATGACACCCGACGTGGCCACCCACCCGATCACCCGATCGACGGACGGCCAGCCACAGTCCGCGACCGACCTCGATCCACGGCCGGAGCGCGCTGTCCAACGACTGTCAGACCCGGGCCTCGAAGAACAGGCGGTGAGCGGTCGGCATCACCAGGTGAACGGCCGACAGCGGCGATCTTGGAAGGCGGGCGGCCCTTCACCCGACCGTGAGCTTGTCTCTCCCCCCGATAAACGCGCTCGTCGTTGCATCCGCACCGATCGGCGACAACCGCTGGCCTGGGACAGCCATCACCGGCCTACTAGAGGGCGTTCGACGGGTATCGGTCACGGTCGGCCCGGAGATCACGAGCACGCTCCCCAGACTGCGGTGGGGCCGGAGCGCCTGATGGACGCCGACCCCCCATTCGGCTCCACCGCATCCCGGCCGCCGCTGGCCGGCCCGGCCCCCGACGGGTCGGCCGGCGGCGGTCACCCCCACTCATCGACCCGCAGTCGCAGGACTCGCCGGGTCGGGTCGGAGCCGCTCCCGGTCGAGCGCCGCGACGACGATGTCCAGCACCGCGATCGCGCCCGCCTTGTCCAAGGGCGCGTTGCCGTTGCCGCACTTCGGCGACTGCACGCACGACGGGCAGCCGGCCCGGCACTCGCAACCGGCGATGGCCGAGCGGGTCGCGGCCAGCCAGTCCGCGAGCACCGCATGACCCCGCTCCGCCAGACCCGCGCCGCCGGGATGCCCGTCGTGCACGAAGACGGTGGGCAGCCCGGTCTGCGGGTGCAGCGCGGTCGACATGCCGCCGATGTCCCAGCGGTCACAGATCGCGAAGAGCGGCAGCAGCCCGATCGCCGCGTGCTCGGCCGCGTGCAAGGCACCCGGGACCCGGGCCGTGCGGATCCCGGCGTCCGCGAGCGCCTGCTCGTCGATCGTGTACCAGACCGCCCGGGTGTCCAGCGTCTGCGCGGGCAGCTCCAGCGGGACCGTCTCCAGCACCGTCCCGTCCGGGGCGCGCCGCTGGTAGGCCACCACCTGGCTGGTCACCCTGGTGTCGCCGAAGCAGACCTGCACCGGGCCGAGCTGCCGGTGACCGCGCACCGCCACGATCTCGACGTCGGAGGTCGAGCGGGCGTCGGTCCTCCAGTCGGGGGCCTCCGCGCGGACCAGGGCCACCCCCGCCTCGAGGTCCAGCGACTCGACCACGTAGCTCTCCCCGCGATGCAGGTACACCGCGCCGGGGTGGGCGGTGGCCGGAGCGGAGGCCGCCTCCACCGTGCCGAGCATCCGGCAGGTGTCGCTCTCCACGACCGCCACCTGTCCGAGGCCGGAGCCACGGATGTCCACCGAGGCGGCCGGCTGCTCCCGGGCCGAGGGCCAGAACCAGCCGGCGGGGCGGCGGCGCAGCACACCGTCGTCGACCAGTTCGTCGAGCACCGCACGCGCCGGCTCCCCGCCGAACACCGCCCCCACGTCGCGCTCGGTCAGCGGCAGCTCGGCGGCGGCACAGACCAACTGGGGGGCGAGCACGTAAGGGTTGGTCGGGTCGAGCACGCAACTCTCCACCGGGGCACCGAGCAGCGCCTGCGGATGGTGCACCAGGTAGGTGTCCATCGGGTCGTCGCGCGCCACCAGCACGACGAGCGCTTCGTCGCGCGCCCGCCCGGCCCGGCCCGCCTGCTGCCAGAACGACGCGCGGGTGCCGGGGAACCCGGCCACCACGACCGCGTCCAACCCGGCGATGTCGACGCCGAGCTCGAGCGCGTTGGTCGTCGCCACCCCGAGCAACTCGCCGCCGGCCAGCGCCGACTCGAGCGCGCGGCGCTCCTCCGGCAGATAGCCGCCCCGATAGGCGGCGATGCGGGGCACGAGCTCCGGGTCGACGTCGACGACCGCGCGCTGGGCGCCGAGCGCCGTCAGCTCCGCCCCCCGCCGGGACCGGACGAAGGCGAGCGTGCGGGCGCCCTCGACCACAAGGTCGGCCAGCATCCGCGCCGACTCCACGGCCGCCGGTCGGCGCACCGGGGCCCCGTTCTCCCCCGTCAGCTCGGGCAGCAGCGGCGGCTCCCACAGGGCCACGGTGCGGCCTGCGCTGGGAGAACCGTCCCGCGTGACGGCGACGACGTCGCGCCCGGTCAGCCTGCTGGCGAACGCGGCGGGCTCGGCCACCGTGGCCGAGGCGAGCACCAGGGTGGGCCGCGCACCGTACCGCTGCGCCACCCGCAGCAGCCGGCGCAGCAGCAGCGCGACGTGGGATCCGAAGACGCCCCGGTAGGTGTGACATTCGTCGAGCACCACGTAGCTCAGCCTGCGCAGGAACGCCACCCAGCGCCCGTGCCTCGGCAGCAGCGAGCGGTGCAGCATGTCGGGGTTGCTGAAGATCCAGCGCGCGTTGCGGCGGGCCCAGTCGCGCTCCTCCATCGGGGTGTCCCCGTCGAACGCCGCGGGCCGTACCCCGTCCAGCCGCAGGGCGCTCAATGCGCGCAGCTGGTCGGCGGCCAGCGCCTTGGTCGGCGACAGGTACAGCGCCGTCGCACGCGGGTCGGTCGCGAACCGGGAGAGCACCGGCAGCTGGTAGACCAGCGACTTCCCCGACGCGGTCCCGGTGGCCACGACCACGTCATGGCCACCGTGGGCCAGCTCGGCGCCTTCGGCCTGGTGGGTCCACGGGGCCTGCACGCCGGCCCCGCGCAGCGCCTCGGCGACGGTCTCCGGCACCCAGGAGGGCCACTCCACGGAAAGACCTGGCCGGGGCGGCAGCCGCACGGCGTGCCGCAGCGGGCCACCGTCCGGGACGGTGTCCCCGTCGGCGTCCTCGGGGAAGCCGTTGTCGGGTGTCCCCACCGCGCATCCGGCGGCCAGCGCCGCGACGGGGTAGACCCCCGAGCCGGCCAGCACCCGTCGCAGGAGCAGTTCGCCCCGGCCCGGTGCCGCGTCGACCAACGGACCGCCTCCGGAAGGACCACCTGCGTCCGTCAACCTGCCCACGTCATCGAGGTTGACACACAGCGCCGACGGTCAGCCCAGCACCCGCACGACCTCCGTCGCGATTCCGCTCAACTCCGCCCGCGCGCCCGTCCAGCCGGCGTCCCGCGGCTGCCGGCTCAGCAGCACCACGATGTACCGGGCCGAGGGGCCGACCACACCGACGCTGTGCAGGTAGTACTGCCGCGAGAAGCAGCACATCCAGCCCTGTTTGGCCACCGCACCGGGGCCCTCCGGGCCGACGACGTCCTGGGCCAGCAACCCGAAGTCATGCGCGAATCCATCCGCCGCCCGGGCCGGCGCCGACCCCATCGCGGCGGCCAGGAACTCGGCGTCCCCCGACGGGAGCTCATCGAGCACGTGCCGCCAGAGCCGGACGTGGTCGGCCGCCGACACCAGCATCTCGCCCCACTGCGACGGCGCCGCCGGATCCCCGATGCCGGCCAGCCCGAGCAGCTCCCCGAGCCGGCTCGCCGCGCCAGCGCCGTCGAACCTGGTCCACAGTGCGTTCATCGCATTGTCATCGCTCGGCCCGAGCGCCCGCCGGAGCAGCTCCATGTCGTCCGGACTCACCGCCAGCCCGTCGAGGCGGCGGCGGTTCAGCACGTCGATCGCCACGACGAGCTTGGACAGCGACGCCGTGTAGAGCGGCTCGGTGGCGTTCGCCCCGGTGGCGAGCACGCCGGTGTCCCGATCCAGCACTGCGACGGCGAGGTACGTCGACGCCGAGGCAGCCGCCTCCGCCGCAGCCACCGCAGCCCATGACGGATCGACGGCCTCCGGCTCGGATGCCGGCTCGGTCGCCGCGCCGGCCGTGGCCTGATCCAGCTGTGGACCGAACAGCCGAGCGGGATCAGCGCCGAACGGTGCTTCTCCGGGGCCGGCAGCCGATGGCATCGGCGACCCGCCGATCCCGTCACTGTTCGTGGCGATCATCGGACCCGCGGACAGGGCAGCCGCGACACACGTGATGATCGCCACTCGCCGAAGCCGTGTCCCGCCGTCCACCGTCACGACCTGATTACGAATGAGGCATTGTCCGAGTTCGGCGACTTGACGTCTATGCGAGATTCGTGACCGAATCGTTATTCGCCACCGGCCGGCCCCAGCCGGTGCCGCGTAAATCACATCTCGCTTCTAGACTGCATCCGCCCGCATCTCGCCTACCAGCGGTGACAGGCGGGTTGACGCCAGGGGTGCCGTCACTTCCTGGTGAGAGAAGTCCCACTGAACCAGGAGGACGGATGTCCGTGTCCACCCTCGCGCAGGGCCTCGAGCTCACCGCGAGTGACCGCGTCGTCGTCGGCGTGGTCGCGGTGGTCGCGCTCGCTGCCCTGGCCATCGGCTACATGCTGCTGCGGGAGGTGCTGGCCGCAGGCCAGGGCACCTCGAAGATGCAGGAGATCGGTCGAGCGGTCCAGGAAGGCGCCGCGGCGTACCTCAACCGTCAGTTCCGCACACTCGGCATCTTCGTCGTGATCGTGTTCGTGCTGCTGTTCGCGCTCCCCGCGGACGACCTCGGCGAACGGATCGGGCGGTCCATCTTCTTCGTGATCGGCGCGGTGTTCTCCGCGACGATCGGCTACCTGGGCATGTGGCTGGCCACCCGGGCGAACATCCGGGTCGCCTCGGCGGCCCGGGAACCGGGGGGCCGCGAGAAGGCCACCCGCATCGCGTTCCGCACCGGCGGCGTCGTCGGCATGTTCACCGTCGGCCTCGGCCTCTTCGGCGCCGCACTGGTCGTGCTGGTCTACGCCGGGCAGGCCCCGAAGGTGCTCGAGGGCTTCGGTTTCGGCGCGGCGCTGCTCGCGATGTTCATGCGGGTCGGTGGCGGCATCTTCACCAAGGCCGCCGACGTGGGCGCCGACCTGGTCGGCAAGGTCGAGCAGGGCATCCCCGAGGACGACCCCCGCAACGCCGCCACCATCGCCGACAACGTGGGCGACAACGTGGGCGACTGCGCCGGCATGGCCGCGGACCTCTTCGAGTCCTACGCCGTCACGCTGGTCGCGGCCCTCATCCTGGGCACCGCGGCGTTCGGCCTGCAGGGCCTGCTGTTCCCGCTGATCGTGCCGGCCATCGGCGTGGTCACCGCGGTCATCGGCGTCTACATCACCCGCACCCGTCAGGGCGAGAGCAGCCTGACGACGATCAACCGCAGCTTCTACATCTCCGCGGTGGTCTCCGCGGTGTTCTGCGTCGTCGCGGCCTACCTCTACCTGCCGGGCACCTTCGGCGACCTGAACCCGACCGACACCGGTGTGCTCGCCGACGTCGCCGAGGGCGGGCTCCAGGACCCGCGCCTCATCGCCTCGATCGCCGTGATCATCGGGATCGTGCTGGCCGGCCTCATCCTGTGGCTCACCGGCTACTTCACCGGTACCGAGGACAAGCCGGTCAAGACCGTGGGTGAGTCCTCGCTGACCGGGCCGGCGACGGTGATCCTCGCCGGCATCTCGATCGGCTTCGAGTCCGCCGTGTACACCGCGTTGGTGATCAGCGCGGCGGTGTACGGCGCCTTCGTGCTGTCCAGCTCGATCACGGTGGCGCTGTTCGCGGTGGCGCTGGCCGGCACCGGCCTGCTCACCACCGTCGGCGTCATCGTCGCAATGGACACCTTCGGGCCGGTCTCGGACAACGCGCAGGGCATCGCGGAGATGTCCGGCGACGTCGAGGGTGAAGGCGTGGAGATCCTCACCGAGCTCGACGCGGTCGGGAACACCACCAAGGCCATCACGAAGGGCATCGCGATCGCGACGGCCGTGCTCGCCGCGACGGCGCTGTTCGGCTCCTACCGCGACGCCTTCACCCAGGCGCTGGCGAAGGCCGGTGTGGCGCTACAGGACGCGGGCACCGCGTTCGCCACGGAGGTGTTCGCCCCGAACACCCTGGTCGGCGTCATCATCGGCGCGTCGGTCGTGTTCATGTTCTCCGGGCTGGCGATCAATGCCGTGACCCGCGCCGCGGGTGCGATCGTGTTCGAGGTGCGCCGCCAGTTCCGGGACAACCCCGGGATCATGGAGGGCACCGTCCGTCCCGAGTACGGCCGCGTCGTCGACATCTGCACCCGCGACTCGCTGCGTGAGCTCGCCACCCCCGGCCTGCTGGCGATCTTCGCCCCGATCGCCGTCGGCTTCGGCCTCGGCATCGGCCCGCTGGCCGGCTACCTGGCCGGCGCCATCGCGTGCGGCACCCTGATGGCCATCTTCCTGGCCAACTCCGGTGGCGCCTGGGACAACGCGAAGAAGCTCGTCGAGGACGGCAACCACGGCGGCAAGGGCTCGCCGGCGCACGAGGCCACCGTCATCGGTGACACCGTTGGCGACCCGTTCAAGGACACCGCCGGCCCGGCCATCAACCCGCTGCTCAAGGTGATGAACCTGGTCTCCGTGCTGATCGCCCCGGCCGTCGTGGCCTTCTCCGTCGGTGACACGGCATCGACCCCGATCCGGCTCGCCATCGCGCTGATCTCGGTGGCGATCATCGTGACGGCCGTCGTGGTCTCCAAGCGGCGGTCCACCGCGATCGCCGACACCCCCGCGGAGAAACCGGTCGGCTGATCGGAGCAACCTCGCGCGGTCGTTCGGAGGCCGCCCGTCCCCCGGGGCGGGCGGCCTCCGTCGTCCCCGAGTACTCCAGTAGGGTCCGTTGCCCCGAGGCGCCCGGTCGCGTGCCCGTCAACCGCTGTTCACCGGAAGGGACAGATGAGCCTCCTCAGATCCGTCGGCGCGATCGGCGCGATCCTGGCGGTTCTCCTCGTCGCAGGGTGCGGCAACGAGGCCCAGGCCGTCGCGTGGTCGGACCGGGTGTGCGGCGCGATGGTCGCCTTCCGGGACACGATCTCCAGCGCCGCCGCGAACGTGACGGCCATCGACACCCCCGCCAAGGCGCAGGAGCTCGCCGACTTCACAGGCAACGCGGTCACCGCCGCCCAGGGCGCCATCGCCGACCTCGACGCCGCCGGCGGCCCGCCGGTGAGCGGCGGTGACATCGTCGTCACGACCCTGAAGCAGCGGATGACCGTCGTCCAGACGACCTTCGCGACCGCCAAGTCCGAGATCGATGCCATCGACGTCGGGAGCCCCGACGCCGAGGCGGCGCTGCGGTCCGCCGTCGCGCCCCTGCAGAACCTCACGAACCTGCCCGACCCGGCCGCGACCCTGGCGGCGAATCCCGATCTCCGGGACGCCGTGAACGCCGCACCGAAGTGCCGGGACCTGCGCCACGACGGAACCGGCGGCTGATCCCGATCAGGCGAACGCGCGCCGGTGCCGGGACCGGACCCGGCACACTGAGGCCCCCCACCCCGAACTGGAGCCGGCCCATGCCCTGCGCCACCCCTCCCGTCCGCGTCGCCACCCTGCTCGGGGCGCTGATCGTCGTCGCGGGCTGTTCGTCGGGCGCAGGCTCGGCGCCGCAGGGCGACGCCGTGCGGTGGGCCGACGACATGTGCGGCGCGGTCCAGCAGTACACCGAGATCGCATCGAACCCGCCGGTTCTCGACAGTGCCGACCCGGCGGCGGCGCTGCGCGGCTTCTCCGACTACCTCGCCCGCAGCGGCACGGCGCTGCAGGGCTCGCTCGACGAGCTGGGCAGGCTGGGACCGTCGCCCGTGGAGGGTGGCGACGCGGTCGTCGCCGACCTCACCGGCACCCTGACCCGGTTCAAGTCGTCGTTCGAGTCCGCCCGCATCCAGATCGACGCGGTCGATCCCTCCGACCGGCAGGCCGTGAACGCCGCCGTCGGCCCGTTGGTGGAGCTGCAGAGCCTCCCCAGCCCGGCGGCCGGGCTGGAGGCCAACCCCGAGATGCACAGTGCCGCCCTTCAGGCGCCGAACTGCCGCAAGGGCGGCACGACCGGCGGCTGAGCCCTGCCCCGGCGGGCCGGTTGCCGCAGCCGGAATGCGGCGCAGGCACACTGTCGGGCGATCAGGTCCCTTCGCCCCACCCGGGAGCCGGCGCATGTCTCGCACGACCCGCCTCGCCGTCGTCGCGGCCATGCTGAGCACGCTGCTGTTCGGTGCCGGCTGCACCAGCGTCGTCGCCGGCTCGCCGGCCGCCGACCCGGCGCCCGCGCCCACGGAAGGGCCGGGCAGCGATCCGGTGGCGTGGGCCGACCGCGTGTGCGGCTCGCTGCTCACGTTCACCCGGCCGGCCCTGAACGAGCCCGACTTCAACGCCACGTCCGACCTGCCGGGCATCAAGAAGGTGCTCAGCGACTACCTCGGCACCATCGTCACAGGCATCCAGCAGAGCCGCACCGAGCTCGGTGCGGTCGGCCGCTCCCCGGTCACCGGCGGTGACGAGGCCACCACCCGGATGGACGGTGTGCTGCGCCAGTTGGAGCTCGACATCAGCGCCGCCAAGAGCAAGGTCGACGCGGCGGACCCGAACGACCCGGCCGCGTTCCAGGCCGCGCTGACCGACGCGGAGACCACCCTGAACGAGATCACGGCGCCGGACGCGCTGGCCGATCTCGGGGCGCTCCCCCGGCTCGACAAGGCGGCCGAGCGGTCGGCGAACTGCCAACAGCTGACCGCGCTCGGAACCGACGACTGAGCCGTCCGGCGCACGGGGGCGACCCTCGGCCGGGTTCACCGGCGCGTCCCCGCGCCAGGATCGAACACGTGTTCTACCGTGCGACGCGTGTCCCAGCTCTCGCTGTTCTCTGCGGAAGCGCGCCCGGTGCGGGTGACCGATCTGGCGGGGCTGCTCTGCGGCCCCGGTCAGATCGTCCGCTTCGGGACCGGGGACACCGCTCGGCTCAGCACGGTCCTCCCCGATCCGGACCGGGCATCCGCCGTGCGCGCCGCCGCGGCCGCGACGGGAATCCGCCTGGAGTCGGCGACCACCGAGAGCGGTGCCGCGGCCCTGCGGACAGCGTTCCGCTGCGACCTGGTCGCACTCGCCCGGCAGTGGACGCGCGGGGCCGTGAAGGCGGTGCCCGACCGTTTCCAGCTCGATGGGCCGCTGCTGCGGCTCTGGGCCCTGGCCGCGGGTCGGTCCGACCACCACGGTGGTTTCCTGCTGTTCCTCGACCCGCACGCCCCCGAGACACACCAGCCGCTGATCGCCGCGGCCACCCGGGCCGGGATCCCGCCCGCCCGGGTGGACCCGGTGGACGGGGAATGCGGACCGAACGGGCCGGCGTTGCGTATCAGTGGAACGCGGCGTATCCAGCGGCTCGTCGAGCTGGTGGGTCCGCCGCCGATCGGGGTACCCGCCGCCACCTGGCCGCGGTACTGGGGTCGCAACGGAGCTTGACGGCCTGGTTACGCTCCCGCTCGTCGCGTCCACTCCGGCCGTGACGAATGCAACACGCCGGGTAAGTGTGCGAACGTGAGTTCCAGACCCCGCCGTACAGGAATACTGGCGGGCCCGCCCCCGGACGGGTAAAGGGGTGACTCGACAGGCCGGGTCCGGCGCAGCGAACGCGCGGTCTCCGGCCAGGGCGTGCCGTGACGGGCGACGCTTCCCGGCGACGATGGAGTAGGACCAAGGTGGCAACCGGAACGACGAGCTCGAAGGCGGCAGCGGCCGCCCGCAGCAGTGCGGGCGGGAGCCGCCGCAACGGCACGCCCACCTCGACCGAGGCCGGGCGGCCGACGCGTCGGCTCGTGATCGTCGAGTCGCCGACCAAGGCGAAGAAGATCGCGCCGTACCTGGGCAAGGACTACGTGGTCGAGTCCTCGGTCGGGCACATCCGCGACCTGCCCCGCGGCGCCGCCGACGTGCCGGCGAAGTACAAGGGCGAGTCCTGGGCCCGGCTCGGCGTCGACGTCGACAACTCCTTCGCTCCCCTGTACATCGTGACGCCGGAGAAGAAGGGCAAGGTCACCGAGCTCAAGGACGCGCTGAAGGGCGTCGACGAGCTGCTGCTCGCGACGGACCCCGACCGCGAGGGCGAGGCCATCGCCTGGCACCTGCTCGACACGCTCAAGCCCAAGATCCCGGTCCGCCGGATGGTCTTCCACGAGATCACCGAACTGGCCATCCGGGCCGCCGCGGAGAACACTCGCGAGCTGGACCAGGACCTCGTCGACGCGCAGGAGACGCGGCGCATCCTGGACCGGCTCTACGGCTACGAGGTCTCCCCCGTGCTGTGGAAGAAGGTCATGCCGAAGCTCTCGGCGGGCCGCGTGCAGTCGGTGGCGACCCGGCTCATCGTGCAGCGCGAGCGCGAGCGGATGGCGTTCGTCTCGGCGGAGTACTGGGACATCGCGGCCACGCTCGATGCGGGCGCCGACGCGTCCCCCCGGCAGTTCGGCGCCCGGCTCGTCTCCGTCGACGGCACGAAGGTGGCCACCGGCCGCGACTTCGGCCCGGACGGGCAGCTGAAGACGGATGCGCGGGCCCTGGACGAGGCCAGCGCCCGCCGGCTCGCAGAGGCACTCGACGGCCGCGACCTGACCGTTTCGAGCGTCGAGTCGAAGCCCTACACCCGCAAGCCGTACGCGCCGTTCATGACCTCCACGCTGCAGCAGGAGGCCGGGCGCAAGCTGCGGTTCTCCGCCGAGCGGACGATGCGCAGCGCGCAGCGGCTCTACGAGAACGGCTACATCACCTACATGCGGACCGACTCGACGACGCTGTCGGAGTCGGCGATCCAGGCTGCCCGCGCGCAGGCCCGCGAGCTCTACGGCGACTCGTACGTCTCGCCGTCGCCGCGGCAGTACACCCGCAAGGTGAAGAACGCGCAGGAGGCCCACGAGGCCATCCGGCCCTCGGGCGAGACGTTCCGGACGCCGGGTGAGGTCGCCCGCGAGGTCGACGGCGACGACTTCCGGCTCTACGAGCTGATCTGGCAGCGCACCGTGGCCTCGCAGATGGCCGACGCGCGCGGCACCACGATGAGCGTCCGGGTCACCGGCACCGCGGCCACCGGCGAGGAGGCCATGTTCGCCGCGTCGGGTCGCACCATCACCTTCCCCGGGTTCCTCAAGGCCTACGTCGAGACCGTCGACGACCAGACCGGCGGCATGGCCGACGACGCCGAGTCGCGGCTGCCCGAGCTGACCCAGGGCCAGGCCGTCACCGCGACCGAGCTGAACCCCGACGGGCACTCCACCAACCCGCCCGCCCGCTACACCGAACCGAGCCTCGTCAAGGCGCTCGAGGAGCTGGGCATCGGGCGGCCGTCGACCTACGCGTCGATCATCAAGACCATCCAGGACCGCGGCTACGTGTGGAAGAAGGGCAGCGCCCTCGTCCCGTCGTGGATCGCCTTCTCCGTGGTCGGGCTGCTCGAGCACCACTTCGGCCGGCTGGTCGACTACGACTTCACCGCCGCCATGGAGGACGAGCTCGACGCCATCGCGTCCGGGTCCCAGGCCCGCACCGACTGGCTGTCGGGCTTCTACTTCGGCGCCGACCAGGGCACCGAGGGCTCGGTGGCCCGGGCCGGCGGGCTCAAGAAGCTCGTCGGCGTGAACCTCGAGGAGATCGACGCCCGCGAGATCAACTCCATCCCGATGTTCGACGACGTCGTGGTCCGGGTCGGCCGCTACGGCCCGTACCTGGAGCGCGTCGTCGACGGGCAGTCGCAGCGGGCCAACCTGCCCGACGACCTGCCGCCCGACGAGCTGACCGCGGAGATCGCCGAGCAGCTGTTCGCGGTGCCGGCCGAGGGCCGCTCGCTGGGCACCGACCCGGTGACCGGGCACGAGATCGTCGCCAAGGAGGGCCGCTACGGGCCCTACGTGACCGAGATCCTGCCCGAGCCGGCCGAGGCCGAGTCGGGGAACGGGACGCGGAAGAAGGCCGCCGCCAAGCCCAAGCCGCGCACCGGGTCGCTGTTCAAGACGATGTCGGTGGAGACGGTGACGCTGGAGGAGGCGCTCAAGCTGCTGTCGCTGCCGCGTCTGGTCGGCGCCGACCCGGAGAGCGGCGAGGAGATCACCGCGCAGAACGGCCGTTACGGGCCGTACCTGAAGAAGGGCACCGACTCGCGCTCGCTGACCAGCGAGGAGCAGCTGTTCACGGTCACCCTCGACGAGGCCGTCGAGATCTACAAGCAGCCGAAGCAGCGGGGCCGGCGCACCGCCGCGGCCACCCCGCCGCTGCGCGAGCTGGGCAAGGACTCCGCGACGGGCAAGCCGATGGTGATCAAGGACGGGCGGTTCGGACCGTACGTCACCGACGGCGAGACCAACGCGTCGCTGCGCAAGGGCGACAGCGTCGAGCAGATCACCGACGAGCGCGCCTCCGAGCTGCTGGCCGACCGGCGGGCGCGCGGCACGGCGCCGAAGAAGACGACCACGCGGAAGGCGCCGGCACGGAAGAAGGCGCCCGCGAAGTAGCGGGCATCGCTCCACCCGATCCGGTGTAGATCATCGGGGAGAGGTCGGACCGACCTTTCCCCGGCCGCGACGCCAGACGATCGATCTCGCTCTCGGACCCTCAGCCTGCCGACCTTGCCCGGGGGAGGCCGTTGACGAGTAACGAAGGGGATCTGCCGTGAGGGGGACCCGTCCGGGATCGCGGTGCTCGCGACAAGCGCACGCTCGTCCTCGCCATGGGTCCGAATGCACAGGCGCAGACGCGCGGTGACGGCTGGTGGATCTGCGAACTATGACGCCACGTGCTCTCGTGGCGGGTGGCGGTCGGTCTCGTTCTGTGTGCCTACCCGTCGTTGCTGCGCGGCTGAGAGCTCAGCTCGGAGCCAGCAGCGCCTTCACCGCAGCCGCGACCCGGCCACCGTCGGCGCGACCGGCCACGGCGGCGTTCGCCCGCTTCATGACCTGGCCCATCTGTCGCGGGCCCGGCTGTTCCCCGGTCTCCGCCGCGACGTCGGTGACGGCCTGACGGGCCACCTCGGCGAGTTCGTCGTCGGAGAGCTGCGCAGGCAGGTAGCGGGCCAGCACCTCGCCCTCGGCCCGCTCCTGCGCAGCGAGCTCGTCGCGGCCGGCGGCGGCGAAGGCCTCGGCCGACTCGGCCCGCTTCTTCGCCTCCTTGGTGATCACCTTGAGCACCTCGGCGTCGTCGAGTTCGCGCGCCTCGGTACCCGCGACCTCGGCGTTGCCGATGGCGGTCAGCGTCATGCGCAGGGTGCCCTTGACCAGCTCGTCGCGCGCCTTCATGGCGGCGGTCAGATCAGCACGGAGCCGGTCCTTCAGTTCGCTCACGGGCGTCAACGCTAGTCCACCCGGGGGCCGACGTACCCTCCAGTCGTGAACAGCTGGGCTCGGTTCGTGTTGGGTGCGATCACGACGGGAGCGGCGACGATCGCGTATGCGGCCGGCGTCGAGCGGCGGCGCTGGACGCTGCGGGAGGCGACGCTGCCGGTGCTGGCGCCGGGTACGCGGCCGCTGCGGATCCTGCACGTCTCCGACCTGCACATGATGCCGGGACAGGCGAGCAAGCAGCGGTGGGTGGCCGAACTGGCCGCCCTGGAGCCCGATCTGGTCGTCAACACCGGGGACAACCTCTCCCACGCCCGCGCCGTGCCGAGCGTGGTGGCCGCGCTGGGCCCGCTGCTCGAACGGCCCGGCCTGTTCGTGTTCGGCAGCAACGACTACTTCGGGCCGACGCCGAAGAACCCGCTCCGCTACCTGCGCCCGACCGAGCGCCGGATCCACGGCGAGCCGCTGCCGTGGCGCGACCTGCGGGCCGCACTCATCGAGCGCGGCTGGGCCGACGCCACGCACACCCGGGTCGCGCTCGACGTCGACGGGATCCGGGTCGCGACCGCCGGCGTGGACGACCCGCACCTGGGCCTCGACCGCTACGAACGCATCGCGGGCGGCCCCGGCGGGGATGCGGACCTGCGGCTGGGGCTCACCCACTCCCCCGAGCCGCGCGTGCTCGACGCGTTCGCCGCCGACGGCTACGACCTCGTGCTCGCCGGGCACACCCACGGTGGGCAGGTGCGGGTGCCGGGCGTCGGCGCACTGGTCACCAACTGCGGGCTCGACCGTTCGCGGGCCCGCGGTGCGTCCCGTTGGGGAGCGCACACCTGGCTGCACGTGTCGGCCGGACTGGGCACCTCGCCGTTCGCACCGGTGCGGTTCGCGTGCCCGCCGGAGGCCGGCCTGCTGACCCTCGTACCGCGCCCGACCCGGCCCCGGGCGCGGAAGACCACCCCCGCGTCGGCCGCTGCGGACGTCGGCTAGACTTCACCACGGTCGCCGGGAAGTACGGCAGGCCATCGGGGTGTGGCGCAGCTTGGTAGCGCGCTTCGTTCGGGACGAAGAGGTCGCAGGTTCAAATCCTGTCACCCCGACCACACAAAGGCCCTGGTCACAGCCTCCCTCGGGAGAGCCGGACCAGGGCCTTCGTCGTCGGCGCTCCGGCAGCCGGAGCATTTCCGGAGCATCCGCCTCACGCCGGAGCGGGAACCGGCCCCCCAGCGTCGTCCGGATCCTCGTCATCGGGCTCGTCGTCGAGGGCCTGGAGGATGCGATCGCTGTTGTCGGTCCGCCGCGTGTAGAGGTCCAGCGTCGTCGACGAGCGCTCGTGGCCCATCACCCACTGCACCGTGTTGGGCGGTACCCCGTCGTCGACGAGCCACGTCGCGTACGAGTGCCGCAGGTCATGGAACCGCAGCCCGCCCGCCTGGTGACGCCCCACATGGTTGGCTGCCGCCGTCTCGGAGCGCAGCCGCTCCGTGTGCTTGACACCCGCCGCGTCGGTCCACTGCGCCTCCCAGTCCCGGCGACCGATCTGCACAACGCCACCCAGCATTCCAGCCCGGACGAGCGCAGGCCTCCAGATCCGCGTGCGGAACAGCGTGCGCCGAAGCGGAGCGCCGACCTCGTTGGCGAAGATCGGTGCGTTGTCGTCGGGCGGCCATTCGGCGAGGTGCGTGCGAATGATCGGCACCAGCCAGCCCGGCAACGGGATTGTGCGGCGCCCGGCAACAGACTTCGGGAACGGCTTGAACGAGGTGTGACCGCCGACCTCGACCACTGTGCGGATGACCGAGAGCGGACCGCCGTCGAGGTCGACCGCATCGGCCCGGAGCCCGGCAGCCTCACTCCATCGCAGCCCGGCACCAGCGGCCGTGGCGACTATCCCCCGGTAGCGAGGCGGGACGACCGGCAACAGCCGGCCACGGAGGTCGGCGCGGCTGATGATCCGCTCATCCGTGTCCCGGGTCCGGGTGCGCGGCGCCCGGACATCCTCGGCCGGGTTGAACGGGATCAGGCGGTTACGAACGGCGGACCGCAGCACCGCGGACGCCAAGCGCAACGCCTCGGCGACCGTCGCGCGGGAACGGCGCCGGCCCAGCTCCGTGACCCACGCCTATAGGCCGAGGTGATCGATCTTCGCGAGCTGCACCGAGTTCATGGCGTTGACTGTGGACGTGCCCCCGCTGGGCCGTAATTGCGCGGGCTTGGCGTGATGGAGCCAAGGATCCTGGCGGAATTAGGCGCCGCCGAAGTATGGCGGCCCGGCTAACCTACGACACGCTTCCCCGGGTGCTCGGTGACGTCCCAGGTGAGGCCGCGTATCCGCTCCGGCCGCCCATCCTCGCCCATGATCACGCGTCCCGCGGAGTGCAGCCAGCGGACTCCGTCTGTGGGGTGCACGATCCGATGCTCGAGGTAATAGGGCTCGGCGCTCTTGACGGTGCGCCGGACGACCCGTTCCACGACTGCTCGGTCGTTGGGGTAGATGCGGGTCAGTGCGGTCTCCAGGCTCATAGCCGGTCCGGGCGCCTGACCGTAGACCTCGAACATGCCGTCCGACCAGGTCGCGGTGTTCGTGGGGATATGCCAATCCCACGAGCCGACGCGCACCCGCTTGCCGGTCTCGACCGGCTCACGACTGGTGATCGCGACGCCGCGCGTACCAGCGCTGCGCCTGCCGGACGGAGCTCACGCTCCAGCGCGTCCACCGATAAGATCCGTCCCGGCACAGCATCCGGACCTGTCGATCCGACGGCGTTCCTGGGCCGCTGATCAGCATCTCCTGGACGAACTCAACGGAATGGTGCTGGTCGTCGGGATGCAGCAGCTCCCAGTAGGGGACCGACGTCAGCTCCTCGACCGACCAGCCCAGCACCGCATGGAATGCGGGATTGACCGACACGAGGTAGCCGTCGAAGTCACCGACCCCTTCCATCACCCGACCCCGTGTGGGATCCGGCGGGCGCTTCGCGGAACCGCCCTGCCCTGCAAGCACGTCTGCGCCGGGTGGATCGTCGTCGAAAGCCACCACCGACACCACCTCCACCATCAGTCCGGGGCGATATGGTCCCGGTTGGCGAGAGTGTGCAGTGTGGGCGAAGCAAACATGCTGTCCATCGAGGTCGGTCGGGTCCTACCGCCTCGGGAATGTCCCCATCTGTGGTGGCGCTCGCGCAGGGTTGCCGTGCAGTCAGCTCGGCCCGGGCCGCCCCGGTCCCTTCCTCGGCGTCCTCCCCGTCCCCGGAAAGCGGCCTCTCGATCGCGTGTCGGCACCCGAGCCGGTCGTCACGCAGGTTGTCGACGCCCCGGCGCCCTCACCGTCCGCCATCAAACGGTGCATCGATGGCGGGAACGACCGCTGCCACCCGTTCGTCTGGACCAAGACCGCCGACGACCTACTCGACCGGTGCCGCCCAGGTCAAAGAACATCGTTTACGCGACACTAGGAGACTGAGGTCTTGCGGGACGCTGAGCCGCGTCCGCGAGTCGACTGTCTGCCCCCGCTTTGGCGTAGTGTTGATGTCGTCGAGAGCATTTCGCACGTGGGCGGCCAAGCTTGCGTCGTCCTCGATGCAAGCTCACACCGGACGACTTGCCGTCCGGGGACGGGAGCACCGACATCACGTCGGCACCCATCACGCAGAGCATCACATCACGAACCACCACACCAGGCGGTACTGCTGACCAGGAGGCAACTGAGGTGGCGTGCCTGGTCTGCGTCCATCCATGGGATGCGCACGACGCCATCAGCACGCGATTCTGCACGGCAACGATTGCCGGCGCAGCGGCCCGCGGCTGTGTCTGTCAGCTCCCAGGATGAGCCCACAACGCTAGCTCGTCATGCGCGCCACGTTCGACCGCGAGGACGGCGCAGTGCTGCTGCTCGACGACGGACAACTCCACCAAGGCCAGTCCCGGCCTCCGCGGATCGTCCACACCGGACGGCGATAGGAAAGCCGATCGGGCCCGAACGTCAAGCATCAGGTGGGACCGGAACGTCAAGCATCAGCCGGGACCAGGCACACACGGCGACGGCGTGCGTGTTCAGACTTTCTTTTTCTGATCAAGGGCGCCTCCGGCGCCGGCCGCGCGGGGCTGCGGCCTCCGGCCGGTCCCCGCGCGCTCTAGCCCGGACGGCACAGGCTAACCGAGCACTCGGAGCGGATATAGTTCCTACTATCATGTAATCCACCCGTCGCGTCCGAACGGCGTACGTTCAAGATCCAGATCGGTCCGCGAACTGGGGGAACATGAATCGGCATCTGAGGCGAGCTGGCATCGTTGTCGCCATGGTTGTTGCGGCAAGCTTTAGTGGGGTGGCGGTTGCGTCTGCCGAACCACTGCAGGGGGGCCGAAGCATTGCCTTCATGCTTGGATCATCAGTGGGTTGGCAATTCTGGCGTCATCAATGTGCGAACGAGTCCGAGCCGGACTATTGCATGGAATGTTGTCGATAATGTCGACAACGGTGGACAGTGGACGGCGCTGGTCTACGTTGACGACCGCCTCGTGGACAAGAAGGTCCAGAACTATAATCCGCACGGCAGTGTAAGCCCTCTGGATTCCCGCTCAGGTTCCGTTTTCCGGCTCGACATCACCCATGTCGACACGAAAGGCAAGAGTTCCCACAGTGTACCCAACGGCTGCATCGTCCCATAGTCTCGCTTCCGCGTTGGCCCAGCGCATCGATTCCGTCCTTCCCGGCGGTTTCGATTCGCTCGCCGAAGGTGGACGCGTGGAGATCTTTCGCGACGGATTGCTGATCGGGTCGTCGGCAGCTCCGGAGATCGTCGATTCCGCACCTGACTCTCACGCTCAGATCGAGACGGCGACACGGGCGGCGTTGAGTTCTGTTCAGGATCTCGTATCAGAGACTCTGACGGAGCCATGGCCCGAAGGCCTTCCGGCAGCCGGAGCGCGGGTGGTGGGTTCAGAGTTGCGGCTATGGTTCGGCGACGAGGCTGCACCGGTTGTTGAATTGACGGCTATCAGTGTCGACGACCTATGATCTTGTGCGACTGCCGGTGCCGCGCTAATGGAGCGCACCGGAGAGTCGGGCTTGCGTAATTGGCGCACGCACTTGCGGCTCCACAAAACGCCTCGCCGGCGGGGCAGATCAACAGGATGGCGGCCCGTGCCATCCCGACGACCTCCCGGATGGCTACCACGCGGGCTGTGCCAGGTCGACGGGATGGCACTCAGGAGCCCGGGTGCGGCGTGAGTCGGAGCAAATCCGGAGCGGACGACAGGGGAGCGTCCGTCACGAGGCGCGAGTCGACGGCAGGAACTCGCAGGTCAGATGGCTCGGGGCAGCACAGGACGTCACTGGGCGCGGCTCAGAATCCGCGTTCGGGACGAAGAGGTCGCAGGTTCAAATCCTGTCACCCCGACCACACAGACGGCCTCCTGACCAGCAGGTTCAGGGGGTCGAGATTGTTCATGATGAGGCAGACGGCGCCCTGACAGCCTCGAAGTATTGGTTGAGCCGGGCTCGATAGTTCGGCTCACAGCAGACGCCCAGCTATTCGATTCCGAGTACATCGCCCAGGCACCAGCGCAGCACCTGCACCGCCTGCTGCGACGCGCTCAACGCCCGCCGTCCCGTGCGCGTCCCACGTCGTGCCCGCTCGGCGTCCAACAGGCTGGCCAGGAACACCACTGTTCGCTCCCGCACCGGCAGCACAGCCGTGCATGACACTCATCACGCAGAGCCCCTACGAAGTTGATCTTTGATCGGACCACCTTCCTCCCAGGGCTCTGCGTCTTTCCCTGCATCACAACCCATCCGGCTCGTTGCCACCACGGCCATGCGCCGTCACTGACGGTTACGCGGAAAGGCTCAGTTGCCGACCGAGGGCCTCTGTCCGCGCACCGGCCCCCACCACGTCCGTGTCGCTACTCTACTCTGACGTGAGAGTAGGTTCTACACGGAAGCCTGTACCGGAGATGGCATTGACGGACGTGCAGTCACGAGATGAAGAACAAGAGCGCCAGTATCTGGCCGAGGCGGTGCATCTGCTGAATACGGAGCTGGAGCGTCTCACCAGCTCCATCGACAAGTCCGCCAGAACCATCGAAGAGCAGAAGGAGCACATGTGGACCAACCGGCGTGACATGGATAGTGCCGAGAAGGCCAATCTCCGCGCTATGGTGGACATGTCAATCGCCCTGGGTGAGCATGCGGCGATGACACGAAAGCGCATCGAGCGGCTTTTGGACTCCCCCTACTTCGGGCGCGTCGACTTTCACACGAGAGGCGAGACGGGGGCCAGAGCCCACTACATCGGTGTGCACAATTTCTCGGACCCCGAGACCCAGGAGATCCTGATCCACGACTGGCGGGCTCCCGTTTCCAGTCTCTACTACGACTTCGAGTCGGGGAAAGCGTTCTTCGAGACCCCCGGGGGCACCACCCACGGCGAAATCACGGGCAAGCGCCAGTACAAGATCCAGGGCGGGCGTCTGGAGTACATGTTCGAGAGCACGCTGAACATCGGTGACGACATCTTGCAGTGGGAGCTGAGTCGGTCCGCCGATGACAAGATGAAGAACATCGTAGCGACCATCCAGCGAGAACAGAACGCTGTGATTCGCAACGACACAGCGCAGGTGCTGATCCTGCAAGGTGTGGCGGGCTCCGGGAAGACGTCGATCGCCCTGCACCGGGTGGCATTCCTGCTCTACCGCTTCAAGGACAACCTCTCGTCCGACAACGTCATGATCCTCTCCCCCAACAAGGTCTTCGGCGACTACATCGCCAACGTGCTTCCCGAGCTGGGTGAGGAGCAGACCGCGGAGATCGACTTCGACAAGATCGCCGGCAAGTTCCTCGCAAAGGTCACAGACTACGAGACGTTCAGCGAACAGGTGGTCAACCTGCTCGACCACGTCGACGAAGCGGCGGCCGAGCGCATGCGCTACAAGGCGACGACCGAGTTCGTCACCAGCCTCGATGCATGGATCACCTCGCGCGCACACGAGGAATTCGCGCCGCGGGAGATCGAGCAGAAGTACAAAAGACTCTCAGCTGAATGGGTTGCGGACGCTTTCGACGAGTCACCGACCCTTCCGGTCTTCACGCGACTCGACCGCATGGCCAACCGCGCTGTTAAACTACTCCAACAGGATGTTCTGGATAAAGGTGGCAAGTGGGCGACCGCCGACACCACCAGCGTCCGCAGGCAGGTCCGCGCTATGTTCCCCTACAAGGACGCGCTCGCTGTGTACAAGGCGTTCTACCAGGACCCGGCCCGTCGCAGCTTGTTCAAACCACTCGGCCGGAAAAGGATCGAGTACGCCGACGTGTTCCCACTGATCTACACCATGATCAGAACGGCCCGACAGGAGAACTACGGCCACATCCGTCACCTCCTGGTCGATGAGATGCAGGACTACACGCCCATCCGGTACGCTGTGGTGCGCGAGCTCTTCTCCTGCAAGATGACGATTCTGGGAGATTCCAACCAGTCGGTCAACCCGTTCAGCTCCTCGTCACTGTCGGTGATCCACAGCATCTTCCCGGAGGCCGACTGTCTGGAGTTGTGCAAGAGCTACCGCTCCACGACCGAGATCACGGATTTCGCGCAGAACATCTCCAGGAATAACAAGCTCATCCCGATCGCGCGCCACGGACTGCCACCTCAGGTCATCGCCTGTGCAGACCAGCGGGACCAGGAAGCACAGATCCTGACTCTCATCGAGCAGCACAGGCACAGCGATCACCGCTCCCTCGGCATCGTCTGCAAGACCGTCGCTCAGGCGAAAACGCTCTATCGCGCCTTATCAGAGGCCGGTGTCGAGCTGACCTTCCTCGACTACGACAGCACAGCATTCGCCGGCGGCATCGTCATCACCTCAGCGCACATCTCCAAGGGACTGGAGTTCGACGCCGTGATCGTCCCGCACGTAGACGACACGAACTACTCCAACGAGATGGACAGGTGCATGCTCTACATCGCATGCACCAGGGCCATCCATGAGCTCCACCTGACCCACGACGGGCCGCTCTCGCGCTTCTTGGAGTTCGCCAAGGAGCCCAAGAGCCGTCTCGGCGTCGTCGACGCCGAGACGGCGGAGATCCGTGATCGCACGACGGACGCACGAGTGGGCTGACCCCGACAAGGAGTAGCACCGGCATGTGCGCACCGTCTCAGGTGATGCTCGGTGAGCATCTCGAACTACTCGGGGACGATCTGCCGACGACCGTCGCGTCGCCCTCAGCCGACGACGACCAGTCACGGTGAGGCCTCCTGGCGATGGGGTGCCGCCATCTGGTTCCGCTGTACACGACCGGGACCACGACGGCGATCAAGGACCTCGTCCTGCTCTGCTCCACCTGTCACCGCATGATTCATCGAAGCGGGCTCTGGTGGCCACCGTTGACCCCGACACCACGACGAGCAAGGCGGCCAGGACGAGGGAGCGGGGGAGGTGCGGGCCCGTGCCCGCCACGTGTCCGATCCGTGCCCGGACCCCGTAGGTCCGCACGGGGTCCCGGGTACTCACCGCCGCGACGAGCGCCGATGCCGGCCGCAGGTCGGCCGCGGAGCAGGTCAGGAGCTTCGCAAGGCAGTGTTCATGACAGCGCCCGGTAGCCGGATCGGTAGCCGACGCCTTTCACAGTAGGTCGTTCGGGGGCTCGTCGGGCCCCTCGTCGTCCTCGCCGAGGAACAGGTCGCTGACCGTCTCCGCCGCGTGATGCAGCTCCGGGACGTCCCCGGTGTAGGCGTCGAGGGTGAACGCCGCCGTCGCCTGCCCGAGCCGGGCACTGACGATCTTCGATTGCCGCTGCTCCTCCTCAAGGGCACGGGCGGGCGGTGGATGGGCAGGGTCTACGCAGTGGATGCACGAGGGAGGATCGAGTGACAGCGGCAGATCCGTGGGCACAAGCGTTCCCCAGCTCGGAATACTACGGCGGCTGCGCCCCACCCGGGCCGTTCAGCAGTCGATGTGCCTATCCCGCCAGACCTGACCGGACGCCGGCCTCGCGGAAACTGTGACTCAGTCCGCCGACTCGCGAGAGGACACATTGAGGTGATCTCAACGAGAAGGGGCGCGGCGGTTGCTGCGACACGCACAATTCGGATGATCGGGACAGTCCACGATGGACGTTGGGTCCCCAGGTAGGCAGTTCTCACCACAAGCACTGACCGCCCCGAGGACCCCACGTGATCACCTATCCTGCCATGCTCGACGTGCCCCGGGAACTGGTGCGCGAGGTGTCGCGGCTGCTGGCCGCC
>NZ_JAHDTG010000245.1 GCF_018531475.1 Pseudonocardia mahuensis
TCGGGATTCTCCGTGAACAGCGCCTCGGGCAGGGGTTTCCCGGCCACGATGTCGTGCCGGCCCGAATGCACCTTGAGCGCGCGCACGGTGGCGACGACGACGGCGGCGTCCGGGGTGAGCCGCGACGCCCGGCATTTGATGTTGAAGAAGCGTTCGGCGCCCATGTCGGCGCCGAAGCCGGCCTCGGTGATCAGGTAGTCGCCGGCGTGGATGCCGATCAGGTCGGCGACGACGGAGGAGTTGCCGTGGGCGATGTTGCCGAAGGGGCCGGCGTGTACCAGGACGGGGGTGTTCTCGCACGTCTGCAGGAGGTTGGGCTTCAGCGCGTCGCGCAGGATGGCGGCCATGGCGCCGGCGCCGCCGAGGTCCTCGGCGGTGACGGGTTTGCGGTCGGTGGTGTAGCCGATGACGATGCGGCCGAGCCGTTCGCGCATCTCGGGTAGCGAGCGGGCCAGGGCGAGGATGGCCATGACCTCGGAGGCGGCGGTGATGTCGAAGCCGGTCTGGCGGGGGATGC
>NZ_JAHDTG010000027.1 GCF_018531475.1 Pseudonocardia mahuensis
GACACGACAGGTCAGGCACCCCACAGGCGCCGACAAACGAGGCGACCTTCCCCACCGACCATCGTCACGCGCTCAGCGAGCAGCAGCAAGACCCAATCTTGACAAGCGATCTCCCATAGGGAATCAGTCGAGCAGGCCGCCCACGATCCGGCCGACCCCGCCGGTCAGGCCGCCGACGGTCTCGCCCGCCCCGTCCGCCACATCGGAGACGCCCTCGGTCACCGTGGTGAGCACCGGCTCCGGCTCGGCCGGGGCTGCCGCACGCGTCGACGGGGACAGCACCGAGGTGACCGGCTCGGCCGCCTTCTGCACCGTGTTCACACCGGCGTCAACGGTGTTGCCCAGGTTGTCGCCGGTCTCGGTGACGGTGTTGCCGAGCGAGGTGACTGGCTTCTTCAGGGGTGCGGGCGCGGAGTCGCCGACGTTCTGCACGGCGTTGCCGACGGCCCCGACCGGAGCCGACACGGCGTGGCCGACGGGGCCGGCCGGCGTGCTGGATCCGGTACCCCCACCGCCTCCGCCGGGTCGCGGAGCTGCCGGGGAACCGGTGCCGGGTGCGGCGGCCGGACCGCCACCGGGGGTGCTGACCGCGGTGCCGCCGGGGACGGCCGTCGCCGGGCCGGTACCGGAGCCGCCCGCGGACGCGCCCGCAGCGGTGGGCAGGGCGGTCGGGAACGCGACCGCCATCCATGACGCCGGGGCGGCGGTACCGCTGTCGAGCCCGGGCGCGCCGGCGAGGGTGCTGACGGCGCCGAGGCCGGGCAGCGCGGAGGACGCGCCGGGCGCCGCGTCGAGGACGCCACGGCCGGGGTAGGTGCCGTCGAGCGCCTCCTGCGCGTCGGAGCTGTTCGAGGCGGCGTCGGTGAGCACCGCGGCACCGAGAACGGAGCCGGCGGCGAGCAGAGTGCCCGCGGCGATCGCGACCCGGCGCGCCGGGGCCGACCGGCCGGGAGCCGTCTGCGCAGCGTCGGTGTCCTCGGCGGCCTCCTCGGCGAGCTGGCTGGCGCGGGGCTGCACCGGGCGGTCCACCGCGTGCGGGGCCCGGCCCTCACGGCGCAGCAGGCTGCCGACGGAGACGTACGTGCCGGTCGTGGGTCCGGTGCGCTCGGCGTCCGGAGCGGGCCGCTGCGCCGGGATGTTGCGCTTCAACAGTTCGGCGACGGTGACGATGCCCGTCGACGAGGTACCACCACGGTGCACGATCGGTGCCACGACGCGACATCCTCCCTCGGGTGAATCGACCCAAGAATGTCTACCGGAAATCCGATTTGTTCACCAAGTGTCATTCATCCGTTCGTCGATAGTCACTCCTTTGGCCTATTTCCGCTCGTCGGATCTCGCCGACCGCTAACCGACGGAGACGACCTGGAACGCTTCGGCCAGCCGGCCTTCGGGTAGGCCGAACGTCTTCGCCCAGTGGGTGTGCCAGGGTCGCAGGCGCGCGCCCAGGTCGCCCATGTGTGCGGTCTGCGAGGCGTGTGCCTGCAGAGCGGCGAGCTTGCGGTCGAACGTGTCGGTGATGTCGACCGCGTGGTTGAGCCGCTCGTCCGGCGTGCCCATGATCCACATCTCGGGCACGGTCCAGGCGTCGAGACCGTCGTCGGCCAGCAACTCCGGATGGGCGAACGGGTTGCGCGCATCGGGATAGACCGCGGCCAGCGTGGCCTCGCCCGCCGCGCGGTGGTCGGGGTGCGAGGCGCCGATGCGTCGCCACCAGATCTCCGGGGACTGGGTGAGCACCCGGTCGGGGCGGAACCGCCGGATCTCCCGGCTGATGTCGCGGCGCAACTCGAGGCCGGGCAGGAGCCGGCCGTCGGGGTAGCCGAGGAACCGGAGGTCCTTGACCCCGAGCTCGGCCGCCGCGGCGCGCTGCTCGGCCTCCCGCAGCGGGCCCATTTCCGTCCGCGGCGTGTCGTCGTGGCCACCGGCATCGCCGGACGTGCAGATGCAGTAGGCGACGTCGATCCCGGCCTTCACCCAGGCCGCGGCCGTCCCCGCCGCGCCGAAGTCGACGTCGTCGGGATGGGCGGTGACGACGAGCACGCGCTCGACATCGTCACGGACTCGCACCGTGGATGCAGGGGTCGGCACGGCCGAACCCTACGACCGGCCGCGCCGCGCGGCGCGGCCGGCGAGAGGCATCAGGGCTGGCTGCGGTAGCGCGCCCGGGTCGAGTTCAGCGCCTGATAGCCGACCAGACCGCCGCCGGCACCCAGCAGCATCCCGAGGATGTCGGTCCCCACCCCGCTGCCGGTGGTCAGGAGCAGGCCCAGCGCGGCGATCCCCGCGGCACCGCCCGCCACCTTCCAGCGGCTGCTGACGTAGTCGGTGATCGGCTGCCCGGCCGCCCCACGCTGCTTGGCTGCTGAGTTCAGCATGGCCAGGTATCCGACGTGGCCCAGCGCGGCCAGCAGACCGACCAGTGCCACCACTGCTGCGACGATCCCGACGACGGCGCCCATGAGAACAGAGTGCCACGGCCGGGGGTCGGCGTGCCGTGACCGGGCCGTGACCGGGGCCGGGGGCCTCAGCGACCGCCCAGCCGGCCTCGGCCCAGGCGGAGCAGCAGCATGCCCAGCTCGCGGCCCTCGGTGCCCAGCTCGCGGAACCGGGCGAGCACGGCCATCTCGCGGTTGTAGACGATGCGTGGCCCACCGGCGGCCATCCGGGCGGCCCCGATCAGCTTCGACACCTCGGTCCGGCGCTGGATCAACCGCAGGATCTCGCCGTCGAGCCGGTCGATCTCGACCCGCAGGTCGTCGATCTCCTCCGCGGTCGGCACCGCGACGGCGGGGTTCGGCTCGGAGTTCTTCTCGATCGTCACGGACATGTTCTCCTCCTGTGCCCGGCTCGCACGTGCCCGTGACGCGGAAACGCCCCGGGTCCGTCGGACTCCGGGGCGTCGTGGTCGTGCGCTCAGGCGGCCACGGGCACCGGGATCCGGTACCCGTAGAAAAATCGCCCGCGCTGCGTTGGCACGTCGTCGAGTGTGCCACACCGCCGCCCGCCACCGCACCGTCAGCCTGCGCCGGTACCGTGGTCGCCACGATGAGTGCGCTGTTCGAACTCCCCTCCCCGAATGCGGCCCGCCCCAGCTCCGCCCGCGCGGCGGCCCTGCTCGACGGGCTCAACCCGCAGCAGCGGGAGGCCGTGGTGCACGCCGGTTCACCGCTGCTGATCGTGGCCGGCGCCGGCTCCGGGAAGACCCGCGTGCTCACCCACCGGATCGCCTACCTGCTCGCCGAGCGGAACGTGCATCCGGGCGAGATCATGTCGATCACCTTCACGAACAAGGCCGCGGCCGAGATGAAGGACCGGGTCGACGCGCTGGTGGGCCGGCGGGCGAACGCCATGTGGGTCTCGACGTTCCACTCGATGTGCGTGCGCATCCTGCGCCGGGAGGCCAAGCACCTGGGCGTGCGGTCGGCGTTCTCGGTCTACGACGCCGACGACACCCGGCGCCTGGTCGGCCTCGTCGCGCGTGACCTCGAGCTCGACCCGAAGCGCTACCCGGCGCGCGGGCTGGCCGCGCAGATCTCCAACCTGAAGAACGAGCTGCACGACGCCGACGCCGCGGCCGTCCGGGCGGGCAACGACTACGAGCGCAAGGTGGCCGAGGTCTACGCCCGCTACCAGTCCCGGCTGCGGCAGGCCAACGCTTTCGACTTCGACGACCTGATCATGGAGACGGTCGCGCTGCTGCAGCGGCTGCCCGCGGTCGCCGAGTACTACCGCCGCCGGTTCCGGCACGTCCTGGTCGACGAGTACCAGGACACCAACCATGCGCAGTACGTTCTGATCCGCGAACTGGTTGCGCCCGCCGTGGAGAACGCCGCCGGCGCCGAACTCTGCGTGGTCGGCGACTCCGACCAGTCGATCTACGCGTTCCGCGGCGCCAGCATCCGCAACATCATCGAGTTCGAGCAGGACTTCACCGATGCGCGGACGATCCTGCTCGAGCAGAACTACCGCTCCACGCAGACGATCCTGTCCGCGGCCAACGCGGTGATCGCGCGCAACCCCGACCGCCGGGACAAGCGGCTGTGGTCCGAGGAGGGCGACGGCGAGAAGCTCGTCGGCTACGTCGCCGACAACGAGCACGACGAGGCGGCGTTCGTCGCCGGGGAGATCGACCGGCTGGTCGACACCGGCGAGGTGCGCAACTCCGACGTCGCGGTCTTCTACCGCACCAACGCCCAGTCCCGCGTGTTCGAGGACGTGTTCCTGCGCGTCGGGCTGCCGTACAAGGTCGTCGGCGGGGTGCGCTTCTACGAGCGCCGCGAGGTCCGTGACGCGCTGGCCTACCTGCGGGTCCTGTCAAACCCGGAGGACACGGTCAGCCTGCGCCGGATCCTCAACGTGCCCAAGCGCGGCATCGGTGACCGGGCCGAGGCGCTGGTCGCCGAGCACGCCGAGCGGGAACGGATCTCCTTCGCCGCGGCGCTGCGGATCGCGGCCGAGCAGCCTGAGCGGGTTCCGGCCCTGGCGACCCGCTCGCAACGCAACATCGCCGCGTTCGTCCGGATGCTCGACGATCTGGGCGAGCTGGTCGAGCGGGGGGACGAGACGGCCGAGATCCTCGAGGCCGTCTACGCCCGCACCGGCTACACCGCCGAGCTGGAGGCCAGCGAGGACCCGCAGGACGGCTCGCGACTGGAGAACCTGGCCGAGCTCGTGACCGTCGCCCGGGAGTTCGCGGGCGACGCGGCGGTGGCCGACCTGGACGACTCCGATGTCGAGGTCGGTGCGCCGGCGCCCGGTTCGCTGGCCGCGTTCCTGGAGCGGGTCGCGCTGGTCGCCGACGCTGACTCCATCCCGGACAACGACGAGGGCATGGTCACCCTGATGACCCTGCACACGGCCAAGGGGCTGGAGTTTCCCGTCGTGTTCCTCACCGGGTGGGAGGACGGGGTGTTCCCGCACCTGCGGGCGCTGGGCGACCCGGCCGAGCTGGCCGAGGAGCGGCGGCTGGCCTACGTGGGGATCACCCGGGCCCGGGAGCGGCTGTACCTGTCCCGGGCGATCGTGCGCTCGGCGTTCGGGCAGCCGAACACCAATCCGGCATCGCGGTTCCTCGACGAGGTACCGCCCGAACTCGTCGACTGGCGGCGTTCCGAACCCGAGCGCCCCACGGCCCCGGTGGGCCGCTTCGGCTTCGGTCGGCGCGCGGGCGGGGCCGGTGGCTCGGACCGGGGCGACTGGAAGGTCTCGGAGCGCACCCTGAACGCCACCATCAGCCTCGAGGTCGGCGACCGGGTGAACCACGACAAGTACGGCCTGGGCACGGTGGTTGCGGCGGACGGCGTCGGCCAGCGGGCCACGGTGACGATCGACTTCGGCAGCGCGGGCACCGTGCGCCTGATGCTGATCGGCGGGGTCCCACTGCAGAAGCTGTAGCGGTCCGCCGGCCCGCTCCGCGGCCGTCCGGCCGCTGCGACGCCTCGCTGCCATCCCGGAACGGCCCCGTGGTGCCGGACGGTGCGACCCGTCAGTCGTGCGCCGGCCCCTCGTCGCCCGAGCCGTTGAACCGGATCCCGTGCGCCGCGAGCCAGGGCAGCGGGTTGATCTTCGTACCGTCGGCCTGCCAGATCTCGAAGTGCAGGTGCGGTCCGGTGGAGAAGCCTCGGTTGCCCATCTCGGCGATCTCCTCGCCGGCCTTGACCTTCTGGCCGACGGTGACCAGCGACCGGTTGATGTGCCCGTAGACGCTCTGGGTGCCGTCGGTGTGCCGCAGCACGACCCACATGCCGAACCCGCTCGCCGGGCCGGACTTCTCGACCACCGCGTCGGTCACGGCGAAGATCGGCGTGCCGATGCCGTTGGCCACGTCGATGCCGTAGTGCATCGTGCCCCAGCGGCCACCGAAGCCCGAGGTCAAGCGGCCCATGGTCGGCTGCACGTAGGCGGTACCACCGGACAGCACCGCCTGCGGGGCCCCATCGGCCAGCGCGGACTTCAGCAGCGAGGCCCGTTTGGCGAGCTGCGCCCCGATATCGACGGCCTTGGTGAGGTTCTGCACGTCGACCTCGGACCGGGCGTCGAGCACCGGGAGGGTGAACGCGTCGGGGGCGAGCTGGTCACCGCCGATCGCGGGCGCGATGGTCGGTACCGGAGCCTCGCTGGTGTCGACATCGGTGACGGGGAGCATCGCGTTCGCGGCGAGCTTGGCGTAGGTGTCCTCGACGGGGCCCGCCGACTGCATCGAGACCAGCGACTGTCCCGCTGCCACGACGGCGCCGGCGGCGACGGCGGCGACCGTCGCACGACCGCGCAGCGACGCGGTGGGTGGCGCTGGGAGCCGGTGTGTTCCCCGAACATCGAGTACGCGCGTGGGCGCACTGTGGTCGGGGTCCGGTTCGGCGCCGCTTGGGGAGCGGTGGCGCGCCAAGACCTGCCCTTCTCGACAGCGATGTGGCGGTCCGGGCCACCGTTCCCGGCGGTGTGGGTTGGGGCCCGCAGAACTGATCGGGGTCAGCTCTGTTCACCGTCGTGACCGGTCTGTGACACGGACCGGGCGAACCTAGCGGGGCGGCCGTGGAACAGGCAAATCCCCCAACGGCGCGTCGACTGCGCCACTCGGGTGGGCGGCTAGGCCGGGGAGGACTCCTCACGCAGCGTGTCCGAAACCCGGGTGAGGTGCCCGTACCGGCTGCGCGAGGCGTGATCGTCGGCGTGCGGCCGGGCGAGCGCCGAGGCCACCCAGTGCACCGCGCGAGGGTCGATCGGTAGTGAAAGGTGACCTACATCACGCATCTCCAGCTCCTCGACGAGGAGGTCCGGGTGGATCAGCCGGGCGTTGCCCTGGGGCAGGACCATCTGGTCCATCCGGCTCCAGACGACCAGGAACCGCGTGCTGCAGTCGGGCGCCGGTTCGGCGAGTTCGCCCATCACGTCGGAGCCGGGGCGCAACTGCCGGGCCAGTGGGGTGGGCAGGAGGTAGGCCGCCGCCGTGCCGGTGTGCGGGCTGCCGAGGGTGACGAGCGTGCCGACCGCCGCCGACCCGCCCATCCGCTGCACGTAGTAGCGCGCGATCATGCCGCCGAGGGAGTGTCCGACGATGTGCACCTTCTCCGCGCCGGTGAGCTCGCGCAGCCGCTCGACGTGGGTGCGCAACTCGTGGGCGGCGGTCCGCAGGTCGCCGGTGAGGACGCTGTAGTTCACCGCGTGCACGAGCCCGAAGCCGCGGCGGCGCAGCGCCCGCTGGAACACGCTGAACACCGAGCGGTTGTCCATGATGCCGTGGACGAGCAGGATCGGCGTCCCGGCGGCCTGCACGTCGGCGACGACCAGGCTGCGCCGGGAGGGCGGGAGCGTGTCGGTCCGGTAGACGCCCTCGTCCTGGATGGTCTCCCGGATCAGTCCGAGCGGGTAGGACGCGACATGGGCGGCGAGCCAGGCGCCCTCGAGGGTCAGTCCGCGAACGCCGGCCGGGGCGCCGTAGGTGCGCGCCACGTAGCCGGTGGCACGGCCCAGATCGGCGGCGATCGAGCGGGCCCCCCCGGCCATCGTGGCCAGGCGGATCAGCCGGGAGCGGACCAGCGCCATATCCGAAAGGTAGGACACCGTCAGCCTGTTGCGCACCCGGAGTTCTCGTTGCGTTACTTTCTCCAGTTCAGCGGTAGAACGTGCCCAAGAGGACGACCTGTCGGTGGCCGGGATGGGTGACCTGCGGAGGTGCGCGCATGGGTGACCGGGTGCGGATCGTGCTCGTCGCGCCGGTCCACGACTCCGGCGCCCGATCCGCGATGGTGCTCGCCCGCCTCCTGCGCGACGCCGGTGCCGAGGTGATCATCACCGCACCGGGTCCGGCGCCCGATCAGATCGTGCGGACCGCGCTGCAGGAGGACGCCGTCGCCGTCGCCGTCGCCGACGGCACACCGGCCGAGGTCGCGTCCCGCGTGCGCGCCGGGCTGGCCGGGCAGGCCGCATCCGACGTCGCGGTGATCGTCGCGGGGCCGGATCCGGGGCCGGACGTTCTGGCCGAGGTGCGGGCCGCCGTGGCGCACGCCACTGCTTCCTGACCGAGCCGTCGCCGACGGCGTGATTGCTGTCACCAGGGCAGGTCAGGGCGTGTGCGAACGGCGTCAGTAGGGTCCATCGTCAGTAGCACGGTCGAGCCCTGCGGGCGGCGCCGAAGCCGAATCGCGATCGCGTCCGGCACCCGCCCGCTGGCACAGCGAAGTGGGCAGGAGAGCCGAGTGGACCTTTACGAGTACCAGGCGAAGGAACTCTTCGCCGCACACGGAGTCCCGGTGCTGCCGGGCAAGACGGTCGAGACGCCGGAGGAGGCCGCCGCGGCCGCCGCCGAGCTCGGCACCGCCGTGGTGGTGAAGGCCCAGGTGAAGACCGGGGGCCGTGGGAAGGCCGGCGGCGTGAAGCTGGCCAACAACCCCGACGAGGCCAAGGAGAAGGCCGAGGCCATCCTGGGGTTGGACATCAAGGGGCACACCGTGCACCGCGTCCTGGTCACCGAGGCCAGTGACATCGCCGAGGAGTACTACTTCTCGTTCCTGCTCGACCGGTCGAACCGGACCTTCCTCGCCATGGCCTCGGCCGAGGGCGGTATGGAGATCGAGCAGCTGGCCGTCGAGCGCCCGGAGGCGCTGGCCAAGGTGCCGGTCGACGCGATCACCGGTGTCGACAGGGCGAAGGCCGCCGAGATCGTCGCCCAGGCCAAGATCCCGGCCGCGGTGGCCGACGAGGCCGCCGACGTCATCGTCAAGCTCTGGGAGACCTTCGTCTCCGAGGACGCGACGCTGGTCGAGGTCAACCCGCTGGTCCGCGATCCGCAGGACAAGATCATCGCCCTCGACGGCAAGGTCACCCTGGACGAGAACGCCGGCTTCCGGCACCCGGGGCACGCCGACCTGGTCGACCAGCGCACCGAGGACCCGCTCGAGGCCAAGGCGAAGGCGAAGGACCTCAACTACGTCAAGCTCGACGGCGAGGTCGGCATCATCGGCAACGGCGCCGGTCTCGTGATGAGCACGCTCGACGTGGTCGCCTACGCCGGTGAGCGCCACGGTGGGGTCAAGCCGGCCAACTTCCTCGACATCGGTGGCGGGGCCTCGGCCGAGGTCATGGCCGCGGGGCTCGACGTCATCCTGGGCGACCCGGACGTCAAGTCGGTGTTCGTGAACGTCTTCGGCGGCATCACCGCGTGCGACGCGGTGGCCAACGGCATCGTCGAGGCCCTGAAGATCCTGGGCGACAGCGCGACCAAGCCGCTCGTCGTCCGGCTCGACGGCAACAACGTCGAGGAGGGGCGCCGGATCCTGAACGAGGCGAACCACCCACTGGTCACCCAGGTGGACACGATGGACAACGCGGCCGACAAGGCCGCCGAGCTGGCCGCGGCAGGAGCCTGAGATGTCGATCTTCCTCAACGAGAACAGCAAGGTCATCGTCCAGGGCATCACCGGTGGCGAGGGCACCAAGCACACCACCAAGATGCTCGCGGCCGGGACGAACATCGTCGGCGGCGTGAACGCGCGCAAGGCCGGCCAGACCGTGACCATCGCCGGCAAGGACCTCACGGTGTTCGGCACCGTCGAGGAGGCCATGAAGGAGACCGGCGCCGACGTCAGCGTCGTCTTCGTGCCGCCGAAGTTCGCCAAGGACGCCGTCATCGAGGCGATCGACGCCGAGATCGGCCTGGCCGTCGTGATCACCGAGGGCATCCCGGTGCACGACTCGGCCTACTTCTGGGCGCACGCGGTGGCGAAGGGCAACAAGACCCGGATCATCGGCCCGAACTGCCCCGGCATCATCAGCCCCGGTAAGTCGAACGCCGGCATCATCCCGGCCGACATCGCCGGCCCGGGCAAGATCGGCCTGGTGTCGAAGTCGGGCACGCTGACCTACCAGATGATGTACGAGCTGCGCGAGATCGGTTTCTCCACCGCTATCGGTATCGGTGGTGACCCGGTCATCGGCACCACGCACATCGACGCGCTGGAGGCCTTCGAGACCGACCCGGAGACCGCGGCGATCGTGATGATCGGCGAGATCGGTGGCGACGCCGAGGAGCGGGCGGCCGACTTCATCAAGGCCAACGTGACCAAGCCGGTCGTCGGCTACGTCGCCGGGTTCACCGCTCCGGAGGGCAAGACGATGGGCCACGCCGGCGCGATCGTGTCCGGCTCGGCCGGGACCGCGCAGGCCAAGAAGGAGGCCCTCGAGGCCGCCGGGGTCAAGGTCGGCAAGACGCCGAGCGAGACCGCCGAGCTCATGCGGGAGATCATCGCCGCGCTCTGAGCGGGCCGAAGGACCACGACGCGCGGGGTGCGCGGCGGCCGGGGAACCGGCCACCGCACCCCGCGCGTTGGCGTCTTACGGGGCTCGTGGCGCCCGACGGGCGGCTCGGCGTCGACCGCACCCGGCTTCACCCGATGGGTTAGCGTTCCCCGCGCCCGATCAACCCGTCCGACGCCGCGCTGCCGTGGCGACGAGGGAGTGCTCCATGACCCAGCCCGCCGAGACGCCGGCTCACAAGGCCGCGTCCGAGAAAGCTCCGTCCGACCCGGTCGGGGCCGACCCGCAGCTCGCACCCGGCCCGGCGCGGCTGCTCGTGCTCGTCGGGGCCGGCCTCGCCCTGCTGATCTACCTGCTCGGCTTCTTCGCCGACCTGACCCTGGGCGCGCTGCTCAGCGGGCCCTTGCTGATCGGCGGCGGCCTGCTCGGCGCCACGGTGCTGCTGCCGAAGGCAGGTCGGTTCCTGCTGCCGGCCGCCGTCGGCACCACCGTCGGCTTCCTGCTCCTGCTGCAGATCGTCTCCACCGCGCCCGGCAGTGTGCTCTCCGCCGTGACGGTCATCATCCTGGTCCTGGCGTTCCTCGAGGCGGGTGCGCTGGTCGCGGCGGTCCTGTTCGACGCAGGCGTGCTGAAGCAGCCGGCGCCGCGGCCCGCCGCCGCCGGTGCACCCGGTCCCTACAGCTCCTACGGCTCCTACGGCCAGCAGCCCGGGTACGGCGGGCAGCAGCCGGGCTACGGTGCCCAGCAGCCGGGCTACGGGCAGCAGCCCGGGTACGGCGGTTCCTACGGTGGCGGGAGATACGCCCAGCAGCCGGGTTACGGACAGCAACAGCCGGGCTACGCCGGCCAGGCCGGGTACGGCCAGGGCTACGGGCAGCAGCCCTCGGCTGGGTACGGCCAGGCGGCCGGGTACGCCGGCTACGGTCAGCCTTCCGGGCCCGGCCAGGGACCCGAGACCGGCCAGCCGGGCGCCCCGCAGACGCCGCCGGCCGCTGGGTCCGGCGAACCGAAGGGCGCGTCCTGGCACGGCGGCCAGCACGGCCAGGACCCCACTCAGGCCATCGGAACCGGAGTGCCGTCCCCGTCCCCGGAGGCGCCGGCCACGCCGCCCGCCGGGCAGCCGCTCGGCGGCGTGGATCCGGGTGGCCGGCACGGTGCCCCGGAGGGTTCCGAACCCGATGGGCCCGCACGCGCTTCGCAGACCGAGCAGACCCGCATCCTCTCCCAGCCGAAGCTGGACGAGCGGCCGCCGACCTGAACCCGGCCCGCGGGTGAGAACGACCCGTTGCGGCGTGCCTGATCGTCCGCGGGGCCGCGCGCTGCGAGGCTGACCGGGTGAGCCGCACCCTCTCCGCCTCCGACCGGTCGGCCGGCCCCGAGAACGGCACGGCACCCCCGACGAGCCCCGAGGCCTGTCCGGGCACCGCGCTCGAGGGCCTGGACCGGCTGCGGGTGCTGCTGGCCGGCGCGATGGGCACCGTCCTGATCAGCTACGCGATGCTCGTCCCGGCCGCGGCGCTCGTGGTGCTGACGGCCGGGGCCGGGATGTCCGTCGACGGCGCGTTCGCGGCGGCGATCCCGCTGTGGCTCGCCGCCCACCAGATCCCGCTCATGCTGGAGGGCCTGCCGCTGAGCGTGCTGCCCATGCTGCCGACGATCGCGCTGTTCGGAGTGATCATGGTCGGTTCGGGCTGGTCGGTGCGCAGGCTGGGCTGTCGGCTGCGGACCGACGCCGGCGCCGTGCTCGCGACCCAGGCCGGTGCGCACGTCACGGTGGCCGTACTCGGCAGTGCCCTGTTGCCCCGAGCGGCCGCGGTGGTGGCGGCACCGTGGGCGGCGATGGTCGGGGCCGGGCTCGTCGCCGGAGCGGCTGCCGGGGTCGGCGTGGTCCGGGCGTGCGGCACGCCCCCCGAGTGGCAGGACCACGTGCCGAGCTGGTTCCGGGTGGCGGTGCGGTCCGCCGTGATCGGCCTGCTCGGTCTGCTCACGGTCGGCGGGCTGCTGCTGGTCGCAGGGCTGGTGCTGCGCGCTGTCGAGGTCGAGGGCGCCTACCGGGAGATCGCACCCGGATTCGGGCCCGCCCTCGGCGTCACCCTGCTGGCGCTGGCCTACCTGCCGAACGCCGTGACGGCCGGGTTGTCCTGGGCGATCGGTCCCGGTGTGGTCGTCGGGGCCGCGGCGGCGACGCCGTTCGGGGCCAGGCCCGGCCCGGTGCTGTCGTTCCCGCTGCTGGCCGCGATCCCGGCGGGTGCGCCACCGGCCTGGGCAGTCGCGGTGTTCCTGCTCCCGCTGGGCGTGGGGGTCCTCGTCGGGCTGGCCTGCCGCCGCGCGATCGGTGCCGCGGGCGGAGTCGCCGACCGGCTGCGGTCCGCCGGTGCGGCCACCGGGCTCGTCGCGCTCGGGGTGGGGCTGCTCGCGCTGCTGGCCGGTGGTCGGCTCGCCGCGGGACCGTTCGACCCGATCCGGCTGCCCGTCGAGCTGGTCGTGCCCGCCGTGCTCCTGTGGATCGGTGGACCGGCTCTGCTGATCGCGGCGTTCCAGCGGTCGGCCGGGTCGGCCGGGGCTGAGGACGGGGAGGACGAGGAGTACGAGTACGAGGAGGGCTACGCCCCGGTCGGCGAGCACGACGAACCCGTGCGGGACGGTGAGGATCGTGACGGGGTCGGTGAGGCCGATAGCGCTGGGGCGGTCGTCGAGGCGGACGAGGACCGGGGCGAGATCGGTGACCTGAGGGGCGACTCCGAGGACGATGGCCGCACCGAGGGGGCCGGCGAGGGTGCCTTCACGGAAGAGGCCGGCGACGGCGACCGCACTGAGGGGGCCGACGGCCTCGCCCGCGCCGAGGCTGGGGACCACGCACCCGGCGAGTCCGGCGACGCCACCCCCGGCGAAGGCAGCCAGGAGCCCCGCAGCGAGGGCCGCACCGAGCGCCGGGCCGAGCGCCGCAGTAGGGGCCGGACCGAGGACCGCTCCGAGGGCCGCTTCAAGGGCCGTTCGCGCGGCCGCGCCGAGGGCCGCCTCGAGGGCCGTTCGCACGGCGGCACCGAGGCCCGCGCTACGGGCGATGACGAGGCCGGACACGAGGTCGACCGGGCGCCCGGCACCGGGGACGCGGCCCGATCGGAACCCGCCGACGAGCCCGGGTCCCGGATGGCCGGGCGCTCCGACGCCGCCGAGCCGGAGCCGAAGCCACGGACGGTCGCGGAGCTCGTGGCGTTGCGCGCCCGGCAGGCCGCGGCGGCGCAGCGCACGGCGGATCACGACACCGGCACGTCCCCCTCATGATCCGCATCGGCGCGCATGACGTCGGGTTCGGAGCCGACTGACGGCGCGTTCGCACCGATCACACGCCGTGCAACCCGATGGCGCCCACGCTGTGACGCACGCCGCGGCCTACGCTGAACGTGTCGTCACCAGTGATCGAGGAGCGTTGTTGCCCGCGTTGTCGCGCAGTGCCTACCGGGTCGAGCTCCCCGTTCCGTGCCGGGTCGTAGCGCTGGTCTCGGGCTCCGGCACGCTGTTGCAGGCGCTCCTGGACGCCGCCGCGGAGCCCGGCTACCCGGCCGAGGTGGTCGCGGTCGGGGCCGACCGAACCGGCATCGAGGGCCTGGCCCGCGCGGAGCGCGCCGGCGTCCCCACCTTCGTCGTGCGCACGGGCGACCACCCGGACCGCGCCGCCTGGGACGCCGCCCTGTCCGCCGCGGTGGCGGGGTATCGGCCTGACCTGGTGGTCAGCGCCGGTTTCATGAAGATCCTCGGCCCGGGGTTCCTGGCCGGGATCGGCTGCCCTGCGGTCAACACCCATCCGGCTCTGCTGCCGGCCTTCCCCGGGGCCCACCCGGTGCGGGACGCGCTGGCGCACGGAGTCAAGGTCACCGGCGCGTCGATCCACCTGGTGGACGCCGGTGTCGACACCGGGCCGATCCTGGCCCAGCAGGCGGTCCCGGTCCTGCCCGGCGACACCGAGGCCGAGCTGCACGAACGCATCAAGATCGAGGAACGGCGGTTGCTCGTGGGCACCGTCGACGCGCTGGCCCGGGAAGGCGCCAGCGTGAGCGGACGAGAGGTGAGGATCCCGTGAGCAGCGAGCGCAGGCCGGTTCGCCGGGCGCTGATCAGCGTCTACGACAAGACCGGTCTGCTGGACCTGGCCACCGGGCTGCACGCGCTCGGCGTCGAGATCGTCTCGACCGGGTCGACCGCGCAGCGGATCGCCGACGCCGGGGTCCCGGTCACCCCCGTCGAGGAGCTGACCGGCTTCCCGGAGTGCCTGGACGGCCGGGTCAAGACGCTGCACCCGCGGGTACACGCCGGGCTGCTCGCGGACACCCGCAAGCCCGAGCACCTGGCTCAGCTCGAGCAGCTGGGCATCGCGCCGTTCGACATGCTCGTGTCGAACCTCTACCCGTTCACCGAGACGGTGGCCTCGGGCGCGAGCCGGGACGAGTGCGTCGAGCAGATCGACATCGGCGGGCCCGCGATGGTCCGCGCGTCGGCGAAGAACCACGACAGCCTCGCCGTCGTCGTCGACCCGGTGCGCTACGAGTGGGTCCTGGAGCAGGTCAAGTCCGGCGGCTTCGAACTGGCCGACCGGCGCCGGCTCGCTGCCGAGGCGTTCCGGCACACCGCGACTTACGACGTCGCCGTTGCGTCCTGGATGGGCAACGTGCTCGCCCCGGAGCAGGACGCCCCCGGGCGGTTCCCGGAGTGGGTCGGCGCGACCTGGCAGCGGCAGGCCACGCTGCGCTACGGGGAGAACCCGCACCAGGCGGCGGCGCTCTACACCGATGGTTCGGACGGCCTGGCGGGTGCAGAGCAGTTGCACGGCAAGGAGATGTCGTACAACAACTACGTCGACGCCGACGCCGCCTGGCGTGCCGCGCACGACCACGGTGACACCGCCACGGTCGCGGTCATCAAGCACGCCAACCCGTGCGGTATCGCGATCAGCCCGGCGGGTGACATCGCCGAGGCGCATCGCAAGGCGCACGCGACCGACCCGCTCAGCGCGTTCGGCGGGGTGATCGCGACCAACCGCGAGGTGACCGTGGAGATGGCCGAGCAGGTCGCCGACATCTTCACCGAGGTGGTGCTCGCCCCGTCCTACGCGCCAGCCGCGCTGGAGATCCTGACCCGGAAGAAGAACGTCCGGCTGCTGCGGTTGCCGGGTGACGTCGCCCGCGCCGGAGCCGAGATGCGCGCGATCAGCGGTGGGCTGCTGATGCAGCAGCGCGATGCGATCGACGCGACCGGCGACGACCCGACGACGTGGACGCTCGCGACGGGTGACCCGGTGTCCCACGAGGTGCTCGCCGATCTCGTGTTCGCCTGGCGGGCCTGCCGCTCGGTGAAGTCGAACGCGATCCTGCTGGCCGCCGATGGCGCCGCCGTCGGGGTCGGGATGGGTCAGGTCAACCGGGTCGACGCGGCACGGCTCGCGGTGGCCCGGGCCGGTGACCGGGCGCGTGGCTCGGTGGCCGCCTCCGACGCGTTCTTCCCGTTTCCCGACGGGCTCGAGGTGCTGCTGGAGGCCGGCGTGCGCGCCGTCGTGCAGCCGGGTGGTTCGGTCCGCGACGCCGAGGTGACGGCGGCCGCGGCCGCGGCCGGTATCCCGCTGTACCTGACGGGAACCCGCCACTTCGCGCACTGAGGCCCGGCGGTCGAGGGCCGAAGCGTCGGCACTGAGGCGGGCCCGGCGGTCCACAGCAGGGCACGGGCGGCGAGGTCGGCGAGGGCGCGGCGGGCGTGCGGGCGATGGTGTCATGGCTGCTCCTCCGGTGCGGAGGTGTTCGGGGCACTGTTCGCGGGCGCAAGCCGACGCAGTGCTGCGGCCCAGACGGCGCCGAGATCGGCGTCGGGCTGGAAGCGGCCGGCGAGTTCGAGGTCGACCAGCCCGTGCGCGACGGTCACAGGACCCAGGCGAGGTCCTGGTTGCCGCCGGTGGCCAGTAGTGGTGCCGCGGCGGCCGCCTCCAGGCCGTCGGGCAGTCGGTCGCGCGCCAGGCGACGACGGGTCGTCGGCTCGTACAGGCGCGGGTTGCCCAGCGCCCATCGCCGGTAGGCGGCGCCGAGCGTGACCAGGTCACCGTTGGCCGGGGCGAGCGCGGCGGTGATCGCTTCCGGCGGCCCCTGGCTGACAGTGCCAGCCAGGGTGTCGACCCTCGCCGATCCCGACATCTGAGAGGAACTTGAGACGTCCTTCCCGTAGCCCTATGATTCGAACATCAGTTCGAGTCCGCCGACTTCCCCGCGGCGCGCTCCCGACGTGCGCGGGGGAGGCATGAGCGGTGGTCGAGGCGGCGCCACTCGTCGATGCGGCGAGCCGGCTGGAGATGGCCCGCGGGCTGCTCCGTCGTATGGAGGGCCGGTCGGAGGCGGCGCGGCCGGTGGTGTCGCCCGGCGCCGGCGGGCGGCTGCTCCCGGTGGCCGGGCCGCTGGCCCGGCTGTTGCCGGCCGGGGGGTTGCGGCGGGGGTCGACGGTGTCGATCTCCGCGGACCCCGGGGCCACCTCGCTGCTGTTCGCGCTGCTCGCCGAGGCTTCGGCCGGCGGAGCCTGGGCCGGGGTGATCGGGAGGCCCGGGCTGGGCCTGGTGGCCGCGGCCGAGGCCGGGATCCGGCTCGACCGGCTCGCACTGGTGCCGCACCCCGGGCGGGACCTGATGGCGGTCACCGTGGCACTGCTCGACGGCCTCGACCTGGTCGTGGTCGCCGGGGCGGAGCGCGCCGGCGTGCGCGCCGCCGACCGGCAGCGGCTGATGGCCCGGGCCCGGCAGCGCGGGACGGTGCTGCTCGCCCTCGGCCGGTGGCCCGAGGCGGACGTCGAGTTGGGCTGCACCCGCACGCGGTGGCAGGGCCTGGCCGGCGGGGGGAGCGGGCGGCTGTGTTTCCGCCGGGTCCAGGTGCGGCTGCGCGGCCGGGGCGCTCCGGCCGGCCGCAGCGGGGGGATGCTGCTGCCCTCACCCGGCGGCGGGATCGGCCCGCACCGGGCTGCGGGTGCCGTCGGGAGCGACGGCGTCCGCAGCACGGCCGGAGAGCCGGCCGAGCGCGCGGCGGAGCCGGCCCAGGCGGCGGTGTGAGCGGGCCGGCCGAGGCGGGCGGTGCACGGTGAGCACCGCGGAGGGGGCCGGTCCGGCCCGGGTGCTCGCGCTGTGGTCCCCGGACTGGCCGGTGACGGCGGCGATGCGGGCCGAGCGGGTACCGCCGTACCGTCCGGCGGCGGTGATCGCGGCCAACCGGGTGCTGGTCTGCTCGGCCACGGCACGGACCCACGGGGTGCGCCGCGGGCTACGCCGCCGGGAGGCGCAGGCCCGGTGCCCCGAGCTGGTCCTGCTGGCTCACGACGCCGACCGTGACGCGCGGCTGTTCGAGCCGGTCGTGGCCGCAGTGGAGGAGCTGGCCCCCCGCGTCGAGGTGGTGCGGCCCGGGCTGGTGGCGCTGGCCGCCCGGGGTCCGGTGGGTTACTTCGGGGGGGAGCAGCAGGCAGCCGCGCGACTGGTCGACCAGGTGGCGGCGCGCGTCGACGTGGAGTGCCAGATCGGACTCGCCGACGGGCTGTTCGCCGCCGTGCTCGCGGCCCGGCGCGGAGTGAGCGTCGAGCCCGGCGGTACGCCCGCCTTCCTCGCCCCGCTCGGCGTCGAGGAGCTCGATCGTGAGCCGGAGGTCGACCGGTCCGAGCTGATCAGCCTGCTGCGCCGGCTCGGGCTGCGCAGCCTCGGCGCGTTCGGCGCGCTGGGGGCCGCGGACGTGGCCTCCCGGTTCGGCGCCGACGCGGTGCTCGCGCACCGGCTCGCCCGCGGGCTGGATCCGCGACCGCCGGTGCGGCGCCACCTGCGGGAGGAGCTGGCCGTCGAGATCGAGCTCGACCCGCCGGTCGACCGGGTCGACGCCGCCGCGTTCGCCGCCCGGGGGCTGGCCGAGCGGCTGCACCGTGAGCTGGCCGGGCACGGGCTGTCCTGTACCCGGCTCGGGGTCGCCGCGCACATGGCGGGAGGGGAGGAGCTGCTCCGGATCTGGCGGTGTGCCGAGCCCCTCACCCCGGCCGGCACGGTCGACCGGGTGCGCTGGCAGCTCGACGCCTGGCTCACGCAACCTCCTCGCCGTCGCTCGTCGGCGACGTTCGGCGAGGCTGCTGTGTCTGATGGTGAGCCCGCAAGCTCGCTCACCCGGGGTGGTTCGGGCGGGGTCACCCGGCTGCGGCTGACCCCGGAGGAGACGGTCACCGCGGGAGCACTGCAGCTGGGCCTGTGGGGTGAGGTCGGGGAGGCCGACGAGCGGGCCGGGCGTGCGCTGGTCCGGGTGCAGGCGCTGCTCGGGCCGGGCGGGGTGGTCACCGCGGTGCTGGTCGGTGGGCGAGATCCGGGGGAACGGGTCCGGCTGGTGCCCTGGGGAGACGACAGGGGTGTCGTGGCGGCCGCCGGCGCGCCGGAGCTCGGGGCCGCGTCCCCTCCGGATCGGAGTGCGCCGGTGGCGGGTGCCGGCGGGGACCCGGCGCGGGCCACCGACGGGATGATCGGTGTTCCGGCGCCGGGAGCCGGGTCCAGCGCGGCCGGCGGCTCCGAGAGGGTGATCTCCGTCGGGGGGTCCACGCTGGATGCCGGGCCGTCGACCGGTCCGGTCCGGCGCGGCTTCGCGCTGGATGCGGATGGGCCGTCCGGGCAGGTCCGGCCCGGCCCGGCTCCGGATGCGGCCTTGTCGTCCGGTCCGGCCGTACGCGGCGATCGACCGCACCTGGACGCGAGCTCATCACCTCGGCCTGCCCCGGACGGGGCCCCCCCGCAGCGGCGCAGCCGCCGCGGACGACGGTCCCACAGCATCCGGGGCAGCCGCGCGGGCCGCGATCCGGTACCGGTCTGGCCGGGCCGGTTGCCCGCGCCGTCCCCTGCGATGGTGCCCCGCGACCCGCTGCCCGCCGAGCTGCTCGACGTCGCCGGGCGCCCCGTGCTGCTCTTCGCCTCCGACCTGCTCGGTGCCACCCCGTACCGGCTGACGGTGGACGGTGGCCCGTCCGGGGACGTGGCCGGGTGGGCCGGGCCGTGGCCGCTTCAGCAGCGGTGGTGGATACCTGGCAGCACCAGCGGGGCACGGTTGCAGGTGCTGCTGGACGACGGGGTCGCGCTGCTGCTGCTCGGCCGGCCCGGGAAGTGGTGGGTCACCGGGATCTACGACTGATGTCCCGGTTCCGTAGCTCATCCGGCGAGGTCGTTCGTGGACAGTGCGAAATGGGCCAGGGTGCCGGCCACCGCGTCGGTGTAGCGGTCCAGCGCCGTCCGGTCGAGGGCCTCGAGCCGGTCACAGGCCTGGTGGTAGCAGGGGTCGAAGGCCTCGTCCGCTCGCCCGCCCCAGCGGGCGGCCTGATCAGGGGTCTTCCGTTCGGCGTCCCCGGCGAGCACCCCGCCCGAGGGGATGCCGGCCTGGACGAACGCGTCGTAGTCCGAGCTGCCGTCGAAGCCGATGGTCTCTGCGATGACCCCGGTGGCGGCCAGCCGGGCGGCCACCGCCTGCGCCACCGCCGCCGACCCGCTGGGGCCGGATTCCGCACTGCGGCCGCTGCCGCCCTGGACGAAGTAGCCCGCGTTCGGAGAGGCGAGCATGTCCAGGTTCAGGTAGAGCGCGATCTGCTCGCGGTCGTCCTCGGAGAGCGTCTCGACGTAGTGCTTCGAGCCGTCCAGGGCGGCCTCCTCCGAGCCCCACCAGGCGAACCGCACCGCGTTGGCGACCGCCGGGGAGCTGCCGAGCCGCTGGGCGATCTCCAGCAGCGCGGCCGCTCCGGTCCCGTTGTCATTGATCCCGGGGCCTCCCGGAACGGAGTCCAGGTGCGCGCCGGCCATCACCGCCCGCTCGCGACTGCCCGTGCGGGTCTGTGCGACCAGGTTCCGAACCTCGGTCCGGCGGACCCCGCCGGCGAGTCGCAAGGTGACCGGGGCGCCGGGTTGGGCCGCAAGCGCCACGCCTTCCGCGGCGGTCAGTCCGACGGTGGGCAACCGGCCGCCGTCCTCCGCGTCGAACGTCGCCGGGGGCCGGCCGGCGTCGTCCACGAGCAGCACGGCCGCCGCCCCGGCCTCGGCCGCCAGCCGCGTCTTGCGGGTGAACGAGCACTCGCCCCGCTGGAGCAGCACGGCCGAACCGGTGGGCACCGCTGCGTAGTCGGCGGAGTCGCACCCGGCGCCGTCGCCCGGGGTGAGGACCGACAGCGGAGCCGAGACGCCCTCGGGCGGAGTGGCGGGGGAGAACTGCACCGCGCGGGCGGCGACCTCCGAGCCGGCGACCGTGAGCTGCAGTTGGTCGACCTGGAAGGCGGAGACCGGGTAGGTGGGCGTGTTCACCTCGAGCCCGCGCCGCGCAGGACCCCGGCGAGGTAGTCGACGCTCGCGTCGTAGCCCGGGCCCGGCGAGGCCCGGTTGCCCCCGTTCTCGTCGGCGATGCGCTGCAGCGCCTCGAGGTGGGGTATCGCGCCGGTCCCGCTCGCCTCGGCGACCAGCCGCTGTTCGAGCCGGTTGTCGGGGGGCGGGCGGGGCCGGGGCGGCCGACGTGCAGCCGGCCAGCAGCGCGGCGGCTGCCGTTGCGACGACCGTTCCCCACGCACTGCGCACTCGGGTGCCCTTCCGCGGCGTTCTCCCGGTCCGGCCGGGTCGCACGATCCAGCATGCCGTGTTCCGGTGAGTGTGCCGTTCACCACCGTCGCGTGGTTCGTGGCCGCCTGTGGACAACCCGCTCGGCGGGCTGGTCTCGAACAAATGTTCGATTACACTCCACCCGTGGGATTCAACAACCCGGATGTCAGCTGGTCGGAGCTGGAGGCGGTGCTCTCCGGCCGGGTCCGCGACGGCACCGGCCTCACCGGCGTCGCGCCGATCGGCGACGGTGGCGACAGTCCTGCCTGGTCGCGCAAGCGCGAGCCCTACCGGGCCCCCGAACTGCCCGGGCCGTCCGTCCGGACGCCCTATGCGGAGCTGCACTGCCACTCCAACTTCAGCTTCCTCGACGGCGCCAGCCACCCCGAGGAGCTGGTCGAGCAGGCCGCCCGGCTCGGTCTCGAGGCGATCGCGCTCACCGATCACGACGGCATGTACGGGGTGGTCCGGTTCGCCGAGGCGGCCGCCGAGCTGGGGGTGAAGACGATCTTCGGTGCCGAGCTGAGCCTGGGGCTGACGGCTCCGCAGAACGGGGTGCCCGATCCGGAGGGCAGTCACCTGCTGCTGCTGGCCCGCGATCCCGACGGCTACCGGGCGCTGTGCCGGACGATCAGCACCGCCCAGCTGCGCGGGAAGGAGAAGGGCCGCCCGGTCTACGACCTCGACGAGATCGTCGCCGACACGGCAGGGCACGTGCTGGCGCTCACCGGTTGCCGCAAGGGCGCGGTCCAGCAGGCGTTGCGCCGGGACGGGCCCGACGCCGCTGCGGCCGCGCTGCGCGACCTGGTCGACCGGTTCGGCCCCGAGCACGTGGCCGTCGAGCTGACCCACCACGCGCTGCCCACCGACACCGAGCGCAACGACGCGCTGGCCCACATCGCCGGGCTGGTGGGAATCCCGACGGTGGCCACCACGGCCGCGCACTACGCCACCCCCGGCCGCTACCCGCTGGCCACCGCGCTGGCCGCGGTCCGGGCCCGGCGCAGCCTCGACGAGGCCGACGGCTGGCTGCCTCCGGCCGGGACGGCGCACCTGCGCAGCGGGGCGGAGATGGCCGCCCGGTTCGACGCGCGCTACCCGGGGGCGGTGGCCCGGGCCGCCGCGTTCGGCGCCGAGTGCGCGTTCACGATCGACCTGGTCGCCCCGGATCTGCCGCCGTTCGACGTGCCGGCCGGCCACACCGAGGCGAGCTGGCTGCGCGAGCTCACCTACCGCGGAGTGGCCCGGCGCTACGGCAGCTACGCCGAGTCCCCCGAGGCCGTCGAGACCGTGGAGCGCGAGCTGGCGATCATCGAGGCCAAGAACTTCCCGGGCTACTTCCTGATCGTGCACGACATCGTCGAGTTCTGCCGCCGGTCCGACATCCTCTGCCAGGGCCGGGGCTCGGCGGCGAACTCGGCGGTCTGCTACGCGCTGGGCATCACGCAGGTCGACGCGGTCGCGGGCGGGTTGTTGTTCGAGCGGTTCCTGTCCCCGGCCCGCGACGGCTACCCCGACATCGACCTGGACATCGAGTCGGGCCGCCGCGAGGAGGCCATCCAGTACGTCTACGCGAAGTACCATCGCACCCACGCCGCCCAGGTGGCCAACGTCATCACCTACCGACCGCGCTCGGCGGTCCGGGACATGGCAAAGGCGATGGGGTACTCACCCGGCCAGCAGGACGCCTGGAGCAAGCAGATCGAGCGCTGGCACGGCCTCGATGATCGCGCAGCCGGGAACGTGCCCGCCGGAATGCCCGCCCCGGTGCTGGACCTGGCCGACCAGTTGCTCGGCTTCCCGCGCCACCTCGGCATCCACTCCGGCGGAATGGTGATCTGCGACCGGCCGGTCTCCGAGGTCGTCCCGGTGGAGTGGGCCCGGATGGAGGACCGCACCGTCGTGCAGTGGGACAAGGACGACTGCGCGGCCGCCGGGCTGGTCAAGTTCGACCTGCTCGGGCTGGGCATGCTCACCGCGCTGCACCTCATGATCGACCTGGTCGCCGCCCACCACGGGAGACGGGTCGAGCTGCACGAACTGCAACCGACCGACGACGCGGTCTACGCCATGCTGCAACGGGCAGACTCGGTCGGGGTGTTCCAGGTGGAGTCCCGGGCCCAGATGGCCACCCTGCCCCGACTCAAGCCCCGGGTGTTCTACGACCTGGTGGTCGAGGTCGCGCTGATCCGGCCGGGCCCGATCCAGGGTGGTTCGGTGCACCCCTACATCCGGCGGCGCAACGGCCTCGAGAAGTGGGAACACGACCATCCTCTGCTCAAGGGCGCGCTCGACAAGACCTTCGGTGTGCCGCTGTTCCAGGAGCAGCTCATGCAGGTCGCGGTCGACGTCGCCGGTTTCTCCGCGGCCGACGCCGACGAGCTGCGCCGGGCCATGGGCTCGAAGCGCTCGACGGAGAAGATGGAGCGGCTGCGCGGCCGTTTCTTCGACGGCATGGCGGCCAACGGGATCACCGGCGAGGTGGCCGACGGCATCTTCACCAAGATGCTGGCCTTCGCGAACTTCGGCTTCCCGGAGAGTCACTCGATCAGCTTCGCGTCGCTGGTCTACTACAGCGCCTGGTTCAAGCACTACTACCCGGCGGCGTTCTGCGCGGCCCTGCTGAACTCGCAGCCGATGGGCTTCTACTCCCCGCAGTCGCTGGTGGCCGATGCGCGCCGGCACGGGGTACGGGTGTCCGGCCCGGATGTGAACCTCGGCGGCGCGCAGGCGATCCTGCAGGCGGATCCCTGCAGCAAGGGCGGCCGCTCGATCAGGCTGGGGCTGGGTGAGGTGCGCACCGTCGGTGCCGAGCTGGCCGAGGAGATCGAGTCCGAGCGCGATCGTGGCGGGCCGTACCGCGACCTGGCCGACCTGGCCCGCCGGGTGCGGTTGACCGTGCCGCAGGCCGAGGCGCTGGCCACCGCAGGGGCGTTCGGCTGCTTCGGCGTCGATCGGCGATCGGCGCTGTGGGCGGCCGGTGTCGTGGCGGCGGTGCGGCCGGGTCATCTGCCCGGCACGGCGGTCGGGCTGGAGGCGCCGGCCCTGCCGGGGATGACCGAGGCCGAGCTGACGGTGGCCGACGTCTGGGCCACCGGGGTCTCCCCGGACAGCCACCCCATCCAGCACCTGCGCGACCGGCTCGACGCGCTCGGCGCGGTGCGGATCGACCGGCTGGACGAGGTCGGCCGCCGCGCCGGAGTCCCGGCCGGCCCCCTCGACCCGGCCCACCGGGACGACGCGACGTCCCGGGCGCCCCGGGTGCTGGTCGGTGGCCTGGTCACCCACCGGCAACGGCCGGCCACCGCGCGCGGGGTCACCTTCATCAACCTGGAGGACGAGAGCGGGATGCTCAACGTCACCTGCTCGGAGGGGCTGTGGGCGCGCTACCGGCCGGTGGCGATCGGGAGTTCGGCGCTGCTGGTCCGCGGGCAGTTGGAGCGCAGTGAGGAGGGCGTGCTGAACCTGGTCGCCGACCAGCTGCAACGGCTGGTGCTCACGGTGCCCGTCCGGTCCCGGGACTTCCGGTGATGCCACGGTCGCCGTCGCCGGTCGGTCATCATTGTGTGTGTGGGCACATCGCCGCTCACGTGCCGGATCGCCAGATCGCGACCTCTGCCGGGGATGGCAGGGTGGCGCAGTGCACGACGACGCGGAGTTCATCGACCTGGACCTGTCCGGAATGGTGGCGGGCGGGCAGCACTGGAAGCATCGCCGGTTCGTGCGGTGCTCGTTCGGCGATGCCGATCTGCGGGCTCTGATCACCGAGTCGTGCTCCTTCGACGAATGCGACCTGACCGGCGCCGACCTCGGCGAGTCCGAGCACCGCGGGACGGCGCTGCGCACCTGCGTCCTGCGGCGCACGACGCTCACCGGATCGACACTGCGGGGCTGCTCGCTGCTGGGGTCGAGCATCCTCGACTGCAGGCTGCGCCCGATCGTCGTGACCGACTGCGACCTCACCCTGGTCGCGTTGGGGCGGGCCGACCTGCGGGAGACCGATCTGTCCGGTCTGCGGCTGCGCGAGGCCAACCTCGTGGAGGCGGACCTGCGCGGTGCCGATCTGCGCGGTGCCGACCTGTCCGGGGCGCGGCTGCTGCGGACCCGTCTGGACGGTGCCGATCTGCGCGGAGCTCGGATCGACGCGGACGGGCTGGTCCAGGCCCGGCTGAACGGTGCAACGGTCGACCCGGAGACCGCGTTGCGGTTCGCCGGGGCCCACGGGCTGCGCATCGGCTGACCGCCGCGCCGACGGGGAGCGAGACCGCGGGCCGCCGACCGGCAATGGGAGGATGTAGACGTGACGGCGACGGTGATGGACGGCAAGGCCACCCTCGACGAGATGCTGGTCGAGCTGGCTGTGCGGGTGGAGAAGCTGACGGCGGCCGGGGTGACCCCGGGTCTGGGAACGCTGTTGGTCGGGGACGACCCCGGCTCGCACTCCTACGTCCGTGCGAAGCACCGCGACTGTGCCGAGGTCGGGATCACGTCGATCCAGCGCGAGCTGCCGGCCGACGCCTCCCAAGCCGACGTCGAGCGGGTCATCGACGAGCTGAACGCCGACCCGGCGGTCACCGGCTACATCGTGCAGCTGCCGCTGCCGAAGGGGCTCGACGCCGGGGCGGCACTCGAGCGCATCGACCCGAGCAAGGACGCCGACGGCCTGCACCCGGTGAACCTGGGCCGGCTCGTGCTGGGCGAGTCCGGCCCGTTGCCGTGCACGCCGCGGGGAATCGTCGAGCTCTGCGGCCGTTACGGCGTCGAACTCGACGGTGCGCGGGTGACGGTCGTCGGCCGCGGGGTGACCGTCGGCCGGCCGCTCGGGCTGCTGCTGACCCGGCGCAGCGAGAACGCCACGGTGACGCTGTGCCACACCGGCACCCGGGATCTCGCGGCGGAGGTCCGCCGGGCCGATGTGGTGGTGGCCGCCGCGGGGGTGCGCGGACTGATCACGGCCGACATGGTGAAGCCGGGAGCCACGGTGCTCGACGTCGGGGTGAGCCGCACCGACCTGGGGCTGGTCGGCGACGTGGCTCCGGAGGTGGCCGAGGTGGCCGGTCGGCTGGCGCCGATGCCGGGTGGGGTCGGCCCGATGACCCGGGCGATGCTGCTGACCAACGTGGTGGAGGCAGCCGAACGGAGCTTGCCGGAGTGAGCATCGATCCCGAACGGAGCTTGCCGGAGTGAGCATCGATCCCGAACGGAGCTTGCCGGAGTGAGCATCGATCCCGAACGGAGCTTGCCGGAGTGAGTAGGCCCGGGCGTCAGGACCTGCGTGCCCGGTTGTCGGTGCACGGGCCCCTGATCCTGGTCCTGCTGATCGCGCTCCTGGGTCTGGGCCGGGTGCTCACCGAGCACTGGCGCGAGGGGTCGGTGCTGCTCGGCGGGGCGCTGCTGGTGGCGGCGGCACTGCGCATGGCGCTCCCGCCCGATCGGGTGGGCCTGCTCGCCATCCGCAGCCGGGTCATCGACGTGCTCTGCTACAGCGGGTTCGGCCTGATCGTGGTGGCCCTGGCCGTGACGATCACCCGGGGTTCGCTCACCGTCGACTGACCGGCGGGAGCGACGGCAGGGGACGTCGCAGTCGACATCGGTGTCAACCCCGACCTGCGGTAGCGTGCGCCGCAACCCATCACGCGAGGACGTCCATGACCTCGACGGACCGATCGAAGCCGGCGGGATCCGCGGCCGGTGCGGGTGAAGGGGTGCGCGCCCGGCGGACCCGGGCCCTGCTGCTCGCGTCGGCGCGCGAGGTCTTCGAACGGGACGGCTACGTCAACGCGCGGGTGGCGGACGTCGCCGCGCTCGCCGGGGTCGCGCACGGGACGTTCTACACCTACTTCGCGTCCCGCCCGGATGTCTTCCGCGCGGTCATCATCGAGGTCCGCGCCGATCTCAGCGAGGCGATCGCCGGCTCGCCGGCCGACGACCCGGACGCCGGTTCCGGCACCGGTCCTGCTGCCGCGGCCGACGTCGTCCGCCGGGTCGAACGGTCGAACCGCGCGTTCATCGCGGCCTACCGTCGCAACCGGACGATGATGGGGCTCTACGAGCAGGCCGCGATGAACGACCCCGAGGTGCGTGCCTTCCGGGTGGCGGACCGGCGTGCGCACGTGGACCGGATCGCGGGCAGCATCCGCCGTCTGCAGGCGGCGGGGCTCGCCGACCGGACCCTCGACCCGCGCACCACCGCGGCCGCGCTGGCCTCGATGGTGAGCAACTTCTGCTTCCACTGGCTGGCCATGGGCGAGCCGTTCGACGACGAGCTGGGCACGGCGACGCTGACCCGGCTCTGGGTCCGTTCCCTCGGCCTCCCGGGCTGACATCCGTGTCAGCCTGGCCGGACACCCTGGGGTGCGCGGCGTCAGCCTGCTGCCCCGGCCGCCGGCGGTGTGCGCCGCCGCGGCGCACAGGCCCCTGCCCGGGTGAGCCGATGGATCTCGGCGGCGCCGAGGCCGAGACCGGCCAGCACCGCGGCCGTGTGCTCGCCGAGCCGGGGCGCGGGCCGGACCTCACCGTTCCCGGACGCGGAGAAGCCGACCGCGGGCCGGGCGAGCCGCAGTGGGCCCTCGGTGGGATGCTCCGCGTGCTCGAACAGGCCGGCGGCGGCGACCTGGGGGTCGGTGAACACCTCGGTCAGCGAGTTCACCGGCATCACCGGGATGCCCGCCGTCTCCAGCGCCGTCCGCCACTCCGCGGTGCTGCGCGTGGCCAGCTCGGTCGCGACCAGTTCGTAGAGTTCGTCGATGTGCTCGGTGCGCGCGGTGATCGTCGCGTTGCGTGGGTCGTCGGCCAGTTCGGGGCGTCCGATGAGGGCGAAGAACGACCGCCAGTGCTGGTCGGTGTAGATCATCGTGCTGAGGTGGCCGTCGGCGGTGCGGTACGGACGACGGTGCGGTGAGGCGGTGCGCGCGTATCCGGCGGGCCCGGCCGGCGGGTCGTAGACGTACCCGCCCTGCTGCTCGAGCATGGTGAACCCGATCAGGGTCTCCAGCATCGGCACCTCGACGGCCTGCCCGACGCCGGTGGCCGCCCGGTGATAGAGCGCCGCGTTGATCGCTCCGAGGGCCATCAGCGCTGCGACCTTGTCCGCGACCACGGTGCGCACGTATTCCGGCGACCCGTCCGCACCCTGGGAGGCGGCCAGCCCGGACGCGGCCTGGATGACGTCGTCATAGGCGGGCATGCCGTGGTACGGACCGGCCGAGGAGAAGCCGTGTAGTCCGCAGTGGATGACGGTCGGGTTCACCGCCGCGATGTCGGCGTAGGTGATCGCCAGTTTCCGCTCCGAGGCGGGCCGCATGTTGTGGACGAAGACGTCGTGCTCGGCGGCCAGCCGGCCGAGGAGTTCCTGGCCCTCGGGGTCGGCCAGGTCGAGCACGACGCTGCGTTTGCCCCGGTTGGCGTTGAGGAAGATCGGGCCCATCCCGGTGCCCCGCCCATCGCCGACGTAGCGCACGAGATCGCCGGCCGGGGGTTCCACCTTGAGCACGTCCGCGCCCATCTGGGCCATCAGCAGCGTGCAGTACGGACCCATGAACGTGCTGGTCACATCCAGGACGCGCACCCCGGCGAGTGGACCTCCGGGCATGCACGCCTCCTGCCAACGGTGGATCCGGCGCGAGGAGCGTACCTGACATACGTGTCAGCAAGGCCTGCCGCCGTGCACCGCATCAAGGCTGGAGCGCTGCGGCGCGCCAGGCTCGCGGGGCCGTCCCGTGCGCCCGCCGGAACGAGCGCGTGAAGTACCCCGGGTCGGCGAAACCGACGAGGCGTCCGACCTCGCGGACGGCCAGGTCGGTCTCGACGAGGAGCCGGCGGGCCTCCGTCATCCGGCGCTCCACGATCCATTCCTGAACGGTGCGGCCGGTCCGTCTCCGCACGACGGTGGTGAGGTGGCCCGGGGTGAGGTTCACCGCCCGTGCGACGTCGCGCAGCGACAGCCGTTCGCGGTAGCGCCGCTCGATCACCGCGAACACGTCGGCGAGCCGTCCCTCGTTGTTGAGGCGCAGATCGCCGACGACGTCGGACGCCAGTCGCGAGACGCTGACCAGCAGAAGGACCAGGTGTGCCAGGGCGGCCTGCCGGTAGCCGTCCCGGCGGTCCCGGATCTCCTCCTCGATGGCCGCGATCCCGCGAACCCAGTCCGGCCGCTCGGACGGCGGCACCTGCAGCCGGAGCGCCCCGTTCGCCGATCCGCGCACGAACGGGAACAGCAGCGGGTGGGCGCGCCACGAGAGGAACGGCCCCGGCCGGTCCGGGCCCAGCGCGTCGGCGGTGAAGAAGACGCCGCTGCCCGACGCCTCCTCGAGGCCGGCAGCCCGGCCGACGCCCACCACGTCCCCGGGCGCGATCACGTAGAGGTCGCCGGCCTCGATCGGTCGCTCCTGGTTCCCGGACCGCAGCGACCCACCGTCGCGCTCGAAGTAGACCAGGCCCGGGAAGTCGTGGGCATGGTCGGCGGACCGGACCCGGTCCATCGCGGCGCGGTCGATCCGCATGACGGAGACCTGGGGAACCACCGGATCGACCGGGTAGCTGTAGACCGGCACACCGGGGTGCTGCCGGTTGCGGCGCACGGGAGTGCCCACGTCGTTCCCTCCGATGGCGCCGGCGAGGTGCGCTTCACCGAAGATCGTCCTACTCGTGCCGCAAATCCGCCATCCATCGAGCTCTGGCTGTACCCAGCATGGAGCAGCGAGACAGCATTATCGTCCGATCATGGAAGGAACTCGGCGATGAGGAACACGCGTCGGACCCGCTCGGAGACCGTCGACGACCCGCGGCACTCGTACCTGCCCGGCGCCGGACACGATCTGCTGCTCCCGCTCTACGACTCGGTGCAGAAGTGGCTCGGCATCCCGCGGTTGCACCAAACGCTCATCGATCTGGCGGACCTGACAGGCAGCGCCCGCACGTTGGAGATCGGGTGCGGAACCGGAAACCTGGCGATCCTCGCCAAGCGTCTCCACCCCGCGACCGAGGTGGTTGGCATCGACCCGGACCCGCGGGCGCTCGCCCGCGCCGGTCGCAAGGCCGGGCCCGCCCTCGCCGTCGGGTTCGATCAGGGCTACGGCCAGGAACTTCCGTACCCGGACGCGTCGTTCGACCGGGTCTTGTCAGCGTTCATGTTCCACCACCTCGACCCCGAGGTGAAGCGCCGGACGCTGCAGGAGGTGCTGCGCGTGCTCGAGCCCGGCGGGGGCCTGCACATGGTCGACTTCGGCGGCAGGGTGGCCGCCTCCGACGGGCGCATGGCCAGACTGCAACTGCGTTCGCACAGGCTGCGCGCGAACATGGGCGACGGTATCCCCCGCCTGCTGCGCGACGCCGGCTTCGCCGACGTGGCCGAGTCGGCCCACCGCACCAGCCGCGTCGGGCGGGTGACGTACTACCGCGCCCTGGCGCCCGCGGTTTTGAGCACGCCGTGATCGGTCGCTACGGACTGCCGGTGACGGCGCACCGGGTGTTCCGGAACCCGTTGCCGGAGGATGCACCGGCGTGAATCCCGGCCCGCGCTGACCGCCGCGAACCGGCAGGATGCGCCCATGGGCGAGCAGCAGCGGTCGGAACGCATCGTGGACACGCTGGTCACCGCCTTCGACGACCTGATGCGAGCCGCCCCTGACGCCTTCCGGACCAAGTTCCGCAAGATGGCCGCCGACCCGTTCGCCTTCTACCGCGGCAGCGCGTGCCTGTTCTACGCCGACGTGGCCGTGCGCGAGGACCCCTGGGCCGACGAGCGCACGAGCCGGGTGTGGATCCAGGGCGACCTGCACGCGGAGAACTTCGGCACCTACATGGACGGCGACGGAGTGCTGATCTTCGACGTCAACGACTTCGACGAGGCCTACCTCGGCCACTTCACCTGGGACGTCACCCGGTTCGCGGCCAGCCTCGCGCTGCTGGGCTGGCGCAAGGCGATCTCCGACGACGACATCTCCGTCCTCGTCGGGCGCTACGTGCACAGCTACCTCGACCAGGTGCGGATCTTCGTCGACCAGGCCGACGACCGGAGCTTCGCGCTGCGGCTCGACACCACCGACGGCCCCGTGCACCAGGTGCTGCAACTGGCGAAGCTGCGCACCCGCGTCGGGTTGCTCGACGCGATCACCGAGACCGAGGGTTTCGACCGCATTCTGCGTGACGTCCCCGGCCTGCGCCGCATCGACGACGACGAGCGCGCCGCCGTCACCGCCTCGTTCGCGGGTTACCTGGAGTCGATCCCGGAGGCCAAGCGCTACCGGGGCGTCACGTACACGATCAAGGACGTGGCGGCACGCAGCGGGTTCGGCATCGGCAGCGCCGGGCTGCCGGCGTACACGCTGCTCATCGAGGGCTTCAACCAGGCCCTGGACAACGACGTCGTCCTCTCGATGAAGCAGGGCAACGTCGCGGCGCCGTCTCGGGTGGTCACCGACCCGGCCCTCGCGCGGCACTTTCGCCACCACGGCCACCGCACCGCCGTCTCGCAGCGGGCCCTGCAGGCGCACGCCGACCCGCTCCTCGGCTACACCGACCTCGACGGCGTCGGGTTCGTGGTCAGCGAGGTGTCGCCCTACGAGGCGGACCTGGACTGGTCCGAGCTGACGGAGCCGGCCGACATCGTGGCGGTCGTGGGGCATCTCGGGAGGGCGACCGCCAAGGTGCACTGCGTCGCCGACACCGATGCCGACCACTCGCTGGTCCGGTTCCAGACCGAGGAGGCGATCACCGAGGTGGTGGCGGGCCGGGAGGAGGAGTTCGCCGGCTGGGTGACGGACTTCGCGCACGACTACGCCGCCCGGGTCCGGGCCGACCACGCGCTGTTCGTCGACGCTTTCCGCAGCGGCGCGATCCCGGGGGTCGCCGCCTCCGGCGGCTCGTGAGCGGACAGCGTCGGGGAACAGCGGCATCCACTCACGGGCCCGTCAGCGCAGGTGGAGCTCGGCCGCCGTCGTGCCCGGCCCGAACTCCAGCCGGTGCCGCAGCGCGGCCAGACCGGCCGAGCCGCCGGGCGCAGGCAGGTCCTGCGGCCGGCGGCTCTGGGTCAGAGCTGGATCAGAACTCCGCGATCGCGGAGTTCAACGTCGGGCTCGGCCGCATGACCGCGTCGGTCTTGGCCTTGTCGACGTAGTAGTAGCCGCCGAGGTCGACCGGCTGGCCCTGCACGCCGTTCAGCTCGCCGACGATCGTCTCCTCGTCGGCCGCCAGCCGCTCCGCCAGCGGGGCGAAGATCTTCGCCAGTTCCGCGTCGTCGGTCTGCGCGGCCAGGGCCTGGGCCCAGTACAGCGCCAGGTAGAAGTGGCTGCCGCGGTTGTCCAGCTCGCCGACCCTGCGCGACGGGGACCTGCCGTTCTCCAGCAGCCGGCCGGTGGCGTCGTCGAGTGCCTTGCCGAGCAGCGCGGCGCGCGGGTTGTCGCTCTTGGCGGCCAGGTGCTCCAGCGAGACGGCCAGCGCGAGGAACTCGCCGAGGGAGTCCCAGCGCAGGTGGTTCTCCTTGACCAGCTGCTGGACGTGCTTGGGCGCCGACCCGCCGGCCCCGGTCTCGAACAGCCCGCCGCCGTTCATCAGCGGGACGATCGAGAGCATCTTCGCGCTGGTGCCCAGCTCGAGGATCGGGAAGAGGTCGGTGAGGTAGTCGCGCAGGACGTTCCCGGTGACCGAGATCGTGTCCTCGCCGCGCTTGGCCCGCTCGAGGGTGTACCGGGTGGCCTCGGCGACCGGCAGGATCTCGATGGTCAGGCCGTCGGTGTCGGACTCGGCGAGGTAATCGCGGACCTTCCTCAGCACCTCGGCGTCGTGCCCGCGGGTCTCGTCCAGCCAGAACACGGCCGGGGCGCCGGTGGCGCGGGCCCGCTCGACGGCCAGCCCCACCCAGTTCCGGATCGGGGCGTCCTTGGTCTGGCAGGCGCGCCAGATGTCGCCCTCGGCGACCTCGTGCGAAAGCCGCACGGTGCCCGCGCCGTCGACGACCCGGACGGTGCCGGGCGCGGCGATCTGGAACGTCTTGTCGTGGCTGCCGTACTCCTCGGCCTTCTGCGCCATCAGGCCGACGTTCGGGACGGTGCCCATCGTCGTCGGGTCGAACGCGCCGTGCTCGCGGCAGAACGCGACCGTCTCGGCGTAGAGCGGGGCGTAGGACGAGTCCGGGATGACGAACTTGGTGTCCTGCTGCTCGCCATTGGCGTTCCACATCTGCCCGGACGAGCGGATCGCGGCCGGCATCGACGCGTCGATGATGATGTCGCTGGGCACGTGCAGGTTGGTGATGCCGCGGTCGGAGTCGACCATCGCCAGCGCCGGGCCGCTGTCGTAGGTCGCGGTGATCGCCTTCTCGATCGCCTCGCGCTTCTCCGCAGGCAGCTTCTCCAGCGCGGTGAGCACGCTGGCCAGGCCGTCGTTCGGGTCGGCGCCCACGGACGCGAGGTCGTCGCCGTACTGCGCGAACACGTCGGCGAAGTACTGCTTCACGGCGTGCCCGAACAGGATGGGGTCGGACACCTTCATCATCGTCGCCTTGAGGTGCACCGAGAACAGCACGCCCTTGGCCTTGGCGTCGGCGACCTGCTCGGCGAGGAACGCGTCGAGGGCCTCCCGGCGCATCACCGCGGCGTCGACGATCTCCCCGGCCAGCACCGGCAGCGACGGCTTGAGCACGGTCACCGTGCCGTCGGCGGCCACGTGCTCGATCCGCAGCTCGGCGGCCTCGTCGAGGGTCACCGAGGTCTCCGAGTGCCGGAAGTCGCCGTCGCTCATCGTGACCACGTGCGAGGCCGAGTCGGGAGACCACGCGCCCATCGAGTGCGGGTGCTTGCGGGCGAAGTTCTTCACCGAGGCGGGGGCGCGGCGGTCGGAGTTGCCCTCGCGCAGGACGGGATTCACCGCGCTGCCCTTGACCGCGTCGTAGGCGGCCCGGGCGGCGCGCTCCTCGTCGGTCTGCGGGTCCTCCGGGTAGTCCGGGACGTCGTAGCCGGCGCCCTGCAGCTCCTTGATCGCCGCCTTGAGCTGCGGGATCGAGGCGCTGATGTTGGGCAGCTTGATGATGTTGGCCTCGGGCGTCTTCGCCAGCTCGCCGAGCTCGGCCAGTGAGTCGGGCACCCGCTGGGCGTCGGACAGTCGGTCCGGGAACTGCGCGAGAATACGGGCGGCCAGGGAGATGTCGCGCGTCTCGACGTCGACCCCGGCCTTGCCGGCGAACGCCTCGATGACGGGCAGGAGCGAGTGCGTCGCCAGCGCGGGTGCCTCGTCGGTGTAGGTGTAGATGACCTTCATCGTTGCTTCGGCCCTGCCTGTGACTCGTGGTCGGAACTGGACGGCGGAGCGCGATGCTCCCTGGCCGACACGCTATCCCGTGCCGTCGTCGTGGCGCGTCCGGAGTCCGGTCACAGGTGAGACGACGGCCCGCGGTTGGTCGTTCCCGGCCCCGCGCCCTTGATCGTCTTTTCGGGTCATGACCCGGGCGACGGGGCTCGGCTGGGCTACGGTTGACCTGCCACCGGCCAGGGGAGCGCGTCGTGAACAAGATCAAGATCAAGAAGCCGGACTCGGCCACCATGCGGGGCTGGCCGTTCGTGCTGCTGGCCGGGGCGGTCCTGGCGCTGCTCGCCCTGCTCGACCGGGGCGGATTCTCGATCGGGGCGACGGGCGTGACCGGCTGCGTGATGCGGGTCGACGCGGCCGAGCTCAACGTGCGGTCCACGCCCGGCACCGAGCTCGGGCCGGTCCGGACACTGCGGCAGGGCAACGAGGTCGACGCCGAGCGGATCGTCACGGGTGGGTTCCGCAAGCTCGCCGGTGATGGTGAATGGGCTCTGGATGCGAGCCTGACCCCGACCACCGGCAGCAACTGCTGACCCCGTCGCGCCGACCCGAAGGGGAGTGGGAGACGCTCCGCACGTGCTCACCGTCAGCTCGATCAATGTCAACGGGATCAGGGCCGCCGGCCCGAAGGGGCTACTTGCCTGGCTGGTCGCCACCGATGCCGACGTGGTGTGCCTGCAGGAGGTCCGGGCCCGTCCCGAGGACCTGCCCGCCGAGCTGCTCGACACCCTCGCCCGGCACGGCTGGCACCTGACCTACGCGCCGTGTGAGACCGCGCGCGGGCGCAACGGGGTCGCGGTGCTCACCCGGGTCGCGCCCGATGTGGTGCGGATCGGCTTCGGCGGCACAGAGGCGGCGGAGTTCGCCGGCTCCGGGCGCTACCTGGAGGTCGACCTCAGCGTCGGCTCCAGCGCTCTGACGGTCGCCTCGCTCTACCTGCCCAACGGCACCGCCGGCACGCCGAAGCAGGACGAGAAGGACCGCTTCCTCGCCCTCTTCGCGCCCTACCTCGCCGAGCGCCGGGAGAAGGCGGCGGCCGAGGACCGCGAGGTGCTCGTGTGCGGTGACTGGAACATCGCCCACACCGAGGCCGACATCCGGAACTGGAAGGGCAACCTGAAGAACTCCGGGTTCCTGCCGCACGAGCGGGCGTGGCTGGGGGAGGTGTTCACCGGGTACGTCGATGTCGTGCGCACCCTGCATCCCGGCATCGACGGGCCGTATTCCTGGTGGTCCTACCGCGGCCGGGCCTTCGACAACGACGCCGGTTGGCGCATCGACTACCACGTCGCGACACCCGGCCTCGCGGCCCGCGCCGAGAGCGCCGTCGTCGAGCGCGCGGCCAGCCACGGCGAGCGCTGGTCCGACCATGCACCGGTGACGGTGCGCTACCGCGCGGCACCGTCATGATCCCCAGCCGGGTCATCGGAGGCCGCTACATCGTCCTGAGCGAGATCGGGTGCGGCCGGATGGGCGCGGTCTGGCGGGCCGAGGACCGGCTGACCCGGCGCGAGGTCGCGGTCAAGGAGCTGCAGCTGCCCGCCGGGCTGGCACCGGCCGACCGCGCGCAGTTCCGGGACCAGCTGCTGCGGGACGCGCGCACCGCCGGACGGCTGCGCCATCCCGGCATCGGAGCCGTGCACGACGTCATCACCCACGACGACATCGACCACGTCGTGTGCGAGCTGCTCGAGGCCCGGACGCTGGCCACCGCGGTCGCCGAGGACGGGCCGCTCGACGAGCGCCTGGCGACCGAAGTCGGTCGCCAGGCGCTGGCCGCGCTGCTCGCGGCGCACGGCAGCGGGTTGCTGCACCGCGACGTCGTCCCGGGCAACGTCCTGCTGGGCCGCGACGGCCGTGTCGTCCTCACCGGCTTCGGGATCGCGTCCGCCCTCGAAGGCCTGCAGCTCCCCGGCCCGCTCGTCGGTTCCGTCGGCTACACCGCGCCGGAGCGGCTGGCGGGGAACCCCGCCTCGCCGGCCGCCGACCTGTGGGCGCTCGGCGCGACGCTGTTCCACGCCGTCGAGGGTGCAGGGCCGTACGAGCGCGCCGCCGCCGCGGCGACCGCCCAGGCCGTGACCCATGCCGACCCGCCACGGACGCGATGCCGTGGCCCGCTCGGCCGGGTGATCGCCGGCCTGCTGGTTCGTTCGCCGCAGGACCGGCTGAGCGGCAAGCAGGCCGCTGCGCTGCTCGATGCCGCCGCCGGCGGAGCCGTGACCGCGCGCGGCGTGCTGGCGTGGTGGCGGCGGTCGCGGCACCGGCCCGGCTGAGCGGACACCCGTCGGCCCGTCGGTCGGGGTCCGTGGTCGAATGCCGCGGTGACCGAGCCGACCGGCGCCCACCGCAACGTCGCCCTCGTCCGTGCGGCTCTCACCGCGGGCGGGGCGGACCCGGCCGGCGTCGCCGGACTGCGGGTGCTGCCCGACGCCGTGACCACCGCCGCCGCGGCTGCCGCGGCGCTGGGGGTCGAGGTCGGCCAGATCGCCAACTCGCTGGTCTTCGACGCCGGCGGCCTGCCGCTGCTCGTGCTCACCTCCGGGGCGCACCGCGTGGACACCACCAAGATCGCCGCCCTGATCGGTGCCGGGCGCGTGCGCCGGGCGAGCCCCGAGTTCGTGTACGCCGCCACCGGGCAGCGCATCGGCGGTGTCGCTCCGGTCGGGCACCCGGCCCCGCTGCGCACCCTCGTCGACCGGGCCCTGGAGGCCTACCCGCAGGTCTGGGCGGCGGGCGGCATCCCGCACGCGGTGTTCCCGACGACGTTCGCCGAGCTGGTGGCCGTCACCGGTGGGGAACCTGCCGACGTGGCCTGAACCTCGCGACCGTCGCGGAGCGCGGCCACGGTGAGGGGCCCGGTTCCGCGCAGTCCACGGGGCCCGCCCGCAGCACCTCCTGGCCTTCCAGGTGCCCGCGACGCCGTCGGGTAGGCGACCACGAAGCCGTCGCGCCCGGCCAGGGTGTCCCAGCCGAGATCGGCCCGGAACTCGGCGGCGCGGGCGGCCGGACCGGAGCGGCCGGCAGGGTGCCGCGACACGCGCCGCCGGAACGCGCATGGCCCGAGTGGCCACCCTCGGAGGGGAATCTGTCGAGCGGCGACGTGGTCGGACGACGCGATACCGGCGGACGTGACACAGAGTTGATATGGCGTTGGTCGACCTTGCACCGATGGCGACCTACTGTGAGGCCATGACCGACGTGCTCCCCGATCCCGCTGCCGATGCCGCCCCCTCCGAGGCGGCCTTGCGGCGGGCGTTGCGCAGGGTCAGGGACGGGGCCGTGCTCGACGTCACCGAGGCCGCCGTGCTCCTGGCGGCCCGGGGCGAGCAGCTCGACGAGCTGCTCGGCGCGGCGTCCCGGGTGCGCGATGCCGGGCTCGTGGCCGAGGGTCGCCCGGGCGTCGTGACGTACTCGCGCAAGGTCTTCATCCCGCTCACCCGGCTGTGCCGGGACCGGTGCCACTACTGCACCTTCGCCACCGTGCCGCACCGGCTGCCCGCAGCCTTCCTGGAGCGCGACGAGGTGCTGGAGATCGCCCGCGCCGGCGCCGCCGCCGGATGCAAGGAGGCGCTGTTCACCCTCGGCGACCGGCCCGAGGACCGCTGGCCCGCCGCCCGGGAGTGGCTCGACGAGCGCGGCTACGACTCCACGCTGGACTACGTGCGGGCCTGCGCCATCGCCGTGCTCGAGGAGACCGGGCTGCTGCCCCACCTCAACCCCGGCGTGCTCAGCTGGGCCGAGCTGACGCGGCTCAAGCCCGTCGCGCCGAGCATGGGGATGATGCTGGAGACCACGGCGACCCGGCTGTGGAGCGAGCCCGGCGGCCCGCACTACGGCAGTCCCGACAAGGAGCCCGCGGTCCGGCTGCGCTCGCTCACAGACGCCGGCCGGGTCGGGGTCCCGTTCACCACCGGCATCCTCATCGGGATCGGGGAGAACCGCACCGAACGCGCGGAGTCGATCTTCGCGATCCGTTCGGCGGCCCGTGCCCACGGGCACGTCCAGGAAGTCATCGTGCAGAACTTCCGGGCCAAGCCCGACACCGCGATGGCGAACGACCCGGACGCCGACCTCGACGACCTGGCCGCGACGATCGCGGTGGCCCGGCTCGTGCTCGGCCCGAAGATGCGGGTGCAGGCGCCACCGAACCTGGTCGGCGACGAGTTCGCGCTGATGTTGCGCGCCGGGATCGACGACTGGGGCGGCGTCTCGCCCGTGACGGCCGACCACGTCAACCCCGAGCGGCCCTGGCCGGCGATCGACGAGCTCACCGCGCGGTCCGCGGAGTCCGGCTTCACGCTGCGGGAGCGGCTCACGGCCTACCCGCGCTACGTGCTGGCCGGGTCGCCGTGGATCGACACCCGGCTGCACGCCCATGTCGCGGCGCTGGCCGACCCGGAGACGGGGCTGGCGAACGAGGACGCGGTCGTGGTGGGCCGGCCGTGGCAGGAGCCGGACGGCGGGTTCGCCTCGACCGGGCGGATCGACCTGCAGGCGACGATCGACACCACGGGACGCACCGATGACCGGCGCGGGGACTTCGACTCGGTCTACGGCGACTGGGACGAGCTGCGCGGCGAGCTCGCCGCCCAGCAGCGGTCCGCGCCCGAGCGGCTCGACTCCGACGTGCGCGCGGGGCTCGCGCTGGCCGCGTCCGACCCCGCAGCACTGCTCGACCCGGCGAACGAGGCCGCGGCGATGGCCGTGCTGACCTGCGACGGCGCGGCGCTGGAGGAGCTGACCCGGCTCGCGGACCGGGTCCGCGCCGACGTCGTCGGTGAGCCCGTCTCGTACGTGATCAACCGGAACATCAACTTCTCGAACGTCTGCTACGTCGGCTGCCGGTTCTGCGCCTTCGCCCAGCGCGAGCGCGACGCCGACGCGTTCCGGCTCTCCCTCGACGAGGTCGCGTCCCGGGCGGTCGAGGCCGCGCAGGACGGTGCGACCGAGGTCTGCATGCAGGGCGGCATCGACCCACAGCTGCCGGTCAGCTTCTACGCCGACCTGGCGCGCGCGGTGCGCGGCGCGGTGCCCGGCATGCACGTGCACGCGTTCTCACCCATGGAGATCGTCAGCGCGTCGGCCAAGGCCGGAGTGTCGATCGAGGAGTGGTTGACCGAGCTGCGCGACGCCGGACTCGGCTCGATCCCGGGCACGGCGGCGGAGATCCTCGACGACGAGGTCCGCTGGGTGCTGACCAAGGGCAAGCTGCCGGCCGCGCAGTGGATCGAGGTCGTGTCGACCGCGCACCGGCTCGGCATCCCGTCGTCGTCGACGATGATGTACGGCCACGTCGACGAGCCGCGGCACTGGCTCGGGCACCTGCGCACACTGGCTTCGATCCAGGATGAGACGGGCGGTTTCACCGAGTTCGTGCCGTTGCCGTTCGTACACCACAACGCCCCGATCTACCTGGCGGGCATCGCCCGCCCGGGGCCGACCGAGCGGGACAACCGGGCGGTCCACGCGTTCGCCCGGCTCGCCCTGTACGGCCGGATCGACCACATCCAGTGCTCCTGGGTGAAGCTGGGCGACGAGCTGGCCGCGCGGATCCTGGCCGGCGGCGCCGACGACATGGGCGGCACGCTCATGGAGGAGACCATCAGCCGGATGGCGGGCTCGGAGAACGGATCGGCACGCACGGTCGCGGAACTGGAGTCGATCGCGACGGCGGCCGGCCGCCCGATCCGGCAGCGGAGCACGACCTACGCCGACCCGGTCGCGCCCCTCGTCCCGGCCGCCCCGCGCCTCATCCCCCTCACCCCGGCCTGACGCGCGGCCCTCCGACCCGTTGTCGTTCGGGGCGTTCCTGGGCGGGGGGTGGTACGGCGCCGGGCGCCGTACCGTGGGGTCATGGGCGTACTCGGTGAGCTCTTCCCCGGACCGAAGATCCGCGACGAAGCAGGCGAGTCCGGTGACGGCGAGCAGTGGCGGCTCGGGCCGATCGACCTGGACAACAACACCGTCCAGCTGCACCGGGCGCCGGTGGCCGAGCCCGAGCCGGCCGTCGACGAGGACACCGCCGCGCCGGACGCGTGATCATTCCGAACGCCGCGGGTGCAGCGCTGCAGCTGGAGCGCCGCGCCGTGCGGTTCGGCATCGAGTAGGCCTGAGTAGGCCCTGCCGCGCGCGCGTGCGTGATCGGTGCCGCACCGGCACGGAGCGTGCCCGGATGGCGCCGCCGCCGACCCGGTTGGCGGAGCTGGGAGAATCGGTGTCATGACCGGGATCGACCCCACCCCCGAGGCCCCCACGTCGGGACCGAGCATCGACGCAGACCGCCGCCCCCGGGTGCTCTCCGGCATCCAGCCGACCGCGGACTCGTTCCACCTCGGCAACTACCTCGGCGCGATCCGGCAGTGGGTGGCCCTGCAGGACGACCACGATGCCTTCTACTTCATCCCGGACCTGCACGCGATCACCGTCGAGCACGACCCGAAGACGCTCGCCGCGCGCACCCGCAACGCCGCCGCCCAGCTGCTCGCCCTCGGCCTGGATCCCGACCGCTGCACGTTGTTCGTGCAGTCGCACATCCCCGAGCACGCCCAGCTTGCCTGGGTGCTGGGCTGTCTGACCGGGTTCGGTGAGGCCAGCCGGATGACGCAGTTCAAGGACAAGTCGTCCAAGCAGGGCACCGATCGCGCCACCGTCGGCCTGTTCACCTACCCGATCCTGCAGGCCGCGGACATCCTGCTCTACCAGGCCGATCGGGTTCCGGTGGGCGAGGACCAGCGCCAGCACCTCGAGCTCACCCGCGACCTCGCGCAGCGCTTCAACTCCCGTTTCGGCAAGGCCTTCGTCGTGCCCGAGCCGTACATCCCGGCCGGTGCGGCGAAGATCCAGGACCTGCAGGACCCGACGGCGAAGATGAGCAAGTCGGCGTCGAGCCCGGCGGGCATCGTGGAGCTGCTCGACGACCCGAAGGTCTCGGCCAAGAAGATCCGCTCCGCGGTGACCGACACCGAGCGGGAGATCCGCTACGACGTCGAGACCAAGCCCGGCATCTCCAACCTGCTCACCGTCTACTCGGCGCTGACCGAGAAGAAGATCGCCGAGTTGGAGGCCGAGTACGCGGGCAAGGGCTACGGGGACCTGAAGAAGGACCTGGCCGAGGTGGTCGCCGACTTCGTCTCCCCGCTGCGCGCGCGGGTCGCCCAGTATCTGGACGATCCGGCCGAACTCGATCGGGTACTTGCTCGCGGTGCCACCCGTGCGGGTGAGGTCGCCAGTTCGACGCTGGCCGCTGTGCACGAGAGGATCGGTTTCCTGCCGCCGACTACATGAGGTGACGCCCCGTGGCTGCTCAGACGACCGCGGCCCCCGACCCCGTCCAGAACGGGGCCGTGCCCGCGGACGAGGAGAAGTCGAAGTTCGAGCAGCTACGGGAGCGCCATCCCTGGCTCGACCATCTGGTCCGCGCCGGCCAGCGCTACACCGAGAGCCACGGCGACCACTACGCCGCCGCGATCACCTACTTCAGCGTGCTGTCGATGGTGCCGCTGCTAATGATCGCGTTCGCGGCCGCCGGGTTCTTCCTCCAGTCCCGGCCCGATGTGGTGCAGCAACTGCAGCAGGCCATCACCGCCGCGGTGCCCGGCCAGCTCGGGGAGACCCTCAACAACGTCATCCAGACGGCGATCGATTCGGCGGGCGCGGTCGGTACGTTCGGTCTGCTCGCTGCGCTCTACTCGGGGATCGGGTGGATGGGCAACCTGCGGGAGGCGCTCTCGGAGCAGTGGGGCCAGCGCAGCGAGCCGCCGAACGCGGTGAAGAAGCTGATCTTCGATCTGCTCGCGCTCATCGGTCTGGGGCTCGCGCTGCTGGTGTCGTTCGGGATCACCGCGATCGGCAGCGGGCTCGGTGCGACGGTGCTGGAGTTCATCGGGCTCGCCGACCAGGGCTGGGCCCGGGCGCTGCTCAGGCTGTTCGGCATACTGCTGGGTCTGGCCGCGAACTGGCTGGTGTTCCTCTGGGTCATCGCCCGGCTGCCCCGCGAACCGGTGACCCTGCGCAGCGCGGCCAAGGCGGCGCTGCTGGGTGCGATCGGCTTCGAGATCCTCAAGCAGGTCATGACGTACTACCTGGGCACCATCGGCACGTCACCCGCCTTCGCGGCCTTCGGTTCCATCCTCGGTCTGCTGATCTTCGCGTTCTTCGCCTCCCGCTTCCTGCTGTTCGTGACGGCCTGGGCGGCGACGGCGAAGGAGAACGAGCAGGAGGAGCCGGCGCCGGTGCCGGGACCCGCGATGATCTGCCCGGAGGTGACCGTGCGGTCGGGACCCGGTGCGAGCGCGGCGGTCGGGCTGGTGGGCGCGGGGCTGCTCACCGGTGTGCTCGGCGTCCGCCTGTTCGGCGGCCGCCACCGCCACTAGCCCGCGAGTCGGCAGTTTCGATCACCGCCCGGCCCGCCGCCGCCCGACGAGCGTGCCGACCAGCGCTGTGGCGGCGCCCAGCGCGCCGATGCCCGCGAACAGTCGCACGGACGTGGAGCCGCTCGAAGCCCCGCCCGTCGCGGCCGCATCGGACTGCACCGCAACGGGTGGTGCCACCGCGCTACCGCCGGTGTCGCCCCCGGTGGTGGTCGTCCCTGGCGGAGCGCTGTCCACCAGGGTCCCGACCGGTGCCGTCCCCGCCGGCAGCGCGAACCCGTGGTCGAGCAGCGACGCCGCCTGCTGCCACACCGGTGCAGGGTGCTGCTCGGCACGGACCAGCGCCAGCACCAGCCGGCGCCCGTTCCGCTGCGCCGCGCCGACGAAGGTGTGCCGGGCTGCGTCGGTGAACCCGTTCTTGCCCCCGATCGCGCCGGGGTAGCGCAGCAGCAACCGGTTGTCGCTGGAGAGCCGGAACCCGGGCCGGTGGCCGTACCCGGGGAAGTCGAGCTCCCGCGTCCCGATCAGCCCGGTGAACCTCGGATCACGCAGCGCGACCCGGAACAGTAGCGCGAGGTCGTACGCCGAGCTCGACATCCCCGGCCCGTCAAGTCCGGACGGCGTGACCGGGCGGGTGTCCAGCGCGCCCAGTGCGGCCGCCGTGTCGCGCATCGCGGCCAGCGTGGCGGGGACCCCGCCGAGCTCGCGGGCCAGCGCGTTCGCGGCGTCGTTGCCGGAGTTCAACAGCAACCCGGCCAGCAGTTGCCGCACCGTGTACCGGCCGCCGGGCCCGACCCCGGCGCGGCTGCCGGGGATGCGGGCGTCCTCCGCGCTCCCGACGACGACGGTGTCCAGGTCGAGTCGCTGCAGGGCCACCATCGCCGTCAGGATCTTGAGGGTGGACGCCGGTCGCTGCCGCCCGTGCGGGTGGTGTGCGGCGAGCACGGCACCGGTGTCCACGTCGGCCACCACCCAGCCGGCGGCGCTCACCGCCGGGGGCGCCGGCGCACCCGGCGCCAGCACGTCGCCGCACCCGCCGAGCCGCGTCCCGCCGACCGGGTCGGTCGGCACGGGCAGTGGCGCCGGCGTGACGACGCCCGGCACGACCTCCTCGCGGGCGGCCGGTGGGGGCGGCACGTCGTGCACGGCGCAGGACTCCGCGGGTGCGGCCGCCACCGCCGGAGCGGCGGCCGCCGCGACGAGCGCGACCAGCGCGACCGTCAGCGTGCGTCCGAGCGCACGTGTCACCGTTGGACGATATCGCCCGGATCAGGCCGGGACCTGCTCCGCGTGAGCCTTCACCGCGTCCAGGGTCCGTCGCATGCCGTCGATCATCATCCGCTCCCGGTCCTTGCCGAGCAGACCCGTCGCGACCAGGGCCCGGACCAGCACGTTCGGCGGGGTGCTGCGGTCGCGCCACTGGGTGAGCCGGGTGGAGGTGCCGTCGGGGCCGTTCGGCTCGAGCCGCCAGCCCCACGTCATCCCGTTCTCGGCGACGGTGAAGGCGAACCTCTGCGGCGCCGTGCACTCGACGACGCGGCAGTGGGTCCGCCAGCGCACCCAGCCGTGGGCGTTGGATCCGATGAACGTCGCCCCGACCGTCGGGCCGGTCGCACCTCCCGTCCACTTCCCGCCGGTGTTTTCCGGGCTCCACTCGCCCATGCGCGTGATGTCCGTGACCAGTGCCCAGACCTTCTCCGGTGCCGCGCCGATGGTCACGCTCGCCTCGTCCACGCTGATCTCCTCGCCGTCAACTGCACGTCGCACCCATCCTGCCTGCGGGCTACCTGCAATCGGTGATCGGGTGCTCACCGTGCGGAGCCGACGATTCCGTCACGCCCGTTCGATGGTCCCGTGAAGCCGGGCATTGCCCGGATAGCGTCCCGTCGTCGCAACCGGTCCAGACCGGACACACGGGAACGAGGAGGCATCGCAGTGCGGATCAGACGTGGCTTCGTACTGGCAGCGGCGGTGCTGACCTGCGCCCTGGTGGTCGTGGGCTGTGCCCGGACACCGGTTCCGGCGGGAACGCCGCCGGCGGGTCGGAAACCGGATGCACGCGCAACGCCGCCCCATCGGCCGCGGCGGCAGCCGACAGCCCGGCGCCCGCAGCGCCGAACGCGGACGCGAGCGCGCTCAGGGTGGGCCTGGCCTACGACGTCGGCGGCCCCGGGGACGCGTCGTTCAACGATGCCGCTCAGATCGGGCTGAAGAAGTCCATCTCGGACCTCGGCCTGCCGCAGGCGAACACCAGGGAGCTCACCGCGGCGATCAACGAGAGTGAGGACGCAGCCCTCACCCGGCTGCGCCAGCTCGTGAGCGAGGGCTACAACCCGATCATCGCGGTGGGCTTCAAGTACGCCACCGGGGTCAAGACGGTGGGCGCCGAGAACCCGAACGTGCGGTTCGCGATCGTCGACGACAACACTGTCGAGCTGCCCAACGTCACGCCACTGGTCTTCGCCGAGGAGCAGGGCTCGTTCCTGGCCGGTGCGGCCGCCGCGTTGAAGACCCAGACCTGCAGGATCGGCTTCGTCGGCGGCGTCGACGTCCCGCTGATCCAGAAGTTCCAGGCCGGCTACGAGCAGGGGCCAAGGCGGTCGCGCCGAACATCCAGGTCGACGTCGAGTACATCAGCCCGGCGGGCGACTTCTCCGGCTTCAACGACTCGACCAAGGGGGCCGAGGCCGCCAAGGGTGAGCTCGACGGCGGCGCGGACGTGATCCACCACGCCGCAGGCGGGTCGGGGCAGGGCGTGTTCCAGGCGGTCAAGGCGGCGAACAAGCTGGCCATCGGCGTCGACGGCGACCAGTACAACTCGCCGCAGCTCCAGGAGGTCAAGGACGTCATCATCACCTCGATGCTCAAGCGGGTCGACGTCGCGGTGTTCGACTACATCAACGCGGTCGCCGCGAACAACGTCGCGAGCCTGCCGAAGGCCTTCGACCTGAAGGTCGACGGCGTCGGCTACTCCACCTCCGGCGGGAGGATCGACGACATCACGCCCGATCTGGACGCGTACAAGTCCGCGATCATCAGCGGGCAGATCTCGGTGTCCGCGACGCCGTGAGCTGAGGCCCGGGTCTGATCGGGGCGCGGACGTCATCCGTGGTGGTGACGTCCGCGTCCCGATCCCGGTCCGTGGGGGAGGGTTGAGCACATGTCCCTGAGCACGCCCGCCGGCGAGTACGCCGTCGAGCTGGACGGCATCACCAAGCGGGTCCCCGGCGTCGTCGCGAACAGCGACATCAGCCTGCGGGTCCGCCGTGGCGAGGTGCACGCGCTGTGTGGCGAGACCGGCGCCGGCAAGTCCACCCTGATGAAGATCCTCTACGGTATGCAGCAGCCGGACGAGGGCACGATCACCGTCGACGGTCACGTGGTCCGGTTCCGCTCACCCGCGGACGCGATCAGAGCCGGGATCGGCATGGTGCACCAGCACTTCATGCTGGCCGACAACCTCACCGTCGCCGAGAACGTCCTGCTCGGGGCGGAGGGACTGCTCGGCATCGGCGCCGGGGCCCGCACGCGGATCGCCGAGCTCGCCCGCACCGTCGGGATGGAGCTCGACCCGGGCCTGCTCGTCGAGCAGCTCGGGGTGGCCGACCGGCAGCGGCTGGAGATCCTCAAGGTGCTCTACCGCGGCGCGCGCACCGTCATCCTCGACGAGCCGACCGCCGTGCTGGTCTCGCAGGAGGTCGACGAGCTGTTCCACACCCTGCGCGCGATGCGTGCGGACGGCTTCACCTTCCTGTTCATCTCCCACAATCTCGACGAGGTTCGTTCGATCGCCGACACGATCACCGTGATCCGGCGCGGCACCTCCGTCCGCACCGTCGACCCGGCGACGGTCGGCAGCCGCGGGCTCGCCGAGATGATGGTCGGCAGCGAGTTGCCCACCCCGCAGAGCGAGTCGACGGTGACCGACCGCGAGGTGCTCCGCGTCGAAGGCCTGACGCTCGCCGCCGAGGGTGGTGGCCGCCCGGTGCTCGACGGGATCGACCTCGTGGTGCACGCGGGTGAGGTGCTCGGTATCGCCGGCGTCGAGGGCAACGGGCAGACCGAGCTCGTCGAGGCGATCATGGGGATGCGCCGGTCGGTCACCGGCCGGGTCGTGCTGGCCGGATCGGACCTCAGCCGCGCGACCACCCTGCGCCGCCGCGAAGCGGGAATCGGTTACGTCCCCGAGGACCGCACCCGGCACGGCCTGCTCGGCTCTCAACCGTTGTGGGTCAACCAGATCCTCGGTTGTCAGAGCCGCCCGCCGGTGTCCCGGGGCGGGCTGCTGGGGCTGCTCGACCGGGCGGCCCGGCGCGACACCGAGCGCATCGTGACCGAGTTCGACGTGCGGACCCCCGGCGTCGACGTGCCGGCCGCCGGCTGTCCGGCGGCAACCAGCCGAAGCTCGTCGTCGGCCGCGAGCTCTCCGGCGACCCGGCCCTGCTGATCGCATCGCACCCCACGCGCGGGGTCGACGTCGGCGCCCAGGCCGGTATCTGGGAGGAGCTGCGCCGGGCTCGGTCCCGCGGGCTCGCGGTGCTGCTGGTCAGCGGCGCCTCCCCGCTGACCGCTCTCCGCGTCATGGTCACCCAGGTCGGCGAGGGCACCACCGCCGTCGACATCCTCAACAGCGGCGCGATCTACTACCTCGCCGCGCCCGCCGTCGCGATCGGCTTCCAGATGAAGCTGTTCGACATCGGCGTCGAGGGCCAGTACCGGCTGGCCGCGTGCGTGGCCGCGATCGTGGGCGGGGCGCTGCCGCTGCCACCGGTCCTGGGATGCTCTTCGTGGCCGCCGCCCTGGAGTGGCCTACTGGTTCATGCTCGACCGGACCCGGTTCGGGTTCGAGCTCAAGGCCTCCGGCGAGTCACCGACCGCGGCCACCGCCGGGGGTGTCGACGCCCGCCGCATGGTGGTCGTCGCGCTGCTGCTCTCCGGGGCGGCCGCGGGTCTGGTCGGGCTGCCGGAACTGCTCGGCCGCGACTACGCCTACACGCTCACCTCGCCGCAGGGCTACGGCTTCACCGGCATAGCGATCGCCCTCCTCGGCCGCAATCACCCGGTCGGCATCGCGCTCGGCGCCCTGCTCTGGGCGTTCCTGGACAAGTCGGCGCTGGCCCTCGACATCGTCGGGGTGCCACGGGAAACCGTGCTGATCATGCAGGGGGCCATCGTGCTGTCCGACGCCGCCGGGTTGCTCGGTGGTCTGCTGAGCGGGCTCACCCCGCTCGTCGTGCTGGGCTTCTTGCTCGTCCCGGTGAGCTACCTGCTGCTGTGGCGTACCCGGTTCGGACTGCGGCTGCGCTCGTGCGGGGAGAACTCGGTGGCGGCCGAGTCGCTGGGTGTCGCCGTGGTGCCGCACAAGTACGTCGCGGTGGTCGTCTCGGGCGCGCTGGCCGGGCTCGGCGGTGCGGCACTGGTGCTCAACCCGGGGCAGCTGGGCTACCTGGAGGGCCAGACCGGCGGCCGCGGGTACATCGGTCTGGCCGCGATGATCTTCGGCAACTGGCGGCCCGGTGGGCTGCTGGCCGCTCCGCTCTGTTCGGCTATGTTGACGGGCCGCAGCTGCGGGCGGGCGGCGAGGCCGTGCACGCGCTGCTCTACGCAGGGACCCTGCTGGGTGTGCTGGTGGCCCTGCTGTGGGTGGCGCGCAAGCGTTGGGTGCCGGCGGCGATCGCGGCCGGTGCGGGCGTGGCCGTCTACCTGATCTACCTGGCCGTCGACACGGGTGCCGCGGGAGTTCGCGACCTACGCACCCCAGCTCGTCACGCTGCTGGCCCTGGCGGTGGCCTCGCAACGGCTGCGCCCGCCGTCGGCGATCGGCATGGAGAACCGGAAGGGCGAGGGTGACTGATTTCGACTGGCCGGCGCTGCGCGACGCCGCGGTGACCGCGGCGGGGTCGGCGTACGCGCCGTACTCGCGGCTGCGGGTCGGCGCGGCGGCGGTCTGCGACGACGGGCGCGTGGTGACCGGCTGCAACGTGGAGAACGCCTCCTACGGGCTCGGTCTGTGTGCCGAGTGCACGATGGCCGGTCAGCTGCGGCTGACCGGCGGCGGCCGGTTCGTCGCCGTCTCCTGCCGGTCCGGGACCGGGGAGCTGCTGATGCCGTGCGGGCGCTGCCGGCAGATCCTCTACGAGTTCGGCGGGCCCGACTGCCTTCTGGACACCCCACGCGGGGTGCTGCCCCTGAGCGAGGTGCTCCCCGACGCCTTCGGCCCCGCCGACCTCCCGTGAGCGAAGGACGCTGTTCCCGGCGACCATTGCCGCTCACGACCTGTACGAAGGAGAACGCATGGCGCCCAGTGCCGTCGAGGTCATCAACGCCAAGCGGGACGGCGGCCGGCTGACCGACGAGCAGATCGACTGGGTGCTCGCCGGCTACACCGCCGGCGACGTCGCCGACGAACAGATGGCGGCGCTGGCGATGGCGATCCTGCTCAACGGCATGGACGCCGCCGAGGTCGCCCGCTGGACCCAGGCGATGATCGACTCCGGAGAGGTCCTCTCACTGCCCGACGTCGGACGGCCGCTGGTGGACAAGCACTCAACCGGCGGCGTCGGCGACAAGATCACGCTGCCGCTGGCGCCGCTCGTAGCCGCCTGCGGGGCGGCGGTGCCGCAGCTGTCCGGGCGCGGCCTCGGGCACACCGGCGGGACGCTGGACAAGCTCGAGTCGATCCCCGGCTGGCGCGCGGCGCTGTCGCTGGACGAGATCGCGGCCCAGCTCGCCGACGTAGGGGCCGTCATCTGCGCGACGACACCGACGCTGGCGCCGGCCGACCGCAAGCTCTACGCCCTGCGCGACGTCACCGGGACGGTCGAATCGATCCCGCTCATCGCCAGCTCGATCATGAGCAAGAAGATCGCCGAGGGCACGGGCGGGCTGGTCCTCGATGTCAAGGTCGGTTCCGGGGCGTTCATGAAGACGCTCCCCCACGCGCGCGAGCTGGCCGCGACGATGGTCGAGATCGGCACCGCGCACGGCCTGGCGACGACGGCGCTGCTCACCGACATGTCGGTGCCACTGGGCCGGGCGGTGGGCAACGCGCTGGAGGTCGCGGAGTCCGTCGAGGTGCTACGCGGCGGCGGGCCGGCCGACGTCGTGGAGCTGACCGTCGCGCTCGCCCGGGAGATGCTGGCGCTGGCCGGACTGACCGATGTGGACCCTGTGGAGGTACTGGCATCCGGGGCCGCGTATCCGGTGTGGGAGCGCATGATCGCGGCCCAGGGCGGCGATCCGGCGGCGCCGCTGCCGATGGCCCGGCACGTGGTGCCGGTCGTCGCGCAGACCGACGGTGTGCTGGCGCAGTGCGACGCGATGGCGGTCGGGATCGCGGCCTGGCGCCTGGGAGCGGGCCGGGCACGCAAGGAGGACACGGTGCAGGCGGCCGCCGGTGTGCGACTGCTCGTCGACGTCGGGGAGCAGGTGAGCGCCGGGCAGCCGCTGCTCGAACTGCACACCGACACCCCGCAGGCCCTCCCCGGGGCCCGCGCCGCGCTGGCGGCCGGGCTGGTGGTCGCCGATCCCGGCTCCGGCCCCGCCGTCCGCCCCCCGCTGCTGCTGGACGCCGTCCGCCCCTGACACCCCCGCGAGTCGGGTCCCACAGCCCGCGAGTCGGGGTACTGCAGTGCGCGAGTCGGGGTACTGCAGTGCGCGAGCCGGGATGTCGCCGTGCGCGACTCGCGGCGGGCCGGCCACCGCAGTCCCGCTTGCGGTACGGAGATTGCCGTCCGGGCAGCGAGAGCCGCGATCATCGCGGTTCACCTGCCGAGACGGCGATCATGGGTCGGGCAATGCCCGAGGTCATGCTCGTCGACCCGGGAACTGGGGCCGACCTTCGCCACGTTACGGACCACCGCGACTCGCGGACGGCGATACCGCGACTCGCGGACGGCGATACCGCGACTCGCGGGGGCCGGGGTCAGTCGTCCGGGTCGTCGGTGACGCTGTCGGTCGCCGAGGCGCCGTTCGGCGACTTGACCGTGGCCTTGGCCCGGCCGCCGCGGCGCTGCGTCGGGCGCGGGGGCGGCGGCGGGGTCTGCACGGCCGGGCCGCGGCCCAGGATCAGCTCGGCGAACGTCGCCATGGCCTCGTCGAGCTGGCCGGCGTTGCGCCGCTCCGAGTCCTCGTGGGCCTTCGCCACGAGCGCCGTCACAGCGGCGGTGTCGGGGCGCTCCCCGAGCGCGGTGTCGATCTTGCCCAGGCTCGCGTCGAGTGTGCCGCTGAGCGAGCCGATGCGGCCCGAGAGCCCGTCCTCGACCGCGTCCACCCGGCCCGCGACGGCCTCCAGCCGGGTGCCGAGCGCCTCGAGCCGGGCCGCGAGCGCGTCGAGTGCCTCGGTCGGGTCGACGGCCGGCCGCGCGGCCAGGTCCTCCAGCCGCCGGTGCAGTCCGACGCTGGTGTCGCCGAGAAGGTTGCGCAGCCCGTCGCCGGTCTCCTCGAACGAGCGCAGCGCGCCGTCGAGCTGCTCGCGGACCATCCGCTCGACGCCGTCGACGCGCTCCTTGATCGGCGTGGCGACCGCGTTGGGCAGCGCGTCGAGGCGCATCTCGTGCCGGTCGAGCCGGTTGTCGAGGTCGTCGAGGCGCTTGTGCAGCCCGCCCAGCCGGTCGTCGAGGCCTTCCATCCGGCCGGAGACGCCCTCGAGCCGCCCGGCCATCCCGTCCAGCCGGCCGTCGAGCTGCGCGAACGGTTTGGCGAGCTTGTCGGGCAGCGACTCCAGCGCGCGGAGGACCGTGGCCAGCGTCGCGTCCTGCGCGTCGACCTTGGCCACCGTCTCGTCCAGCCGCTCGGCCAGCACGCTGACCTCGGTCCGGTCGGGCATCTCGGTGAGCCGCTTGCGCACCGCGCCGAGCGCGTCGAGCGCGGTGAGCCGTGCATGAATCTCGTCGAGCGAGTCGAAGATCTGCTGCTGCTCGCTGTCGCGGATCTCGGCAGCGCGCATGAGCATGCCGCGCATCCGGTCGAACGACAGGGTCGAGTTATCGCTCATGGTTGATGGTGCTTCCTCTGAGCCGGATGGGGGAGCCGCACAGAGAGTAGCGACTCCCTCCGATCGCTCGACAGGGCGTCACCATTGGGCCGTCCGGGCGGCCTCATACGCCCGTTTCGGGCCGACCGTGCCCAGGTATAGCGTGGCTGCCGTGCCTGCGCCGCTGAGCGTCGAGACCATCCGTGACGCGCCGAAGGTCCTGCTGCACGACCACCTCGACGGCGGTCTTCGCCCGGGCACGGTCGTCGAGCTGGCCGATGCCATCGGTTACACCGCCCTGCCCACCCGGGATCCCGGGGAGCTGGCCGGCTGGTTCCTCGGCGCCGCCCACTCCGGGTCGCTGGAGCGTTACCTGGAGACCTTCGGCCACACCGTCGCCGTGATGCAGACGCCGGAGGCGCTGGCCCGGGTCGCCGCCGAGTGCGCGGAGGACCTGGCCGCCGACGGTGTCGTCTACGCCGAGGTGCGGTTCGCCCCCGAGCTGCACGTCGAGCAGGGCCTGGACCTCGACGAGGTCGTGCTGGCGGTGCTGGACGGCTTCCGGACCGGGACGGCGCGCGCCGCCGCGGCCGGGCGCACGATCCGTATCGGCTGCCTGCTGACCGCCATGAGGCACGCCGCCCGCTCGCGGGAGATCGCGGAGCTGGCCGTGAGGTACCGCGACGTCGGGGTGGTCGGCTTCGACATCGCCGGCGCCGAGAAGGGCTTCCCTCCCACCCGGCACCTCGACGCGTTCGAGTACGTCCGCCAGCAGAACGCGCACGTCACGATCCACGCGGGCGAGGCGTTCGGGTTGCCCTCGATCTGGGAGGCGATCCAGTGGTGCGGGGCCGACCGGCTCGGCCACGGCGTCCGGATCGTCGACGACATCGCGGTCGACGCCGACGGCACCGTCAAGCTCGGCCTGCTCGCCGCCTACGTCCGCGACACCCGCATCCCGCTCGAGATGTGCCCGACGTCCAATGTGCACACGGGCGCGGCGCGCTCGCTGGCCGAGCACCCCATCGGGCTGCTCACGAAGCTGCGCTTCCGGGTCACGGTGAACACCGACAACCGGCTGATGTCGGGATGCTCGATGACCTCGGAGATGGCGGCGCTCGTCGACACCTTCGGCTACGGCTGGGCCGACCTGCGGTGGTTCACGGTCAACGCGATGAAGTCGGCGTTCATCGGTTTCGACGAGCGGCTGGCGCTGATCAACGACGTCATCAAGCCGGCCTACGCCGCGCTCGTGCGCTGACGCGCTCGTGAGCGGCGGTGGTCGCTGCAGCGACCACCGCCACTCACGGGCGGCGAAGCCGCAAACTCAGGTCCTCGACCAGCTCACGCCAGCGCGCGGCCTCGGTATCGAACGGCGGGCTGGGCGCCAGCCGGGTCGGGTCGGGTCGCACCACGAACGACACCAGCCAGCCCAGGCTCTCCGACTCCGCGAGGGCCAGGCGGGGCTCGTCGTCACCGGCCCACTCGCCGACGTCGAGCAGCAGCTCGGTGGCCAGCTCGAGCTGGGTCGCGTCGACGACCAGGGGTCCGTCGGTGATGTCCTCGTCGAGGCCGGTGAGCACATAGGTGTTGAGCTCGTCGACGGTGACCTCCAGCTCGCCGACCTCCGCCTTCTCGACGACCTCCGGCCAGGTCGACGCCGCGACGAGGTCGTGCCCGTCCTTCCCGGCGTCCGCGATGTGCCGGGCCAGGGCGCGCTCGCCGGCGAACACGTCGATCTTGCCGCCCGAGCCGAGGAACACCGGCCTGTCGTCGAGGTAGCAGCGCAGGGTGACGAACTCGCCGTCGCGGGTCGTGATCCGGATGGGGTCGATGCCGACCTCCTCCCAGAAGCCGACGGGGGCGTCCGCCTCGTCCTCGGTGATCTGCTCGGCGACGGCGGCCTCCGCCGCCTCGGCCTCGCCCTCCTCGTCGTCGGCGTCGGGATCGGCGGCCCGCGCGAGGGCCTCCCGCTCGGCCAGCGCCGCGGCCTCCTGCTCCGCCGCGGCCAGCGCCGTCGCATCGACCTCGGGGGTCGCGACCAGCTCGTCGAGGGCATCGATCACGTCGTCCCAGCGCTCGGCCACCGTCTGTACGAGCTGGTTCCACAGCCGGGCGCCCTCGCGGCCGACGAACGGCAGCGTGCCCTGGTCGAGCAGCGCGAACGCGGGCGCGGAATCGAGGATCTCGGTGACCTGCTCGAGGTCGCACACGTCGGCGAGCGACCGGATCATGCCGACGATCTCGGCCAGCTCACCGATCGTCCAGGTGTCGGCGTCCTCGGCGACCAGCTCGGGCACCCCGACGATGTCGTAGTGCTGCGTGTTCTCGGGGGTCAGCTCCGCGACGGTGAGGTCGGGGACCACCGACCACGCCGGGTGGTCGACGAGGTCGTGCTCGGGGGCGGTGCGGACGAACGCCGCGAGCCGGGCGACCTCGCCGAACGCGTACAGCGCCTCGTCGTCGCCGAGGAAGGCCTCCCACTCCTCGCCGTCCTCGCGCCAGCGCGGGGCCCAGAGCGTGACCAGGTCGCCCTCGGTGAGCGAGAGCCGGATCGGGACGATGTCGCTTGCCACGGCGCCACCCTAACGGCGGCTGGTGGGGAGCCGAACGGACAGGTCAGCGACCGACCGGATGCCAGACGGTCTTGATCTCGGACCAGGCGCGCAGCCGGGACACGTCGGGTGCCCGGGTGAAGTCCGGCTCGGTGGCGGGCCGGGCGAGCACCCGCTTCACGGTGGCCGCCGCCGCGCGCTCCAGATCCGCAGCCAGGTCCTCCGGTGCGCCGGTGAGGTCGAGCCCGTTGACGTCGGCGTGCGACGCGAGCCAGGGAGCGAGCTCCTCGGCCCGGCCGGTGAGGATGTTGACCACGCCGGGGGGCACGTCGGACGTCGCGAGCACCTCGCCGAGGCTGATCGCGGGCAGCGGGCGGTCGGGTGCGGCCACGACCACGGCGGTGCATCCGATGGCGAGCACCGGGGCGAGTGCGCAGACCAGCCCGAGCAGCGACGACGCCCGCGGTGCCAGCACCCCGACCACGCCGGTGGGCTCGGGCGCCGACCAGTTCACGAAGGGACCGGCCACCGGGTTCACCGAGCCGAGGACGGCGGCGATCTTGTCGGTCCAGCCCGCGTACCAGACCCAGCGGTCGATCGCGGTGTCGATCAGCGCCGCCGCCCGGCGGCGCTGCCCGCCCTCGGCGGCGACGACCTCGTCGATGAACTGGTCGCGGCGGCCCTGCAGCATCTCGGCGACGCGGTAGAGCACCTGTCCGCGGTTGTAGGCGGTGGCGCCCGACCAGCCGCGGACGGCCCCGGCGGCGGCGCTCACCGCGTCCCGGACGTCCTTGCGGGAGGCCAGCGCGGCGTGCGCGAGCAGCCGGCCCTTCGTGTCGTGCACCGGGTAGCTGCGCCCGGACTCCGAGCGCGGGAACGCCCCGCCCACGTAGAGCTTGTAGGTCTTGGCGACGGTAAACCGCCCGTCGGAGGTGCTGCCCGCGCCGGCCAGGGGGATCACGGAAGCACGCTACAAGTTCAGCGCGCCGGGCGCGGTCGGCCGGACGAGGGCCGGGCGCTCTCCCGCCGTCGGCGCCCGGACGCCGTCACATCGCGTGATGAACGTTTCCGGGACATCAGGGGCGCGGGTGCAGCCGATGTCCCCAGAACAACGATCATGCCCAGACGGGTGGGGCGATCAGGCCAGGTAGGCCGCCAGCCCGATGCGTCCGCCCTCGCGGCCGAAGCCCGACTCCCGGTGGCCGCCGAACGGCGACGTCGGGTCGAAGCGGTTGAACGTGTTGGCCCACACGACACCGGCCCGCACGCGCTGCGCCGTCCACAGTGCCTTGGAGCCCTTGTCCGTCCAGATCCCGGCCGAGAGCCCGTAGGGCGTGTTGTTCGCCTTCGCGACGGCTTCGTCGGGGGTGCGGAAGGTCAGCATCGACAGCACGGGGCCGAAGATCTCCTCGCGAGCCACCCGCATGGTCTGCTCGACGCCGGTGAACACCGTCGGCGGGAAGAACAGGCCGCGCTCGGGCAACGGGCACGGACTCGTCCAGCGTTGCGCGCCCTCGGCGTCGCCCACCGCGGCCAGGTCGACGATCCTCTCCAGCTGGGCGCGGGAGTTGATCGCGCCCACGTCGGTGTTCTTGTCCAGCGGGTCGCCGACCCGCAGCGCCGCGATCCGCTCGAGCAGCAGGCCCTCGAACTCCTCGGCGATCGACTCCTGGACCAGTAGCCGGGAGCCCGCGCAGCAGACGTGACCCTGGTTGAAGAAGATCCCGTCGATCACGCCCTCGACGGCCTGGTCGAGAGGCGCGTCGTCGTAGACGATGTTGGCCGCCTTGCCGCCGAGTTCCAGGGTGAGCCGCCGCCCGGTGCCGGCGAGCCGGTGCTGGATCTGCTTACCCACCTCGGTCGACCCGGTGAAGGCCACCTTGGACAGTCCCTCGTGGCCGGCCAGTGTCGCGCCGACGTCGCCGGCACCGGGGAGCACGTTGAGCACGCCCGGCGGCAGCCCGGCCTCCGCGGCGATCCCGGCGAGCACCAGCGCGGTGAGCGGGGTGGTCTCCGCGGGCTTGAGCACGACGGTGTTTCCACAGGCCAGGGCAGGTGCGATCTTCCAGACGGCCATCAGGAGCGGGAAGTTCCAGGGGATGACGGTCCCGACCACGCCGAGCGGGCGCGGGTCCGGGCCGAGCCCGGCATGATCCAGCTTGTCCGCCCAGCCGGCGTGGTGGAACAGGTGTGCCGAGGCGGTCGGGACGTCGACGTCGCGGGACTCCCGGATCGGCTTGCCGTTGTCGAGCGTCTCCAGCACCGCGAGCTCGCGTGAGCGTTCGGCGACCACGCGCGCGATGCGGAACAGGTACTTGGCGCGCTCGGCACCCGGCATGGGGCCCCAGGTCTGCTCGAACGCCCGCCGCGCCGCGGCGACGGCCCGGTCGACGTCGTCGGTCGACGCGGTACCGACCTCGGCCAGGACCTCCTCGGTCGCGGGGTTGATCGTCTTCAACGGTTCCCCGCCGCCGTCGACGAACGCGCCGTCGACGAAGGGCCGGTAGCCGGGCTGCAGGTTCGCGAGCGCCGCCGACTCCCTGGCCGGGGCGTACTCCCACACCATCAGGCACCGCCGATGTCGTCGTGGCTCACATAGTGCCCCTCGAGTTGGGTGCGCCGCTGCCGGAGCAGGTCTGCGAGCAGCGACGACGCGCCGAACCGGAAGAGTGCGGGCGTCAGCCAGGCCGGCCCTGCGACCTCGTTGACCGCGACCAGATAGCGGATCGCGTCCTTGGTCGTGCGGATGCCGCCGGCCGCCTTGACCCCGCGGTGCTCACCGGTGAGCCGGTGCCAGTCGCGCACGGCCTGCAGCATCACGTGGATCACCGGCAGGGTCGAGGCCGGGGAGATCTTGCCGGTCGACGTCTTGATCACGTCCGCGCCGGCGAGCAGGGCCAGCCATGAGGCGCGGCGGACGTCGTCGTAACCGGCCAGCTCGCCCGTCTCCAGGATGACCTTGAGGTGCGCGGGACCGCAGGCCTGCTTCACCGCGATGATTTCGTCGAGGACGTCGGCGTAGCGGCCGGAGAGGAACGCGCCGCGGTCGATCACCATGTCGATCTCGGTCGCGCCGCCGTCGACGGCGAGCGCGGTGTCGGCCAGCTTCACCGCCCGTGACGAGCGCCCGGACGGGAACGCCGTCGCCACCGCCGCCACCCCCACCCCGCTGCCGCGGAGCAGCTCGACGGCCTGGCCGGCGAGATCGGGGTAGACGCAGACGGCGGCGACCGACGGGACGCCCGCGTGGCCGGGATCGGGCCGGCGGGCCTGGACGCACAGCGACCGCACCTTGCCGGGGGTGTCGGCGCCCTCGAGCGTGGTGAGGTCGACCATGGAGATGGCCAGGTCGATGGCCCGGAGTTTGGCTCCCGCCTTGATGCTGCGGGTGGCGAGGGTGGCGGCCCGGTGCTCCAGCCCCACGGCGTCGACACCGGGCAGGCCGCGCAGGAAGCGACGCAGGGACGTCGTGTCGCGGACCGCCTCGGTGAGCTCGACGGACGGTCGGGCGGGCCGCTGGGCCGGGACTGTGCTGGTCACGGATCCTCCTCGCGGACGCTGGTCGGTTCCGTGACCGGCGCTGGTGTCGCCTGACCGCGAACCCTCGCGGGCCCGGTCACGCCCGCGAGTCCAGGCGAGTCGTGAGCGCGGTCCGTCGGGTCGGGAATCCGGCCCCGGGTGGCCGACCGCCCGCCGCGTTCGGGAGGCGGCGGGCGGTGAGCAGGTTCCGTTGCCGGGGTGGATCAGGTCGAGCTGTGCAGTCGGACGACGCCGACCGTGACGTCCTCCAGCCCACCGCGGTCGAAGTCGCGTCGCAACTGGTCCGCCTTGATGGTCGCCGTCAGCCCGTCGAAGGGGCCATGGGCGTCCACCTCCCCAGTCTGGGGGTCGACGGCCAGCACGACGTATCCGTCGCACTGCGTGAGCTTTTCCGCCGCCGCGACCAGTGTCGCCTCGTCGGAAGTCGTGTTCTCCGGCACCGGATCACCTCCTAGTCACCTAGTACAGCGTCGGCGAGGCCTCCGGCGTGACAGTGTTTGTGGCATACCACCCGTTCGGGTCAGGGTGAATTGTCGAAGTGATCACCAGCAGTATCGAGGCTGAAACGCAGAGCGTATGAACCGGTTCAGGCGGTGGATCCGCATCACATCGATGCACTGTTGGTGATCACCGCGGGCAGCAGGGTCCGAAGGCCGCCGCGGCCCGGTCCGAGGCCCGTGGAGTTGATCTCCGAGGGGGCGCGACGACGCAGGTCGGGGGCTGCCGCCATCGGCCCACGCCGAGTTGTCGATCACTCGCCGTGTTCTGCGGCGGCCGTGGAGCTGTCAGGATCACGATCATGCGCACCCTTCGTACCCCCGATGAGCGATTCGCCGACCTGCCGGGCTTCGACCTCCCCCCGCACTACGCCGACGTTCCCGACCAGGACGGCGGGACGTTGCGGATGGCATGGGTGGAGGCGGGGCCGTCGGACGGGCCGGTGGTGCTGCTGCTGCACGGCGAGCCCAGTTGGTCGTTCCTCTACCGGACGATGATCCCGGTGCTCGCCGACGCGGGGCTGCGGGCGATCGCGCCGGACCTGGTCGGCTTCGGACGCTCGGACAAGCCTTCCGAGCCGTCCGACCACACCTACGCCCGGCACGTCGAGTGGGTCCGGGCGCTGGCTTTCGACGTGCTCGACCTGCACGGTGTCACCCTCGTGGGTCAGGACTGGGGCGGGCTGATCGGGCTGCGGCTGGTGGCGGAGAACCCCGGCCGGTTCGCCGCTGTCGTCGCCGCGAACACCGGCCTGCCCACCGGCGATCACGACATGCCCGAGGTGTGGTGGCAGTTCCGCCGTGCGGTGGAGAAGGCCGGGGCCGCGGGGACGCTCGACATCGCCCGGCTGGTGCAGTCGGGCTGCCGGACCCCGCTGTCCCCGCAGGTGCTCGCGGCCTACGACGCCCCGTTCCCCGACCAGATGTTCACCGCCGGCCCGCGCGCGATGCCCACGATCGTGCCGACCCGTCCCGACGACCCGGCCACCGAGGCCAACCGGGCCGCATGGGCGGCGCTGAGCGCGAGCGACGTCCCGTTCCTCTGCGCGTTCAGCGACGGCGACCCGATCACCGGGGGCATGGGCCCGGTCCTGGCGCGCACGATGCCGGGCGCCGTCGGCCGGGAGCACCCGACGATCGCGGGGGCCGGCCATTTCCTCCAGGAGGACGCCGGGCCGGCGCTGGCCACCGAGGTCGTCCGCTTCGTCGCGGGTCGCCGGTGAGCCCACACGCCCCGTCGCGGCGGTCGGTGGCCAACGCCGGCTGGGGGTGCCGCGAACTCGGCGACTTCGCCCGCTTGATGCCGCGCCGGAAGCGCTTCACGTGGCTCAGCCCCGGATCGCTGCTCGCGTCCCGCAACGACTGGCTGGCGCGCCGGTTCGGCGACCCGACCGACGCGATGCGGCAGGCGTGGCTGCGCCGGCTCGACGAGTACGAGCGCACCGGCCGGCCGTCGCCGGGGATGGACCTGCGGACCCGGGTGGTCGACCGGTTCGCCGGCCGGGAGCGGATCTCGATCGCGATGCTCGGTGACCCGGGGGAGGGCGACGCCTCGCAGTACACCGTGGTCCCGGTGCTGCAGAAGGTCGCCGGCGACACCGACCTGGCCGTGCTGTGCAGCGACGTGATCTACCCGGCCGGCGGCGTCCGGGCCTACGCCGACCGCTTCTACCGCCCCTACGCGGACTACCCCGGCCCGATCTACGGGCTGCCCGGCAACCACGGCTGGTACGACGGGCTGACCGGCTTCATGACGACGTTCTGCGGCGCCCCGCCCGACGCCGGGGCGCCCGACGTCCCCGGACCGAGGGCGGGTCTCACGGGGGCCCTGCGGCGGCTGCTCTGGCGGCGCGCGCCGAAGGCGACGGTGCGCGACGTCGCCGACATGCGCCGGTACCGCGACGCGGAGTCCCAGCAGGCCGTGCAGCCCGGCCCGTACTGCGCGATCGACGCCGGCCCGGTCCGGCTCGTTCTGATCGACACCGGGATGAGCGGCGAGGTCGACGCGGAGCAGGGGGAGTGGCTGCGCGCGGTCTCGGCGCCGAGCGACAGGCCGAAGATCCTGCTCACCGGCACGCCGATCTACAGCTACGGCGAGCTGCGGCCGTCGCCGATCGCCGGCGGGGGTGACGTGAACGAGATCGTGACCGACCCGGCCCACCACTACGTCGCGGTGATCGGTGGGGACGACCACAACTACCAGCGGTACCCCGTCCACCTGAGCGACGGGCGCACGCTGCTGTACCTCGTCAACGGTGGGGGCGGGGCCTACCTGTCGGCCACCCACCACATCCCGGACGTCGACCGGCTCGCTCCGGCCTGTCGCGAGGAGGACTTCCGCTGCTACCCGCTGCGGGGTGACTCGCTGGCGCACTTCAGCCGCCGCTTCGACCGGCTGCTGGGGTTCGGCCGCGGCCTGCTGACGATCTCTCCGGAGGACGCGACGACGATGATGGCCGAGCGGATCGGGATCACCCCGCCGCGCACCGGGACCCCGCCCGAGCAGATCAGCGCTCGTGCCCGGCGCGCGGAGAAGCGGGTGTTCCCCCTGCGCACCCGCGGTACGGCCCCCGCTCACAACCTCACGTCGGTGCTGTTCGACTCCGACACCCCGCCGATGTTCAAGAGCTTCCTGCGGCTCGACGCCACCGCCGAGGAGATCGTGATCGACTGCTGGGCGGCGACGGGCTGTCTGGAGCACGAGCGCGACCCGGTGCTGGAGGACCGGATGCGCGCCCGGCCCGGCCCGGACGGCCGCTGGTGCTGGACGAGCGAGACGCCGGGCCGGGCGGTGGCATAGCGCCCGGGACACCAGCGACGCCGGGGGCCGGCCGGGGTCCGGATAGCCTGCGGGCATGGACGTCCGTGTCGTCGACCATCCGCTGGCCAAGGCGCGGCTGAGCACCCTGCGCGATGCGCGCACCGACAACGCGACGTTCCGCGCCGCGTTGCGCGAGCTCACCGTGATGCTGATCTACGAGGCCACCCGGGACGCGGAGGTCGCGACGGCACCGCTGTACACCCCGGTGGCCCGCACGACCGGCTACCGCCTCGCGAACCCGCCGCTACTGGTGCCGGTGCTGCGCGCCGGGCTGGGCATGGCCGACGCCGCGCAAGGACTGATGCCGGAGGCCCAGATGGGCTTCGTCGGCCTGGCCCGGGACGAGACGACGCACCGACCGGTGCCCTACATGGAGTCGCTGCCCGAATCGCTGCAGGACCGGCCGGTCTTCGTCCTCGACCCGATGCTGGCCACCGGCGGCTCGATGGTGCACACCATCCGGCTGCTCACCGAACGCGGCGCCACCGACGTCACGACGGTCTGCGTGCTCGCCGCACCCGAGGGCATCGGCCACCTCACAGCCAGCAACCTGCCGGCCCGGGTCATCACGGCCAGCATCGACGAACGGCTGAACGACTCGGCGTTCATCGTCCCGGGGTTGGGCGACGCGGGAGACCGCCAGTTCGGGGCGGTCTGAGGCTCAGTCCCGCGCCCGCCAGCCGTCCACGTTGGCCCGGACCGCGGCCTCGAACACGACCTTCGGATCGCCGGCGCCGGGCGGCAGGAAGTTGCGCAGCTGCAACGACACCAGCCCGTGCACCATCGCCCACAGCGACATCGAGACGGCCGCGGGATCGGCGTCCGGGCGCAGTGCCTGCGCCGCGATCGCCCGCTCGACCAGCCGCACCAGCGGCTGGAACGTCTCGGCCGCCGCGGCCATCGACTGCTCGTCGAGCGGCAGGTCGGCCTTCGAGCCGGTGAACATCACGTCGTAGAAATGCGGGTCGGCCAGCGCGCTGTCCCGGTAGGCCAGGCCGAGCGCGACCAGGTCCTCGATGGGGTCGTCGCTCGGGCTCACCGTCGCCAGGTGCATCCCGAGGCGGCGGAACGCCTCGTCGAACAGCGCCTTGAGCAGCCCGGGTTTGCCGCCGAACAGCGAGTAGACCGCCGTGGTCGACGTGCCGACGTCGGCGGCCAGCCGGCGCAGGCTCAGTGCGGCCAGGCCCTGCGTCGAGAGGGTCTGGCCGGCGGCCTCCAGCAGGCGGATCCGCAGGCTCTCGTCGTGCACCTTGGGCCGGGGCATGTCCGGAGGCTAGCGCAACGCTGTTTCGGTTCATCGCCTGCGCCACGTCGGCGTAACGGCCGGCCCCGCTGGCCGATCGCGACCACGAGGGCCATTCCGGCGCGACGATCGCGATGCTCGCCCCGCGGGTCGCCGGGGGGCTGCGCGCGGCGCGGCCCGACGTCGTCCTGCTGCACGCCGGCACCAACGACCTCGGGGCGGGGGCCTCCGGCGTGGTGGTCGCCCAGCGGCTCGACGACCTGCTCGACCGGATCTACGCCGCGGCGCCGCACACGCACGTCGTGGTGGCCGGGGTCTGGGCGAAGATGCGCACGCGGTCCACGGCACGGGCCGACCTCGCGGCACGCGCCTCCCGGGTGGCGGCCCGGCACCGCACGCTCGGCCACTCGATCGACTTCGTGCACACCGCCGACCTGCTGTCCACGTCGGACTTCACCGATCACCTGCACGCCAACGTCTCGGGGTACCGGAAGATCGCGGCGATGTGGGATCGGGAGATCGAGGCCTACCTGGCCGAGCGGCGCGCCGCGCCTACTCCATGAGCCCGGCCGCGACGGTCGCACCCAGCTCCCAGCAGGCCTCGAGCGCGGCCTTGTCCGGGGGCCCGCTGATCTGCACCGGCGCCGCGACCCGCTGCCAGCCGAGGCCACCGGCGATCGACTCGACGGCCTTGACCGCGCCCTCCACACCCAGGTTGCCGTGCACGTACAGCCCGTACGGCAGGTTGCGGGTGTCGTCCAGGCACGGGTAGTAGACCTGGTCGAAGAAGTGCTTGAGCGCACCCGACATGTAGCCGAGGTTCGCCGGGGTACCGAGCACGACACCGTCCGCGGCGAGCACGTCCGAGGCGGTCGCGGCCAGCGCCGCCCGGCGGACCACCTCGACACCGGTGATCTCGGGGTCGGTGGCGCCGCGCAGCACCGCGTCGAACATCTCCTGCGTCGCGGGGGACGGGGTGTGGTGCACGATCAGCAGGCGGGGCATCGTGCGATTCTCACAAGCAGGTCCTGCACCTCGGTGCGCACGGCGGCGAGCCGTTCCTCGGCGGTGGCACGGGCGGCGGGGAGCGCAGTGGGATCGGGCACCGGTTCGACGACCTCCAGATACGCCTTGAGCTTCGGCTCCGTGCCCGACGGCCGGATCACCACCCGGCGGCCCTCGCCGCGGAGCACGAGCACGTCCGGGGCCGGCCGCTCGACGTCCCACCCGGCCGGCGGCACCGCCCGCAGCCGGTCCAGTACGGCATCGCGCTCGGCGGGTTCGAGCCGCAGCGACAGTCCCTCTGTGCGGTGCACGCCGTGCGCGGCGGCGAGCTCGTCGAGCCGGCCGAGCAGGTCGCCACCCGCCGCGCGCAACCCGGCGCTCAGGTCGGCGGCGAGCACGGCGGCGGCGATCCCGTCCTTGTCGCACACCGTGTCCGGGTCGACGCAGTAGCCCAGCGCCTCCTCGTAGCCGTACACCAGCCCCGGCCCGCCGCGGACGATCCACTTGAAGCCGGTCAGCGTCTCGGCGTATCGCGCGCCGTACCGCGCCGCCACCGAGCGCAGCATCGACGACGACACGACGGTCGTGGCGACCAGCGGATCGGGGTAGCCGCCGGAGCGCAGCAGATGATCGCCCAGCAGCACCCCGGTCTCGTCGCCGGTGAGCATCCGCCAGGTCCCGTCGGGCAGCGGTACCCCGAGCGCGCACCGGTCGGCGTCCGGGTCGAGCGCGACCGCCAGGTCGGCCTGCACCTCGGCGGCCAGCGCGAGCAGCGCGTCGGTCGCGCCCGGCTCCTCGGGATTGGGGAAGGCGACGGTCGGGAAGTCCGGGTCCGGCGCCGCCTGGGAGCCGACGACGTGCACGTCGATGAACCCGGCCCGGGCCAGCGCGTGCACCGCGGTCGCCCCGCCGACGCCGTGCAGCGGGGTCAGTGCGATCCGCAGCGTGCGGGCAGCGCCCCGGGGCAGCCGGGCGACGCGGTCCAGATACGACCCGGTGACGTCCACCGTGGTGGCGGTCGTGGCGGTGGGGATCGCGACGGCGGCGGGGGCGGCCGCGATCCGGGCCTCGATCTCGACGTCGCCCGGCGGAGCGAGCTGCGCGCCGTCGGCGAGGTAGACCTTGTAGCCGTTGTCCGCAGGCGGGTTGTGCGACGCGGTGACCTGCACCCCGGCGACGGCCCCGAGCTCGCGGACCGCGAATGCCAGCAGCGGCGTGGGCAGCGCCCCGGGCAGCACCCGGACCTCGAACCCGGTGCCGGCCAGCACCTGCGCCGTCGCGTCGGCGAAGGCCGCCGACCCGTGCCGCGCATCCCGGCCGACGACCACCGTTCCCCGCGCGCCGTCGCGGGCCAGCCAGTCGGCCAGGCCCGCCGTCGCCCGGCGCACGACCGCGACGTTCATGCCGGCCGGCCCGGCCCGCACCGGCCCCCGCAGCCCGGCGGTGCCGAAGCGCAGCGGCCCAGACATCCGGTCGGTGAGATCCCGGATCGCGTCGGCGTCGCCGACCATGGCCTGCGCCAGCACCTGCTGCAGCTCGGTGCGGGTGGCGAGGTCCGAATCGTCGGTGATCCAGCGCATCGCCGCATCGCGCAGCACGGGTGCGAGGCTCATGCCCGTGCGATGAGTTCGCGCAGCAGCTCACCCATCCGCGCCGCCGACGCGCGCCCCGCGTCGAGCACCTCCTGGTGGTCCAGCGGCTGCCCGGTCATGCCCGCGGCCAGGTTGGTGACCAGCGACAGGCCGAGCACCTCGACGCCCGCGGCGCGCGCCGCGATGGCCTCCAGCACCGTCGACATCCCGACCAGGTCGGCGCCCAACCGGCGCAGCATCCGGATCTCCGCGGGCGTCTCGAAGTGCGGACCCGGTAGCCCGGCGTAGACGCCTTCGGACAGTGACGGGTCGATCTCCCGGGCCAGTGCGCGCAGCCGCGGCGAATACAGGTCGGTGAGATCGGTGAATCGGGGGCCCACCAGCGACGACGTCCCGGTCAGGTTGAGGTGGTCGGAGATCAGCACCGGCTCGCCGACGGCCAGCCCCTCGCGGATGCCACCGGCCGCGTTGGTCAGCACGACGGCGCGGCAACCCGCCGCCGCGGCGGTGCGAACCCCGTGTGCGACCGGGCCGACACCGTGCCCTTCGTACAGGTGCGTGCGGCCCAGCAGCACCAGGACCCGCCGCCCGCCGACGGGCACCGAGCGGATCGTCCCGGCGTGACCGGCCGCCCTGGGCGGAACGAAGCCGGGCAGGTCGGCCATCGGGACCTCGTGCGCGGGCCGGCCGATCAGGTCCGCGGCCGGCCGCCACCCCGACCCCAGGACGACGGCGACGTCGTGCGCGGAGACCCCGGTCGCCCGAGCCAGCGCCCCGGCGGCCTGCATCGCGACGTCGGTACTGGCCGGCAGGGCCTCCGGGACGCTCATGCGGCGCAGCCTACGACGGCCCGGTGGGCCGGACGATCACGCATCGCCCGGTGCGAACCCCGTGGCGAGCGCGGAGAACAGGTCCGCCGACGTGCTGTCAGCGCGGCCGGTCGGCACCGTCAGCCGGACCGTCCACACGCCGTCGACGGCCGGGACCACCCGCAGCCAGGACGTCCGGTGCAACGAACCCTCCTCGGTGCGGTAACCGATCTCCTGCAGGCCCGACCGGAGGGCGGCGGCCGGCTCCGGGGGATCGAACTCGACGCCGTCGACGCCGAGCCCGGCGGCCGTCAGCCCGGTCGCCACCTCGTCGACGGAACCGAAGCGCCGGGCGCTGAACTCCTCGGTCCCGTCCGGGCTCACGAAGCTCACACGCGTGCCACCGTCCGCCTCGTAGCGGTACTGCGTCCACGTCTCGGGGATGCCGACGGTGAACCCCAGCGAGTCGCTGTGCTGAACCAGCGGAGCGCGGTCGGTCGTCACCGTGACAGTGGTCAACGGCGACTGCCCGGCCAGCGCCCGGGTCACGGCCCAGCCGCCCGCTGCGCCGAGCAGCAGGACCACGGCTCCCGCGACCACCAGCAACGCCGCCCACCACCCCGGCACGGCCTGTGCCGACGGACGCGCCGCGGGACGGGCACCGGTCGCCGAGACCGACGGCACCGCCGGCCGGGACGGTCCGCTGTGGCTGATCGGCGGCCCACCCGCGCTCGACCCCGGCGGCCCGGCCGCGCCCGGCGGGGCGGGGAGCGGGCCCGGTGCAGTGGCCAGCGGGACGGCCGGACGCGGCGGGGCCGACGCCGCGACCGGACTCGGCTGCGCGCCAGACGTCGACACCGGGCCGCCGCTCTCCGCACGCCGCGGTGGTGCCGACGGCACGACCGGCGCGGGCGCTGATGGCGGGGCGAGCATCGAGTGCAGCGTCGGGGCGTCGGGGGAGCCGGGGTAGAGCGGGTCGTCCGGATCGGACAGCAGCGGACGCAGCCGCTGCCGCACCTCCTCCAGCGGCATCCGGCGCTCCGGCTCCTTGACCATGAGCGCCGCGATCACCTCGGACACCGGCCCGGCGTCGCGGGGGCGGGGGACGTCGCCGTCCACCACCTCGGTGATCGTGGAGACGGGATCGCCCCGCACGTCATAGGGCGGGCGGCCCTCGATGGCGGCGAACAACGTGGCACCCAGGCCCCAGAGGTCGGCGGCCGGCGTGACCGCCTGCCCGGCGGCGACCTCCGGTGCAATGTAGGCCGGCGAGCCCAGCACCAGACCCGCGGTCGTCATGGGGGCGTCGGCGGCGTTGCGGGCGATGCCGAAGTCGGTGAGCTTGACGCGGCCGTCGTCGGCGACGAGCACGTTGCCCGGCTTGACGTCGCGGTGGGTGATCCCGGCCCGGTGCGCGGCGCGCAGCGCGGCCGCCGTCGCGAAACCGACAACAGCGGCCTGCCGGGCGCTCAGCGAACCCTGCTCGGCGATCATCGTGGCGAGGTTGCGCGACGGCAGCAGCTCCAGCACCACCAGCGGCTCGCCGCCGACGTCGACGACGTCGTAGACCGTGATCACGTTCGGGTGCGACAGCCCGCCCAGGGCGCGCGCCTCGCGGAGCATCCGCTCGCGCATGGCGAGCGTCTCCTGCTCCGGGACGCCGGGCGGGACCTTCAGCTCCTTGACCGCGACGCGTCGTCGCAGCACCTCGTCGTAGCCGGACCACACCGTTCCCATGGCGCCGCTGCCCAGCTGTGCCGACAGCACGTAGCGGCCGCCGATCCTGCGCTGCTCGGCCTCCTCGGGCGTGGACACGCGCCCATTGTTCCCGGCGCCGGTCACAGGATGCGACAGCCCCCGCGCCCCGGGGCCGATGTGGACGCGCCGTGACCGTCCGCGCACCCTCCGCAGGTCGACGAGCGGCCGAAACATCCGCTCGTCGCCGAGCATGCTTACCGTTCGTCATCACGTGGCTGCCCGTCTGCAGCAACTGGGCAACCCCTCGGCGAGGATCGGAGCAACATGGCCGTTTGGGGTTGGAACACCGCCGTCCGGGTGAGCACCATGGGTCGATGCCGGTTGGAAAAGCGAACCCCCGGTGCGGGGCCGTGCGGAACGGTGGTGCCCGGTGACTTTGCTGGAGGCGCACGCCGACCTCGCGCCGTCGGCCGACCCCGTGGTCGCCGATCTCGGCGCGGGAAGCGGCCCGGCGTGGCTGGAGTCCTGGTTGGGGCGGCATCGGGCCGACGTGGTCGCCTGGCGGCGTTCCCTGCACTCCGTACCGGAGCTCGCCCGCTCCGAGCACCGCTCCACCGCACTCGTCGCCCGGCGCCTCATGGCCGCCGGTCTCGAACCACGCACCCTGCCCAGTGGCACCGGCTTGGTCTGTGACGTCGGATACGGCAACCGCTGCGTGGTACTGCGCGCCGACATGGACGCGCTCCCCCTGGCCGAGGACACCGGCCTGCCCTTCGCCTCGACGGTGCCCGGTGTGATGCACGCCTGCGGGCACGACGCGCACACCGCGATGGTGCTCGGTGCGGGGCTTGCGCTGGCCTCGGCGCCGTCGTTGCCCGGCCGGGTCCGGTTGCTCTTCCAGCCGGCCGAGGAGGTCCAGCCCGGCGGCGCGCTCGACGCGGTCGCCGACGGCGCGATGGAGGGCGTCGAGCGGATCTTCGCACTGCACTGCGATCCGCGGCTCGAGGTCGGCAAGCTCGGCACCCGGGTCGGCCCGATCACCTCGGCGTGCGACCTGCTCGAGATCCGGTTGACGTCCCCGGGCGGTCACACGGCGCGCCCGCACCTGACCGCCGACCTGGTCCAGGCCATCGGGCTGCTGATCACCCAGCTGCCGCTGCTGCTGACCCGCCAGGTCGACCCCCGGTCCGGCACCGTGCTCGTGTGGGGTGCGGTCGAGGCCGGCGAGGCAGCGAACGCGATCCCCCAGCACGGCGTGCTGCGCGGCACCCTGCGCACCGCCGACCACGCCACCTGGGGCGAGCTCGAGAGCAAGCTGCGCATGCTCGTCGCCGCGCTGCTCGCGCCCACGGGCGTGGGGTACGTGTTCGACCACATCCGTGGCGTGCCGCCCGTGGTCAACGACGAGGTCAGCTCGGGCATGCTGCGCGACGCCGTGGTGGCGGCGATCGGGCCGGACGGCGCGGTGGGCACCGAGCAGTCCAGCGGCGGCGAGGACTTCGCCTGGTACCTGGAGCACGTGCCCGGCTCGATGGCGCGGCTCGGGGTGTGGCCGGGGCACGGCCCCGTGCGCGACATCCACCAGCCCACCTTCGACCTCGACGAGCGCGCCCTGCCGGTCGGCGTGCGGGTCCTGGTCAACGCCGCCCTGGCCGCCCTCACCTCCTAACCCACCCGCGAATAGCGGTATCCACTCCGCGAGTCGCGCTATCCCCGTACGCGAGTCGCGGTATCCGCGCGCGCGAGTCGCGGGATTTCTGCGAGACAACAGATGTCTCGCCGGGAGATCTCAAACTGGCCCCGTAGTTGCCCACAGGCTGTACCGGTTGTCCACAGCGCGGCGGTGACCTCCGCCATGCGGACGCCCGGTGCACCAGCGTCGAGGGCATGCTCCTCTCGACACTGGGCCTGCACGGGGCCTGCCTGCGACGTGATGCCGTTGCCGCGCTTGGTGAGTATCGAATGCGGATCGCACTCGAATCGGGTGAACTGATCTCCGCGTTCGGCGGGGTTGTGGTGGAGCCCGGCCGCGCAGCCGACCCGCTGACCGTCGTCTCGTCGGCAGTGTTGGCCGGTGGGGACGACGTCGTGGTCGCCGGACCCACCGCGGCGCATCTCCACGGCTGCACCGCTGTCGACCTGCTGCCCGTCCACCTCGTGGTTCCCTATGGCCACTGGTTCCGGTCGGGAGCGGGACTGGTGGTGCACAACGGGCGGTTCGTCGAGCGGGATCGCGAGATGGTCCAGGGTGTGCCTGTGCTCGGCCTCGAGCGTGTGGTCACGGACATGCTCTGCGGGGCCCGGCCCTCGGACGCGCTCGCGGTGACGGACCAGGCGCTCGCCCTACTCGACACGTCGCTCCGTGACGGCTTCCGAGCTCGCATCCAGCAACGGCTCGATGAACGACCCGACCCGAGGGGCACGCGTTTTGCCCGCCACCTCCTCGGGCTGGCCACCGGTCGGGCCGAATCACCGGCGGAGAGCTGGCTGCTCTGGGCGATCGTGGATCTCGGCTTTCCGGTTCCTGAGGTGAACTGGTCGATTCGAGGCCCCGACGGCCGTGAGCTCTACCGGGTCGATCTCGCCTGGCCGGCTCTGCGCATCGCCGTGGAGTACAACGGTTACTCGGCTCACGCCGGGCGTACCGCCGAAGATGAGGCGCGGGGTGCGGGACCTGAGGCGACGGGGCTGGACCGTCGTCGTGGTGGAGGTGGATGACCTGCGGAATCCGGCGCGGGTGGAACAGGAGCTCCACGAGGCGCTCATGAACCGGGGATGGGATTTGCGGCAGCGGAGCGTCGGCACGACGAGGCGACGCCGGCACCGGGACCCCCGAGCGTCGTAACCGCGACTCGCGCGCGGGGATACCGCGACTCGCGGGTGGGGTCAGAGGGACTTGCGGCTGGGGCGGGTGCGCAGCGCCGCCACGTAGTCGGCGGGCGCGCCGGCCTGCTCGGCGGCGTCCGCGATCACCCCGAGGTAGCGCGCCGACGGCACCCCGCCCTCGTAGTCGTTGAGTACGTAGATCCAGGCGAGCACGTCGCCCTCGAGGGTGTGCACCCGCAGCCGCAGCTTCTTGTGCAGCCCGAGCTCGCCACCCTCCCAGCGGTCGAGTTGCGCGGAGTCGTGATCCGGGACGTCGTAGAGCACGACGAAGACCTGCGAGCCCGGGTCCTCGACCACGGTGGAGAGCGCGCCCTCCCACCCGAAGTCCTCGCCGCCGAAGGTCAGCCGCCAGCCCTGGAGCCACCCGGTACCCGCCATCGGCGAGTGCGGGGCGCGCTCCTTCATCTGGGCCGGATCCATGTTCGATCCGTAGGCGGCGTACAGCGGCACCGGGACAGACTAGTCGCGGGGCGACGGAGTGTGGTCGACGGACCTCGCTTCGAGGGTGCCGGAGGGCCTCCGCGTACCGTGATCGTGAGGAATCGATACGGGAGGGACGGCAGCGGTGACCCGGATCGTGATCATGGGTGGGGGCCCGGCCGGCTACGAGGCGGCCCTGGTCGCGGCGCAGCACGGCAGCGACGTGACGATCATCGAGCAGGACGGGATGGGTGGGGCGTGCGTGCTCCACGACTGCGTTCCCTCGAAGACCTTCATATCCTCCGCGGCGGTCCGGGTGGACCTGCACCGCGCGGCGGACCTCGGTGTGCTGGTCGACCGCGATACCGCAGGCGTGGACCTGCCGAAGGTCAACGGGCGGGTCAAGAGCCTCGCGCTCGCGCAGTCGGCGGACGTGCGGGCCCGGGTGGAGCGCGAGGGTGTGCGGATCATCGCCGGAAACGCCTCGTTCAGCGACGAGCCGTCGGCCCGCGCACCGCACGTGGTCGAGGCCCGGCACGCAGGCGGCGAGCGCGAGGATCTGCCCGCCGATGTCGTCCTGGTCGCCACCGGCGCCACGCCCCGGGTACTCGCCTCCGCGCGGCCGGACGGCGAACGCATCCTCACCTGGCGTCAGCTCTACGACCTGCCCGCACTGCCCGAGCACCTCGTCGTCGTCGGCTCCGGGGTGACGGGCGCGGAGTTCGTCTCCGCCTACGTCGAGCTCGGCTGCCAGGTGACGCTGGTGTCGAGCCGGGACCGGGTGCTGCCCGGCGAGGACGCCGACGCCGCGGCGGTCCTCCAGGACGTCTTCGCCGAGCGCGGGGTGAACATCCTGTCCAATGCCCGGGCCGAGTCGGTGGTCCGCGACGGTGACGGGGTGCTGGTGACGCTGGCCGATGGGCGAACGGTCCGCGGCTCGCACGCGCTGATGACCGTCGGCTCGGTGCCCAACACCGCCGACCTGGGGCTGGAGAAGATCGGCATCGAGACCGACCGGAGCGGGTTCATCACGGTGGACCGGGTCTCCCGGACGTCGGTGCCCGGTGTCTACGCCGCCGGCGACTGCACCGGCCTGCTGATGCTCGCGTCGGTCGCCGCGATGCAGGGCCGGATCGCGATGTGGCACGCGCTCGGTGAGGGTGTCGCGCCCATCAAGCTGCGGACCGTCGCCGCCAACGTGTTCACCAGGCCGGAGATCGCGACCGTAGGGATCAGCCAGCGCGCCATCGATGCGGGCGAGGTGCCGGCCCGCACCATCATGTTGCCGCTGTCGACCAACCCGCGGGCCAAGATGCGCGGCCTGCGCCGCGGCTTCGTGAAGCTGTTCTGCCGCCCGGCCACCGGCGTCGTCATCGGTGGCGTCATCGTCGCCCCGGTGGCCAGCGAGCTGATTCTGCCGATCGCGATGGCCGTGCAGAACGGGCTCGGCGTCGATGATCTCGCGCACACGTTCTCGGTCTACCCGTCGCTGTCCGGGTCGATCACGGAGGCCGCGCGGCAGCTCATGCAGCACGGCGATCTGGACTAGGTCGGAGAACCGGACCAGGGTCGGACTCCGGGCGATCCCCGATCCCCGACGCCGCCCCGGCGGCGACGCTGGGAGCCATGACCACTCTGCCCGCCACCACCCGGGGCTCTGTCGTATCGGCGCTGCTCGCCGGCGTCGGGGCGCAACTCGCCGACGACGCGCTCTACCTGGTGCTGCCGCCGACCGCCCTGCTGGCGCCGTTCTCCGCGGTGCTCGCGATCCTGCTCACCGCCGGCGCCGCCCGCCTGGTGACCCGCAGACTCAGTGGCGCCTCGGTCGCCCGGACGGGCCTGGCCGTGGGAGCGGTGTCGGCCGGCGCCGGGCTGCTGATCGGCGGGTTCGGGTGGCTCGCCATGGTGTTCGCGACGTTGACGCTGATCGCGGGGGTCGCCGGTGCCGTCGTGGGGCGCAAGGACGTCACGCCGTAGTCCTGCGTGGTAGGCAGGCCGGATGATCGGAACGCTGCAGGGCGTCGTGCTGGACTGTCCCGAGCCGCTCGGCCTCGCCCGGTTCTACGCGGGGCTGCTGGGCGGTGAGGTGGACCGGGCCGACCCGCGATGGTCCCTCGACGACGACTGGTCGACGCTGCACCTGGCCTCGGGTGTGGTGCTCGCGTTCCAGCGGGCGACGGACCACCGCCCGCCGCGCTGGCCGGATCCCGCCCACCCGCAGCAGTTCCACCTCGACGTCGGGGTGGCGGATCTCGACGTGGGGCACGCGCGGGTCGTGGCGCTCGGCGCGCGGCCGCTCGACGTCGACGGCGCGCGGGGCTGGAATGTCTATGCCGACCCGGCGGGGCATCCGTTCTGCCTGGTCCGGGAGTGAGGACCTGCGCACGGATCTCGCAGCTGCCCCAGGTCTCGCGGCACCGTCGTCGCATGTCGGGCCACGGACGTGTCAGCAGGCCGGTCCGGTCGGCCGACGGCGATAGTGTGGGCGGTGTGTTGGGGCGGCTGGGACCGGCGGAACGCAATCGCACCTGGGAGCAGCTGCGTAGCGAACAGTTCGACGTGGTCATCGTCGGCGGCGGGGTCGTCGGTAGCGGGGCGGCGCTCGACGCTGCGACCCGCGGGCTCTCGGTAGCGCTGGTCGAGGCCCGCGACCTGGCCAGCGGGACGTCGAGTCGCAGCTCGAAGCTCTTCCACGGCGGCCTGCGCTACCTCGAGCAGCTCGAGTTCTCGCTGGTCCGGGAGGCGCTGCACGAGCGTGAGCTGATGTTGACCCGGTTGGCGCCGCACCTGGTCAAGCCCGTCAGCTTCCTCTACCCGCTCACCCACCGGCTCTGGGAGCGGCCGTACGTCACGGCCGGGCTCACCCTCTACGACACGATGGGCGGCGCGCGCTCGCTGCCCCGGCACAAGCAGCTCACGCGCGCCGGCGCCCTTCGGCTGGCGCCCGCGCTCAAGCGCGACGCGCTGATCGGCGGCATGCAGTACTGGGACGCCCAGGTCGACGACGCCCGGCACTCGATGACCGTCGCCCGCACCGCGGCGCACTACGGCGCCGTCGTGCGCACGTCCACGCAGGTCGTGGGCTTCCTTCGGGAGGCCGACCGGGTGTCCGGGGTCCGCGTGCGCGACAGCGAGACCGGCGAGGAGATCGACGTCGCCTCGCACGCGGTGATCAACTCCACCGGGGTGTGGACCGACGAGATCCAGCGGATGTCCGGCGGGCGCGGCCGGTTCCGGGTGCGGGCGTCGAAGGGCGTGCACATCGTCGTCCCCCGGGACCGGATCGTGTCCGACTCCGGTGTCATCCTGCGCACCGAGGCCTCGGTGCTGTTCGTGATCCCTTGGCACGACCACTGGATCGTCGGCACCACCGACACCGACTGGGATCTCGACCTCGCGCAGCCCGCCGCGACCCGCGCGGACATCGACTACGTGCTCGAGCACGTCAACCGGGTGCTCGCGACGCCGCTGACGCACGACGACATCGAGGGCGCCTACGCGGGGTTGCGGCCGCTGCTGGCCGGAGAGGACGAGGCGACGTCGAAGCTGTCCCGCGAGCACGCCGTCGCGCGGGTCTCGCCCGGGCTCGTCGCGATCGCGGGGGGCAAGTACACGACGTACCGGGTGATGGCGGCCGATGCGGTGGATGCCGCCGCGGTCGACATCCCGTCGCGGGTCGCGCCCTCGACGACGGAGCGCGTGCCGCTGCTCGGTGCCGACGGCTACTACGCGTTGATCAACCAGTGCGAGCAGATCGGCACCCGCCACGGCCTGCACCCGTACCGGATCCGGCACCTGCTGGATCGCTACGGATCGCTGCTCGACCACGTCCTCGGGGTGGCCGATGATCGCCGCGAGCTGCTCCAGCCCATCCCGGGCGCGGAGGATTACCTGCAGGTCGAGGTGGTGCACGCGGCCAGTCACGAGGGCGCGTTGCATCTGGAGGACGTGCTCACCCGGCGGACCCGCATCTCGATCGAGTACCCGCATCGCGGGGTGGACTGCGCGCGGCAGGTCGCGGAGCTGATGGCCGACGTGCTCGGCTGGGACGCCGAGATGATCGATCGTGAGGTCGAGATCTACACCGCGAGGGTGCGGGCGGAGCGCGAGTCACAGGAGCTGCCCGATGACCCGGCCGCCGACGCCCGTCGGATCGCCGCCCTGGAGGCCCGGCCGCTCATCCTCGAGTCTAGCGCCTGACCTCGGGCCACGTTCCTGCTGCCGGTCAGGCGGCCTGCCCGGCGGCCGTGGCGGCCTCGCTGAGCAGCTCGTCGACGCGATGCCGCAGCCGTCGCCCGTCGGCCGGTCCGATCGTGGTCCACTCGGTGCCGTCGTCGGCGGTGCTGCGGGTGAGCAGGTATCGCCCGCGGGGGCCGTCGAGCACGGTGAGGACCCGGGGCAGGCGCCGCGAGACTCCCCACCGGTCGGTCGCCAGCGCGGTGAGCTGGCTGCGCCTACCCCCGTCGTGCAGCATCCGGGCCAGCAGCGTCGCTTCCGTGGACGGGACGGCACGCGCGATGAGTGCCTGTCGCAGTTCGCCGGGGCGGGCGAGGGCCTCGGCCAGGACCTGCGTCGGGACGGTGCTCGCCCGTCCCGGCCCGGGACCTGCGATGGGGAGTGCGCTCAGCATCCCGCCCGGCAGCGAACCGCACCCCTCGAGAGCAACCGTGGCGTCCTCGCGGACGGCCAGGACGGCCGAGTCGGGGTCGCCCGCCGCGACCGCGCGCACGCTGCGACCGAGCCAGGCGCGCAACTCCAGTTGCCGGGTGGGCCGGGAGAGCAGCCTGAGAAGGCGGGCCAGCTCGGGATCGGGACCGGAGGCGTCGGCGAGCCCCCGGCGGCGCAGCGCCTGCAACCCGGCCGCGACGAGCTGGGCGCGTTCGGAGTGCGTACGGCCCGGCGAGGCCAATCGCAGCACGACGGGCGTCGGGCCGAGACCGAGGCGTTCCCACAGCACGTCGAACTCGACGACCGTCAGCACGCGGCGATGCCCCGGCGCGGTGGCAGCGGTCGGGAACAGCGACTCATGCACTGCGGCCCTCCGGGTCGTCGGCGCCGATCACCGGAGGAGTGAACCAGCGGTCGTCGGCGAAGACGTCGCCGTCCTCGATCAGGTAGTCGGGACGCCGGTGCTCCTGGGCCGGGGAGCCTGCGATCCCGGCCGTCATGGGGTGCATCAGCCCTGGCTGGTGGAGGGACGATCGGGCGCTGCCGGTGCGTGCGCCGGGTTCGGTGGCGGCGGGGGAGCCGCCCGCGGACGGGAAGGCGTCGAACGCGGGCCCCCGCGAAGACCGGAGGGATCGCTCGGGAAGGCCGCGGATCGTCTCTCCGGCCGCACCCGAGTGACGGGAGCGAGTGCCCTCAGCGGGTAGGCCGCAGGTCGGGTGGGTGGACGCCCGACCCTCTGATCGGCCGGGCGTCAGGGCTAGGAACGAGCCCACCGCGTCCCGAGCAGCGCGGTCCGGCAGGTCGAACGGGTTCCCCGGCCGGCTGTCGGTAGGAGTCCTGGCCCGTCCTACGGTCGAATCGCCGAGCGTCGCTGTCGCTGGTACGGACATCACCGGGCTGGAGGCGCCGGCGACGGGGATGCCGGAGCCCGGCCCGATACCGGAGCCCGGCCCGGCGCCTGGCGCGGGTGAGCCGACCGTTGCGGCGCCGCCCGGTGTCGTGAGGGCGCCCGTCGATCCTCCGGCTGCCGGGACGGGCCCGGCTGCACTGCCGATCCAGGCCGACTCGCTGCCACCGTCGCTCGCGACCGAGCCGGTCCCGCCGGCAGCCGATCCACCTACAGGGGCCGCCTGCACCGTCACCTCCGGCGGGGAGCTCCACGTGACGAAGGACCAGTTGTTGTTCCGTGTGTTGTCCGCGTAGCCCTCCATCAGTTCGACGGCACGCATTGCGTCGTTGTCGCGCTGCGAGTCGGCTGCAGCCCAGTCATCGAGGAAGTAGGGATCGGTACCCGGATCGTTCAGACTCGGCGGCGGTTCCTCCGGCAGCCGGGGATGGCTCGGGGGTGGCATCTTCGAGCGCAGTTCGGCGGCCTGTGCAGCCTGGGTGGACAGCCCGCGGGCCGTGACCCATGCGTCCTCGGCGCTGGCTGTCGCCCAGACCCCCAGCGGGGTCAAACCCTTGGCGGTCGCTTCGGCGGCCTGGCCCTCCCAGCCGCCGCCGATGCTCGCGATCGCCGTCGAGAGAGCGGCGTCGATGGCGCGGATCGTCTGCTCGATCTGTTTCCACCCGGCCTCTGCGGCCGTCGACGCCGCCGCCCCAGGACCGTCCTGCACCTGATGGTAGATCTGCTCGTGGCTCATCCCGCGCCACCGGACCCCGCTCATGCCGACCGTCCCCACCGCGCAGCGTTCTCGCCCTCGGTGCGCCGGTAGTCGTCCTCCATCTGCTTGAGGTTGTCGCGGACCTTGACCAGTTCGGCCTCGTAGGCGAGCAGTGCGTTCAGGGCCGACCGGGGACCGTCGACGATGTGATCGTGATAGGAGGCGGCGCTGCCGGCGCTCACCTCGTCGCCGAGCCACGGTTGGGGTATCCGGGCCTGATTCCGCAGGTTGAGTAGCTGTGGGCTGAGCTGCGTGATCGCGTCGTCGAACGCTTGGCGCAGCGCGGGGAGCATGCGTGGTTCAAGGCGGAGTACAGCCTGCGGGCGGTAGCTCACGGTTCCCCCTGACACGGCCGGAGCGGGGCGGTCGCGTCCGACGCTACGACGAGGCCACCTCCGGCGGATCCGTTCGGTGAAATGCTTCGCAATGGTGAATGTCAGCGGGCAAGCAGCGCGCTGAGCACCGCCTCGGCGATTCGTTGCGCGTCCCGGCAGAGCTGGTCCTGGGGGATGGGCTGGTCGCGCGTGCCCTGGGCGAACTGGACGTCGAGCAGTTGTCCGGGGGCGACGTCGATGTCGACGCTGCAGAAGTCCCGAACCAGGGTCGGCCGGGCCAGCACCGCCGGGAAGCCCGCCACGGTGAGGCTGCTCACCTCGTCAGTGACGCGGCCGGGCGCCGTGAAGATCTCGATGCCTCGGTCGGCAACTACGGACAAGCCGACGGAAACCTCTCGCGGATCGGATCCACGAATGGAGCACGACGGAGCCCGCCCGAACAGCCCATGTGCGCTCGTGTACGCGACCGGGCGCCCGTCCAACCCCAGCTCCGCCCGCTGCTCGGCGGTGAGCAGGCTGCAGGGATCGATCCCGTCGATCCGCACCTCCCGCGGCCGTGGCGGCAGGGCGATTCCGCTGGGCTCGGCGGAGGCGGAGGAGGAAACCGGCGCCGGTGTGGCCGCGCCCGGATCCGGTGCCCCACACCCCGACACGACGGCCAGCAGGACAGCGATCATCACAACCCGGCGCATGTGGCGAACGGTAGCGGGGCGAGCACCGTCGGTGACGCGATTCACCGACACGGGAAAGCCCCCGGCGAACCGGCTGCAGTCCGGTTCGCCGGGGGCTTCGCCGTCAGCTGGTCTGCGCGAGCGGGGCTCGGCAGCCGCTGAGGGTGCACACGGGCGTGTACGGGAGGCGATCCCGCACATCGGGGTCCGTGCTGGTCCGGGCGAAGGACCACTGCCCGGTGAAGCGTTGGAGGTACCAGTACAGGAACAGGTAGTCCTGCGCTTCGGGGTCGGCGACGAACACCGGCTGCCCGGGAAGCTGGGCTATCCAGCGGGCGTAGGCGGTCATCGCGATGGCGGGTGGACGGGCCGCCCGGCGGGTGGTGAGCCAGTCCTCGGCCCGACCTCGCCAGGATTGCAGCGCGATCGGGTGCAGGGTGGCGCCGGGCAGTTCACGCAGGTTGGCCGTGAACGTGGTGAGCAGGGCCCCGTCCGCGTTGTGCGCGGCCGAGGCGAGGGTGAGCAGGGAGTGTGGGCCGGGGATCGGCCCGTCGACATGGATATGGCTGGTCACGTACAGGGTGTCGGGGGGCATGACGGATCCTGAGTCGCCGTTGTGACGGTGGACGTGTTCGCGGCGCGGCTGGGCCTGCGTGGCGAACGGATCCGCGGCGCGGTCTCTGTCCGCGTGGCGGAAGTAACCGGGCCCCGTGGATGGTCACACGGGTACATCACTGCTGTCCGCTATGCACTTGTTCAGCACGGTGCGGGTCGCCGTGGAAAGAACCTGGCTCGATTGACGCTAAACGGACATACCGCAGCCGTCAACGGTGGGATCAGCGGTCGCCGGCCAGCCGGCCGGCGAGCAGCACGTCGACCCGCTTCCCGTCGACGACCCAGGCCGAGCGTTGCCGGCCCTCGATGGTGAACCCGCACTTCGCCGCGACGCGTGCGGAGGCCTCGTTGCCCTCGGCCCAGGTGTACGTCACGCGGTGCAGGCCGAGCCCGCCGAAGCCGAAACGCAGCACGCTCGACACTGCGGCGGTGGCCATGCCCCTGCCGCGCGCGTGCGGCAGCGCCCAGCAGGTCACCTCGGCCGTGCCCATGTTCAGGTCCAGCTCGGCCAGGCTGACCTCGCCGAGCATCTCCCCGGTCGTCGGCTCGCACACGGCCCAGGAGCAGCGCGTCTGGGCCGCCCAGCCCGCGGCCCGCTCGGCGATGTGGGCGCCGACGGCCTCGAGAGTCGGCTCCGGACGCCGGCGCCACCGGAGGATCTCCGGGTCCAGACAGGACGCCAGCACGGCGTGCCGGTCGTCGATGCGGTCGTCGGCACGCAGTGCCCGCAGGTACCAGGCGCCGGCGTTGATCTCCACAGGTTCCATGAGGCGCTCGCCACTCACGAGAGCCGCAGGCTCACTACTCCTTGACCTCGCAGATGACGGTGCCCTGCGACACCGAGCCGCCGGTCTCGGCGGACAGGCTGGTGATCGTGCCGTCCTTGTGCGCGGTGACCGGGTTCTCCATCTTCATGGCTTCGAGGACCACGATGAGGTCGCCAGCGGACACGATGTCGCCGTCGGACACCGCGACCTTGATGATCGTGCCCTGCATCGGCGCGGTGACCGAGTCACCCGACACCTTGGCGCCGCCCTTGCCACCACCGCGCTTGCGGGGCGGGGCCTTGGCCGCGCCGGGCGCGCCGCCGCCACCGAGCGCCAGGTCACCGGGCAGCGACACCTCGAGCCGTCGGCCACCGACCTCGACGACGACGGTCTGGCGGGGCGACTCGTCGGACTCGGCACCCTCGCCGCCGGTGAACGGCTCGACGGTGTTGTCCCACTCGGTCTCGATCCACCGGGTGTGGACGGTGAAGTCCTCCTCCTCGGTGGCCGCGAACGCCGGGTCGTCGACGACGATGCGGTGGAACGGCAGCACGGTGGCCATCCCCTCCACCTGGAACTCGGCCAGCGCCCGGCGCGAGCGTTCGAGGGCCTGCGCGCGGTCCGAGCCGGTGACGATCAGCTTCGCCAGCAGCGAGTCGAACTGGCCGCCGATCACCGAACCGGCCTCCACACCCGCGTCCACCCGGACGCCCGGGCCGGCCGGGTAGGCGATCGAGGTGACCGTGCCCGGCGCCGGCAGGAAGTTGCGCCCCGCGTCCTCGCCGTTGATCCGGAACTCGATCGAGTGGCCCCGCGGCTCCGGGTCCTCCAGCAGGTTCAACGCCTCGCCCTCGGCGATCCGGAACTGCTCGCGTACCAGGTCGAGCCCGGAGGTCTCCTCCGAGACCGGGTGCTCGACCTGCAGCCGGGTGTTGACCTCCAGGAAGGAGATCAGGCCGTCCTGGCCGACGAGGAACTCCACGGTGCCGGCGCCGTGGTAGCCGGCCTCCTTGCAGATGGCCTTCGACGCGTCGTGGATCGTCTTGCGCTGGGAGTCGGACAGGAACGGCGCGGGTGCCTCCTCGACGAGCTTCTGGAACCGGCGCTGCAGCGAGCAGTCGCGGGTGCCGACGACGATGACGTTGCCGTGCGTGTCGGCCAGCACCTGGGCCTCGACGTGGCGCGGCTTGTCCAGGTAGCGCTCCACGAAGCACTCGCCGCGGCCGAACGCCGCCGTCGCCTCGCGCACCGCGGAGTCGAACAGCTCGGGGATCTCGGTGAGCTCGCGGGCCACCTTCATCCCGCGCCCACCACCGCCGAAGGCCGCTTTGATCGCGACCGGCAGCCCGTGCTCCTCGGCGAAGCGCACGACCTCGCCGGCGTCGGCCACCGGGTCGGGCGTGCCGGGCACCAGGGGGGCACCGGCGCGCATCGCGATGTGCCGGGCGGTGACCTTGTCGCCGAGGTCGCGGATGGCCTGCGGGGTCGGGCCGATCCACACCAGGTCGGCGTCGATCACGGCCTGGGCGAAGTCGGCGTTCTCCGACAGGAAGCCGTAGCCGGGGTGGATCGCGTCGGCGCCGGCCTGCTTCGCAGCGTCGATGACCTTGCCGAAGTCGAGGTAGGACTCGGCGGCGGTGTTGCCGCCCAGGGCGAAGGCCTCGTCGGCGAGCCGGACGAACAGGGCGTCCCGGTCGGGGTCGGCGTAGACGGCGACGCTGCCAAGTCCCGCGTCCTTGGCGGCTCGGATCACCCGGACGGCGATCTCCCCGCGGTTGGCGACGAGAACTTTGCGCAGCTTCGGCACTTCGGCCTCCTCGTGGTCCTGGGCCGGATCCGTGCGCCGGCGCAGTGGTTACCGCGGAGTCTAGGAGTTACCGCCGCGCCCATCGGGCGTGAGGTGTTGTGGCGTAGACGACGCTTTCCCGGCCGGCGGCCGAAGATCACCCGTTCGGGGCCGGGTCAGGCGCGCCGCCCGACCCACCGCAGTGTGCGGCCCGCGACCTGCACGAACAGCGCCGAGCGCGCCCGGCGGACCGCGGGCAGCCGACGCCGGCGGGCGGACCCCGTCGTACCGCCGGCCCACCTCGCGCTCGGCGAGTTCGGCGGCGCCGCCGTCGCCCGGCTCCCCGCCGGCCCGCA
>NZ_JAHDTG010000028.1 GCF_018531475.1 Pseudonocardia mahuensis
GTTCAGCAGCCTCCACGGCCGCCTCCCGCGCGCCCTCGCCCGAGGAGTTGTAGTGAAACGCCACGTGCGCCCCCTCACGGGCGAAACCCAGACCGAGCGCCCGACCCAGCCCCTGCCCCGCCCCGGTGACCAGCACGACCGTGCCCGCGAGCTGAAGATCCATGTCCTGTCCTCTCAGATCGCGCGGAATGCGCGGTTGCCGCCGGTGGTCACGACGCGACCGAAGCGCAGGCCGGGAAAGTGCGCACCGACGACGAGGGCGTCGGTGTCGGCGACCTCGTCGGCCAGCGCGTTGCGCGCGGCCCGGGCCGCGGCGGGGTCGACGTCGAACACGGCCTCCCAGTCGGGCTCGGCCAGCTCGACGACGGAGTGCACGACGTCGCCGAGCAGCAAGGCCCGCTCGTCGCCGGAGGACACCACGTAGACCGTCGATCCCGGCGTGTGTCCGGGGGTGTGCCGGGCGTCGAGACCGGGGGCGATCGTCACGTCGGAGGTGAACGTCTCCAGCTGCGGGACCAGCGGTGACAGCTTGCGCACCGCTCCGGCCTCCGCGTCCGCGCTGTCCACGAAGTGCGCCCAGTCGTCGGCGTGGACCCGGTAGGTGGCGTTGCCGAAGACGACCTCGCCCTTCTTCGTCGCCCACCCGACGTGGTCGAAGTGCAGGTGGGTGAACACGACGTCGGTGACGTCCTCGGGTGCCACGCCGTAGCCGCGCAGCGCGTCGAGGAACCCGCCGCCCGCGTACTTGCCGTTGTCGATCGTCCCGACCCCGGCGTCGACGAGCACGACGCGCTCACCGGTGCGGACCAGGAACCCGCCCAGCGGGAGGTGCAGGATGCCGTCATGATCGACGCCGCTGGCGTCGACCCCCACCGGGTGGCACGACCACGGGTCGTCGACACCGGGCCGGGTCAGCACCTCGGCCGCGGCCTCCTGGCCCGTCCCGTCGAGCACCGGGAGGATCTCGATGTCGCCGATCCGCATGAATCCCTCACTTACTAACGGTCGTTATTGGAGGACCCTATGACGGCCTCGGAGGCCGGGCAATGCCGGGCCCGTCACCCCAGCCGCTGCTGCAGCTGGAAGCGCAGGATCTTGCCCGAGCCGGTGCGCGGGACGCGGTCGATCTCGATCAGCTCGGCCGGCACCTTGAACGACGACAGCCGCTCCGCGCAGAGCGCGAGCACCTTCTCCCGGTCCAGCCCGCCGTCGCGGGGCACGACGAAGGCGACCGGGACCTCGCCGAGACTGTCGTGCGGGGCGCCCACCACCGCCGCGTCGGCCACCGACCCGCAGGCCAGCAGCGCGTCCTCGACCTCGGCGGGGTGATGTTCTCCCCGCCGCGGATGATCAGCTCCTTGGTCCGGCCGCTGATCCGCAGGTGACCGTGCTCGTCGCGGCGCGCCAGATCGCCCGTGCGGTAACAGCCGTCGACCAGCACGGCGGCGCTCGCCTCCGGCAGGTTGTGGTAGCCGGGCGTGACACCGGCCCCCTGCACTCAGAGCTCGCCTTCTTCGCCGGGGACCACGTCGCGGCCCGTGCCCGGGTCGACCAACCGGACGCTCAGCCCCGGCAACGGCAGCCCGCACGAGCCCATCACCCGGGTGCCGGCCGGGCCGTTCATCGTCACGAACGTCGAGGTCTCGGTGATGCCGTAACCGTCGAGCAGCGGCACCCCGAAGGCGCGACGATCCCGAGCACGCACACCACCAGCGCGTAGGAGTGGAACAGCGGGAGCGGTGAGAGCACCACGTCGTCCGGGCCCATCCCGACGGCCGGCGTCCAGGACGCCACGACCCAGAAGCAGCCGCGCTGGGTCAGGTACACGCCCTTCGGGCGCCCGGTGGTGCCGGTCGTGTAGAGCATCCAGGCCACGTCGTCGAGGCCGAGACAGTCCCGCGGCGCCGCGGCCTCCCGGGCGAGCAGCGCGTCGTTGGCCGACTCGCCGGCGGCGAGGTCCGGGTCGCTCCCGGTGACCACGACCGCGAGGATCCCGTCGCGCTCGGCGACGAGCCCGCGCACGACGTCGAGGTGCGCGGCGTCGGTGATCACGATGCGCGAGCCGCTGTCGTCGAGGACGTGCGCGACCTCGGGGACCGCGGCCCCGGGGTTCGCGCACACGGCGATCGCCCCGGCGCGCGGAACGGCGAGGTAGGCCTCCGCCGTCTCGACGGCGTTGTCCAGGTAGAGCAACGCCCGGTCCCCCTGCTGCAGGCCCAGGTCCTGCAGGTGCCCGGCCAGCCGGGCCGTGCGGTCGGCGAGCTCGGCGTAGCTCACCGCGCGCCGGTCGTCGCGGAACGCCACCCGGTCCGGGCGCTAGGTGGCCTGCCGGGCCAACAGCTCGGGCACTGTACGGATGAGCTCCGTGCGCAACATCGCGCCCCCCGGGACGTCGGTATGCTAAGTACCGTTTGTTAGCACATCATTGCGGGAGGCACGAGTGACACCGGCGGATCCGGGCACGGCTCCCGCGGACACCCGGGCGACGGTCAACAGCGCCGCCGTCCTCGACGCGGCGATGACTCTGTTCGCACAGCGCGGGTACCACGGCACCGCCCTGAGCCAGGTCGCGGAGACGCTCGGCATCCGCACCCCCAGCCTCTACAATCACATGCGCTCGAAGCAGGAACTGCTGCACCGCATCGTCTCCGACACCACCGAGGGCGTCCTCGAGGACTTCCGGCTGGCCGTCGAGGGCGTGCCGGATCCCGTTGAGCGGTTGCGCCGCGCCACCCGGGTCTACGCGCTCCGGCACGCGACGCACCGACGTGAGGCGCTGATCGTCAACCGCGACACCGCGAGCCTCGACGAGCCCGCCCGCTCCGAGCAGCAGGAACGGCGCCGCCGCCACGAGCACGCACTGCGCGGGATCATCACCGAGGGCGTGGCCACCGGCGCCATGAGCGTCGACTCCCCCGCTCTCGCGTCCTTCGCGATCCGGGAGATGTGCGTGAGCATCGCCCGCTGGTTCCGCGAGGACGGCCCGTTCACCGCCGAGCAGGTCGCCGACCAGTACAGCGGCTTCGCCCTGCAGATCGCCGGCGCGCGCTGACCGCGGTGCCGGATCCGGGCACCGCCGGTCAGCCCGTCGCCGGGGCCGGCGCGGCGTCGCCCATCATCACGTCCCGGGTCTCGCGGAGCGCGAGGACGCACCCCAGGCTGATCGACGCGACGACGGCCAGGTAGAGCCCGATCGCGAAGCTGCGAGCGCCGGCACGAGCTGCGTCGCCAGCAGCGGGGTGACCGCGCCGCCCAGCACGCCGCCAGGTTGTAGGCCCGGGCTGTGGGAACAGCGCGTACAGGCCGCGCTTCTCCGGCGGCGCGTTCTCCGCGGTGAGCAGCGTGGCCCCGGTCCCATTCACCGCCGACCGCGAGGCCCTGTGCGATCCGCAGCACGACGAGCAGGACCGGGGCGAGCACGCCGATCGTCGCCGTGGTGGGCAACAGCCCCCGGATGGAGAGGGGCGCCCGCGGCTACCTGGCTACCGGCTCCCCTCGGCGGATCCGGCGAGCTCGACGGCGGGGTCCGGGGCCCGGGCCACCGAGCCCGTGCGCCGGTCGATCTGCTCACTCACGTAGCGGAGCACCTCGGCGGCGACGGCGGCCACCGGTACGGCGAGGAACGCGCCGGCGATCCCGTACAGGCTGCCGCCCGCGGTGACCGCGAGCAGCACGACCACCGGGTGCAGCCCGAGGCTGCGGGACTGCAGTACCGGCTGCAGCACGTTCCCCTCGATCTGCTGCACCGCGATGATGATCCCGAGCACGATGAGCGCGGTGGTGAAGCCCTGGGTGACCAGTGCGACGAGCACCGCGAGCGTCCCCGCCACCAGCGCCCCGACGATCGGGATGAAGCCGCCGAAGAACGTCAGCACGGCGAGCGGGAGCGCGAGCGGCACCCCGACGATCACCAGGCCGATCCCGATGAACACCGCGTCGACGAAGCTGACCAGGGCCTGCGTGCGGATGAAGCCGCCCAGACCGCGCCAGGCGCGCTCCAGCACGGCCTGCAGGTGCCGACCGGCGCGCGGCCCGACGGTCCTGGTCAGCCAGGGCAGGAACCGGGGGCCGTCCTTGATGAAGAAGAACGCGAGGATCACGGCGAGGACCAGGTTGAGCACCCCGGAGGCGATCGCGCCCACCCCGGTCAGAACGCCCGAGGCGATGGCCGTCGCGCTGGACTGCAGCTGCTGGGTGGCCGAGGCCAGAACCTCCCCGAGCTGGCTCTGGCCCAGGTTGAACGGCGGTCCGGCCAGCCAGTTCTGGATCTGCTGGAGGCCCTGCACCGCGCCCGCCACGATCTCGTCGATCTGCCCGGACACCGACGGTGCCAGCACGATGACGAGCAATGCGATGGCGCCCAGCGCACCGAGGACCACGAGCAGCGCCGCGAGCGCGGGGGGGCACCGGTGCCGACACAACCAGGCCACCGGCGGACGCAGCAGGGTGGCCAGGATGACGCCCAGCAGCACCGGCCACAGGATCACCCAGAGATTGCCGATGATCAGCCCGATCAACACCGCGCCCGCCGCGACCAGGATCAGCCGCAGGCTCCAGGTAGACAGCCAGGTCAGCCCGGTCGCGATCACCGCGCCCCGATCGGGCGCCGGGTCGGTCCGCCCGACCGCCGGGGCGCCGCTCGATCCGGGGTCAGGGGGCTCGGGCCGGTGCTCGACCCGCTCGTCCGTCCGCTGCCCGTCCCCGGACCCGTCGTCCGTACCACCCACCGCCGTCACCCTCCTGGGACGCCCGGTGGCGCCCGTCAGGTCCAGCCTCCCAGGACCGTCAGCCGGATGTGGGCCTCGCCGTCACGAGTCCACCGACCGGGGCTGCACCGCCCACCCTCGCGGACTCAGCCCGCCGCCTGCACGGCCTGGCGGAGAGCCTCGACGGTGCGGTCGATCTCCTGGCCGTTGACCTTGACCGTCGGGGTCGCGTTCACCCCGGAGCGGGACGCGTCGTCGGTGACGCTGCGGGTCCACGGGACGTAGCGCTGATCGGTGACACACGTGGCGAAGCCCTCGCCGGCCCCGGCCTGCCGGCCCAGCGCGATGAGCTGCTCGTCCGGGAGTCCGGGGCTGTTCTCGGGGGGCTGGTTGGCGAAGAGCAGCTTCGTGTAGGCGGTGAACACCCCCGCGTCCTGGGCGCAGCCCGAGGCGGCGGAGGAGCGGGTGGAGTACTGCGTCGTGGAGAACCGGTCGAGGAACGCCACCGGGTGATAGGCCACCTTGGCCGAACCCGCCGCGACCAGCTCGTCGATCGTCGGACCCACCTGCTCCTCGTAGACCTTGCAGGCCGGGCACTGGAAGTCGACGTAGAGATCGATGGTCGCGCGGGCCGCGGGTTGCCCGATCGGCACCCCGGTGGCGGTGGCCCCGGCGGGGATCGGGATGTCCTCGCCGCTCCGCCCGGCCCGGTACACCCCGAAGCCCACTGCTCCGGCGAACAGCACGACCGCCACGACGGCCACGATCGCCCAGGTCGACGGCCCGCGCCGACCACCCAGTGCCGCATTCTGCTTGCGCCGCCCGGCGGCGCGGTTCGCGCTCATCGGCGCGTCCTCGAACCCACACTCCAGTGGTCGCAGCCGAGGCCCGGCGGGTTCCCGGGACTTCGCGGAGCCTCAACGCTCCTGTGGCCTGCGCCGCAGCAGATAGGTATCCATGATCCAGCCCTTGCGCTCCCGCTGCTCGGCACGGACCCGCACGATCTCGTCCTTGACCTGCTGCAGGTTGCCCTGGACCAGGACCTCGTCCGGGGTGCCGACGTAGGCCCCCCAATAGATGTCGACGTCGGTGTCGGGCAGGTCCGCGAACGCGGTGCCGCCGTCGAGCATCACCACCACGTCGTCGACGTCCTCGGGCAGGCCTGTGGCGATCCGCCGTCCGGTCGTGATCAGCACCGGCCGTCCGATCCGGTTCAGGATCAGCCGGTGCGCCGCGGCGAGTGCCTGCACACTGCTGATCCCCGGGATGCTCTCCACCTCGAACTCCACCGCACCGCGTGCGGCGATCCGGTCGAGCAACCGCAGCGTGCCGTCGTAGAGGGACGGGTCGCCCCAGACGAGGAACGCGCCGACCTCGTCGGCACCGAGCTCGTCGGTGATCATCTTCGCGTAGATCTCGGCGCGACGGTCCTGCCAGTCGACGACCGCCTCCCGGTAGGCCTGCGCCGTGCGGTCCCGCTCGGGGTCGGCCGCCTCGACGACGCGGTAGCGGCCGTGCTCGACGTGCCGGGAGAGCAGCTCGGTGCGCAGCCCGGTCAGGTCGTCCTTCGTGCCGCCCTTGTCGATCACGAAGAACACGTCCACCCGGTTCATGGCCTTGACCGCCTGGACCGTGATGTGGTCCGGATCCCCCGCGCCGATCCCGATGACGAACACCTTCCGCATGGGAGCGACGGTAGATCGTCGGGCGCCCGGGGCCGCTACCCGCCCGGCTCCCGACAGCCCGCCGGCCGTACATGTCGGGTCCTTCGCCCCTTGAGCCACTACAGCAGGCGGTCCATGGTCCCGGACGTGGCTATCGCGGCCGAATCCCCTCCGCTCAGCCAGACGACCGCCGAGATGCTGCGCCGGGCCATGGAGCTGGCCCTGCACGCACCGTCGGTGCACAACACCCAGCCCTGGCGCTGGCGCCTGTGCGACCACGCCGTCGAGCTGCATGCCGACTGGAACCGGCATCTCATCTGCACCGACCCCGACCGCCGTGACCTCGTGATCAGCTGCGGTGCCGCCCTGCACCACCTGCGGGTGGTACTGGCCGGACTCGGCAGCGGATCGAGCACCGACCGCATCCCCGACCTGGAGAACAGCGCCCACCTGGCCACCCTGCACGTCCGCCCCACGCCGCCCGATCCGCATGACGCGGAACTGTTCCAGGCCATCCCGCGGCGGCGGACCGACCGACGGCGGTTCTCCGGGGTGCCCGTCGGCGCAGCGCTGATGCAGGCGCTCGCCGTCCGCGCCGGCGACCTCGGCGCCGCGCTGCACCCGGTCACCGACGAGCGCGCCCGGGCGCGGCTGGACGCCGCACTCGCCGAGGCCGCCGCGCACCAGCACCACACCCTCGGCTACACCGCCGAGCTGGCCATCTGGACCCGCCGGTACGCCGGTGCGCGCGACGGGATCCCGGCCGATTCCCTGCCCTGCCTCGGCGCCGGGCCCGAGGGGTCGTGGCTCAGCCGGTTCCCACGCGGGCGGTTGGCCTGCATCCCCGGCGAGCCCTGCGACGACGCCGGGGTCCTGATGGTCCTCGCCACACCCGGCGACACGACCCTCGATCGGTTGCGCGCCGGCGAGGCCGCCAGCGCGGTGCTGCTCGAGGCGACCCGGATGAACCTGGCGACGCTGCCGATCAGCCAGGTCCTGGAGGTCTCGCACACCCGCCGCCGGCTGCGCCTGGACATTCTTCGAACGCCCGACCACCCGCAGCTGATCATCCGAGCGGGCTGGGCTCCGCCGAACGCCGCCGAGCTACCCGCGACACCCCGCCGTCGCCTCGAGGCCGTGTTGATGCAGTCGGACTGACGCCCGCCGGGTATCGATGCCGTCGGACCGACGCCGCGGCGCGACCCGTTCGCCGCAACGAGTCACTCACCCGCGGGTCCCCGCAGCCCTCCCCGCTCGTTGCGGTGGGCTCGTCGTGACGATGGGCTTGGTGACGATCACCGGACAGGTCGCGAACTCGACGAGCGCGCGGCTCGTCGAGCCCAGCACCATGCCGCTGCCCGGCCCGGGGCCGCGGAGGCCCACGACGGCCAGCCGGGCACCTCCGCACCGGTCGAGCAGTGCCCGCAGCGGGGTGTCGCCGACGACGACGCGCTCCACCGGCAATCCGGGGTGGCACCTCAGCACGGGCGCCAGGTGTGCCGTCAGCAGTTCGGCACCGCGCGCGGCGAGCGTGCCCCAGTCGTCGCGCAACCGCCGGACCCCACCCGTCGCGTCGGCGACGACGGCGGTCCAGGTGTGCACGACGAGCAGCCGGGCGCCCTCCGCCGCGGCCAGGTCGGCGGCGAACCCGAGCGCGGCGTCCGCGGCCGGTGAGCCGTCCACGCCGACGACGACGGGTCCGCTCCGCGGCGGCGGGATCTGGGGTGACGCGCCGCGAACGATCGCCACCGGACATGCGGCACGCCCGATCAGCGCGATCGCCGTCGGCCCGGTGAGCATCCCGGACCAGGCACCGCCGCCGTAGCTGCCGATGACGAGCAACCGCGCGGGCGCGGATCTGCCGGCGAGCACATCGATCGCGCTGCCGGGCAGGACCTCGGCGCCGATCCGGGTCGCGCCGCAGCGTTCGGCAGCGTCGACGAGTTCGCGCAGCCACCCCGGGACGGCGGTGACGGGCGGGCCGTCCGGCTCGCCGGGAATCGTGTGCACCAGGCGCAGCGGGGCCTGCCACAACGCCGCGAGATCAGCAGCCCACTCCGCAGCGTCCCGGGCCGAGTCCGACTCGTCGACCCCGACCACGACGGGGCGGGGGTCCGGGACGCTCGCGGTCATCGCAGGTCTCCTCCAGATGCGGCCCGCGATCGGGCCGTGCACCAGACTCACCGCCGCGGCGGTACCCGTCCCAGGGCAGCACGTCCGCCGGGGCCGGGCCGAAAGCCCCACGCCACGGCTCACCGGAGCGGGTCCGCACCCACCGTCGCGCGTCGCACGGCGAGCCCCTCAGGCAGGTGCCGGCACGGTGCTGCCGGGCCTGGTCGCCGTCGGGCTGGCCGGTACCGGACGCACGATGGTCACCGGGCACGGCGCATGCAGCACGCACTGCATGCCGACCGAGCCGAGCAGGGCGCTCGCGAACCCGCCCCGGCCGCGATGGCCCAGCACGAGCACGGCAGCGTCCCGGGACTCGTCGATCAGCACCCTCGCGGGTACGCCCGGCACGACCCGGATCTCCACGGGTACCTCGGCCACGCCTGGTCGCTCGGTCACCACCGAACCGACCAGCTCACGGACGCTCGTCTCGACATCGGCGGTGACCTGCTCCTCGGAGGGTGGTGCCGCCATCCCGTATGCGATCGCCCAGTACTCCGGTGGCTGGAAGACGGAGACGACGCGAACCCGGGCGCCGCGACGCCCGGCGTCCTCGAGCGCATGGGCCAGGGCAGCCCGCGATTCCGCCGACCCGTCCACACCCACCACGATCGTTCCCGGCTCGTCCATGCCGTCTCCCGTGTGCCGCCGCGGCCGACCGGCCCGGCCCCCGACCACCGTGCCGGGGCTACCGCACACCGGCGACGGGCGGAAGCCCCGGGTGGGCGGGCCGGTGGTCCCGCCCGCCCGCCGGTCGGCCCGGACCCTCAGGCCGATCCGCCCTACGCTACCTGCTGCCGACAGTGGACACTGTCGTTCGACCAGGTCACCCGCCACCGATATGGAGGTCTGGCCGATGCCACACGCCAGCACGACTCTCGCGGCGCGGCCGTCGACGCGGGCGGATCCCGGCCGATTGGTGGTGGTCGACGACCGGTCCGCGGGCACGCCCGAGTGGGCGCTCGCATGGTGCCGGCGCTCCGGTCGGGAGCTGGTGCTGCAGCCGCTGGAGTCGACGGGGGCGCCGCGCGGGTTGCTCGTCCCGGACCGGTGCGCGCGGGCCACCGGGCACGTCGCCGCGCTGCTCACCGATGCCGACGGGACCGCGGTGCTGGTGCCGCGCGCAGCCGTCGCGCACGGTGGGCCGCCGCGGGTGGTCCTCGCGCTGCGCGACCTGCCCGACGACGCCGCCGTCCTCGCCGACGCCGCCGAGACCGCCGAGCAACTGGCCGGCGGCCTCACCATCGTGCACGGTGTCCCCACCTCGTTCGGTGAGCGCAGCGTCGGGCTGGCCGCCGCGGTCGATCATGGTCGGCGCGTGCTCGAGGCCGGGCTCGAGCAGGTGGCGGCGCTCGCCCCCGGCCTCGCCGTGACGACCCAGCTGGTCCGGGCCCGCCCGCACGAGCTGGTCGGTGAGGACCTCGACGCGGACCTGCTCGTCCTCGGAGGGCCGCGGGCCGGTGGGCGGGGCGAGCTCGGGCTGGTGGCGCGCAGCGCGCTGCACCACGCGCCGTGTCCCGTGTTGCTGGTTCCGCGGCCGGACCGGGTGGGCTGACCTGGGAGATGGGGGACGCGGGTGTCGTGGGCACCTGGGGCCGCCCCTCTCAGAGCGCTGGTGGTTCATCGAGGTCGATGAGCGGTGGCGGCGTCGGCGGACGCTGAGGTTTCGGGGGTTGGTAGATCGAGCCGGCGGAGTTTCCGGCTCGGGCTCGACCTCCGGGTCGGGCCTGGACCGGCTTCGGGCTCGGGCGGCGGGCCCCCGGGTCCGGCGTCGACCCACGCCCGCCGCTCGACCGTGCGCCGCGTCCGGAACCCGCCGGGGAACCGGTCTCGTCGGCACCGGGGGTCGGCGAGCCGCTCCAGCCGCTCGGTCGCCGCGGCCGCCTCGGACGGGGACAAGCCTTGCGCGGACATGGTCGCCGTACGGTCCGGGGTCAGGTAGCCGCACACCCCGCGATCGCGAATGGCCCTCAGGTACCGGCGCCGGTAGAAGTCGCGATCGATGGCCTGGACCTCCCGCGCCGACCGGGCAACCAGCTGCCCCGTGGTCCACCGCACCGCCGGTGGCACCGACCGGGCACACAGCTCGGCGATCTGCGCGGTGGTCAGATACGCCAGGTAGTCGGCGAACACCCGCGCCTTGTGAACATCGATCGTTCCGGCCCCCAGCGCGTCCAGAACCACCGGCAGCCGCCCGATGAGCATCTGGGCAAAGGCGAACTCGTCATCCACCGACCACCGCTCAACGCCGGGCCGGAACACCGGCGAGGCGGTGCACGACACGCAGACCTGCGGGCGTGCCCGGCCAGTGCCGGGCCAGGGCCTGGGGGCCGGCCACGCGGACGACCGACCGCAGCGCCAGCGCGACGACGATCGCGTCGTCGGCGTAGCCCAGGACCGGGATGACGTCGGGGACCAGGTCGACCGGCAGGAGCAGGTAGCCGAGCAGCAGGACCAGGCGGATCCGCACCCCGCGGGGCAGGTCGGCGTCGCCGGCCAGCCGCCGCAGCAACAGGACGAGGTCCGGCAACAGTCGCAGCGCCTCGCGCAGCCCGGCGTCATCAGGCCTGGTCCGCCAGAGAACCGCCAGCAGCACGAGCCAGCACACCAGCAGTCCGGCCAGGACTCCGAGCAGGACCTGCCACCACCACACGGTCGGACCGCCTCCGTCGTTCAATACGCGCGCCGAGTCAGCGTGGCCCACCAGCGGGCCCCAGAGCACCCTGCACGACCCCCGAGCGCGGCAGATCACACCGGCACCCGCGAGTCCGACGCGGCAGCGTCGAACATCCGTTCTACGATCACGCTTGTCGATCGCACCGCCAGCCCCCGGTCCGCCGGGCTCACGAGAGGGAACTCGCCGCAGCGATGAACGTGGACAGCCCGACCACCAAGCCGGACAACGCCTCTCCCGCTCCCTCCCCTGACTCGGCCGCGCCGTCCGGCCCCGGGAAGCCCCGCCGCGGCCGGCCCAAGGGCTCCACCGCGCGCACCACCCGGGTCGTCGAACTCACGCTCACGGTCAGCGGCACGGCCGACGGCGACTGGCAGGCCGACCTGAAGCAGGGCACCAAGTGGCTGGCCCGCGCCCTGCCGGTCACCGCCGCCGACGTGTCGCGCGCCGCGGCCGAGCTGCACGCCGAGCTGTCCGGGCCGATCGAGGAGATCATCGGTGCGGCGCGTGCGCAGCGCGCCGCCCGCGTCGCCGAGCTGGAGGCCCAGCTGGAGCAGGCGAAGAAGGCGCTGGCCGAGCTGGAGGACTGAGCGGCGGCCGGCCGGACCCGGCTGCGTACAGTTCTCCGCGGCCATTCCGGCGGACGGCGAGGAGCGAGAACGGTTGTGACCACGACGGAGCAGGACCTGGGCGTGGGCGCAGCGGCCGCCATCGATCCGGCCGACCTCGAGATCTGTCTGCGGGTGCTCGCCCAGCTCGACGAGCTGCCGGTCGAGCACCCCGACGCCGTCCGGGTCCGCCGGGCCACGGCCCGGATCTACAAATCGATCCGGCAGCGGCGCCGGGCGGCCAAGCGGGACGCCGTCACCGCCGCCGACGACGCCGTCACCGCGGCGACCGCCACCGGCGCCCCCGGTCGCATCGACGACGAGACCCAGGGCCTGCCACTGGTCTCGACCGCGACCGGGGCGACCGCGGGCACCCTCCTGCGTGCTCGCGCCTGCTACACCTGCAAGAACCGCTATCACGTGGTCGATGCCTTCTACCACCAGCTCTGCCCGCCCTGCGCGGCGCTGAACCGGAGCAAGCGCGACGCGAGCACCGACCTCACCGGCCGCCGCGCACTACTCACCGGAGGCCGCGCCAAGATCGGGATGTACATCGCGCTCCGGCTGCTCCGCGACGGTGCGCACACGACGATCACGACCCGGTTCCCCAATGACGCCGTCCGCCGGTTCACCGCGATGCCCGACAGTGCCGACTGGCTGCACCGGCTGCGCATCGTCGGCATCGACCTGCGGGATCCGGCCCAGGTCGTCGCGCTGGCCGACACGGTCGCCGCGGCCGGCCCGCTGGACATCCTGATCAACAACGCCGCGCAGACCGTCCGGCGCTCCCCGGGCTCCTACGCACCGCTGGTCGAGGCGGAGCGGGCACCGCTGCCGGCCGGGGATCTTCCGGAGGTCATCACCTTCGACCACATCAGCGACGCCCACCCGGCGGCCCTCACGAGCAGCCTGGCCGACCACCGGACCCCGCACGCACTCACCGAGCTGGCGCTGACGGCCCGCAGCGCCTCACCGGAGCGGATCGCCGCCGGGACGGCCGTCGACGCGGGCGGGCTGCTGCCCGACACCGCGGAGATCAACAGCTGGACCCAGCGGGTGCACGAGATCGACCCGATGGAGCTGCTCGAGGTGCAGCTGTGCAACCAGACCGCGCCGTTCATCCTGGTCAGCCGGCTGCGCCCGGCGATGGCCGCGGCCGCGGCCCGGCGCAGGTACGTGGTCAACGTGAGCGCGATGGAGGGCCAGTTCAGTCGCGCCTACAAGGGGCCGGGCCACCCGCACACCAACATGGCCAAGGCCGCACTGAACATGCTGACCCGCACGAGTGCCGAGGAGATGCTCGAGCGCGACGGGATCCTGATGACCGCGGTGGACACCGGGTGGATCACCGACGAGCGCCCGCACCCGACGAAGCTCCGGCTGGCCGACGAGGGTTTCCACGCCCCGCTGGACCTCGTCGACGGCGCGGCACGGGTCTACGACCCGATCGTGCGTGGTGAGGCGGGCGAGGACCTGTACGGCTGCTTCCTCAAGGACTACGCGCCGTCGAGCTGGTGACGGCCTCCTGCGGCACCGTCGGTGCCCGGCACTAGGTTCCCCGGTGTGCTCCACGTGCACCGGGCCGAACGGGCCGACCGGTTGGCCGATGCCCTGGCCGAGTTGCTCGCCGAGCCGTTGGCCGACCCCTTCGCCGCCGAGGTCGTCAGCGTGCCGGAGCGGGGCATCGAGCGATGGCTCGGCCACCGGCTGGCACACCGGCTCGGCACGTCCGCGGGCCACGGTGACGGGGTCTGCGCGAACGTCGTCTTCCCCGCCCCGTCGGCCGTGGTCGCCGCCGCGGTGAGCGGTGCGACGGGCATCGACCCGGACGCCGACCCGTGGCACCCCGCCCGCGCGGTGTGGCCACTGCTGGAGATCATCGACGAGAGCGCGGGCGAGACGTGGTGCTCGGCGCTCGGTGCCCACCTCGGCGGGGCCGGTCGGGGCCGCCGCTACGCGGTCGCGCGCCGGTTGGCCGACCTGTTCGCGAGCTACGCCGCGCACCGGCCGCAGATGCTGGGCCGCTGGCGCGGCGGCACCGACACGGACGGCGTGGGGCCGCTGCCGGAGGATCTGCACTGGCAGCCCGAGCTGTGGCGGCGGCTGCGGGCGCGGCTCGCGGCGCCCGACCCGGCCGAGCGGGTCGCGGCGGCCACCGCTGCGCTGCGCTCCGACCCTGGGCTCGCCGATCTGCCGGCGCGGCTGTCGCTGTTCGGGCCGACCCGGTTGCCGACCGCTCATCTCGCGGTCCTCGACGCGCTGGCGCAGCACCGCGACGTGCACCTGTGGCTGCCCCACCCCTCCCCCGCGCTGTGGGAGCGGGTGCGCCCGGACACCGGCGCCGCCACCCGGCGGCGCGAGGACCCCACCGCCGATCGCCCCGCCCATCCGCTGCTGTCGTCGCTGGGCCGCGACGTGCGCGAGTTGCAGCTGCGGCTGGGCGGTGCCGCCACCGACCGCCACCACGAGCTCCCGGACCCGCCGGCCACGCTGCTCGGCGCGCTGCACCGCGACCTGCGTGACGACCGCGCCCCGGACGGGCCGCCCCGGCCCGGGCACCCCGACCGCCGGCCGCTGCTCGCCCCGGACGACCGCAGCGTCCAGGTGCACTCGTGCCACGGTGCCGACCGGCAGGTCGAGGTGCTTCGCGAGGTGGTGCTCGGCCTGCTCGCCGCCGACGACACCCTCGAGCCGCGCGACGTGCTGGTCATGTGCCCGGACATCGAGACGTTCGCCCCGCTGATCTCCGCCTCGTTCGGGCTGGGTCCCGGGGCGGACGCGGGCTCCCCCGAGGCCGACCTCGTCCACCCCGGCCACCGGCTGCAGGTCCGCCTCGCCGACCGCGCCCTGCGGCAGGTCAACCCGTTGCTCGGCACCGTCGCGACGCTGCTGGAGCTCGCCGACGCCCGGGTCACCTCGTCGCAGGTGCTCGATCTCGCCTCCTCCGGGCCGGTGCGCCGCCGGTTCCGCTTCGACGACGACGATCTCGACCGGCTCTCCGATCTCGTCGTGCGGGCGGGCGTGCGCTGGGGCCTCGACGCCGAGCACCGCCGCCCCTACCGGCTCGAGTCGTTCCCGCAGAACACCTGGTCGGCGGGGTTGGACCGGATGCTGCTGGGCGTCGCGATGGCCGAGGACGAGGGCGCCGGGCAGGCCTGGCTCGGTACCGCGCTGCCGCTCGACGACATCGACTCCTCCGACGTCGACCTCGTCGGCCGGTTCGCCGAACTGCTCGATCGGCTCGGGGCCGTGCTCGCCGGGCTGACCGGCGAACGCCCGCTGACCGGCTGGGCGGCCGCCCTGGCCGAAGGACTCGACGCGCTCACCGCGTGCGCCCCCGCCGACGCCTGGCAGGCCGCGCAGGCCCGCGGCGAGCTTGCCGACGTGGTGCGCTCGGCGGGGCCGCACGCCGACGCGATGCCGCTGTCGTTGCCCGACGCGCGCGGGCTGCTGGCCGGTCGGCTGCGCGGGCGTCCCTCCCGGGCGAACTTCCGCACCGGGACGCTCACCGTGTGCACGATGGTGCCGATGCGGTCGGTGCCGCACCGGGTGGTGTGCCTGCTCGGTCTCGACGACGGGGTGTTCCCCCGCGCCGGCGCGGACGACGGCGACGACGTGCTGGCCCGCGACCCCGTCGTCGGCGAGCGTGACCCACGCAGCGAGGACCGCCAGCTCCTGCTCGACGCGATCCGCGCCGCGACCGAGCACCTGATCGTGCTGTACTCCGGGGCCGACGAGCGGACCAACGCCCGGCGCCCGCCGGCGGTCCCGCTCGGTGAGCTGCTCGACACGATCGACGCCACCGTGCGCGCCGCCGACGGCACCCCGGCCCGCACCCGGGTCGTGGTCCGGCATCCGCTGCAGCCCTTCGATCCGCGCAACTTCACCGACGGTGCGTTGGGCGGAGGCGGCCCGTCCCGGGGCCCGTTCAGTTTCGACCGGGCCGGGCTCGCCGGTGCGGTCGCCGGCACCGGTGAGCGCCGGGCACCGCGGCCGTTCCTGGAATACCGGCTGCCGCCCGCGCCGGAGCCCGCGACGGTGGAGCTGGAGCAGCTCGCCCGGTTCGTGGAGCACCCGGTCAAGGCGTTCCTGCGCCAGCGCATGGGCGTCACACTCTTCACCGAGGACGGCGATCCCGACGACGCGCTTCCCGTGGCGCTCGACGCGCTGCAGAAGTGGTCGGTGGGCGACCGGCTGCTGCGCGACCGGCTCGCCGGGCACGACCTCGACCGCTGCCGGCAGGCCGAGTGGCGCCGCGGTGAGCTGCCGCCGGGCGTGCTGGGCATGCGAGTACTCGACGACGTCCTCATCGACGTCGAGCCGCTGGTCGCAGCGGCGGCGACGGTGCGTACCGGCCCCCGCAGCGCGGTGGACGTGCTCGCCGAGCTGAGGGACGCACCGGCCGTGGCCGGGACCGTGAGCGGGATGTACGGCGAGACGATCGTGCGGGTCGAGTACTCCAGGCTCGGGCCGAAGCACCGGCTCCGGGCGTGGGTGCAGCTGCTCGCGCTGACCGCGTCCCACCCGGGCACGCCGTGGCGGGCGGTCACGCTGGGCCGCGGCGGGTTCTCCCCGACCGCGTCCTCCGTGCTCGGGCCCGTCGACCCGGACCTGGCCGCCCGCGTGCTGGCCGACCTGGTCGCGCTGCACCGGGCCGGGTTGCGCGAGCCGCTGCCCATGGCGCTCAAGACGTCGCACTCCTACGCCCGCAAGCGGGTCGGCGGCGGCTCGGTGGCGCAGGCGACGGCGGCGGCCGCGAAGACGTGGGCCGGCCCCGCCGGCTCGGACCAGGCCGACGCCGCGAACGCGCTGGTCTGGGGAGCGGAGGCGCCGGCCGAGGTGCTCATCGAGGCCCCGGGGGGTCCGACGACCCCGGACGAACCCACCCGCTTCGGCACGCTGGCCGTGCGGCTGTGGGCGCCGCTGCTGGCCGCCGAGAAGATGGTGGAGTCGTGATCGTGGACGAGGGCGAGCCGCCGACCTTCGACGTGTGCGGCCCGCTGCCCACCGGCACCACCGTGCTGGAGGCCAGCGCCGGCACCGGCAAGACGTTCACGATCGCCGCGCTCGCCGCCCGCTACGTGGCCGAGGGCCGGGCGCAGCTGCCCCAGCTCATGCTCGTGACGTTCGGCCGGGAGGCCACCCAGGAGCTTCGCGAACGGGTCCGCGAGCGGCTGGTGAGCGCCGAACGGGGACTCGCCGATCCGGCGGCCGCACGGGCGGGCAAGGACGAGGTGCTCGCGCTACTCGCGGGCGGGGACGGCGCCGGCGACGCCGAGGTGCGGCTACGGCGCCGGCGGCTCGCCCACGCTGTCGCCCACTTCGACGCGGCCACCATCGCCACCACCCACCAGTTCTGCCAGCGGATGCTGGCCGGGCTGGGCGTGCTCGGCGACACCGATCCCGACGCGGTGTTCACCGAGACCATCGACGACCTGCTCATCGAGGTCGTCGACGATTTCTACGTCCGTAAGTACGCCGCGACCGGCGCCGGGGCGCCCGACTTCGACCGCGGCGTCGCGCTGGCCCTGGCCCGGCGCGCGGTCTACGACCCGCAGGCCCGGCTCGAACCGGCGGATGCCGAGCGGGGCACCGCCGCGCACGTGCGGCACAGCTTCGCCACGGCGGTGCGCGCCGAGGTCGAGCGGCGCAAGCGGTCGATGAAGCTGTTCAGCTACGACGACATGCTCACCCGGCTCCGCGATGCCCTCGCCGACCCGGCCCGGGGGGCGGCGGCCTGCACCCGGCTGCGGGACCGGTACACGGTCGTGCTCGTCGACGAGTTCCAGGACACCGATCCGATCCAGTGGGAGATCCTGCGCCGCGCCTTCCACGGACACAGCACGCTCGTGCTGATCGGCGACCCGAAGCAGGCCATCTACGCGTTCCGCGGCGCCGACGTCGTCAGCTACCTCGAAGCCGCCGGCTCCGCGGGCGCGCACGCGACGCTGGGCACGAACTGGCGCAGCGACGCCGCGCTGCTCACCGCGCTGGAGCGCGTCTTCGCCGGCGCCGCGCTCGGTGACGAGCGGATCAGGGTGCGCCCGGTCGACTCGGCGCACCCGCAACGGCGGCTCACCGGAGCGCCGGTCACGACCCCGCTGCGGCTGCGCGTGGTGGGCTGCGACCGGCTGGACGTGCCGCGTTCGAAGAAGCTCGCGACGGTCGGCGCTGCCCGCCCGGTGGTGGCCGCCGACGTCGCCGCTGACCTCGCCGCGCTGCTCGCGAGCCCGGCCCGGCTGCGGGGGACCGGGGGCGATCGCCCGCTGCGCCCCGGCGACGTCGCCGTGCTGGTGCGCACGAACGGGCAGGGGGTGCTGGTCCGCGACGCCTGCGCGGACGCGGGCGTGCCCGCGGTGCTCACCGGCACCACGAGCGTGTTCGGCACCCCCATCGCCCAGCAGTGGCTGACCCTGCTCGAGGCCGTCGAAGCGCCGCACCGCAGCGCCAGGGTCCGCGCCGCCGCGCTGACCTGCTTCCTCGGGTACGCCGCCGAGGACCTGTGCACGGACGGCCCCGGGGCCGACGAGGTGATCGACGTGCTCGGCGGCCGGTTGCGGCGGTGGTCGGGGCTGCTCGCCGAGCGTGGGGTCGCGGCCCTGCTGGAGGCCGTCACCGTGCAGACCGGGCTGATCGAACGGCTGCTCGGCACGACCGACGGTGAGCGCAGGCTCACCGACCTGCGCCACATCGGCCAGGCGCTGCACCACGCCGCGGTCGAGGAGCACCTCGGGCCGGCCGCGCTCGTCGAGTGGCTGCGCCGCCGCATCGCCGACGCCGCGGCCGACACCGGCACCGAACGCAGCCGCCGACTGGAGTCCGACGCCGACGCGGTGCAGATCGTCACCGTGCACCGCAGCAAGGGCCTGGAGTTCCCGGTCGTCTACGTGCCGTTCGGCTGGGACCGGTGGGTGCCCAGGGACCTCGACGTGGCGTTGCTGCACGACGATGCGGGCGAGCGCGTGCTCGACGTGGGCGGCCCCACCGGCGGTGGCTGGAAACAGCGGTGCGCGCGGCACCGCGCCGAGGAGGCGGGCGAGGATCTGCGGCTGCTGTACGTGGCGCTGACCCGGGCGTGCTGTCAGGTGGTCACGTGGTGGGCGCCGACGACGAACACCGCGGCCTCGGCGCTGCACCGGCTGCTGATCGGCCGTCCCGCCCCGGGGACCACGCCCGCGGAGAGCTACGGCGTCCCGGGTGACGCCGAGGTGCTGGCGGCGCTGCGCCGGATCGCGTCCCCCGAGTTCGCCGTCGAGACGCTGCCCGCCGTCGCGCCCGCGGGACCCGAGCCCGTGGTCCCGGCGCCCGGCACGCCGACGCTGCGCGCGGCGCAGTTCCGCCGGCGGCTCGACACCGCGTGGCGCCGCACGTCCTACAGCGCGCTGACCGCCGACGCGCACGGTGCGCACGGCGGCGCCGGTGGGGTGGGCAGCGAGCCGGACGACCCGGGGATCACCGACGAGCCGGCCGAGGCCCCGGACGGGTCACCGGTCACGCCCCCGCCGGTCCCCGGCGCCGAGGCCGCGGCCGGCGTGCCGTCCCCGATGGCCGACCTGCCCGTCGGCACCGGGTTCGGCACCCTCGTGCACTCCGTGTTCGAGACCGCCGACACCACGGCGCCCGACCTGCTCGGCGAGCTCACCGACCGGGCCCGCGACGAGCTGGACCGACGCCCGGCCGCGCTCGACCCGGGGCTGCTGGCCGCCGCGCTGGTCCCGGTGGTCGAGACCCCGCTCGGACCGCTGGCGGGCGGGCGCCGGCTGCGCGACATCGCCGCCGCCGACCGGCTTGCGGAGCTCGATTTCGAGTTCCCGCTGGCGGGCGGGGACTCCGCACGACGGGACGGGCCCGGGCTCACGCTCGGGGCGGTCGCTCCCCTGCTGCGCCGGCACCTCCCCGCCGACGACCCGCTGCGCCGCTACCCCGACCTGCTGTCCGCGCCGGCGCTGGCCGCCCAATCGCTGCGCGGGTACCTCACCGGCAGCATCGACGCGGTGCTGCGGGTCGACGACCGCTTCGTCGTCGTCGACTACAAGACCAACTGGCTCGGGCCCACCGGGCCGACCGGGCCCGACCCGCTGACCGCCGCGCACTACCTGCCACCCGTGCTCGCCGGCGCCATGATGGCCGCGCACTACCCGCTCCAGGCCCTGCTCTACGCGGTCGCGCTGCACCGCTTCCTGCGGTGGCGGCTGCCCGCCTACGACCCGGACCGGCACCTCGGCGGGGTGCTCTACCTGTTCCTGCGCGGGATGTGCGGCGCGGACACCCCGACCGTCGACGGCGTGCCCTGCGGGGTGTTCAGCTGGGCACCGCCCGCGGCGCTCGTCGACGACCTGTCCCGGCTGCTCGACGAGGGGGCCCCATGACGAGCAGCCCGGTGACCGGCGCCGAGGTCGCCGCCGATCTGCGCGGAACCGACCTGCACGACGCCCGCTTCGCCCGCTCCGCGACCGGACTGCTGCAGGCGTTCAACGTCTCGGGCGTGCTGACGGCGGCCGACGTGCACGTGGCGGCCCGGCTCGCGCGGCTCGGGGGCGAGACCGACGAGCGGGTGCTGCTCGCCGTCGCGCTCGCGGTCCGCGGGATCCGGCACGGTTCGGTCTGCGTCGACCTCACCGCGATCGGACAGACGGTGCTGGGTGAGGGCGACGAGCTCGTCGACGTCTCCGCGCTGCCCTGGCCGGAGCCCGGGGCGTGGCGGGCGGCGTGCGAGGCGAGCCCGCTGGTGGCCGTGGGGGCCGAGGCACCCGGCGGGCCGCCGCTGCGGCTGGCAGGTCCGGGGTCGGGCCTGCTCTACCTGGACCGCTACTGGCGCCAGGAGGAGCAGGTGCGGATCGAGCTGCGTGACCGGGCCGCCGCTGCGCCGCCGGAGCCCGACCTCGACCGGCTGCGCGCGGGGCTGACCCGGCTGTTCGGAGATCCGGCCGGCGACCCCACCGGCGGCCAGGGTACCGACCGGCAGCGGCTCGCCGCGGCCGTCAGCGCGCTGCGCCGGGTCACCGTGCTCGCGGGCGGGCCCGGCACCGGCAAGACGACGACGGTCGCGCGGTTGCTCGCGCTGCTGGCCGACCAGCCCGGGGCGGCACCGCGGATCGCCCTCGCGGCGCCGACCGGGAAGGCCGCGGCACGGCTGGCCGAGGCGGTCCGCGAGCACACCGGCGAGCTGCCCGCGGCCGACCGCGCCCGGCTCGGGGAGCTGACCGCGTCGACGCTGCACCGGCTGCTGGGGCGGAAGCCGGGGTCGAGCCGGTTCGCGCACGACCGGCACAACCGCCTTTCCTTTGACGTGATCGTGGTCGACGAGAGCTCGATGGTGTCGCTGACGATGATGGCCCGGCTGCTGGAGGCGGTCCGGCCGGACGCCAGGCTGGTGCTCGTCGGCGACCCCGACCAGCTCGCGTCCGTCGAAGCCGGCGCCGTGCTGGGCGATCTCGCCCGCGCCGAGGGCACCCCGGAGTCCACCTTGGACATCCGGCTGCGTTCGCTCGGTGCGCTCCCGCCCGCAGACCCGGCGATCGTCAACGGGGTGGTCACGCTGGACCGCACGTTCCGCTTCGGTGGCGCGATCGCGGCGCTGGCGCGAGCGGTCCGCACCGGGGACGCCGACGCCGCGATCGCGCACCTGCGCGCCGGGTCCGGCGACCTGCTGTTCGTCGAGACCGACACACTCGAGAGCCGGGACCCGGCCGGCCTCGACGGGTTGCGCGCCGACGTCGTCGACGCCAGCCGGGCACTCACCGGCGCGGCACGCACCGGCGACGTCGTCACGGCGCTCGACGCGCTCGACGCGCACCGGCTGCTCTGCGGGCACCGCCGCGGGCCGTACGGGGTGACCCGGTGGAGCGCCGAGATCGAGGCGTGGCTCGCCGATGCGGGCCAGGGCGCCACCGTCGACGCGACCGGAAGAGCCGACGACGGCGAGTGGTACCCGGGCAGGCCACTGCTGGTCACCGCCAACGACTACGACCTCGGCCTGTACAACGGTGACACCGGGGTCGTCGTCCGCACCGGCACCGGCGTGCGCGCGGTGTTCGGCCGCGGCGGCGCCCACCAGGAGGTCGCCCCGGCCCGGCTGGCCGGGGTGCAGAGCGTGCACGCGATGACCGTGCACCGCAGCCAGGGCAGTCAGTTCTCCCGGGTCACCGTGGTGCTTCCGCCCGCGGAGTCGCCGCTGCTGACCAGGGAGTTGCTCTACACCGCGATCACCCGCGCCCGATCGATGGTCCGGCTGATCGGGACGGAGCAGGCGGTCCGGGTCGCGGTCGGGCGGCCGGTCAGCCGGGCGAGCGGACTGCGTGACCGATTGGCCCGGTAGCGGGCCCCCGCCGGTCGGGCTGGGTACTCCGCCGACCCGCCCCCGCCGGGATGATCGTGACCGCCCGCGGCCGCAGGAACGGTGGTGGCCGACCGCTCCGGAGCTTCCGGCCCCGCCGAGCCCGCTCCTCTGGCGGCCGCAGCGTCGGCCTACGTCCGCGACGCCCGCGCGCACGGCGCCGATCTCGATGCGGCCGTCGCCGCGGCGCTGGCCGCGTGGGACGCCGACCCGGACGGACCGGAGCCCCCTGGGCCGGATGCCCCACCCGACTGCGCCACCCGCGACGCCGTCGACCGCGATCCCGCCTGAGCCCTTGCACGGCGGAGCAGAGTGGGTCCCATGACGGAAGCCCCGGCCTCCCTCGCCCCGGTCCGGCCCGCGATCGTCACCGTCGACGACGACCCGAGCGTCTCCCGTGCGGTCGCCCGGGACCTGCGCCGCCGCTACGGCGAGGAGCACCGCATCGTCCGCGCCGAGTCCGGTGCGCAGGCCCTCGAGGCGCTACGGGAGATGACGCTGCGCGGCGACGACGTCGCGGTGCTGATCGCCGACTTCCGGATGCCCGGGATGGACGGTCTGCAATTCCTGGAGCAGGCCATGGACCTGTACCCGGCCGCCCGCCGGATCCTGCTCACCGCCTACGCCGACACCGACGCCGCGATCACGGCGATCAACGTGGTGGACCTGGACCACTACCTGCTCAAGCCGTGGGACCCGCCGGAGGAGAAGCTCTACCCGGTCGTCGACGCGCTGCTCGACGCGTGGCGCGCCAGCGACCGGCGTCCGGTCTGCGAGACCCGCATCGTCGGGCACCGCTGGTCGGCGCGCTCACACGAGGTGCGCGACTTCCTGGCCCGCAACCAGGTGCCCTACCGCTGGTGCCCGTCCGACGAGCCGGAGGGCGAGCGGCTGCTCGCGGCCGCCGGGGCCGACGGGCAGGACCTGCCCGTGGTGATCACCCCGGGTGGTGAGGCACTGGTCGCGCCGGGCGACGCCGAGCTGGCCGACCGCGTCGGGCTGTCCACCACGCCGGCGGCCGACTTCTACGACCTCGTCGTCGTCGGCGGCGGTCCGGCGGGGCTGGGGGCCGCGGTCTACGGGGCGTCGGAGGGGCTGCGCACGGTGCTCGTCGAGCGCACCGCGACCGGTGGTCAGGCCGGGCAGAGCTCCCGGATCGAGAACTACCTCGGCTTCCCCGACGGGGTCTCCGGCGCCCAGCTCACCGACCGCGCCCGCCGGCAGGCCACGCGGTTCGGCGCCGAGGTGCTCACCACCCGCGACGTCGTCGCCCTGGAGCCGGGCGGCTCGGCGCGGACCGTACACTTCGCCGACGGCAGCGAGATCTCCGCGCACGCGGTCGTGCTCGCGACCGGGGTGTCCTACCGGGAGCTCGCCGCCCCTGGGATCGCCGCGCTGGTCGGGCGCGGGGTCTACTACGGCTCCGCGCTGACCCAGGCGGACGGCTGCGCCGGGCAGGACGTCTACATCGTGGGCGGTGCGAACTCGGCCGGGCAGGCCGCGGTGTACTTCGCCCGGCAGGCCCGGTCGGTGACGCTGCTGGTCCGCGGCCCGTCGCTGACCGCGTCGATGTCGCACTACCTGATCGAGCAGCTCGCGGGCATCCCGACCATCAGCGTGCGGACCTGCACCGAGGTCACCGCCGCGCACGGCGACGAGCACCTGGAGCGCCTCGAGTTGCGCGACACCGCCGCCGGCACGACCGAGGCCGTCGACACCTCATGGCTGTTCGTGCTCATCGGCGCGGCGCCGCACACCGAGTGGCTCGACGAGCGGGTGGCCCGGGACCGGGCCGGTTTCGTCCTCGCCGGGCCGGACCTGCTCGTCGACGGGCACCGTCCCCCGGGCTGGCCGCTGGACCGGGATCCCTACCACCTCGAGACCAGCCTGCCCGGCGTTTTCGTGGCGGGTGACGCCCGGGCCGCGTCGATGAAACGGGTGGCCTCCGCCGTCGGCGACGGGGCGATGGCCGTCGCGCTCGTGCACCGTTACCTGGAGAAGCCATGAGCACTCCCTGCTCGGCCGCCGATCTGCGCAAGCTGTTCCTGTTCGAGCACCTGTCCGACGACCAGCTCGCATGGCTGTGCCGCGAGGGTCACGTCGAGGTCGTCGAACCCGGGATGCTCTACCGCGAGGGCGAGCCCGCGACGTGCTTCTACGTGCTCATGGCGGGCAGTGTCGTGCTTGTGCGGCGGGCGGGCGAGGACGACGTCGAGGTCGAGCGCACATCCCAGCCCGGGGTGTACGCCGGCGCCTTGCAGGCCTATCTCGGCGACCGGGTGCCGCAGGTCTACAACAACTCGCTGCGGGTCACCACGCCGTCCCGGTTCTTCGTGCTCGACGCCGAGGCGCTGCACCGCATGATGCGCGAGTGGTTCCCGATGGCGCTGCACCTGCTGGAGGGACTGTTCTTCGGCATCCGGAACACCCAGCAGGCCGTCGGGCAGCGCGAACGCCTGCTGGCACTGGGTTCGCTGTCGGCGGGTCTGACCCACGAACTGAACAACCCCGCGGCGGCCGCCGTGCGGGCGACCTCCGCGCTGCGCGAGCGGGTGGCCGGGATGCGCCACAAGCTCGGGATGATCGCGTCCGGGTCGCTCGACCGGGTCGCGTTGGAGACCCTGGTCGAACTGCAGGAGGACGCCGCCGAACGGGTCGCCAAGGCCCCGGCGCTGGGCCCGATCGAGACCGGGGACCGCGAGGACGCCGTCAGCGACTGGCTCGACGAGCACGGAATCACCGGCGGCTGGGAGCTGGCACCGACGTTCGTGCAGGCCGGCCTGGACATCGACTGGCTCGACCAGATGGCCGCCAGGGCCGACGCGGCCGGGGTGAGTAATGCGCTCGAGGGCGCGGTGCGGTGGCTGAACTACACCGTCGAGACCGAACTGCTGATGAACGAGATCCAGGACTCCACCACCCGGATCTCCACGCTGGTCGGCGCGGCCAAGCAGTACTCGCAGATGGACCGCGCACCCTATCGCACGTGTGACCTGCACGAGTTGCTCGACAGCACCCTCGTGATGCTCGGGCGCAAGATCGGCGACGTCACGGTGGTCAAGGACTACGACCGGTCACTGCCCGCGATCCCCGTCTACGCCGCCGAGCTCAACCAGGTCTGGACGAACCTGATCGACAACGCGGTCGCGGCGATGGCCGGGACCGGGACCCTCACGGTGCGCACCGCGGCCGACGGCGACCGGGTGCTCGTGGAGATCGGCGACACCGGACCCGGGGTTCCGGAGGAGATCCGCGACCGGATCTTCGAGCCGTTCTTCACCACCAAACCGGTCGGCGACGGCACCGGGCTCGGCCTGGACATCTCGTGGCGGATCGTCGTCAACCGCCACCACGGGGACCTGCGGGTGGAGTCGGTCCCGGGTGACACCCGGTTCCAGGTGCGGCTGCCGCTGCACCCACCCGAGCGGGCCGAGGCAGGACTCTCATGAGCACACCCGTCGGCACCGATCCCGGGGTGCTGCGACTCCGCACCGTCCCCGGCGAACCGTGCCCGTGACGCTACGCCGGACCGGATCCCGGGGCCGGGTCGGCGGCGGTGTGCCCCGCACCACCCGGGTGCGGGGCGATGCGGTCCGGCGGGAGGTCCAGCGCCGACGCCGCGTGCTCGACGTGCGCGCGGGCCAGCACCTCGGCACGCTCGGCGTCGCCGGCCTCGACGGCGGACAGGATCGCGGCGTGCTCCGCGTGCTCGACGCTGCCGAACGGGCGTGCCCCACCGGCCCACACCTCGGCGACCTGCAGCGCCAGCGCGATCAGGTCCTGGATCTGGTCGAGCTGGGCCGTGACGAGCTCGTTGTCGGCCCGGGCGTAGAGCGCCCGGTGGAACCGGCGGTTGGCGAGGTTGAGCCCGACCTGGTCCGCGGCCGCGGCCGTGGCCTCCGCTTCGGCCAGCGCGGCGTGCGCCTCCTGCGCGGCGGCCGAGCCGTGCCGGCGCGTCGCCCGGCCGACCGCCCACGGTTCCAGCAGTAACCGCAGCTCGTAGATCGTGCGGACCTCGGCGGCGGACAGCGTCCGCACGACGGCCCCGGCCTGCCGGGACATCACGATCAGCCCCGAGGAGGTCAACGCGATCAGCGCTTCGCGCACCGGTGTCTTGGACACGTCGAGCATGGCGGCCAGCTGCCGTTCCACCAGCGTCTGGCCGGGGCGGAGCCGACCGGACAGGATGGCCGCGCGCAGCGCCTCGGCGACCAGGTCCGAGCGGGTGGTCACCCGGCCAAGGGTCAGCGCGACGTCGCCGGTCTGCGTCGTCACCGCGAAGTCCGCTCCTCCCCCATCCGGGCGCCGTCGGCGCGGCGGCCTGCGGCGGCCAGGATAGCGACGGACGGCCCGGCGCTCAGCTCACCAGCTCCAGCAGCCCGCGCACCGTGCTGTGGCAAGTACCGGCAGAACCGGGACCGGCCCGGGGGATCACATCTCGATGACCACGTACTCCCCGGTCGCCCGGACGACGTACGTCTCGGCCGTGTAGGGGCCCGGTTGCAGCCCGGCGTCGACCAGGTCGGCCGGCAGGTCGCCATCGCCGTCGAGCAGCTCCGCGCCGCCGGCCAGCCGGGCGTCGTAGCGGCGGACCCGCACCTTCTGCGGGTCGAACCACGACCGCCCGGTGCGGATGTCGAACTCCCACTGGTGCCACGGGCAGCGCAGGAACTCCCCGCGCCGGATGTAGTCGTAGTGGCCGGGGCCCTCGGAGCGCACGAACCCCGACCGGACGCCCTCGCACAGCGGGCCACCCGCGTGCGGGCAGGTGTTGCGCACCGCGAAGTACTCGCCACCGATGTTGAACACCCCGATCGACCGTCCGTCGACCTCGACGATCTTGCCGGCGCCCGGGGCGATCTCCCCCGCCTCGGCCACGACCACCTGCCGTCGCGCGGGTGTCATGGGCGCAGGTCGTAGTAGTCGAGCGCGTTGCCGCGCATGATCCGCTCGTGCACGTCCGCCGGCAGCGTGGTCTGGAACGCCCGCTGCGGATGGTCGAAGTCCCAGTGCGGATAGTCGGTGGAGAACATCAGGATGTCCCGGCCGATCTCGTCGATGAGGTCGAGCAGGTCGGCCGGGCGCTCCGGCTCCTCGATCGGCTGGGTGGTGATCCGCACCCGGTCGCGCAGATACTCCGACGGCAGCCGCTGCAGGTCCGGGACCTCGGCGCCCAGCCGGTGGTAGAGGCCGTCGAGGCGCCACATCAGCGGCGGCACCCACGCGAAGCCGCCTTCGACGAGCACGATCTTGAGCTGGCCGAACCGGTCGAGCACCCCGTCGAAGATCAGGCTGGTGACCTGGGCCTGGAACGCCACCGACATCGCGGTGTGGTCCTCGATGTAGAACGAGGGCCAGCCGGCCGACGTGATCGGCGCGCCCGTCGTCGACGCGAAATGGATGCCGACCGGCAGCCCGCACTCCTGCGCGGCGTCGTAGATCGGCCAGTAGCGGCGCCGCCCCAGCGGCGCCAGGGTGCGCGGGAACAGCAGCACCTGCACGAATCCGTCGTGGCTCGCCGCGGCCCGGCGGATCTCCTCGGCGGCCAGCTCCGGAGACTCGAACGTCACGGTGATCGAGGCGCGCAGCCGGGAGTCGCGCTCCAGCCAGTGCTCGACCTGCCAGTCGTTGACCGCCCGGGCGAGCGCGGCGCCGTAGTCCTCGTTGCGCTGCTCGGCGGCGCGGTACAGACAGTTGAGGATCGCGAGGTCGATGCCGTAGCGGTCGAGCAACTGTTCGCGCATGAAGTCCAGGTCGGAGCCGGGCAGCCCGCCGCCGGGCGGCCATGCGTCGGTCCGCGCGCCACCACCGGGGCTGACCTTGGGGTACACATAGCCGGCCTCGTACGGCGAGAACGTCCGCGCCCCCACCTGATCCATGTGGTCACGCCAGCGGGAAGACAGGTACGGCCGCAGCGCCGCGTCGTTCGGGACGGCGTTGTGCACGTCGCAGTCGACGATGCCGGGCGCGGGCCGCCGGCCCGGACGCACGGCCGCCGCGGCGGGGTCGGTGAGCAGGTCGGTCATGCGGCAGCCCCCTGCAGGATCGTCGGGTAGGTCGCCAGGGCGTTCTCGCGCAGCACCTTGCGGCGCTCGTCGGCGGACAGGAACGCCAGCAGCGCCTGCTCCGGGCCGCGATGGTGCCAGTGCGGGTGGTCGCTGGCGTACAGCAGCATGTCGACCGAGCCGACCTGATCGAGGAACCGCGGCAGGAATGCCCGCGCGGCGTCGGCGTCGTGCGGGCCGTCGAAGGGCGCCGTGCTCAGCCGCACGTGCCGGCGGATCACCGTGGCCGGACGGTCGGTGACCCACGGGATCTCCCGGCGCAGGCCCTTCCAGTTCTTGTCCAGCCGCCACATCAGCGACGGCAGCCAGGTCACCCCGCTCTCCAGGAGCACCACCGTGAGTTCCGGGAACCGCCCGAACACGCCCTCGCAGACCAGGCTGGTGAGCTGGGACTGCATGGCCAGGGTCGCGCCGGCGTATTCCTCGATGTAGGTCGACGGCCAGCCCACCGGCAGCGGCGGGTTGCCCCCGGCGACCCCGGGGTGGATGCCGACCGGTAGCCCGGCCGCGGCCGCGGCGGCGTAGATCGGCCAGTGCGCGCGGGTGCCGAGCGGGGCCTGGGAGCCGGCGAGCAGGAGCACCTGGACGAACCCCGGGTGCCCGGCGAGCCGCTCGATCTCCGTCGCCGCGCGCTGCGGGTTCTGCGGCGCGACCACGATGGACGCGCGGAAGCGCGGATCGGCGGCGAGCCAGCGCCGGGCCTGCCAGTCGTTGAGCGCACTCGCCATCGCGACGGCCCAGTCCTCGTTGCGGATGGGCTGCACGGCGTAGAGGCAGTTGAGGATCGCGAGATCAGCACCCTCGGAGCCGGCGTCGAGGACCTGGCTGCGGACGACCTCGGGATCGGACGCGGCCGGTCGGCCGTCCACCCGGCTCTCCGGTGTCGCCGACAGCGCGATCTTCGACGGGTAGGACGCCGGGGCCAGGCCGGTGACGCCGTGCTCGACGCAGTAGTCGGCCCATCGCTCGGGCAGGTACGGGAACAACTCCGAGATCTCGGCGACGGCGTTGTGCACGTCGCAGTCGATCGTGCCGATCGCTGGGTTCACGCCCCGCTCCCGCCCGGTCTCCGGTGACCGTTCGCCTCAGCTGGTATCTCGGTATACCAGGCCTGTGGTACGCGGTGTCAAGGCTTCCGCCGCACGGACGGTGGGCAGGTCTGCAGCCGCTGCCCACCGGTGATCACAGGTTGCGCTCGGCGTACACCGTCATCGCGTCGCGGATGAAGGCCGCCGTGCCGTCACCGTGCCGGTCGTAGTTCGCGGTGAAGCGCGGATCGTCGACGTACATCCGGCCGAGCCCCGCGAACTGCTCCGCGGTCGGGCGCCTGCCCTGCCAGCCGATCGCGATCCACTCGTACTGCCGCCGGGTGATCGCCTGCACCTCGTCGCTGTCCGGGGGCCGGCCGGCCGCGTGGGCCGCGCCGAAGTCGGCTGCGATGTCGAGCTGTCGCTGCTGGAAAGCGTTCTTCTCGTCCTGCGAGAGCGAGCGCCACCACTGGTCACCCTTCTCGTAGGCCTCGCGGCCCCAGCGTTCGATCACCTCGTCCTTGTACTGCGTGTGGTCGAAACCGTCGAAAACCTCGTCTGCCATCAGTTGTTCACCTCCTTCGGTCTTGCGCAGAGTCGTCCGTACCGACTCGATCTGCCGCCCGATCCGCTCGCGTTCCTGCTCGAGCAGCGTCAGGTGGGTCCGCAGCGCGGCGGCGGTGTCCCGCTCGCCTTCGAGCACGTCGGCGATGGCGGGCAGGCCGAGGCCGAGCTCGCGCAGCAGCAGGATCCGTTGCAGCCGCACGAGCGCGTGCTCGTCGTAGTAGCGGTAACCGTTGCCGCCGACCCGGCTCGGCGGGAGCAGCCCGATGCCGTCGTAGTGACGCAGCGTGCGGCTCGTTGTTCCGGCCGAGCGGGCGACGTCCTGGATGGACCACTCCATCACTCGAACCCTCCGATCTGTCGGTGCCGACAACGGTAAAGGTTGACGCAACGTCAATGTCAAGTCATGACGCGTCAGCCCCGCCGGACGCCCTCATGACCCGGCGAGATCCCGATCGATCGTCCGGGAGTGGCCGGGCATCGCAGCGTCGTCCACCAGTTCCTCGGCCCAACCCCAGACCTCGGTGACGTCGCGCCAGGCCGACACGCCGGACAGCGCGATGACGAGCGCGCCGGCGTCGTCGAGCGAGAACTGCCGGCGGGCCAGACGCCACGCGGCCCGCAGGTTGGCCGGCTCGCGGCGCATCGCGGTGTCGGCTTCCGGTTCGCGCTCGGTCGTGATGGTGGCGTCGATCCACCTGGCCGGCTCGACGGCCCAGCGCACGAAGCGGCGCACTGCCTCGTCGGCCTCGCCCGCCGCCTGCGCGGTGTGCGACGACGGGTTGGTGATCGACCTGTCGGCCATGAAGGGGGTGCACGTCGACCCGGCCGCGACGGTGCGCGTCCAGGCCGGGGCGACCTGGGCCGAGGTCGACCGCGAGACCCAGCTGTTCGGCCTGGTCACCCCGGGTGGTGAGGTGTCGCGGAGGGGTCGCGAGGCTCACGCTGGGGGGCGGGATGGGCGTGCTCGTGCGGGCCCACGGGCTCAGCTGCGACAACCTGCGGTCGATCGAGATCGTCACCGCCGACGGCGCGGTCCGCACGGCGAGCCGCGACGAGCACCCCGACCTGTTCTGGGCGGCCCGCGGCGGCGGTCGCGGCCTGGGCGTCGTGACCTCGTTCGAGTTCGACCTGCACCCGCTCGGACCCGAGGTCGCGATGGCGCAGGTCATGTACCCGTACGCGCAAGCCGGATCGGTACTGGCGGCCTGGCGTGACCTCACCCCGTGCCTGCCCGGCACCCTCGCACCGGAGTTCGCCCTGTGGAGCATGCCGGCCGACCCGGAGATCCCGGCGGAGCTGCACGGGGAGAAGGTCGTCGTCCTCGGGGTGTACGCGGGTCCGCCGAGGGAGGCCGCGCCGTGCTGGCTCTACTACATGAAGTCGCACTTCATGGACGGGCTGGGTGACGACGCCATCGGTACGGTGCTGGACTGTGACAGCCGGCGGCCCACCACCGAGTCGTTGATCGTCATCCGCACGCTCGGCGGCGCGGTCGCCCGCGTCGGCGAACACGAGAGCGCCTTCGCGCACCGGTCCGCGCGGTACAACCTCAGCATCGACACCGGCTGGTCCGACCCCACGCTGGACGAGGTGGCGCTCGGCTGGGCCCGTTCCTCGTGGGACGCCCTCTCGCCGTTCTCCACCGGCGGGGTCTACCTGAACTTCGCCGGGCTCGGCGACGAGGTCGACGACGTGCGGTCGTCAGCCCTCGGAGCGAACGAGGCCCGCCTGGGCCGCATCCGCGAGTCCTACGACCCGGACGGCCTCTTCACCCGCGCCGCCCATCAACCCTGATCCCAGGGGGCGTCCTGGAGACACAACGCGACCCGGGCGGCCTCCCAGGACGCGTTGTGGAGACATAACGCGGTCAGGGGGCGGGCGGGGCCAGGGGTGGGCTAGGGGCGTGTGAGGAACCGCTCGACGACTGTGGCGATCTGCTCGGCCACGACCTCGGCGGGGTGCAGCGGGAGCACGATGTGGCTGATGGTGAGCCGGGTGGCGATCTCGGCGGCCGCGGCCACCTCGTCCCCGTCCAGGTCGGGCCACCGGCTCAGCAGGTAGCCGGCGGCCCGGTCGCTGGCCGCCTGCACCACCGGTTCGCTCTCCGTGGTGAGCAACGGCAGCACCCCGTCGCTGCCGTCGCCGGTGAGCAGCGCCTTGAGCAGCGCATCGCCGGAGGCCGCGTCGATCGCGGTGCGGACCGCGGCCACCCACGCGGGGTGCAGGTCGTCCTCCCCGGCGAGGGCCTGCTCGATCTCGTCGAGGAACCGGCGGGTCGAGCGCAGCACCAGTGCCGACGCCAGCCCCTGCTTGCCGGCGAACTCGTTGTAGAGCGTCTGCCGGCTGACCCCGAGCCGCACGGCGAGGTCGCGCATGTGGAAGCCGCGGAACCCGCGGTCGACGAGCAGTTCCTCGGCCGCGTCGAGCGCCTCGTCACGCAGCAGGGCCCGCGCCCGCTGTGCCATCGATCGGGCCACCACCCGAACACCGTGGACCAGATTCGCGCCTACGTCAACACTCTGGACACAGTTGCGTAAAGTGTCTAACGTCGAGCCGTCCCACACTGAAGTGTCGAAACCGGAGGCGCCATGTCCACAGCAGAGCGAGTGGCCCGGACCGCCCGCGAGCGGTTCTCCTCGGTGCTCCTGCTCCCGGTCCCGCAGCGGGTGGACGACGCCCTGCTGCGACCCGCAGCCGGCCCGGGCGAGCCCCTCGCGCCGCCGCCCCCCGGCTCCGGCCTGCTCCCGGTTCTCGGCGACCAGGGGCTGCCGTTCCTCGGCCACACGCCGCGCTACATCCGGTACGGCAGCGACTTCACCCGGCGCCGGTTCGAGCAGTACGGGCCGGTGTCGTGGATGGGCACCCCGGGTGGGCGGTTCGTGGTCGCAGCGGGCCCGCAGGCGAGCCGCGAGGTCCTCGCGAACGCGGACAAGGCGTTCTCCCAGGAGGCGTGGCGGTTCACCGTGGACCGCTTCTTCCACCGCGGCCTGATGCTGCTCGACTTCGACGAGCACAAGGCCCACCGGCGGATCATGCAGGAGGCGTTCACCGCCGACCGGATCGCCCGCTACGTCGACCAGACCGTTCCCGTCGTGCGCGAGATCGTGCCGGGCTGGCCGACCGACCGGCCGGTCCGGATCTACCCGGCGCTCAAGCGGCTCACCCTCGACGTCGCGACCCGGGTGTTCATGGACGGGCGCAGCGGGCCGGAGGCCGACCGGATCAACACCGCCTTCGTCGACTGCGTGCGCGCCGCCAACGCGTTCGTCCGCTGGCCGATCCCCGGTACGCGCTGGCAGAAGGGCCTGACCGGCCGCAAGGTCCTGGAGAAGTGGTTCTTCGACAACATCGCCGCCAAGCGCGCCGGCGGCGGTGGCGACCTGTTCTCCGCGCTGTGCCACGCCGTCACGGGAGACGGCGAGCGCTTCAGCGACGCCGACATCGTCAATCACATGATCTTCCTGATGATGGCCGCGCACGACACGTCGACAACCACGGCCGCGGCGGCGGCCTACCACCTGGCCCGCAACCCGGAGTGGCAGGAGCGTGCCCGCGCCGAGTCACTGGCCCTCGGCGACGCCCCGCCGGACGTGGCCGCGTTGCGCGGGCTGCGCACCTTGGAACTGGTCATCAAGGAGGCGTTGCGGCTCAACGCACCGGTGCCGGTGGTCATGCGCACCGCCGTCCGCGACACGACGATCGTCGGGCACCACATCCCCGCCGGCACCCGCATCCTCGTCGCGCAGGCCGTCAACCACTTCGACCCCGGCTGCTGGACCGACCCCGACCGGTTCGACCCCGAACGCTTCGCCGAACCGCGCCGCGAGGACAAATCGGACCGCGACGCCTGGATCCCGTTCGGCGGCGGCGTGCACAAGTGCATCGGCCTGCACTTCGGCACCCTCGAGGTCACCGCGATCCTGCACGAGATGCTGCGGACCCACCGCTGGACCGTCGATCCGGGTTACCGGCTGCGCTGGGACAACACGTCGCTCCCGGTACCGGTGGGCGGCATCCCGGTGCGGCTCACACCGCTTGCGCGATTGGGGTAGCTTCGCCCCGGTGCCGGTCCAGATGTCCTACGGCGACTACCTGCACCTCGACGAGCTGTTGTCGGCCCAGCACCCGGTGAGCCGTCCCGAGCACCACGAGATCGCCCCACCGACGGGCTGACCGGGCCCCGTGCGCACATCCGGACCGCCTCGCTCAGCCCGGCACCGCCCGGAGCAGGTCCACCCGGCGGCCCCGGCGGGCCAGCACCCGCTCGTAGAGGCGCACGTAGCGCTCGGCCATTCGGGCCGGGGTGAACCGGCGAGCGGCCTCCTGACGGCACACGTCCGGGTCCAGGGCCGCGACCTGCCCGCTCGCGCCGGCCAGCGCGTCCTCGTCCCCGGGGTCGACGAGCAGCCCGGTGCGGCCGTCCTCGACCAGTTCCGGCAGGCAGCCACGGCGGAAGCCCACCACCGGGGTGCCCAGGGCCAGCGACTCCACGACCGCGGTGCCGCCGGGTTCCTCCCAGTCGATCGGGAACAGTGACGCATCGGCCGAGCCGACGAGTTCGTCCCGATCGGTGCCGCGAGCCGTCCCCACCCAGCGCACGCGCTGCCCGTCCACCAGTGGGGCGACCTCCTCGTACCAGTAACGCACGTCCGGGTTGGCATCCCCGGATCCCGCGGCGGCCAGCTGGCCGGGACTGTGGAACGGCCCCACCGGACCGGCGAGGACGAGGGCGCAGCCGGTGCGGTGGGCCAGCCGGGCGGCGACGTGCTGGCCCTTGTACCGGGTGATCCGGCCCAGCACGATCAGATGGCCGCGCTTGGTGTGCTGTGGGCGACGGTGGGCCTGCACGGCCAGCGGGGTGGCCAGGTGCACGTGCCCGACGCTCAGCGCCCGCAACGCCCGCGGGGCGGTGCACAGCTGGGCGAACGAGACCCCGTTGACCCAGAGCCCGCCGCCGCCATCGATGTTGCCGTACAGCTCGGGGTGCTTGCGCAGGTCCCAGTGCAGGGTGTGCAGGACCGGCGGGCCGTCCGGGCCGAGCGCGGCGAGCACGGTGGGGCCGAACGCCTCCTGGTGGTCGTGCACGAGGTCGATCGTGCCGCCGCCGTCGCGGCGCACCTCTTGCACGACCCGGTGCAGGTGCGCGGCGGCCACCCCCATGACCTGGTTGTAGGGCCGCTGCAGTTCGCCGAACTGCCCGTCGGGGTACACCGCGATCCGCTCGTCCACCGGCAGCGTGCTGCTTCCGACGGTGGCCAGCAGCACCCGGATCCCGCGGCGACGAAGTTCGGGCACCAACGCCGCGACCACGTTCTCGATGCCGCCGTACCCGGCGGGTGGGACCGCGAGCCATGGTCCGGCGTTGACCAGGACTGTCATCGTCATAGCCCGCACGATGCCCGTTTCAACGGTGCTCAACCTGGTTACAGACAAGGATGGTTCGAGCAGCCGCGGACGGATCGGCCTGGTGCCGCATCGGTTTCGTCGGAACGGGCGGCGTCGCTGCCCGGCACGCTCGGATCCTCGCGGAATTCGAGGACGTCGTCCTGGCCGCGGCCACCGACGCCGACCCCGACCGGGCGGTCGCGTTCTGCCGGGACCACGGTGGGCGCCCGGTGCCCGACATCGAGGCCCTGCTGCGCCACGACCTCGACGCCGTGTACGTGTGCGTGCCGCCGTTCGCGCACGGCGCGCCGGAGGAACAGCTCGCCGCCGCGGGGGTCGCGCTGTTCGTGGAGAAGCCGCCCGCCCGCGACGAGGCGACGGCCGAGCGGATCGGCGCCCGGCTCGCCGCCGCCGGGACGCTGGCCCGGGTCGGCCATCACTGGCGCCTCGGCCGGCCGGTCCGGTGGGCGCGCGAGCTGCTGGGGGGGCGGACGGCCCGGCTGGTGCACGGGCGGTGGCTGGACCGGGTGCCGCCGGTGCCCTGGTGGGTGCACCCCGAACGGTCCGGCGGGCAGGTGGTGGAGCAGGCCGTGCACGTGCTGGACCTGGCCCGGGTGCTGGTGGGCGAGGTGACCGAGGTGCACGCCCAGCCCGCCGGCAGCCCACCCGGCCCGGACGGGGGTCCCGTGGTGGACGCCGCGACCGCCGCGGTCCTGCGCTTCGCCGGTGGCGCCGTCGGCACCCTGGGCACGACGTGCGCGCTCGGGTGGAAGGACAGGGCCGGGCTGGAGATCGTCACCGACGATCTCGTGCTGGAGGTCGGCGAGTACGGGATGGAGGTCCGGGACGCGGACGGGACCCACCGGCACGGCGCCGATCCGGGCGTCGCACGGCAGGCGGCCGACCGGGTGTTCGTCGACGCGGTCCGCGGCATCGCGCCGCCCGGAGAACCCGACCTGCCCGACTACGCCGAGGCGTTGCGCAGCCACCGGCTCGCGTGTGCGCTGGCCCGGTCGGCGGCCTCGCGGCAGCCGGAACCGGTGCGACGAGCGAGCCGGCCGAGCCGAGCGAAGGAGCGCGAAGAACGAGCTCACGAGCGAATCATCGACACAGCGTCCGGCATCGACGCAGTGTCCGCGCGAAGCGCCGGCCGCGCGAGGCGAGGGAGTGCGATGAGCGAACCGGTGCCGACCTGCACCGACCGCGCCCTCGTGATCGACGGCCCGGGCTCCGCGGTCGTGCGCGCGCTGCCGCGCGATCCGGGCCCGGTCACCGTCGAGACGGTGTACAGCGGCCTGTCCGCGGGCACCGAGCTGAGTTTCTACACCGGTACGCATCCGGCCCTGTCCGCCCGATTCGACCATGAGCTGGGGCTGTTCCGCCGCGACCGGCCCACGACGGGCTACCCGGTGACCCGGCTCGGGTACATGGAGGTCGGCCGGGTGAGCGCCGGGGTGGCGCCCGGCGCGGCCCCGGGATCGCTCGTCGCGATGACCTACGGCCACCGCGCCGGGTACGCCGCCGACCCGCTGCACGACCGGTTCGTCGCGCTGCCACCCGACCTGGACCCGCTGCTCGGGATCTACGTCGCGCACATGGGACCGATCTGCGCCAACGGCCTGCTGCACGCCGCCGCCGAGGAGTGCGGCACCGATGTCCGGGCGCTCGGCGACGGGGTGCGCGGGCGCCGGGTGGCGGTCGTCGGCGGCGGGGTCGTGGGGCTGCTCAGCGGGCTGTTCGCCCGCCGGCACGGCGCGGACGAGGTCGTCGTGCTCGACCCCGACCCGGCGCGCCGGGCCACCGCCGAGGAGCTCGGGCTCGAGGGCGTCGACCCGGAGGCCGGCGACCCGGCGGTGCAGCTCAAGACACAGTGGCGCCGCGGTCCGGGCGACCGGGGTGCCGACGTGGTGCTGCAGTGCCGCGGCCGGACCGCGGCGCTCGCGTGCGCGCTGCGCCTGTGCCGCCCGCAGGGCACCGTCGTCGATCTCGCGTTCTACAGCGACGGCGGGGCCGCACTGCGGCTCGGTGAGGAGTTCCACCACAACGGGCTGGTCCTGCGATGCGCGCAGATCGGCCGGGTTCCCCGGGGCACCGCCCACCGCTGGGACCGGGAGCGGCTTTCGGCCGAGACCGTCGACCTGCTCCGCGCCGACGGCTCCGCTGTCCGAAACCACCTGGTCACCGACGTGCTGCCGCTCGCGGAGGGCCCCGCCCTCCTCGCCGACCTGGCCGCTCGGCGCCGGCACGTCGGCCAGGCCGTCCTCACCTTCGACGACGCCCGGTAGTCCCCCGGCCCCCGGTGGCCAATAGCTCCGCGCGTCTTGGCCTCCCGATGCCGAGGTGCGGACGGGTCCCGGCGGACACGATCGCTGTCCAGGCGGACTTCCGCCGAGGAGAGGGGACCCTCCACATGACCCAGCAACGCCTCTGCGCACCGCCGGAGTTGCGCTCGGACGCGCCGGTCCGACGCCGGGTGGACGAGGTGGTCGGCGATTCCGGCCCCTGCGTCCCCGAACGCCCCGGCGCGCCGCGTACCGGGACGGCGGGACCACGTCGACGCACCGACGGCTACGCCCACCTCGCGCCCTTGTTCGTCGAGCTGGCCGCGCTGGCCTCCGACGACCCGCGCCGCGCCGCCCTGCGGGAACAGCTCATCACCGGGCACCTGCCCGTTGCGCGCCACGTGGCCCGCCGCTACGCCCATCGGGGCGAGGCGCTGCAGGACCTCGAGCAGGTCGCCACGCTCGGCCTGATCCAGGCCGTCGACCGGTTCGAGCCCGACCGCGGCCCCGACTTCCTGTCGTTCGCGGTGCCCACCATCAGCGGCGAGGTGCTCCGGTACTTCCGCGACCGCGCCTGGGTCATCCGGGTACCGCGGCGGCTCAAGGACCTGCAGGTCGCCATCTACGGCGTCGTCGGGCCGATGGGCCAGGAGCTGGGCCGCTCGCCGCGGCCCGGCGAGATCGCCGCCCGGCTCGGCATCGAGGTCCAGGACGTCGTCGACGGCCTGCAGGTGCATCACGCCTACCACTGCTTCTCCCTGGACGAACCGGCCGGCACCGACCCGGGTGCCGGGGGCGTGACCCGTTTCGGTGCCGCGCTCGGCCGGCCCGATCCGGGGGTGGCCCTCGTGGAGAACCGGCAGGCGCTCGGTCCGCTGCTCGAGGCGCTGCCCGACCGCGAGCGCACGATCGTGCTGCTGCGCTTCTTCGGGGAGATGACCCAGACCCAGATCGCCCGCGAGATCGGGATCTCGCAGATGCACGTGTCCCGGTTGCTCACGGCGACCCTCACACGGTTGCGTCGAGCCCTGACCGCCGGCACCTGACCCCGGCCGCATGTCGTCCGGCGCGGTCAGCACCTCGCCCGGCACGGTCGTCACCGAGCCACCCGGCCCGATCCGGGCCGTGCCACCGGCCTGGGCGCCGTTGCGGCACCGGTGGTACCGGGCACTGTGGATCGCCCAGTTCGTCGCGAACATCGGGGCCTGGGCACAGCTCGTGGGTGCGCAGTGGCTGATGGGCGATCTCGACGGCAGCGACTTCGCCGTCGCGCTCGTCCAGACCGCCGCCACCCTTCCGGTGTTCCTGCTGGTCGTCCCGGCGGGGGCGCTCGGGGACATGTTCGACCGGCGCCGGCTGCTGATCTGCGGCCAGCTCCTGATGGCGACGGCCGCCGGGTTCCTGGCCGTGCTCACCGCGCTCGGCGTGATGACGCCCAGCCTGCTGCTCGGGCTGACAGCGGCGATGGGCATCGGGCAGGCCCTGTCGATGCCGACGTTCCAGGCGGTGCAGCCCGAGCTCGTCGGCCGCGACGAGCTCCCCCAGGCCGCGCTGCTCAACGGCGCGAACGCCAATGTCGGGCAGGCGCTCGGGCCCGCGGTGGGCGGGCTGCTCATCTCCGCGTTCGGCCCGGAGGCCACGTTCGCCCTCAACGCGCTGTCCTTCATCGGTGTGCTGCTGGTGCTCACCCTGTGGCGGCGCCCGCTGGAGCCGCGCCCGCTCGGCCACGAGCGGCTGCTCGGCGCGGTGCGGGCCGGGGCGCGCTACGTCCGCAGTGAGCCGCTGTTCGCGACCGTGCTCGCCCGTGCAGCGGTGTTCATGCTGTTCGCCAGCGCCCTGTGGGCGCTGCTCCCGGTGCTCGCCCGCGGGCCCCTCGGGCTCGACGCCGGCGGTTACGGGCTGCTGCTCGGCGGCGTGGGCCTCGGCGGGATCCTCGGCGCGATCGTGGTGCCCGCGGTCCGCGCCCGTGCCGACGCCGACCTGGTGGTGGCCGTGGGCGCGCTGGTGTACGCGGGGTCGATGCTGGTGACGGGACTGGCACCGTCCCCGGTGGTGGTCGGCGGCGCGCTGGTCGTGACCGGTCTGGCCTGGGTCGCGGTGCTGTCCACGCTCAACGCGGCCGCCCAGATCGTGCTACCGGGGTGGACCAGGGCCCGCGCGCTGGCCTACTTCCAGCTCGTCTTCATGGGCGGTCAGGCGCTGGGCGGTGTGCTGTGGGGCGCGGTGGCCGAGGAGTTCACGTCCGCGACGGCACTGGTCGCGGCCGCGGCCGGGATGGCGCTGAGCGTGCCGCTCGTCCGGTGGCGGCTGCGGTTGCAGGCCGAGACCGTGGACGTCAGCGCGGTGCGGCACCTGCCCGATCCGCCCGTCGCCCACCTCGACGCCGGTCCGGTCGTGGTGACGGTGGAATGGCGGGTACCTGCGGCCGACGCCGCGGGGTTCATCGCGGCGATGCGACCGGTGGGGCGGGCCCGGCGGCGTACCGGGGCGCGGCTGTGGGGGCTGTTCGAGGACATCGAGGACCCGGAGTGCTTCCTGGAGGTGTTCACCGTGTCCAGCTGGGCCGAGCACCTGCGCCAGCACCTCGAGCGCGGGACCGCCGCCGACCGCGACCTGGAGATGCGGGCCCGCCGGTTCCTCGCCCCGGGCACCGAACCGCGGGTGCGACACCTGATACGGGCCGACGGGACCGCGTTCTGAGCCTCAGGCGCACGCCTGGCCGCGCAGCGTCTGCCCTCAGGCGTACGCCGGGCCGCGCAGCGTCTGCGAGGGCGGCAGCCCGTACCGGGTGCCGTAGGTGCCCACGAAGCTCACCGGGTTCGCGAACCCCCACTGATAGGCGGTGCCGACGACCGTGGCCTCCCCCGGGGCGTGCTGCTGCAGGTCCAGATGGGCCCGGGCCAGCCGGACCTGCTGGAGGTAGTGGCCCGGCCGCACCCCCAGGTGCCGCAGCCAGCTCTCCTGCAGCGTCCGCACGCTGAGCCCGGCGTCGTGCGCCAGGTCGGCGATGGTGAAGGGACGCTCCGGGAAGGCCTCGATCGTCTCCATCGTGCGCCGGACGGGCCCCGGGGCCCAGGAGCGCACGGGCGCCTCGAGCTCCTCGCGATACGGGTGATCGATGGCCTGCAACAGGCTCGCGAGCAACGACTCCTGCAACGGCTCGGCGATCGTCGGGTTGTCCAGCATCCCGCCGCCGGGGGTGTCCCCGTCCAGGATGAGCCGCACGAGTCCCGCCCAGACCCGGCCCGCAGCGGTGTCCAGGTCCATTGTCGGCGCGAGGCGCAGGGGCCGCGCCACGTCGTGCCCCAGCCGGCCCTCCAGCGCGTCCTCGAGGGCACCTGCATCGATCCGGACGACGAGCAGGTCGTAGTCGGGATCGGTGGTGATGTCGATCTCCCCGACGGGCTGGAAGACCGCGGCCCGGCCGGGCGCGGTGTCCACCTCGACGCCCCGGTGCTCGGACTGCATGGCCCCCTGCACCGGGAAGCCGATGGTGTACCCGGCGTCGTCGTCGGCGGGCAGGCCGAGCCGGGTGCCGTCGCTGTACCAGGCCTCTTCGATGTTCACCGGTCCGCGGGCCACACCGTAGGCGTCGTAGGAGAACTCGGGGGTGGGCCGGCGCAGCAGATCCAGGGACGTGATGGCGTCGCCGTCCCGGACCACCGACTCGGCGACATCCGGGTCGACCTCGCGGAAGGTGAAGTACTGCGGATCAGCCATGGCAGGCGGCACCCCTCACATCAGCAGACGGAACAGCTGGAACGCCCGGTCCCAGTGCTCGGTGGACGGGTTGGCCGTCTCGGGGTCGACGACGCGGAAGGTCCGGGCCAGGGCGACGGAGAGCCCGCCGTAGAGGTGCACCAGCCGTTCCTCGGCCTCCTCGGAGAACGTGACGTCCGGCGGCCGGCGGCTCATCTGCCGCAGCAGCGGCAGGATCTCCGGGGCCTCCTCGAGCTTGTCGAACTCGCGGATGCGCTCCTGCACGCCCTTGGTGATCGGCAGATCCGGTGGCTCGACCACGTCCCGGCCGTTCCACTTGGCCGTGATCCACCCGGCCAGCGCCACATCGTCGATCTTCTCGTCGATGAAGTCGTGGAAGCGTTTCAGATCGTCCTTGTCGACGTCGATGCTCCCGACCGATCGGAAGAACCGCTCGAACTGGGCCGTGCCCGAGACCGCCATGCGTGTTTCCCTCTCCTCACCGCATCGTCGCCAGGTACTCGTGCACCAGGCGCACCGCCATCGCTCCCTCGCCCACCGCCGAGGCGACCCGCTTGACCGAGCCGCTGCGCACGTCGCCGGCTGCGAACACGCCCGGCGCGCTGGTTTCCAGCGGCAGCGGTTGCCGGGCCTGGCCACCGTCGAGCTCCGACGCGACCTGGATCGCGGCCGGGCCGGTCAGGAGGTACCCGTCGGCATCCACCGCGACGGTGTCCCGCAGCCAGTCGGTGCACGGGTCGGCCCCGATGAACACCATCAGCTCGCGGGCGGGCAGCACCCGGCGTTCCCCGGTGTCGAGGTCCTCCACCACGACCGCCTCCAGTGCACCGTGGCCACCCTGGAGTTCCCGCACCTCGGTGTGCACCAGCACCTCGACGCGCGGGTCCCGCTCGATCCGGTCGGCCAGGTAACGCGACATGTACTCGCCGAGCTCACGTTCCCGGACCACCGTCCGGACCTGCGCCGCGTGGTCGGCGAGGAACAACGCGGCCTGCCCGGCCGAGTTCCCCCCGCCGACGACCACGACCGGGTCGCCGACGCAGTTGCGCGCCTCCACCGGCGTCGCGGCGTAGTAGATGCTGGTGTCCTCGAACTCCTCGAGCCGGGGAACCGGCAGCCGACGGTAGCGCGCACCGGTCGCGATGATCACCGAACGCGCGGCCACCCGGTCACCGTCGGCGAGCCGCAGCACGTACTGGCCGTCGTCGCGCTCCAGGGCGACCACCTCGGCAGGCACGATCAGGCGCGCGCCGAACTTCTCGGCCTGGATGATCGCGCGCTCGGCGAGCTCACCCCCGGAGATCCCGGCCGGGAACCCCAGGTAGTTCTCGATCCGCGACGTCCGCCCGGCCTGTCCACCCGTGGCAGCCCCGTCGAGCAGTTGCGTGCCGAGGCCCTCCGAGGCGCCGTAGACCGCGGCCGCGAGGCCCGCCGGACCGCCACCCACCACGACCAGGTCACAGATCTCCGGTTTGGACTCGTCGTGGCGCAGCCCGATCAGCCCGGCGAGCTCGGCGTTGCTGGGATTGCGCAGCACCCGGTCCCGCCAGATCACGACGGGCGTGTCCTCGGGGGCGACGCTCAGCTGGCGCAGCAGCGTCTCGGCGGCCGTGTCGGACTCGAGGTCGACGAACCGGTGCGGCAGCCGGTTGCGCGCGGCGAACTCGCGCAGCCGGCGGGTGTCCGGGGAGTAGCGGGAACCGACGATGCGGAAGCCGAGGCCCTGGTCGAGGACGAGCCACCGGCGGATCAGGAAGGCGCGCAGGATCTGGTCGCCGAACGCGGGGTCGGTCAGAGTGATCTGCTTGAGCCGGTCGGCCGGGACCGCGATCACCTCGCCCGGGTCGACCACGAGCCACGTCAGGAACGCCACCTGCCCGGTGAGCAGGCCCAACTCGCCGAGGAACCTGCCCGGGCCGTGCACCCTGATGACCCGCTGCTCGGGTGTGCCGTAGGCCTCGACGGCCGCGACGCGCCCGGAGAGCAGCACGTAGAACGTCTCGTCCGGCTCGCCCTCGGTGATGAGCACCTCCCCACGGCTGGTCGCGCGCCGCTCCCCCGCCGTGGACAGCACCTGGACCTGCGCCTCGTCCAGCCGCGGGAACGCGCCGTACAGGTCCGGGGTCTCCCCCGGCGGCACCGACGCCAGCAACTGCTCCAGGTCCGGCCCACCTCCGCGTGTCGCGGTCATGACCTCCGGCCGACCGCCCCTGTCCGTGTCGTCGGTGGTCACACGAACACCTCGTCCACGAAGCACCAGCGCCAGTCCTCGCCCGGCTCGAACGACTGCACGATGGGATGGCCCGCCACCCCGGCGTGCCCCCGGGCATGGCGCATCGGGGACGAGTCACAGCAGCCCACGTGCCCACAGGTCAGGCACAGCCGCAGGTGCACCCACGGCGACCCGATCTGCAGGCACTCCTGGCAGCCCTCCGGTGTGCGCGGGGTGACGTCGCGGATCCAGCTGACGTGCGGATCCGGGACCTGGTCACCGATCGGCACCCCGAAGCTCATGCCGCTGCGCCCGACGTGACCGCTGTGGTCGCTGTGGTCGCTGTGTCGGACGTGCCGCGGTCCCCCAGGACCAGCGCGGCGCCCATCCCGGCCAGCCACACGTCCTTGGCCAGCGGGACGCCCTCCTGGCTCGGGAACAGGCTGCCGGGCCGGCGCATCCCGGGGGTCTTGACGTAGAGGCCCAGCAGCCCCGCGCCGAAGCCCAGCAGCCCGAGCCCGGCCAGCTTCGCGGGCACGAAGGGGACGAGCAGCGCGCCACCGAGCGCGATCTCACCGGCGGACACCAGCTTCACGAACTGCCTGGGGTCGATCTTGGCGACGAAGGGGTAGGTACCGCTGGCGAACCCGTGCAGGTACTTCGCGGTCTCCTCGTCGACGTTCCGTTTGGAGAGGCCGGAGTCCAGGATGTAGACGCCGCTGGTCAACCGCAGCGGCCACTGCCAGGCGCGGTCGCGCAGGCTCATGGTGACGTCTCCTTCGGGTCCGCCGAGTCCTTCGGGGGTGATGCGGCGCTGCCGGATCCACTGCCGGATCCGCTGCCGGAACCCGTGCCGAGGGCCTCGTCGAGCCAGGAGCGCAGCACCGGGACCGGTGCGGCGCCGGGCTGCCGGGCGATCACCTGGCCGTCGCGCACCACCATGAGGGTGGGCACCGCACGCACTTCGAAACGCTGGGAGAGCCGCGGGGCGGAGTCGACGTCGACCTTCACGAGCTTGATCTGGCCGGCCCGCTCGGTGGCCAGCTGCTCCAGCGCGGGGCTGACCATCCGGCACGGCCCGCACCAGGTCGCCCACAGGTCGACCACGACCGGGATCGAGGCCCGCTCGACGACCTCGGTGAAGTCGTCGTCACCGGCGTCGACGATCCACGGCAGCGGGTTGTGGCAGTTGCCGCACTTCGGGACGCCGTCGGCCGCGGCCGGCACCCGGTTCTTGCGCCCGCAGTGCGGGCAGGTGACGACGCTGCTGCGCTGGGTCGCCTGCGCGCTCGCCCCGCTGCTCATGCCGTGGCCCCCACGGTCTGCTCGGTGTGGCTGATCACGAGCTCGTCACCCTTGAGTTCCACCCGGATGATCGAGCCGTCGGGTATGGTGTCGCGCAGCAGCGCCCGGGCGATGCGGGTCTCCACCTCGCGCGCGATGAAGCGGCGCAGCGGCCGCGCCCCGTACACCGGGTCGTAGCCCTGCTCGGCGATGAACCGCCGCGCCTCCTCGGTCACCTCGAGGGTGAGCTGACGATCGGAGAGCCGCTTGCGCAGGTCGCCCAGCATCAGCTCGACGATGCGCTCGATCTCGGCCGGGGTGAGCGGCTTGAACAGCACGGTGTCGTCCACCCGGTTGAGGAACTCGGGCCGGAAGTGCGAACGCAGCTCGGCCAGCACCAGATCCCGGGCCTCCTCCCGGAGCTGGCCGTCGGGGGTGACACCGTCGATCAGGTACTGGGACCCGATGTTGGACGTCATGATGATCACGGTGTTGCGGAAGTTGACCGTGCGGCCCTGGGCGTCGGTCAGCCGGCCGTCGTCGAGCACCTGCAGCAACGTGTTGAACACATCGGCGTGGGCCTTCTCGATCTCGTCGAACAGCACCACCGCGTAGGGCCGGCGGCGCACCGCCTCGGTGAGCTGGCCGCCCTCCTCGTAGCCGACGTATCCGGGTGGCGCCCCGACCAGGCGCGACACGGTGTGCCGCTCCTGGTACTCGCTCATGTCGATCCGGACGATGTTGTCCTCGGAGTCGAACAGCGCCTCGGCCAGCGCCTTGGCCAGCTCGGTCTTCCCGACACCGGTCGGCCCGAGGAAGATGAACGACCCGGTCGGGCGCCGCGGGTCCTTGATGCCGGAGCGGGCGCGGATGATCGCGTCGCTCACCGCCTGGACCGCCTCGTCCTGGCCGATCACCCGCTGGTGCAGGATCTCGTCCAGACGCAGCAGCTTCTCCCGCTCGCCCTCGGTCAGCCTGCTCACCGGGATCCCGGTCCACGCCGAGACGATCTCCGCGATCTCGTCGGCGGTGACCATCTCGCGCAGCAGCCGGTGCTCGCCCTGCTTCTCGGCGAGCCGCTCCTCCTCGGCCTGGAGCCTGCGCTCCAGTTCGGCCAGCCGCCCGTAGCGCAGCTCCGCGGCCCGGTTGAGGTCGTAGCGCCGCTCGGCCTCCTCGATGTCGCGGCGGACCTGCTCGAGCTCGGCGCGCAGCTCCTGCACCCGCTTGATCGCGTGCCGCTCGGCTTCCCACTGCGCGCGCATGGCGTCGGCCTGCGCGCGCAGGTCGGCGAGCTCGCGGCGCAGCTGGTCGAGGCGCGCGAGGCTCGCCGGGTCCTCCTCCTTCGCGAGCGCGGCCTCCTCGATCTCCAGCCGCATCACCTTGCGGGTGATCTCGTCGAGCTCGGCCGGCATCGAGTCGATCTCGGTGCGCAGCCGCGCGCACGCCTCGTCGACCAGGTCGATCGCCTTGTCCGGCAGGAACCGGTCGGTCAGGTACCGGTGGCTCAGCGTCGCCGCGGCGATCAGCGCGTTGTCCTGGATCCGCACGCCGTGGAAGACCTCGAGGCGCTCGCGCAGCCCGCGCAGGATGGAGATGGTGTCCTCGACGCTCGGCTCGTCGACGTAGACGGGCTGGAACCGGCGTTCGAGCGCCGCGTCCTTCTCGATGTGCTTGCGGTACTCGTCCAGCGTGGTCGCGCCGATCATGTGCAGCTCGCCGCGGGCCAGCATCGGCTTGAGCATGTTGCCGGCGTCCATCGCGCCCTCGGCCGCGCCGGCGCCGACGACGTTGTGCAACTCGTCGACGAACAGCAGGATGCGCCCCTCGGCCGCCTTGACCTCGGCGAGCACCGCCTGCATGCGCTCCTCGAACTCTCCGCGGTACTTCGCGCCGGCCACCAGCAGTCCCATGTCGAGGGCGAAGATGGTGCGGTCGCGCAGCCCCTCCGGCACGTCGCCGCGCGCGATGCGCTGGGCCAGACCCTCCACGATCGCGGTCTTGCCGACGCCCGGGTCACCAATCAGCACCGGGTTGTTCTTCGACTTGCGGCTCAGGATCTGGATCACCCGGCGAATCTCGGTGTCGCGGCCGATCACCGGGTCCATCCGGCCGGTCCGGGCCGCCTCCACGAGGTCCTGGCCGTACTTGGCCAGCGCCTCGTAGGTCCCCTCCGGGGTGGCGGAGGTGACGCGCTGGTTGCCGCGAACCCTGGTCAGTTCGGCGAGGAACTTGTCCCGGGTCACGCCGTACTGGGCGAGCAACCGCCCGGCTGCGGTCCGCTGACCCTCGTCGGCGAGCGCGACGAGCAGGTGCTCGACCGAGACGTACTCGTCACGCAGCCGCTTGGCCTCGCGCTCGGCCGCCTCGAGGGCCTGGGCCAGCCGCTGGGTGATCGAGACCTGCCCGGGTTGCGCGGCCGGGCGGGTGGTCCGCGGCTTGCGGGCCAGCTCTGCCTCCAGGTCCGAGCGCAGACCGTCGATGTCTACGCCCATCGCCGCCAGCAGCCGCGGGACGAGGCCGTCGGGCTGATCGACCAGCGCGAGCAGCAGGTGCTCGCCGTCGACCTCGGTGTGCCCGGCTCGGACCGCCAGGTTCTGTGCGGCCTGGAGGGCCTGCTGGGACATCTGGGTCAGGCGGTTCAGGTCCATGTCACACTCCGTCGGTCGTCGATGCGGGTCCGGCGCAGGGCCGTCTCCAGGTCCTGGATCCGGTCAAGCAGGTCGATCACCAGTCCGAGTGCCGCGTAGTTCAGGGACAGGCCGGTCCGCAACCGCTCGATGCGGGCGGCCGTGGCGAGCTGACCGCGGGAGAACCACAACTCGCCGTTGGCGTCCCGGGTGGCGCGGAGGAGGCCGAGCGCCACGAAGCGCCGGACCATCTCGGGATGCAGGCCGCTGCGGCGGGCGAAGTCCTCCTGGCTCAGACCCCGCTGCTGGGCGACGGGCAGGTACCGGACCGTCATCGCTGCCTGGCCCTTCATGTCGTGTCGCCGCTGTCGCTGCTGCCAGCACCCGCGTCCGATCCTGCGCCGCGCCGCGCACCGCCGCGGCGCCCGCCCCGGCGCTTCGCGCCCCCGCGGCCGGCGTCGGTGGGTTGCTCCTCGGCGCTCGTGGTGTCGCTGCGGGTCGTGTCGCCGCGCCGGGGATCGAAGGTGGAAGTGGAGGCCAGTTCGGAGAACAGCTCCCGTTCACGGTCGGTGAGCCGCGGTGGCACCACGATCTTGATCTCGGCATACAGGTCCCCGGGACGGCCGCGCTGGTCGGGCATGCCCTCCCCGCGCAGTCGCAACCGTCGTCCGGTCGAGGAGCCCGCCGGGACCGTCACCTTCGTCTCGCCACCGGGTGTGCTGACGGGGACGGTTCCACCCAGCGCCGCCTCCCAGGGCGAGAGCAGCAGGTCGACGGTGATGTCGCGGCCGTCGACCCGGAACTTCGGGTGCCCCAGCAACTTGACGATCAGGTACAGGTCGCCCGGTTCGCCGCCGTAGAGCCCGCGGCCGCCCTCGCCGGCCAGCCGGATGCGCCGGCCCTCCGTGACCCCCGGGGGGATGTTGACCGTGTAGTTGCGGGGGCCGCTCGTGCCGGTGAGGGTGACCTGGCGCCGCCCGCCGCGGTAGGCCTCCTCGACGGTCAGCGGGAGCTCTGCCTCCTGGTCGGCGCCCGCCACCGGCCCCGTCCGGCCGCGGCGGCCGAACATCCCGCCGAGCAAGTCTTCGAGGTCGACGCCCTCGAAGCCGCCGTAGGTCTCGTAGATCCCCTCGCCGCCGTACCCGCCGGTGCGGACCCCGCCGCCGCGGCGGAAGCCACCACCACCACCGAATCCACCGAACCCGCCGGCCCGCGCGCCCGCGCCGACCCGCTCCTCCCAGTCGTCCGGGACCTGCCGGAAGTTCTCGCCGAAGCGGTCGTACTTGCGCCGGGTCTCCGGGTTCTCCAGCACGCTGTAGGCCTCGTTGATCTCCTTGAAGCGCTCCTCGGCGGCCGGGTCCTTGTTGATGTCCGGGTGGTACTGGCGCGCCAGCCGGCGGAAAGCCTCCTGCAGTTCCGTCGCGTCGGCGTCCCGGGACACCCCGAGGACCTCGTAGTAGTCACGCGCCATCCCGGCTCACCCCGGCGCCTGCGCGACGGTCACCGCGGCCGGGCGCAGCTGCCGGTCGGGTGTGCCGTAACCGGGCCGGACCACTTCCGCGACGGCGCCGGGGGGGGTGCCCGAGTCGTCGGGGGCGACGACGCCGACGACCTCGTGGCGGGCGGGATCGAACGGCACCCCGGCCTCGTCCTGGCGAGCGAAGCCGAGGTTCGCCAGGATCGTGAGTGCCTGCTCGCGAATGCCGCGGATCCCCTCGATGACGGAGCTCGGGTCGGCGTCGGCGTGCTCCAGCGCCAGGTCGATCGTGTCGAGCACCGGCAGGAACGCACCGGCCACGAGCGCCCGCTCCGCGGCGCGCTCACGGCTCACCTCCCGGGCGTACCGCTTGCGGAAGTTGTCCAGATCGGCGACGGCACGCCGCCACCGGTCCTCGAGCTCGGCGATCTCGCTCCGTTCGGGACCGGTTCGGTCGGCCGGGATGACCGGTTCCCCGGCCCGATCCATCGGGGCGGCCGCAGCCCCCGGATCGGCGGCCACCCCGGCGGGCGGCTTCTGTGGCTGCTCAGGACCCCGCTGCTCCGGCGCCTGCCGGACCGATTCATGCCGGTCAGACTCCGGCTGGGCCGGGTGACGCGGGGTTCCTGAGCTCTGCTCCGTCGACTTCTCCGACATCGAATTCCCTCAGCTGCGGTCGAACTCGGCGTCGATGACGTCGTCGTCCTGCGCGGCGGTCGCGCCGGCCGTGGCACCGGCCTGGTCGCCGCCGGGAGAACCGGCTGCGCCGACACTCGCGGCCGCCTGCAGGCCGGCCAGCACCTGCTGCAGCTCGGAGGTCAACTCGCGTACCCGGTCCAGCGGGGCCTGGTCGGCCACCGCCTGGCGGGCGTCGGCCACGAGCATCTCGGCCCGGGCCCGCTCGTGGGCGGGCGCGTTGTCGCCGAGCTCGTCCAGCCGCCGCTGTGCCTGGTAGGCGAGCTGGTCGAGCTCGTTGCGCGCGTCGATCTCCTGGCGCAGCGTCTGGTCCTCCGCCCGATGACGTTCGGCCTCCTGCAGCATTCGCTCGACCTCCTCGGGTTGCAGGTTGGAGGTCTCGGAGATCGTGATGCCCTGCTCGGCGCCGGTGTCCTTGTCCCGCGCGGTGACGTGAAGGATGCCGTTGGCGTCGACGTCGAACGTCACCTCGATCTGCGGCACGCCGCGCGGGGCAGGCCGGATGCCGGTGAGCTGGAACCGTCCCAGCACCCGGTTGTCGGCGGCGCGCTCCCGCTCGCCCTGCAGGATCACGATGTCCACCGCGGGTTGGTTGTCCGTGGCCGTGCTGAACACCTCGGTGCGCCGGACCGGGATCGTCGTGTTGCGCTCGATGATCTTGGTCATCAGGCCGCCCTGGGTCTCCACACCCAGCGAGAGCGGGATGACGTCGAGCAGCAGGACGTCCTGCACCTCGCCCTTGAGCACACCGGCCTGGATCCCGGCGCCGACGGCCACGACCTCGTCGGGGTTGACCGTCATGTTCGGGTCCTTGCCGCCGGTGAGCCGGCGGACGAGGTTCTGCACCGCCGGGATCCGGGTGGACCCACCGACGAGGATGACCTCGTCGATGTCGTCGGCGCTGATCTTGGCGTCCGACATCGCCTGCTTGACCGGGCCCATCGTGCGCTCGATCAGGTCGGCGGTCATCTGCTCGAACGTCGAGCGGTTCAGCGTCGCGGTCAGGTGCTTGGGCCCGGTCGCGTCCGCGGTGATGAACGGGAGGCTGACCTGGGTCTGGGTGACCGAGCTCAGCTCGATCTTCGCCCGCTCCGCGGCCTCGTAGAGCCGTTGCAGTGCCTGCGGATCCTGGCGCAGGTCGATGCCGTTCTCCTTCTGGAACTGGTCGGCCAGGTAGTCGACGATCCGGCGGTCGAAGTCGTCACCACCGAGGTGGGTGTCGCCCGAGGTGGACCGCACCTCGACGACGCCGTCGCCGACGTCGAGGATGCTGACGTCGAACGTGCCGCCACCGAGGTCGAACACCAGGACCGTTTCGTGCTCGCGCTTGTCCATCCCGTAGGCGAGCGCCGCCGCGGTCGGCTCGTTGATGATCCGCAGCACCTCGAGGCCCGCGATCTTGCCGGCGTCCCGGGTGGCGGTGCGCTGCGCGTCGTTGAAGTAGGCCGGGACCGTGATCACGGCCTCGGTGACCTTCTCCCCGAGGTTTCGCGATGCGTCGTCGGCGAGCTTGCGCAGGATCAGCGCGCTGATCTCCTCCGGGGCGTACAGCTTGTCCCGGACCTTGATCCGTGCGTTCCCGTTCTCGTCGGGCACCACGTCGTAGGTGACCTGGTTGGCTTCTTCCTCGATCTCGTCGAACTTGCGGCCGATGAAGCGCTTGACCGAGTAGATCGTGCCCTTCGGGTTCAGGATGGCCTGCCGGCGGGCCAGCTGGCCCACCAGCCGCTCACCGGTCTCGGTGAAGGCGACCACCGAGGGGGTGGTGCGCGATCCCTCGGCGTTCGGGATCACCTGCGCCTCGCCGGCCTCCCAGGCGGCGATCACGGAGTTGGTCGTGCCCAGGTCGATGCCCGCGGCCCTGGCCATGTCAGACCCCCACCCCGAGCAGCCGGGCCGCCTCGTCCGCGACCTTCTCGTCGACCATGACCTCGTAGCGCTGCGGGACCATCATCGTGATCGATGCGAAATCCCGGCGACCGCGCTGGGCCAGGTAGATGATCCCGCCGATGAGCGCGCCGATGACGGCACCGAAGATGAGGCCGTAGAGCGCCAGCAGCAGGCCGGCGATCAGCGGGTTGACCCAGCTGAACAGGCCGAAGATCCAGCCGATCAGGGCGCCGGGGATGGCGCCGGTGAGCGCACCGCGCCACAGTGCCCGGGGCAGGGTCATCTTGCCGGTGACCTGTTCGACCAGCTCCAGGTCGCGGCCGACGATGGCCACCCGATCGACCGGGAAGTCGAGATCGGCCAGCCGGTCGACGGCCCGTTCGGCGTCGGCGTAGGTACTGAAGGACGCGATCGCCCGTCGCGGCCCGTACTGCACGGGTTCGCGGGCGGCGGGGGCGGCGGCGCTGTTCGCCGTGTTCTCCGCCTGGCCCGCGGTGGAGCTCGGCTGCTCACTCATGGTGACCCTCCTGGTTCAGACCTTCGCCGACGACTGCGCGGTCGCCGGCTGGCCTGCCGTGTCGGACGCTGTTGCCTCGGTCGATGTGGCCGTGCCCTGGGAGCCGAGCTGGATCCGGCGCGGCTTGCTGGTCTCGCTGACCGGGATGGTCATGGTCAGCACACCGTTGTCCATGTCGGCCGACAGCCCGCTGGGGTCGAGGTTCTCGCCGAGGAACAGCTGCCGCATGAACTCGCCGTAGGGACGCTCGTCGACGATGACCTCGTCGCCCTCCTGCCGCTGGGGGTAGCGCCGGGCCCGGATGGTCACGACGTTGCGCTCGACCGTCACATCGACGTCGTCGGGGGACACGCCGGGCAGGTCGAGGAAGACCAGGAACTGGTCACCGCGGCGCAGCGCCTCCATCGGCATGCTTCGGACGGCCCGGGTCCCGACGGAGAATGCCTGTTCGGCGAGCCGGTCGAGCTCACGGAACGGGTCGAATCGCATGAGTGTCACAGCGGGCCTCCAGCAGTATCGGTGGTGCTCGGCGGCCAGGCTCGGCACGACCGAGCAGTCAGCCCACCGTCGCAGCGCCGCCGCGGCGGGGTATCGGTCCCGTGGATGCAACCTCGTCGACGGACTTCGTCCCCTCAGGTCGACCGCTGCGCAGCGCCCGCCGCTCAGCGGCGTCCAGGCCGCCCCAGACGCCTTCGACCTCGCCGTTGCGCAGGGCCCAGCCGAGGCATTCCTGGGTCACCGGGCAACACGCGCACACGGCCTTGGCCCGCGCCGTCTGACGCGCCGCCGGGCTTCCGGAACCCACGGGGAAGAACAACTCAGCGTCGAACCGGCGGCACGCCGCCCGATCGATCCACTCGGTCATCGCCAGATGGTGCGATCATCGCCCGGGCCCGTCCTGGTCACCGTGGCGCCAAGAGCGGTCGGCGTGGTCGATCCGCCAGGCCGGACCCCGTGGGCCCCTGTCGACCCCGTGTCGTTCGGGGCCTAACGCGGGGCGGCGATCAGGTTCCACGCACGCGTGGCCACATGCAGGTTCAGCCGGTGATCGACGTCGCCGAGGTCGAAACCGCTCACCTCGCGGATGCGCTGGAGCCGGTAGCGCAGTGTGCTGCGGTGGATGGACATCCCCGCGGCCGTCTCGTCGTAGTTGCCGCCGCAGTCCAGGTAGGTCGACAACGTCCGCACCATCTCCGAGTGGTGCTGGGCGTCGTAGTCGAGCAGCGCACCCAGCCATTCCCGGACGAACCGGTCGACCTCCGCGTCCCCGTCGCTGTCGCTGAGCACGCGGTAGAGGCCGAGATCCTCGTAGGCCGTGATGCCCCCCGGGTGACGGGAGCGCTCCCGGATGGCCAGCGCGCGCTCGGCCTGCTGCCAGGAGCGCGGGTAGTCCGCGGGCCGCTCGCAGTCCCCGCCGACCCCCATCGCCACAGCGGTCGAGCGCAGGTGCCGGCTGACCGCGGCGTGGATGTCACCCCACCGGGGGTCCTCGCCCCAGCCGGCCGGGCGGTTGGCCAGCAGGATCACCGACCCGGCCCTGCGGGTCAGCAGCGACCCGGCGTCGAGGCCACGGGCGGCCTGCGCGACGGCCTGGGCGACCACCTCGTCACTCATCCCGGCGCGGCTGCGGGCCACGATCACCCGGTGCGGCCGGTGCAGGTCGACGCCCAGCGTCCGGGCCCGGGTGACGGCGCCGTCCTCGTCGGTGCCGGTGATGAGGTCCTCCACCAGGTCGCGGCGCAGCCGCAGCTCGACCTCGGCCAGCCCGTGCCGGTGGGCCAGCTCCATCGCCAGCATCGTGGCCCCGTACTCCAGGGCAAGGACGTCGTGCGGCCCCGCGGTCCGCCCCGTGTCGATGAGGCTGAGCACCCCGAGCACCTCGTCGCGCGGCTGGGCCAGCGCGGTCAGCCGGTCCCGGTCGCGGACCGGCCGCCCGTCGCGCTGGGCCCGGCCGAGCACGTCGGCGCGCTGCCGCGCCGTTACCTTGCGCATGGCTTTCGGCCGGCCGGGACCGGCCCAGGCGAGCACGTTGCCGAAGCGGTCCTCGGCCACGACCGGCAGTCCGGTCAGCTCGTGCACCGCGCGCACGATCCCCTCTGCCCGGTCGCCGGTCGCCGGCACCCTGTTGAGCGTCTCGTGCACCGCGGCCCGGCGTTCGAGGTCGTCGACGGTGGCGCTCAACCGCGCGTTGACGCCGGCCAGCCGGTCGCCCATCCGGCGCAGCTCATCGGCCTGTTCGCGCTGCTCCTCCACGAGCATCGCGGTGGTCAGCGCGGCCCCGGTCTGCTCGGCGAGCACCCGCAGCAGGAAGAGCTCCTCCTCGGAGGGGCCGGCGTCCGCGCCGAGCACCAGGTAACCCCGGAACCGGCCCAGGCCCGACAGGGGCAGCGCCCAGCCCCACTCGGCACCGAGGACCGGGACCATGCCCTCACGTGCGCGCAACGCCGCGAGCTCCGGGGCCGCGGGCCGGGGCGCCCCGATCAGCGAGGCCTGCAGTTCCTCGTTGTCGACGAGGTGGACGGCCTCGGCACGGGCGCGCGACAGCGACGGGACGGAGGACGTGGCGAGACGCAGGATCTCCTCGGGCCCGGCACCGCGGAACATCATCATCCCGACGACGACGAGGGCGCGCAGCGAGGACAGCTGCTCTCTGGCTCGGGAAGAGTCCGCGAGTCCGGTTCGGCTCGACTCCGGCCGTAAAGAGGGATCGACCTGTGACGACACCCGGGCAAGTATCGGCCTCCGCCTGAAAGAGCGCACCCCTCCGGGACGGATTCGTCCAGCGTGACCGCCGGTTCGTGCCAACAAGGTGAGCTGGAGACCGGTGGTCCGTCCCGATGGGCACAGACGCCCCCTCTGTCCGGTCGCGCCGGTACGGTTCACCGCGAGGCTCACCTGAGCGGGAAGGTCGCCGCGGCTCTCGTGGCCCGGGCCGACGAGCTGTTCACCGGGACACCGGAGACCCGCCGGATCGACGTCCTGGCCGCGAAGCTGCCCTGACCCCTGACCCCTGACCCCTGACCCGTCACGGCGGGTCGTTGACACGCTGCGTGTTCCCCTCACTACGGTGCGATGTCATCCGCGCGCATGCCGCGTGCGGGATCACCTCGGAGGATCCATGCACCACCGGTTCACCCTCGTGCCACTCGCGGCGCTCGCTCTCGCCATGACGGCGATGATCGCCAGCCCGGCCGTCGCCGCACCGGGCACCCCCGCGACCGCCGCGCGTTACGCCCCGGTGGACCGCCCGGGGCCGGAGCTGAGCGTGCCCGCCGAGGTGCTGGCCGCGAGCCTCGACTGCTCCCCCGGTATCGATGACGCGGCGGTCGACCCGGTGCTGCTGCTCTCCGGCACGACCGTGGACCCGCCGGAGAACTTCGACTGGAACTACCAGCCCGCGCTCGCCGCGGCCGGCGTCCCCTACTGCACGTCGACCGCCCCCGGCCGCAACATGGCCGACATCGCGGTCCGCGGCGAGTACGTCGTCCATGCGCTCCGCACGATGGCCGAGCGGTCCGGCCGCGACGTCGCGGTGGTCGGGCACAGCCAGGGCGGGATGGTCACGCGCTGGGCGCTGCGCTTCTGGCCGGACACCCGCGACCTGGTGTCCGACCTCGTCGGGCTCGCACCCAGCAACAACGGCACCCTGACCGGGTCGGCCGCCTGCACCCCGGTCTGCGCCCCGGCGATCTGGCAGCAGCGGACCGGCTCGCAGTTCCTCGCCGCCGTGAACTCCCACCAGCAGACCTTCCCGGGCATCGACTACACCGTCGTCTACACGCGCCTCGACGCGGTCGTCACCCCGCAGCCGGCGGGGTCGGTGCTCGCGGCGGACGGCGCCGGCGACGACGAGGTCACGAACGTCGCCCTGCAGCAGGTCTGCCCGGGGAGCACCGCCGATCACCTCGCCACCGGCACCTCCGACGCGGTGTCCTGGGCGCTGGTGTTCGACGCGCTGACGCACGACGGTCCGGCGGGCCCGGGCCGCATCGATCCCGCCGTGTGCGCGCAGCCCTTCATGCCGGGGGTGAACCCGCTGACGTTCCCGGTGGACTCGGCCCGGTCCAGCACGCTGCTGGCGCTGACCCTGGCCACCCACCCGCGGGTCGCCGCCGAGCCGGAGCTGCCCTGCTACGCCCGGATCGAGGGCTGCGACTCGGAGGTCTGACGTTCCCGTTCGGCCAGCCGTTCCCGCTGGGGCACGACGGTGTACTCGGGGTCGCGTGCGGAGGCCATCCCGGCCTCGTACACCCCGTAGCGCGTCGCCGCCGAGCCTGCGTTGAGCAGTGCCGCCGACGCCCACGACAGCAGCCGCCCCCGCCGGCCCCGTACCCGGCCCGACAGCGCCGCCCCCGCGGCGCCGGCCACCGTCGCGGCCTGTGCAGCGCGCAGCACCAGACCCGCCCGGCCGCTCGTGTAGGCCCGGGCGGCGAGCCCGATCCGGCGCTCCAGCACCGCCGTCGCGGCGAGCTCCAGGGCGGCACCGGCGACCGCGACCCGGCGCGCCGGCCCGGCGTCGCGGCCGGCGAGCAGGCCCACCCCGCCACCGCTGGCCAGCGCGCTACCGGCGAACACGAACGGCAGCTCCCGGTGGGCCTCGTGCCAGGCCGGAACCGCCGTGTCGGCCAGCAGCACGGCGGTGTAGGTGGTCATCGCCGGGCCCACCACGCCCGCCCCGGCACCGGCCAGCCGGGCGAGCCCGGGGGCGATGCCGGTCAGCTCCGAGGCCGCGGCCGCACCGGCGAGCGTGCCGAACGGGGCGAGGATCCACGAGCCCACCGACAGCGGCGATGTCGGCTTGATGACCCGCATCATGTTGAGGAATCGCTCCGGGCGGCCCAGGTCGTGGATCAGCGCGCCGACGCTGGCGGTGGCCCCGGTGGCCGCGGCGAGCCGGCCGAGCCGGCGCAACCCTGGGCGTCCGGTCGCGTCGCCCAGGGCGGCGAGCGTCGCCGTCACCCCGGCCATCCCGCCGAGGTACAGGTAGGCCGGGACGTCGGGCACCTTCCACACCGGCGGCTTGATGATCGGGCGGCCGTAGTACGTGCGGAACTCGGCCTCCTCGACCATCAGCCGCTCGCCACGCCCCCGCCGACCCGGGCCGCGCGGCCGAGGTGCCGTCGAGGTGGCGTCCGGACGGCGTCCAGGCTGCTGATCGCCGGCGGCGGTGCGGCTCATCGGCGGGCTCCCAGGAAGGCGGCTGCGACGGTCCCGGCCACGGTCAGCGCGGCCGCGGCGGCGTGTCGCCACATGGACGGCAGGTCGCGGGTGGTGACCACCGGATCCGGCGGCAGGCCGTAGACCTCGGGCTCGTCGAGGAGCAGGAAGAACGCGCCGTCGCCCCCGACGCCGTCGTTCGGGTCGTGCCCGTAGAGCCGCGCCTCATCGACCCCGGCGGCGTGCAGCGCGTCGACCCGCTCCGCCGCGCGGGCCCGCAGCTCGTCGAGCGGGCCGAACTGGATCGACTCGGTGGGGCACGCCGTCGCGCACGCCGGCATCAGCCCGGCGCCCAGCCGGTCCTGGCACATCGTGCACTTGAACGCCCGGCCGTCGCCCTTGCGCTGGTCGATCACCCCGTACGGGCACGCCGGGATGCAGTAACCGCAGCCGTTGCAGATGTCGTCCTGCACCAGCACCGTCCCGTGCTCGGTGCGGATCAGCGCGCCGGTCGGGCAGACGTCCAGGCAGGCGGCGTGCGTGCAGTGCTTGCACACGTCCGACGACATCAACCAGCGGACCTCGGTGGCGTCGCCCGCGTCCCCGTCCGCGCCGGGAGGCCCGGACCCGGGCATGCCCAGGTCGACGCCCCGGGCGGTCCGCGCCGGGACCGTCTGTTCGATGAACGCGACGTGGCGGTAGGTGCTGGCCCCCAGGGCGCCCGTGTTGTCGTAGCTCATCCCGGTCAGGCCCAGCACGTCCCCGTCCGCCCCGGGTCCCACCGGGTCGCCCGGGCCGGCTGGGCTATCGACGGGAAGCGCATTCCACTCCTTGCACGCCACCTCACAGGCTTTGCAGCCGATGCAGACGCTGGTGTCGGTGAAGAAGCCGACCCGCGGCGGGTGGCCCGCCGGGTAGCCCGCGTCGGCGGACGGGTCGGCCAGCGGGCCGTACAGGCTGTTCCCGTGCGGCCCCGGGGTGCGCTCGGTCAGCTCGCTCACGTCTTCTCCAGACCGGCGCGGCGCCGGTAGGCGGCCAGGTAATCGATCAGGGCGGGCCCGCGCGGCCGCCGGCCGGACACGATGTCGCAGGTCGCGGCCTTGGTCTCCATGATGTGGACGTTCGGGTCGAGTGCGACGCCGAGCAGCTCGTTGGCCGCGTCGCCGGTGCTCAGCCCGTTCGGCCCCCAGTGCCACGGGATGCCGATCTGGTGCACCGTCCGGCCGCCGGCGCGCAAGGGCCTGGCCCGCTCGGTCACCAGCACCCGCCCCTCGACCGCCGACCGCGCGGTGACCACGTGCGCCCAGCCGCCGTTGCGCAGCTCGCGCTCGGCCGCCAGCTCCGGCGAGACCTCGAGGAACATCTCCGGTTGGAGCTCGTTGAGGTAGCCCGACCAGCGGCTCATCCCGCCCGCGGTGTGCTGCTCGGTGACCCGGAACGTGGTGAACACGAAGGGGAACACCGCAGCCGCCGCGGTGTCCGGCTCCGGGTGCGAGCGGTTGCCCGGGCGATCGAACCGCTGGCGTGCCGGGTTGGCCCGCTGTTTCGGGTACAGCGCGTTGCCGACCGGGGACTCGTCCGGCTCGTAGTGGGCCGGCATCGGCCCGTCGGCCAGCCCGGCCGGTGTGAACAACCACGCCCGTCCGTCCGCCTGCATCACGAACGGCTCGGCCCCGCCGATCGCCGCCGCGGCCCGGGCGCCCTCCGGGGGTACGTAGTCGGGTGGGGTCGTCGCCGGGAAGTCGGCGACATCGTGGCCGGCCCAGCGCCCGGCCTCGGCGTCCCACCACAGGTAGGCCTTGCGTTCGCTCCACGGCCGGCCCTCGGGGTCCGCCGAGGCCCGGTTGTACAGGATCCGGCGGTTCATCGGCCACGCCCAGCCCCACTCCGCCGCGATCAGGTCCTGCTCGGCGGCGGGTTTGCGCCGGGCGGACTGGTTGACCTCGTCGGCGTACACGCCGGAGTAGATCCAGCAGCCGCACGCGGTGGACCCGTCGGCCCGCAGCTGGGTGTAGCCCGACAGCGCGCGCCCGTCCGGCCCGGTCCCGTTGATCTCACGCAGCACCGCCGCCGCCTCCGGCTCGGCCCGGTCGCCGCTGCCGTGCAGGGGGTAGTCCCAGGTCAGGTCCTGTATCGGGCGGTCCCGGGGGTCGGTCGAGGCGGCGAGCTTCTCCTTGATCCGCCGGCCCAGGTGGTAGTAGAACCACAGGTCGCTGCGGCGGTCGCCGGCCGGATCGATCGCCTTGTGCCGCCACTGCAGCAGCCGCTGGGTGTTGGTGAACGTGCCGTCCTTCTCGGTGTGTGCCGCGGCAGGCAGGAAGAACACCTCGGTGCCGATGTCCTCGGTGCGCAGCTCGCCGGTCTCGATCTCCGGGCCGTCCTTCCAGAACGTCGCGGTCTCGATCATGTTGAGGTCGCGCACGACGAGCCACTCGAGGTTGGCCAGCCCGAGCCGTTGCAGCCGGGAGTTGGCCGTGCCGACCGCCGGGTTCTCCCCGATCACGAAGTAACCGGGCACCTTGCCCTCGGTCTGGTCCAGCACCGTGGGGAAGGTCGAGTGGTCACCGGTGAGCCGGGGCAGGTGGTCGAAGCAGAAGTCGTTCTCCGGCGTCGCGGCGTCGCCGAACCAGGCCTTGAGCAGGCTCACCGTGTAGGCGTCCATGTCGCCCCAGAAGCCCTTGTCGCCCGAGTTGGCCTCGATGAACCCGGTGAGGTCCTGCTCCCGGTGCGCGTGCGGCATCGGGATGTAACCGGGCAGCAGGTCGAACAGCGTCGGGATGTCGGTCGAACCCTGGATGCTGGCGTGCCCGCGCAGCGCGAGGATGCCCCCGCCCGGCCGCCCGATGTTGCCCAGCAGGGACTGCAGGATCGACGCCGCGCGGATGTACTGAACACCCACCGTGTGGTGGGTCCAGCCGACCGCGTAGCAGAACGCGCTGGTCCGGTCCCGGCCGGAGTTGCGCACCAGCGCGTCGGCGACCCGGGCAAAGCTCTCCGGCGGGATGCCGCAGACCTCGTGCACCATCTCCGGGGTGTAGCGGGCGTAGTGCCTGCGCAGCAGCTGGAACACGCACCGCGGGTGCTGCAGCGTGTCGTCGCGGTTCGGGCTGCCGTTGAACGGGGCGCCGCCCGAGCCGGCGATCTCCCCGCGTTCGTGCTCGGGGATCACGGCCCGCTCGTCACGCTGTCCGGCGGAGGCCTCGACGTCGGCGCCCTGGTACTGCCAGGAGCGCACGTCGTAGGTGCCGGACTCGGCGTGGAACCCGGAGAACAGGCCGTCGAGGTCCTCGGTGTCCCGGAAGTCCTCGCGGACGATCATCGGGGCGTTCGTGTAGGCGCGCACGTACTCCTCGAAGTAGGCCCCGGTGCTGAGTACGTGGTTGATCAGCCCGCCGAGGAACGCGATGTCCGTGCCGGCGCGGATCGGGACGTACTGGTCGGCCACGGCGCTCGTGCGGGTGAACCGCGGGTCGACGTGGATCACCGTGGCGCCGCGGCGCTTGGCCTCCATCACCCACTGGAACCCGACCGGGTGCGCCTCGGCCATGTTCGAGCCCTGGATGACGATGCAGTCGGAGTTGACCAGGTCCTGCTGGAAGTTCGTCGCGCCGCCGCGACCGAAGCTGGTCCCCAGACCGGGGACGGTGGAGCTGTGTCAAATACGGGCCTGGTTCTCGATCTGTACCGCGCCGAGAGCGGTGTAGAGCTTCTTCATGAGGTAGTTCTCCTCGTTGTCGAGGGTCGCTCCTCCGAGGCTCGCGATGCCCATCGTGCGGTGCAGGTGCCGGCCCTTGTCGTCGACGTCCTGCCAGGTGGCCGCGCGGGTGGCCAGCACCCGGTCGGCGATCATGTCGACGGCCGTGGTGAGGTCCAGGTCCTCCCACTCGGTTCCGTGCGGGCGGCGGTAGCGAACCTTGTCGGTCCGCAGCGGCGAGGTCACCAGGCTCAGCGTGGACGAGCCCTTGGGGCACAGCCGGCCCCGGCTGATCGGCGAGTCGGGATCGCCCTCGATGTGGGTGATCTCGCCGTCGCGCGTGAAGATCTGCTGCCCGCAGCCGACCGCGCAGAACGGGCACACCGACCTGGTGATCCCGTCCGCCTGCGTGGTGCGTGCCTGCTTCCCGTCGGTCCGCGCCGACCGGGCCGCCGCACCCCGGCCGAGCGGATCGTCACCGGTCAACTGCCGGTAGACGGGCCAGCTCTCGATCCACTCCCGCGCTCCCACACTCCCCTCATGCCCCGCGGGTCCCACCGGCGAAACACCGGTCACCCGTCGGTTCCGGTCCGGGGCCCAGGTACTCCGGACCCTCGTTCTCCCTCGGCCCGCACCCAGGCGTGGTGTCCTGCTTCGCGCTCGGTCCCGGCGGCTCGTTCACGGTGACCTACGCCGACGGCAGCCGCACCGCCCGCAGCGTGCTCGTCGCGGCACGCGCCCGGGCACCACCTCGACGCCCGGGGCGGCCGGATGGTGTTCTGCGGGCCTGGCTGGACCGGGTCGCTCGGGCCCGTCCCGGCGTCGCCGACCCACGGATCGAGGCCGTCCTGCACCGCGTGCGCGACGGGTCCGGGCCCGGTTCGGCGAACGACTCCTGGCCGGCGGGGGGGCGCATCGTCACCGGCTGAGACGTCACGTCCGGCGCCGGCTCGGAGCGGTCCACGCCAGGTCGGTACCCGCCCGCGGCCGGGCGAACCGCCCTCCCCGGTTTCGGACGCGAGCCAACGGGAACGCAGGGAAGGCTTTTTCCCCGGCGGAAGGAAGACACCGATGACCGGCTTCTTCGGGCCGGGTGGCTCCGGCGTGCCGCCCGACGACGGCCTCGGCAACGGACACGACCAGAACCAGGACCAGGACCAGGGCCACAGTCAGGACCCGGGCCAGGACCCGGGCCAGCAACCGGGCCAGGCCTCAGGTCAGGGCTCGGGCCGGGCCGAGGGTCCGGGGCCTGGGCCGGGCCAGGCCGAGAGCCAGGGCTGGGGCCCGGGTTCCGGTGACCAGCACGTGGGCCCGGTGCACCGGATCGACCTGACCCGGCTGATGAGCCCCGGAGCCCGCGAGCTGATGGCAACGGCGGCGCAGCAGGCGATGGAACGCGGTGACAACGACCTCGACGCCCAGCACCTGCTGCTCGCCACCACCCGGCTCGAACCGACCCGGCAGTGGCTGGCCCGCGCTGGTGCGGACCCCGACGCGATCGCCCGGGTGCTCGACGAGCGGTTGCCCCGGGAGGACGCGCCGAGCGGACGGGCCCCGGTGCTGACCCCGGCCGCGAAGCGGGCCCTGCTGGACGGCCACCAGATCTCCCGCTCGCTCGGCTCGAGCTACATCGGGCCCGAGCACGTGCTCCTGGCGCTCGCGGCGAACAACGAATCGGAGGCCGGCCAGCTGCTGGCCCAGTCCCGGTTCTCCCCCGGCTCGGTGGGGTCATCGCGCCCGAGCGGGAGCGGGGGCGGAAGCGGGGGCGGCCAGCCCGAGCAGTCGATGGTCAGTGCCACCCCGACGCTCGACCAGTACGCCCAGGACCTCACCGCTCTGGCCCGGTCCGGGCAGCTCGACCCGGTGGTCGGGAGGGCCGACGAGATCGAGCAGACCATCGAGGTGCTGTCCCGGCGGCGGAAGAACAACCCGGTGCTCATCGGGGAGGCCGGCGTCGGCAAGACGGCGGTCGTCGAGGGCATCGCGGAACGGATCGTCGACGGCGACGTGCCCGACACTCTGCTCGGGCGTCGTGTCGTCCAGCTCGACCTGTCCGGCGTCGTCGCCGGCACCCGCTACCGCGGCGACTTCGAGGAGCGGATGCGCCAGCTCATCGAGGAGATCCGCACGCACGGCAAAGAGCTCATCGTGTTCATCGACGAGCTGCACACCATGGTCGGGGCAGGCGGTGGCGGCGGCACCGGCGGGGAGGGCGGCACGATGGACGCCGGGAACCTGCTGAAGCCGGCGCTGTCCCGCGGCGAGCTGCACGTCATCGGCGCGACGACGTTCAACGAGTACCGCCGCCACATCGAGTCCGACGCGGCGCTGGCCCGCCGGTTCCAGTCTGTGCTCGTCCCGGAGCCGAGCGTCGAGGACACCATCCAGATCCTGCGCGGGCTGCGGGACCGCTACGAGGCGCACCACCAGGTCCGCTACACACCGGATGCGCTGCGTGCGGCCGCGGAGCTCTCCGACCGCTACATCACCGACCGGTTCCTGCCGGACAAGGCGATCGACCTCATCGACCAGGCCGGGGCCCGGGTGCGGCTGCGAACACGCACGCCGTCGAACGACCGGCGCGGGGCCGAGCGGCGCCTGCAGCAGCTGATGTACGACAAGGACCAGGCCGTCGCCGAGGAGCAGTACGAGCGGGCCAGCCAGCTGCGCGACCAGATCGGCCGGGTGCGCTCGGAACTCGACCGGATGGGCGCCACGGGGGCCCAGGTCCCGAAGGTCGACGTCACCGACGTCGCCGACGTGGTGTCCCGCTCGACGGGCATCCCGATCTCGCAGCTCACCCAGGCCGAGCGAGACCGGCTGGTGCATCTGGAGGAGGAGCTGCACCAGCGGGTGGTCGGCCAGGACGATGCGGTGCACGCGGTGGCCGAGGCGATCCGCCGGGCCCGCGCGGGGCTCGGCGACCTCGACCGGCCGGTCGGCAGTTTCCTGTTCCTCGGCCCGACCGGTGTGGGCAAGACCGAGCTGGCCCGGGCGCTGGCGGTCACGCTGTTCGGCCACGAGGACCGGATGGTGCGCCTCGACATGAGCGAGTACAGCGAGCGGCACACGGTGGCGCGGATGGTCGGGGCGCCGCCCGGGTACGTGGGCTACGGCGAGGCCGGGCAGCTCACCGAGTCGGTGCGCCGCCGGCCGTACTCCGTGCTGCTCCTCGACGAGATCGAGAAGGCGCACCCGGACGTCTTCAACACCCTGCTGCAGGTGCTCGACGACGGGCGGCTCACCGACGGCCAGGGCCGCACCGTCGACTTCCGCAACACCGTGATCATCATGACCAGCAACGTCGGGTCGGACCTGATCACCAACCGGGGCACGACGCTGGGCTTCGGCAGCACCGCCGAGCGCGGGGCGTCCGACGCCCAGTCCCGCGAGGAGACCGTGCTGCGCGAACGGCTGACACCCCGGCTGCGCGAGCTCTTCCGTCCGGAGTTCCTCAACCGCATCGACGAGACCATCGTGTTCCGCAGGCTCGACAAGGAACAGCTGGTCGAGATCGCGGAGCTGCTGCTCCGGGACACCCGGGAACGGCTCGCGGGGCAGGGCGTCCGGGTGGAGTTCACGCCGGACGCGGTGCGCTGGCTGGCCGAACTCGCCTACCAGCCCGAATTCGGTGCCCGGCCGCTGCGCCGCACGATCCGGCGCGAGGTGGACAACCGGCTCGCCGACATGCTGCTGGCCGGTCGGATCGGACCGGGCAAGCGCGTCGTGATCGACGTGCAGGACGGGGTGCTGCAGCCGGACGTCCAGGACGACCCCGAACCCCTCACACCGAAGGTCACGGCCGACGACGACGACAGCGGCACCGAGTGCGAACACGCCGGCGAAGGGTCGGCGACCGCCTGGCCCGGGGACGGCGGCGCGGGCGCCGGGCCGCAGGCGCGCGCGGCGGATGCCCCGCCCTCCGACGCCCCGGGGGCGGCCGACGCCGGTGCCGGCGGAGCCGATCGGGCCTCCGTCGGCTGAGCCGGCGGGCCCGCGGGAGGCAGCCTGCCCCGCCGACGATGGGGCGTCGGCGGGGCCGGCCTCATCTCCCCGTCGGATGAGCGGGAGCCACGGGGAGAGGTCGGCGACCATCCGGGGGCCGGCAGGGCTACCCGGGGGTGATCCCCTGAAACGACCCGAGCGGGACGGTCTGGCCGCGGTGCACGAGGCGCAGCCGATCGTCGAGCCCGTGGCGGTGCATCTCGTCGGTGAAGTGCGACAGTGGCGAGCGGAAGACGCCGTAGTCGTCGTAGTGCACCGGCACCGTCGAGGCGGGCCGGATCAGCCGGACGAGGTCCACGCCCTGCCGGCCGTCCATCGTCACCAGCACGCCGAGCAGCTTGGTGCCACCGAGGTGCGCGATCATCACGTCGATGTCGCCGAACCGGTCCCGGACGGCCTTCAGCTCCGGCACGCACAGCGTGTCACCCGTGACGTAGACGCGCAGCGCCCGGCGACCGCCGCGCTCCAGATCGAGCACGCTGCCCATCACCGGCGGCAGCGCCCGGTGCACCCCGCGCGGCCCGTGCCTGCCCGGCACGGCGGTGATCCGCAGCCGCTCGTCCTCGCGGCTGATTCCCCAGTCCTGCCAGGTGGACAGGCCGGCGACGGCCCGGAAGCCCCACCGGCGCAACCGCCGCGCCGCGTGCTCGGTGGTGATCACCGGCAGTTCCCGCGGCAGCCGGTCGCGGGCCATCCGGTCGAAGTGGTCGCCGTGCAGGTGTGAGAGCAGCACGCCGTCGAGCGGCGGCAGGTCGTGCGGGCCCAGCGCAGGGTCGGTGAGCCGCTTGCTGGTCAGGCCGTAGCCGAGGTGGACGCGCTGTCCGCGACGGACGAAGTTGGGGTCGGTGAGCAGGGTGAACCCGCCCATCCGCAGCACGGTCGTCGCCGTGCCCACGAACGTCAGCGATCCGGTCATGGGGTGGGGCGTACCCGCCGGGGGCGGGCTCATGCCGCCAGGCTCGAGCCGGCCGGCACCGCCGCGACCGCGTGCAGCGCAGGCGGGTCGACGAGCAGCAGGGCCCGCGCACGCACCGCAGGCCGGCCAGGCCGGGCGCCCCGAGCGTTCCCCGCGACGTCGCGCAGCGTGGCCCGCAGCACCTCGATGGCGCGACCCGCGCGGTCCATCCCGGCCCGGCGGTGTGCGTGACGACGTCGTAGCCCGGCCCGTGCAGCCAGTGCCGCAGCGGCTCGAGCACGATCGGTGTGGCGCCGAAGCCCCCGACGAGCACGAGCGGGCCACCGCCGCGCCGGTCCGCCAGGGGATCGTCGCGCAGCGGGTCGCGGGCGAACGCGAGCCACCCGCCGGCGCGACGGGCCGGGCCCCGGCGAGCGCGACCCACGCGGTCGCGATCCGATCAGGCCCTTCGGCCGCCGCGACGTGCCCAGCAGTGCGGGTGGGAACGGCTTCGGGAAGTGGCGCTCCGGCACGGAGGTTCCTCATCGGACGGTGGCGGGACGCCGGTCCGGGTACCCGGGACGAAAGCGGTCGACCACCCGCACCGCACTCGGACCCGCGCCGGGCGGGGGTCCGGTTACCGGGCCGCACTCGGACCCGCGCCGGGCGGGGGTCCGGTTACCGGGCCGCGCCGTGGGTATCCGGCGGCCGTGCAACGCCCCGGGTCCAGCGCCGTGCTGGCGCTGCGCGCACTACATCTCGGCGACCTGCTGGTGGCCGTCCCGGCCCTGCGCGCGCTGCGGCGGGCCCATCCCGGATACCGGATGGTGCTCGCCGCGCCCCGCTCGCTGGACCCGGTGGCCGGGCTGACCGGTGCCGTCGACGAACTGCTGCCGACCCCCTCGCCGGCCGACCTGCGGTGGTCCCGGCCGGTGCAGCCGACCGTCGCGGTGAACCTGCACGGGTACGGCCCGGACGGCCACCGGGCACTGGACACGGCGGTGACACCCCGGCGACGCATCGGGTTCCGGGCCCCGGGCTGGGACGGGCCCGAGTGGGCGGCCGTCGCCGCCCGGTGCGCCCACGAACGGGAGCGCTGGTGTGCCCTGCTCGAGGAGTACGGCATCCCGACCGACCCCGAGGATCTGGTACTGGACCCGCCTCCCCGGCTGGGCCGGATGTCCGTTCGACCGATGCTCGTGCACCCGGGGGCCCGGCGCTGCGCGAAGCGCTGGCCGGTGGAGCGCTTCGCGGAGGTCGTCGCGGCACTGGACCACGAGGGCCACGCTGTCGCCGTGATCGGGTCGGCCGTCGAGCGCCCGCTGGCGTTGGCGGTGGCCGAGGCTGCCGGCCTGCCGGAACGGCAGGTACTGGCGGGTCGGACCGGACTACGGCAGCTGTGCGCGCTCGTCGCCGGGGCCGGGCTGGTGATCAGCGGGGACACCGGGACCGCCCATCTCGCTTCGGCGTTCCGGACGCCGTCGGTGGTGCTGTTCGGGCCCGTCGACCCGGCCCAGTGGGGCCCGCCCGCGAGCGGGCCGCACGTGGTGCTGACCGATCCGGGCGCGCGCCGCGGCGACCTCTTCGCCGACGACCCGGACCCCGCGCTGTTGGCCGTGCAGGTGGCGGACGTGCTGAGCGCGGTGTCGCGGGTGTGCCCGGTGCTGCGACCGGTGTGAGCCCGGGCCCGGCGCGGGCCGGCACGATCGGCAGGACGCCGAGGTCACCGGCTGACCCGGACCGCCGGTTCCATCTGCTGCTGGACCCGTGCCGCGAGCACGTGCTCGTAGAGCTCGGAGGTGGCACCGGCGACCCGGTCCCACCCGTAGCGGGCGACGACGCGGGTCCGGCCGGCAGCACCGAACGCCTGGCGCATCGCCGGGGAGGCCAGCAACCGGCGCAGCGTCACGGCCAGCACGTCGGGCCGCCGCGGCGGCACGTGCAGCCCGGTCACCTGGTCGACCACCGTGTCGTTCATCCCGCCGACGGCGCTCGCCACCACCGGCCGGCCACATGCCATGGCCTCCAGCGGCACCATGCCGAACGGCTCGTACCAGGCCGGGCACACGACCGTGTCGGCCGAGCGCAGCAGCGCCGGCACGTCCGCGCGGGGCACCACGCCGAGGAACCGCACCCGGTCGGCGACGCCGGCCACACAGGCCCGGGCGCGCAGCCGGTCGGCGTCGGCGTCGCCCTCGAGGCCGCCCGCTCCGCCCCCGATGAGCAGTTCGGCCCCGGGCACCCGGCGCAGGGCATCGATCATCTCGTCGACGCCCTTGCGCCGCACCAGCCGCCCGAGCACGACCACCCGCGGCCGCACCCCCGGTTCGAGCACCGTGCCGGCCGGCAGGAACGCCTCGGTGTCCACGCCACTCGGGATCACCGCGACCCGGCGCCGGGGGGCGCCGAGGCGGGCCAGCTCGAACAGCTCGTCGCCACAGGTCGCCACCACCCGGTCGGCGCCGCGCGCGATCGCCCGCTCGGCGAGCACCCGGCCGTCCGGGCTGGTGTCCGCGTCGCCCTCGTGCCGCCGCTTGACGTGGCCGAGCACGTGGAAGGTCTGCACCACCGGGATGCGCAGCGGCCGCGCCGAGGCGAGCGCGGCCAGCCCGGACATCCAGTAGTGGGCGTGCACCACGTCGGGCGGGTCCGCGGTCCAGGCTCGCCGCAGCGCCTCCGCCAGGTCCGGCAGATGCGGGACCATCTGGTCGCGCGGTATCGGAGCCGGGGGCCCGACCGTGGCGTGGCGGACCGTGACCCCGGGGGCCATCCGGACGCAGTCGGGCTGTCCTCCGGCGTCCCGCCGGGTCCAGACCGTCACCTCGTGGCCGAACTCCGCCAGGGCCAGCGCGAGCTCGCCGACGTGCACGATCTGACCTCCCGAGTCCGGCCCGCCGGGGGCCGCGAGCGGGCTGGCGTGTTCAGACACCATCGCGATCCGCATGGCGTCACCTCCTCGGTTCGACGGCGGGCCGCACGACCCGCAGATGGGTGGCCCGGCGCCGGGTGTCGCACGGACGGCGGCGCCGGTGGTCGGCGGTGACCTGGTGCAGCACCGCGTCCCAGTCGTGAAGGAACCGGTGCAGGCCGTAGCGGCGCACCGCGTGGGCGCGGGCGACGGCGCCGTGGGCCCGGGCCCGCTCCGGATCCGCCACGAGCTCGCGCAACGCGTCGGCGAGCCGGTCCGGGTCGGTCGCGCTCACCCCCGCCTCCGGTGGAACCGCCCCCGCGGCCTCGGCCGTCGCGAGCGCCACCACCGGCAGGCCGAGCTGCATGGCCTCGATCAGTGCGAGCCCGAGCGAGCTCCAGCGCATGGGGTGCAGGTAGACGCGCCGGCGCGCGAGCTCGGCGTGCATGCGCGGTTGCGGCAGGTCACCCTGGCCCTGGATCCGGATCGCTGCGCCCAGGCGCATCCCGAGGCCTTCGGTGCCCCGGCCGAACACGTCGAGCGGGGCACCGCGGGACAGCCCGGGCAGCAGGTCGGTGCCGGCGGTCCGGTTGTGCCGCATCGGCTCGTTGACCACCGTCGCGGCGACCGGCAGCTCTCCGGTGTAGCGCCGGCCGGGATCGAGGATGCCGTGCTCGACGACGGCGGTGCGGGTCCGGCCGGAGTCCCACATCAGCGCGTTGAAGGCGCTGACGTGCACGAGCGTCATGTCGTCGCGATCGGTCATCGGGTGCCGCGAGGTCGCGGCGGCCCCGCGGGGCACGTCGTGTTCGAGGTAGACGGCCGCAACGTCGCGGCCCGGGGTCCGGCGCAGCCAGCGGGCGGCGAGCGCGAGCTCCTCCGGGCGCTGCAGCACGACGACGTCGACATCGGTGTCGGCCAGCCGCTCGGGCTGCACCTCCACGGCGTGGGCCGGCCACGCGCATCCCGACGGCCGGCCGGAGCCCCAGGGGCCGCGGCCGGGCACCGTCGGCAGCAGGTAGCGGTGCGGCCCCTGGACGAACGCGGTGGTCCAGGAGCCGTGCAGGTGCCACAGCAGGACGTTCACGCGACCCCCAGCACGAGACGCACGGCCGCGAGCAGGTCCGGGCGTACCGCTGGGGCGGCCTGCACCTCCGCCGGCCGGGTCCCGGGCGTCGGCACCAGTACCCCGGTCGCGCCCGCCGCCGCGGCCGCGGCCATGTCCGCCCCGAGGTCACCGATCACCACGACGCGCGCCGGCGGCACCCCGAGTTCCGCGGCCGCCGACAGGACCATCCCGGGCCGCGGCGTTCGGCAGTCGCACCCGCTGGTCACGGCGTGCGGGCACATGCGCCACAGCGAGAACGGCCCGAGCAGCTCCTCGACGCGCTGGTTCACCGCGTGGGCGTCCGCCTCGTCGATCAGGCCGTGCGCGATGCCCGGCTGGGTGGTGGTGACCCCGACGGCGACACCCGCCTCCCGCAGCAGCTCCAGCGCCCGGCGGGCCGCCGGCATGGGGCGCACCTGCTCCGGGTCGGTGCAGTACGGCCCGCTGTCGACGAGCGTGCCGTCGCGGTCGAACAGCACGACCTGCGGTAGCTCCGCACCCGGCGAGTCCGGGTCGAACGGAACCGGGCCGGGCGGGACGGGTTGGGGCGGCGCGGGTTCCGGCGGGACGGGTTCGGGTTCCTCGGGATCAGGATCGGGCGCGTGCGGGGCACCGGAGCGGATCCCGGGCATGACGGTGCCGGGCGGCCGGTCCGGCATCGGGCGATCGGCGGATGTCACGCACCCGGGTCTCCATCGAGCGCCCGGTCAAACCCGGCGGAGCACAACTGTCACCGGGCGTATCCATTGCTACTCCGGGTGCTACTCCGGGTGGCGCCCTGGGCGATCACCCGTTCCGCACAGGCCGTCACGAGTTGCGCGATGAGCCGGCGCAGCGCGGGCTCGGGGGGTTCCCGCCACACGAGGTGCAGCGCGATGTCCAGCGGTGGGATCAGCGGCCGGACGACGACCAGCGTGTTGCCGAACTCCGCGTCCTGCGACGCCGCCACGAGAGCCACCCCCCGGCCCGCCCGCACCGCCCGGAACAGTGCCGCCGGCCCCTCCGCGGCCGGCTCGGACATCCGCCGCACCCGCACCCGGTGCCCGTGCGGGGTCAGGTCGCCGGTCCAGCGCTGCCGCAGGAGCGCGGCCAGGTAGGAGGGGTAGAGCACCGTCTCCTCCTCGGCCACCCGGGCCGCGGGCACCGGGCCGGCGAGCGCGAGCCGGTGCCCGGGCGGCACCACGACCCGGACCGGGATGCGGCACAGCGTCCGGACGGCGAGCCCGTCGTTGTCCTCCCCGCCCCACACGACGGCGGCGTCGGCCCGGTCCTGCTGCACCGCCGCGACGGCGTCGCGCTCGTGCGACACGGCCGCGTCCACCTCCACCTCGGGGGCGAGGGCGGCGAGTCCACCCAGGGTCGAACCGATCACGCCCGGTACGCCCGGAGCCAGTCGCAGCGCGAGCCGGGAGCTGCCGGGCACGGCGGAGTGCACCGCCTCGCGAGCGTGCTCAGCCCGCCCGAGCAGCACCCGGGCGTGCTCGAGCAGCACCTCACCGGCCGATGTGAGGGCCACCCCCCGCGGGCCGCGGTCCAGCAGCACCACCTGCAGCTCCCGTTCCAGGGCCCGGATCTGCTGGGACAGCGACGGGGTCGCGAGGTGCAGGGCGTGGGCCGCCCGGCCGAAGTGCCGTTCCTGTGCCACCGTGACGAAGTAGCGGAGCTGCCGCAGTTCCATCGTGGCGCCGGGTCAGCCGCCGGCCAGGAACCGGGCGGGGTCCCCGGCGGCCCGGGCCCCGCTGCCGAGCCACCGCCGGAAACCCTCCGGGTCGCGACGCTCCAGCTCGTCGAGGTACGCGGCGCGCAGCAGCACGATCCGGCTGAAGTGGACCGGGTCCGTAGCGCGGCACACCTCGATGTAGCTGCGCCGCCACTCCCAGCAGAGCATCTCGGTGGACAGCGCCGGCACCGCCCACGACGTCCGCTCCGGTGGCGCGGACAGTGCGGACGACCGGTCCGGTTCCGGCCGGGCGATGCGCTCCGGCGGTGGTGACGCCGGCGGCCCCGTGCTCGGTGCGGGCGCCTCGCAGTCGCCGACGGCCCCGCGCAGCGCCATGACGGTGATGGCCGTCGCGGCACCGACCAGGAGCACAGGGACGGCCGCCGCCCCGAGCAGGCCCATCAGGCCGTTCAGCCCGAGCACGGCGAGCAGGCCCACGCCCGCCGCCCGCCAGGCGGTGGTCCGGATGTGCGCGGTGGACTCGTCGGGCCAGCCCGCGCGGAACTGCCCCCAGCCGAAGGCGGCCAGCCCGCACAGGGCCGCCGCCAGCAGGGCCAGCACGATCACCGCCGGGGAGAGGCCCAGCAGCCCGACGGCACCGAGCAGTACGAGCAGTACGGCGGTGATGCGTGAGGCGGTCCGGCGCGGGGACATGGCGACCTCCAGGCGACCCGATGGTGACAGAGCCGCACCGGGGTCCCCCACCCGTCGCGCATTACACCTCCAACGTGCCGTTTGCGTACCGCACGCCGGGGCACCCGACGGGCCACCGCGACGTCGACGAGGGAGAAAGTCATGAATGAACCCGGCGGCCAGGCACCCCCGCTGACCAACCGTCAGGGCCATCCGATCTACGACAACCAGAACCAGCGCACCGTCGGGCCCCGCGGTCCGGCAACGCTGGAGCAGTACCACTTCATCGAGAAGATCAGCCACTTCGACCGGGAACGGATCCCCGAACGGGTCGTGCACGCCCGCGGGTTCCTCAGCTACGGCCATTTCACCGCGACCGGAAAGTGGGGTGAGGAGCCCATCGATCGGTACACCCGGGCCAAGCTGTTCAACGAACCCGGCAAGCAGACCGACGTCGCCGTCCGGTTCTCCACGGTGATCGGCGGCCGGGACTCCTCCGAGGTGGCGCGCGACCCACGCGGGTTCGCCGTGAAGTTCTACACCGAGGACGGCAACTGGGACCTCGTGGGCAACGATCTCGCGGTCTTCTTCATCCGCGACGCGATCAAGTTCCCGGACGTGATGCACGCGCTCAAACCCGATCCGATCACGTTCCGCCAGGAGCCGGCCCGGTTCTTCGACTTCTTCTCGCAGACACCGGAATCGCTGCACATGATCGTCAACCTGTTCAGCCCCCGCGGGATCCCGGCCGACTACCGGCACATGCAGGGTTTCGGGGTGAACACCTACCGGTGGGTCAACGCCGCGGGCGACAGCCGGCTGGTGAAGTACCACTGGATGCCGCGCCAGGGCGTGGCCGGCCTGACCGAGGCCGACGCCGCCGCGATCCAGGCCTTCGACACCGGGCACGCGAGCGCCGACCTGTTCGGCTCCATCGAGCGCGGCGAGTTCCCCGAGTGGGACCTCTACGTGCAGATGATGGAGGACCACGACCACCCCGAGCTCGACTTCGACCCGCTCGACGACACCAAGGTCTGGCCCGAGGAGACCTTCGAGCCCCGGCTCGTCGGAACGCTGCAGCTCAACCGCAACGTCGAGAACTTCTTCGCCGAGAACGAGCAGGCCGGCTTCGGCACCGGCGTGCTCGTCGACGGCCTCGACTTCTCCGACGACAAGATGCTGGTCGGCCGCACCTTCTCCTACAGCGACACCCAGCGCTACCGGGTCGGGCCGAACTACCAGCAGCTGCCGGTGAACCGGCCCCGCGTGGAGGTGCGCACCAACCTGCGCGACGGCCCGATGACCTACTTCGTCGAGACCGGCGGGGAGAACCCCCACGTCAACTACGAGCCGTCGATGATGGGCGGGCTGCGTGAGGCCGACCCGCGCGGGCCGAAGGAGGTGGGCCCGGAGATCCGCGGCCGGCTCACCCGCGCCCGGATCCCACGGATGAACGACTACCAGCAGGCCGGTGAGCGGTACCTGCTCATGGAGCAGTGGGAACGCGACGACCTGGTGCGCAACTTCGTCATCGCGATCTCAGAGGCGACTCCGGAGGTGCAGCGCCGGATGGTCTGGCACTTCTACATGGCCGAGGACGAGCTGGGCCAGCGCGTCGGTGAGGGCCTCAACATCGGTCTCGACGACGTACGTGACCTGGAGCCGCTGCCCGAGCAGGAGCTGTCCGAGGCCGAGCAGCAGCGACTGGCCAACCTGGGCAAGAACGGCCCGCGCGACGTCACCGGGAAGAAGATGACCCACTGCGTGCCCGACGAGCACCGGAAGGTCGCCGCCTGACCGACACGGGCGTCCCCCGGAGCCGGGCGCCGAGCCGGGCTCCGGGGACGGACGGCCACGCCCACGCCGCACCGGACGCGTCCCGGAGCGGATCAGCGGGCGTCCCCGGGCGGCACGTGCCGGTCTCCGGGGACGCCCGGGCTCCCGCCGCCGACGTCGCGGGCGCCGGATACCCGGTCCGGATCAGCCGAAACGCCGGCCGGCGGCGGATCGAGCATGCGCTCACGACTGTCCGGATCGGCCGAGGGCGCCATCGGTCACGCCGGTGCCGTCCGGCGCGGAGAGCAGCGCACCGAAGCCCACGGCCCGGGCGCCGGCTACGAGCCCCGCAGACCGCCCTGTAAGCAGCCACCCGCTGACCGGCCGGCTCGGTGAATCGCTCCCCTGCCCCCGAAGACGACTTCAACGCGCCCTTGCGGCCACGCTGCTGGCAGCCGGCATCGACGGCCCATCCATGGGGTCGCACCTCCGCCCGGAGAGAGCACCCCCGGCCTACCCGGTCCGAGCAGCACGGAGGTGTCGCCGGCCTCGGCGGGCAGCGGACCGCCGAGGTGCGCGTGAGTTGCCGGGGCAGGGTCGTCCGCCTCCCGGCACTGCAGCTTCGCACGGCGCACGACGGGTGGTGGGAACCCCCGGTGGGTATCCGGAGTGCACCTCGTCCCGCCGCTCGTCAGGAGAATTCCCTGCGCCGGGAGGCCGGCGACATTTAGCCCACCGCCCGACGGGGAACGCCGAGTTCGTACACGAGCAGAAGGGAGTCACCGATGGAGAACGCTGAACGGCATCGCGCCTTGGGTCCACTCGATGGCTGTGCCGGAGCACCTCGCCATCGCCGTCCAGGGCCGATCCTCGAACTGTGCAGCGGTTGCTCGTGACGACCGGGGGGCATCCCGGGCAGCGGTGCTGCGGCCGAAGACCCGCGGTCGTGCACCCGGAGTTGTAGGACCGTCCAGGCAGCGCCATTTCCGGACCCGTGCCGCCCGGCTTCCGGGCCGGCTGTATCGGTGGCGGGTTTCGTCTCGGCCGCGCTCACCGCGCTCGTTCTTGTTTTCAGTCGGTCCACCGGTCTGGCGGCATCTGCAGCCGGACTTTCCATCGGAGGGGTGGTAGCTGTACATGCGACCCGGATTCGTCGGTCTCGGCAGAATGGGGTCCGGAATGGTTGAGCGATTGCGCCGTCACGGGCACGACGCGCTCCGGCCACCAGGGGCGGCCGGTGTTGTACACGCCGGGCCGGTCGGGGCCCGACGTTCCGCTCAGCGCTCGAGCACCTGACCGGCGTCACGAGGACCGGACCGCATTGCGGGAGGTGCACCGTGTGCTCAAGCCCGGCGGACAGGCCGTGGTGACCGTGCCGTTCCGTCCGGCCGGGCAGCGTCGTGGAGCATCGGGACGAACGCTTGCCGAGGCCCCAACTGCAGGCAGCCGTACCGGCAAGCGCCCTCCTGCTGCTCCTGCGGAAACCCTGGAGGTCATGTGCTGACCACCCTCGCCGTCCTCGGCGCCGGTGGCGACCTCACCGGCCGCTACCTGCTTCCCGCGCTGGTCCGGCTCGCGGCGGCGGACGAGCTACCTGCGGCCATCAGGATCGTGGGGGTCGACCGCGCGCCGGGCGACGACACCTCGTTCCGCGCGGAAGCGCGCGAGCGGCTGGACCGCCACCTGCCCGACAGGGACACCCGCCGCTGCGAGGAGGTGCTGGAACGGCTGTGCTACCGGCAGGCCGATGTGACCTCCCCCGATGACCTGGACGCAGCGCTGGGCGACCTGCCCGCGCCGCTCGCGGTGTACCTGGCGCTGCCGAACGCCGTGTTCAGCGGGGCCGTGGATGCGTTGACCCGGATCGGGCTGCCCGAGCGCACCACATTGGTGTGCGAGAAGCCGTTCGGGACCGGCCTGGCGGACGCCCGGCAGCTCAACGAGGCCATCCGTCGCGGGTTCGGTGAGCAGGACGTCTTCCGCATCGACCACTTCCTGGCCAAGCAGACCGTGCTCAACGTCCTCGGGCTCCGGTTCGCCAACCGGGTGTTCGAGCCGGTCTGGAACAGCGGGCACATCGAGCGGGTCGACATCGTCTGGGACGAGTCGCTCGGGCTGGAGGGGCGTGCCGGCTACTACGACCGGGCAGGCGCGCTGCGCGACATGATCCAGAACCACCTGCTCCAGCTGCTCGCACTGGTGGCGATGGAGCCGCCGACCTCCCTGAGCGAGCGCGACCTGCGGGACCGCAAGTGCGACGTGCTGCGGGCGGTCACGGTCCCGCAGCCGCACGAGATGAACACGAAGACCCGCCGCGCCAGGTACACCGCGGGCCGTGTCGGCGGGCAGGACCTGCCGGCCTACGTCGACGAGGAGGGGGTCGACCCGTCGCGCGGCACGGAGACCTACGCCGAGGTCACGCTGCAGGTCCAGAACTGGCGCTGGGCGGGGGTGCCGTTCCACCTGCGCACCGGCAAGGCACTGGCCGGCGAGCGCCGGGAGATCACCGTGCACTTCCGACCGGTTCCGCACCACCCCTTCGACGACCGCGGTACTCCCGACCTCCTGCGGTTCACCCTCGAGCCGGACCGCATCGCGATCGAGATCAACCTCAACGGCGCGGGAGAGCCGTTCGAGCTCGAGCGCGCGACGCTCGCCGCGAGGTTCGCGGAGCAACAGCTCCCCCCGTACAGCCTGCTGCTGCGGGAGATCATGGAGCGGGATCCGACGCTGTCCATCCGGGGCGACGAGGCCGAGGAGAGCTGGCGCATCGTCGAGCCGATCCTCGCGGCGTGGGCCGCTGACGAGGTGCCGCTGGGGGAGTACCCGGCTGGTTCGGCAGGGCCTGCATGCTGACGAGATGTCCGGCGCGACCGTGCTTCCGACGAGAACGCCGCAGGCGAGGCTGTGGGTGGCCACGGTGACCGCAACCGTGGACAGCATCACCGCGGTCTCCGTCCCGGGCATCCGCTTGAGGTGGCAGGCTGGATGCTGTGCCAGTTGGAGGTCGCGACCGCAACCACGATCATGACCGCGACAAGGGCGGCGGCGAGGGCTTCGATGATCAGGCTGGTGCGCAGGTGGTCGGCGACGGCGTAGCCCACGACCCTGCGGGGTGCAGGTCGATCACGGTCGCGGTGTAGACCCGGCCGTCGACGGTCCAGGCATGGCCGATGTCACCGCACCAGCAGGTGTCGGGCACTGAACCTGCAAGCGCGCCCCGGCCGCTGCTGGGCCGAGGTCGGTGGCCGCCGCTACCTCGCCTGGCGAAACCGCAACATCGACAACCCGCGCCCACGCAGGATCGTCCAGCGGGCGAACGTCGCCTGATGAGGCACTAGCTCGTCAGGGTGAGCTCGAAGGAGTACCGGCTGGCGCGGTAGAGGTGCGATCCGTATTCCACGGCCCTGCCCCGCTCGTCCCACGCCGTGCGGGTCATGGTCAGCATCGGCGCACCGCGGGAGTCGCCCAGAACCCTCGCCTCGGCCGCCGTCGCCGCCCTGGCGCCCACCACCTGGTTCGCCATTCGTGGGACGTGGCCGGCCGCTCGCAGCAGCTCGTAGAGCCCCTTCTCCTCGAGGTCGGCGCGACGTAGCGGCAGGACGTCGAGCGGCACCGCGTTCTGCATGATCGCGAGCGGTTCGTCGCCCGCGTACCGCAGCCGCTCGATCCAGGTGATCTCGGTTCCGAAGGGCACCCCCAGGGCTTCCGCGATCGCGTCGGGCGCCTGCTTGATCTCCAAGGTCCGGATCTCGGTCCGTGGTTTCTGACCGGTCTTGACGAGGTCGTCGTAGAGGCTCGACAGCTCGACCGGGCGCCGGACCTTCGGATGGACGATCTGGGTGCCGACACCGCGCTTGCGGACGAGCATCCCCCGCTCCACGAGGTACGCGATCGCGCGCCGCATCGTCGGCCGTGACACACCGAGGCGGTCGGCCAGCTCGACCTCGTTCTCCAGCCGGCCGCCCACCGGCATCTCGCCGTTCTCGATCTGCTGCTGCAACCGGCTGGCGACCTGGAAGTAGAGCGGGACCGGGCTCGACCGGTCCAGCGCCACATCGGGAACCAGCCCACCGCCGACGAGTCGGTCCGACACCCGCATCCCCCTCATATGTCCTGACAAACTATGTAAGGACAAACTGTTGACGTGCTGCTATGACGAGCGTACACCTTATGAGCGTGGTCGCCGTCACCGACGACCGCAGCCGCCAGCACCGGAACCTGCTTCCACGTGAACGCGAGACCGACCCGCCGCAAGCGCGCGGGAGCGAACGAGAGGACGGCCATGGAGCCGGACACGCTCTACCCATGGACCCGCCGGTGAGCGGCACCGCGAGCGCCCCCGAGGTGCTCACCATGGGCCGGATGGGGGTCGACGTCTACCCGCTACAGGTGGGGGTGTCGCTGCGGGAGGTCGAGACCTTCGGCAAGTACCTCGGCGGCAGCCCGGCGAACGTCGCGGTGGCGGCCGCCCGGTACAGCCGCCGTAGCGCGATCATCTCCCGCACCGGTACGGATCCGTTCGGGGAGTTCCTGCACGACGCCCTTCGTGGGTTCGGCGTCGACGACTGTTACGTGTCGGCCGTGCCGGCCCTCCCCACGCCGGTGACCTTCTGCGAGATCTTCCCGCCGGACGACTTCCCGCTGTACTTCTATCGTTTTCCGAAGGCTCCGGACCTGCAGATCCGCGCCGGCGAGCTCGACCTCGACGCCATCCGCGACGCCGACATCTTCTGGGTGACGGTGACAGGCCTGTGCCAGGAGCCCAGCCGCGAGGCGACGCTGCACGCCCTGCGGGCCCGCGGCCGGCGCGGCACGACCATCCTCGATCTGGACTACCGCCCGATGTTCTGGTCGTCGCGCGACGAGGCACGCCACTGGGTGCAGGAAGCACTGCCCCACGTCACGGTCGCGGTCGGCAACCTCGACGAGTGCGAGACCGCGGTCGGTGTGCGGGAGCCCCACAAGGCCGCGCGGGCCCTGCACGACGTCGGCGTCGAGCTGGCGGTGGTCAAGCAAGGACCGGCGGGCGTGCTGGCGTCCGAGCGCGGGGCCACGGTCGAGGTCCCGCCGGTCCCCGTCGAGGTCATGAACGGGTTGGGCGCGGGCGACGCCTTCGGTGGCGCGCTCTGTCACGCGCTTCTCGCTGGGTGGGAACTCGAGCGGTCCATGCGCTTCTGCAACGCCGCAGGCGCCATCGTCGCTTCGCGCATCGCGTGCGCCGACGCAATGCCCACCGCCGATGAGGTCGAAGCCAAGATCGAGGAGGCCGTCCGTGCTTGACGGGCAGATCTGCACGCTCACCGAGACCCGCGTGCACCGGCCCGCCGCCATCGCCGAGGCGGCCGGGCGCCGGCGCCGGCCCGACTCACTGCTCGCCGAGCACGGCAAGCTCATGATGATCGCCGCCGACCACCCCGCCCGAGGCGCGCTGCGGGCCGGCGGCCGGGCACTCGCGATGGGCGACCGGGTCGACCTGCTGGACCGGTTGTGCCTGGCGCTGTCCCGCCCAGGCGTCAACGGGGTGCTCGGTACCCCGGACATCCTCGAGGATCTGCTGCTCCTCGGGGCCCTGGACGGCAAGGTCGTCGTCGGCTCGATGAACCGGGGCGGCCTCGCCGGGACCTCCTTCGAGATCGACGACCGGTTCACCGCCTACGACGCGGCGAGCATCGCCGCCGCCGGCTTCGAGGGCGGCAAGATGCTCACCCGGATCGACCCGGACGACGCGGGCACCGTCGCCACCCTCGAGTCCTGCGGCCGCGCGGTCAGCGAGCTCGCGCAGCACCACCTGATGGCGATGGTCGAACCCTTCATCTCCCATCGGGTCGACGGCCGGGTCCGCAACGAGCTGACCGGTGAGGCGATGACCCGGGCGATGGCGGTCGCCGCGGGCCTCGGATCGACCTCCGCCTACACGTGGCTCAAGGTGCCGATCGTCGACGACATGGAGCGTGCCATGGCGGCCACGACACTCCCCGCGCTGATCCTCGGCGGTGAGGTGGCCCAGGACCAGGAGGCGGCTTTCGCGAGCTGGGGCAAGGCGCTCGCGCTGCCCACGGTGCAGGGTCTCGTCATCGGCCGGACGTTGCTCTACCCCCCGAACGACGACGTCTCGGCGGCCGTCGACGCGGCGGTGAGCCTGCTGTGAGCGATCCGATGACCACCCTCCCACCGGTGGTACCTCGTGGCGCGACGGCCGCCGGAGCCTTCTCCCTGCTGATCACCCCCGAGGCCGCGGGCTGGGGCTACAGCAGCCTGCGGGTGCTGGAGCTGCCGGCGGGCGGCAGCGCGACGTTCGACACCGGCGAGGACGAGATGGTCGTGCTCCCGCTCTCCGGGGCGTGCGCGGTGTCCTGCGACGATGAGCGCTTCGAGCTCGCCGGCCGGCGCAACGTCTTCAGCCGCGTCAGCGACTTCGCCTACGTGCCGCGGGATGCGCAGGTGACGGTGTCGTCGGACGCCGGCGGGCGGTTCGCCCTTCCCGGTGCCCGCGCCACCCGCCGCCTGCATGCGCGCTACGGGCCTGCCGACGGCGTGCAGGTCGAGCTGCGCGGGGCCGGTCAGGCCAGCCGGCAGGTCAACAACTTCTGCACACCGCAGACCTTCGACGCCGACGAGCTCATGGCGGTCGAGGTGCTCACACCGGCCGCCAACTGGTCGTCCTACCCGCCGCACAAGCACGACGAGGAGCGCGAGGGCGAGACCCGGCTCGAGGAGATCTACTACTTCGAGGTCACCCCCGGACCGGCCGGTCCGGGCGTCGGGTACCAGCGCGTCTACTCCTCCGGCTCGGACCGCGAGATCGACGTGTGCGCCGAGGTCCGCAGCGGCGACACCGTGCTCATCCCGCACGGCTGGCACGGCCCGTCGATGGCGGCCCCCGGCTACGACCTCTACTACCTCAACGTCATGGCCGGCCCGGGCGCCGACCGGACGTGGCTGATCTGCGACGACCCCGCGCACGCGTGGGTCCGCGGCACCTGGGAGGGCCAGGCCGTCGACCCCCGCCTCCCGCTCACCTCGACCGAGGAGAAACAGCAGTGAGCAGTGTCCGCCTCACCGTCGCCCAGGCGCTCGTCCGGTTCCTCGCGAACCAGTACAGCGAGCGCGACGGTGTGGAGCAGCGGCTGATCCCCGGCTGCTTCGGGATCTTCGGGCACGGCAACGTCGCCGGCGTCGCCCAGGCCCTCCTGGAGGCCCACACCACCGGCAGCGCCG
>NZ_JAHDTG010000029.1 GCF_018531475.1 Pseudonocardia mahuensis
CTACGCTGTGGCCCGCGGCCGCCGCCTGATCTTCAGATGTCCACACAACTGACGATGATCAAGCGGTGGCCGTGCTCCGTCCGGGACCGCCACGCCGCAAGATCACGAAGTACGGCTGGAGTACTAGCCCGGATCAGTCGACCAGTGCGACCGCGCGGGTCGGCCCACCGTGCGCGCCCTGCAGCTTGAGCGGGAACCCGGCGAAGGTGAACCGCGTGTTCACGACCCGGTCCAGGTTGGCCAGGTTCTCGTAGTGGGTGATGTGCTCGCGGCGGCACATCATGTGGCACGGGTAGCTGGTGCTGGCCGGGTTGTCCGGGGTCAGGCTGTCCACCCCGAACGTTTTGACCCGCCGGCGGACGATCCACTCACTGGCCGACTCCCCCAGCCCGGCGAAGTCGGTGAGGTAGCGCTTGTCCCCGGCGTAGCGGTTCCAGGTGGCGGTGTGGAACAGCACGATGTCGCCGGGCCGGACGTCCACCGGGGACTCCGACTCGATCCGGTCGAGGTCCTCGGCGGTGATGTCGGTCTGCGGCTTGAAGTCGGTGACGTCCAGGCACACCGCGGTGCCGTAGAACAGCTCCAGCGGCATCTTCTCGATCGTCTCCGCCGACGGGTCCGGGTCGAGGTGGGAGAACGAGTCGACGTGGGTCGGGCCGTTGTCGTTGAGCATGAAGCCGGTGGTCTGGAAGGAGAAGCCGCTGTCGAACCGCGGCGCCGTCTCCTCGTGCGTGGCGTGGTCGAACTGCACCGTCTTGAGGTGGCCCGGATAGACCTTCATGCCCTCGTAGATGTCCTGCGACAGGTCGATGATATGCATGTTCAGCTCCTGGTACTCAGTACATGACCACACCGGCGGTGACGTTGAGGTCCTCGCCCGTGATGGCGGCGGCATCGTCGGAGGCGAGGAACGCGCAGGCCCGCGCGACCTCACCGGCGTCGACAAGCCGGCCCAGCGGGGAGGAGCCGGTGAACGCGGCCAGCGCCTCGTCCTCGGTGATCCCGCGGGCGGCGGCCTGCTTGGCGATGACGTCGTCGATCCGCGGCCCCGCGACCGCACCCGGGCAGACGGCGTTGACCCGGATGTCGTGCGGTCCCAGCTCCAGCGCCAGCGTGCGGACCAGACCGATCACGCCCAGCTTCGCCGCGGCGTAGGGGGTGCGGCCGTGCAGCGGGCGTTTCCCGGTCATCGACGACACCGCGACGAGCGAGCCTGCACCGCGTTCGACGAGCCCCGGGATGAACGCGCGAAAGGTCAGGAACACCCCGTCCAGGTCGGTGGCCAGGCAATCCCGCCACTCGTCGAGTGAGATCTCGTGCAGCGGCGCGGTCGGCCCGGCGACCCCGGCGTTGGCGACGACGGCGTGGACGGGGCCGAGCCCTGCGGCATCCTCGGCCATCACGGCGACGGACGCCTCGTCGCGGACGTCACACGCCAGCGGCAGCGCGGTGCCACCCTCCTTCTCGATCTCCGCGACGGTGTCGGCGAGGGTGGCCGGGTCGCGGGCGGTGGCGACGACGGCGAACCCGTCCGCGGCCAGCGCGACCGCGATCGCCCGCCCGATTCCCCGGTTCCCGCCGGTCACGACCGCGACCCGCGGGCTCACCCCGACTCACCCACTGCCACGCCGCGACTCGCGCACGGTGTCACCGCGACTCGCGGGCGTTGCGGATGGCGGTGAGCAGGCGGTCCGGTGTCATCGGCAGCTCGGTGACGCGTACCCCGAGCGGGGCCAACGCGTCGTTCACCGCCACGTTCAGGGCCGCCGGGGCCATCATCCGGCCGCCCTCGCCGCCCCCCTTGATGCCGTGCGGGGTGTAGGGCGAGGGCGTCTCGGCGTGCCCGATCTTCAGCTCCGGAACCTCCATCGCCGAAGGGATCAGGTAGTCGAGGAAGCTGGTTGCCTGCAGCTGACCGTCGTCGTCGTAGACGAACTCCTCGTAGAGCGCCGTCCCGATGCCCTGCGCGGTGCCGCCGACGATGTGCCCGGCCAGCGAGCGCGGGTTGACCAGTGTTCCGCAGTCGTGCACGGCGGCGTAGGAGAGGAACCGGACGCCCCCGGTCTCGATGTCCACCTCGATCACCGGCACGTGGCAGGCGTGGCCCATGAACGGGTAGAAGACCCCGAGGTCCTTGCGGTCGGCCGAGGGCATCGTCGTGTACGGGTGGTCGAAGACCTTGCTGTCCTCGAGCCCGGACTCGATCTCCTCCGGGAAGCTGTGCTTGAACAGGTGCAGCGCGATCGCGATGTCCCCCAGCGACTTGCGCCGCTCGGGAACGCCCTTGACCTGGTAGCCGCCATCGACCCACTCGAGGTCGTCGGGGTCGATCTCCAGCAGGTGCGCCGCCGCCTGCCGCGCCTTGGCCTTGATCTTCGCGGTGGCGCCCTCGACAGCGCCGGCCAGCATGACCGTGGTCCGGGACCCGCCGGGCCCGGTCGCGGGCAGCCCGTCGAGGCTGCCCCGGTAGACGATGCTCACCGAGAACGGGTCGACATCGAACTCCTCGGCGACCAGTTGGGCGACCATCGTCTCGGGGCTGTTGCCCCAGAAGGCGCAGGAGTACAGCGTCGCGGTGATGCCGCCGGTCGCGTCGACCTTCAGCGTCACGCTCTCGGGCATGCTCGTGACCGGGGCTCCGGGCTCGTCGAACCAGAACCAGAACTCGGTCGCGGAGAACACGCTGCGCTCCTGCGCCGTGATCAGCCCGATCCCGATGTAGCGGCCCTCCTCCTCGAGCAGCCGCTGCTGCTCGGCCCGCCAGCGGTCGTAGTCCGACAGTTTGAGGGCCTGGTCGAGGACGGCGTCGTAGTTGCCGCTGTCGTAGACGTTCCCGGTCGGAATGAAGTGCGGGAAGGTCCGGACGAAGTTCTGGCGCCGCACCTGCACCGGGTCGAGGCCCAGCTCGCGGGCGGCCTTGTCGACCATCTGCTCGAGCATCCAGTTGTTGACCTCGGAGCCGAAGCCCCGGTACGCGCCCTGCTGGTTCTTGTTGGTCAGCACCGCGCGCACCCGGTACCGCACGCTGCCGATCCGGTAGGGGCCGGTGACCTGGGCGAGCGCGTTGCCGTGGTGGCCGACGCCGAACTGGATGTAGGCGCCGTAGTCGTCGATCGTGTCGATCTTCAAGCTGCGCATGGTGCCGTCGCGCATCATCGCCAGCTCGACCTCGTAGACCCGGTCCGAGCCGTGGTGGTCGCAGTTGGACATGTTGTCGACCCGGTCCTCGAGGTAGACGACCGGACGGCCGACCTCGCGCGAGCACATCCCCGCGATCACCGACGGCTTGGTCGCGAACAGCTTGGAACCGAAGCTGCCCCCCGCCGGTACCGGGATGATGTCGAGCTTGTTCGTCGGGATCTTCAGCGTGCCGGCGACCATGAACAGGTAGCTGGTGAAGCTCAGCGAGTTGGTGTGCACGGTGAGCTCGCCGGTCGCGTGGTCGAAGTCGGCGATGGCGCCGACGGTCTCCAGTGGCTGACCGCCGGAGCGGTGCCAGCGCAGCCGGTCGCGGATGACGACGTCGGCCTCGGCGAAGTCGGTCTCGACGTCACCGAAGTCGAACGTCCGGTCGTAGGCGCAGTTCGATCCGAGCGGCTCGTGCACCAGCGGCGCGCCCTCGGCCAGCGCACGCTCCGGGTCGACCACCGGGTCCAGCGGCTCGTACTCGACCTCGATCAGCGCCGCCGCGTCCTCGGCCAGGTACCGGTCGTCGGCGACGACGACCGCGACGCCCTCGCCGACGTAGCGCACCGTGTCCACGGCCAGGCAGCGCCATGTGTGGTTCGCCGGGTCGGGGCCGAAGTCGGGCAGCGGATCGCACAGCGCGGCGGCGCGCGCACCGGTGATCACGGCGTGCACCCCGGGCGCGCTCAACGCCGCGACGGTGTCGATCGCGGCGATCCGGGCGTGCGCGTGCGGGCTGCGCAGCACGGCCACGTGCAGCATGCCCGGCGTGACGAGGTCGGCGATGTAGCCGCCCTTGCCGCGCAGGAACTTCGGGTCCTCGACGCGGCGGATCGACTTGCCGACCCACTTCCGGTTGTCCTTGTGGGTGCGCACGGGAGGCGCGGAGCGGTCGACGATGGTCATGCCTGGGCTCCCGTCGTGGAGTCCGAGTCGGCGCGCATCCGCTTCGCCGCGTCGACGACGGCCTCGGTGATGAACTGGTAACCGGTGCAGCGGCACAGGTTGCTGGCGATCTCCTCGCGCACCTGCTCGGGCGTCGGATCCGGGTTCCGCTCGATGATCTCGCATGCCCGCATGAGCATCCCGGGGGTGCAGTAGCCGCACTGCAAGCCCTGCTTCTCCCAGAACTCCTCCTGCAACGGGTGCAGCGTGGCGCCCTGGGCCAGCCCCTCGACGGTGCTGATCTCGGCGCCGTCGGCCTGCACCGCGAACGTGATGCAGGACCGGATGCTCGCGCCGTCGCGCAGCACCGTGCAGGTGCCGCAGACGCCGTGTTCGCAGCCGATGTGCGTGCCGTGCAGGCCGAGGTCCTCGCGCAGGAGGTCGACGAGCAACCGACGGGGCTCGACGTCGGCGGACACCGGCCGGCCGTTGACGGTCAACGTGATGTGGTGCTTCTGTCCGGTCACGGGGGTCATCTCCGGTCCTGGGCGCGAGAGATCGCCCGTTCGAGCGCGCGGTGGACGTAGCTGCGGGCCAGCGCGACACGGGTCACCGCGCTCGCGTGCAGGTCAGCCGCGGGCATCAGGCCGGTGACGGCGGCATCGGCGGCCGCCGCGATGGTCTCGGCGCCGGGGGCGGCGCCGAGCAGGGCGTTCTCGGCAGCGGTCACGCGGATCGCGGTGGGGGCGACGCCGGTGAGCGCGATCGCGGCCCGGGCGACCCGGCCGGCCTCGATCTCGACCTGCGCGGCGACCCCGACCAGGGCGAAGTTGCCGTGGGTGCGGGCGAACTCGACGAACGCGTGCCCGCCTCCCTGACGGGGGATCCGGATCTCGGTGAGGATCTCGTCGGGACGCAGCGCGGTGCTGAACGGGCCGAGCAGGAACTCCGCAGCCGGTATCGCGCGGGTGCCCTCCGGGCCGGTCGCGACCAGTTCGGCGTCCAGTGCCAGGGCGACTGCGGGCAGCTCGGCGGCCGGGTCGGCGTGCGCGATGCTGCCGCCGATCGTGCCGCTGTTGCGGATCGGGGCGTGGGCGACCAGGCCGACGGCCTCGGCCAGCAGCGGCGCTGTCAGCGCCACCTCGGGCGAGCGCTCGACGACCGACTGGCGGGTCATCGCCCCGATCACCAGGACCCCGCCGTCGACGCGGATCCCGTCCAGCTCGGCGACGTTGCGCAGGTCGATGAGGTGGCCGGGCTGGGCCAGCCGAAAGTTCATCAGCGGGATCAGGCTCTGCCCACCGGCGAGCACCCGTGGTTCGGCGGCGGCGTGGGCCACGAGCAGTTCGACGGCTTCGGCCACCGAACTCGGCGCGGCGTAGTGGAAAGGCGGTGGTTTCACATCGGCCTCCGGTGCACTGCGGCCTCCTCGACGCGGTGTGGTGGGCGGCGCGAACCGGGCCGATCGCGTGTGATCCACGGCACGCGCACGGGAGATCCTGGTGCCGCCGCGCACGACCCGGCCATGTGTGCCGGCCCAGGAAACAGCGACGATCCCTGGGCCCGTACACAACCCGTCAGGTCGGGTGGTCGAGGTGGACGATCTCGCGGATCGTCAGGGCCAGCTGCAGTTCCAGGCGCACCTCGGTGTCCCGCAGGCTGCGGCCGGTGAGCTGCTCGACGCGGGCGAGCCGGTAGCCCACGGTGTTCGGGTGCACGACCAGCGCGGCCGCCGCCGACGACGTCGAGCAGCCCGCCGACAGCCAGGCCCGCAGGGTGGCGAGCAGATCTCCGCCGCGCACGGCCTCGTGCACGATCAGGGGCTGCAGCAGCCCCCGGGCGAACCGGCGCAGCGCGTCGGGCGCGCCGGTCTCCAGCAGCAACGCCGACAGGCCCAGATCCCGGACGTCGACGAGACCACCGGGCCGGTTCGCCCGGCGCAGCGCGGCAGCCCCGCGGGCGACCCGGAACGCCGTCGGGTAGTCATCGAGGGTGCGCGCCACCGGCCCGGCGACGACGGTGGGGGTCGCGCGCGGGGCCAGCGCCGCCGCGGTGTGGGTCAGGATCCGGCCCAGCACCTCCAGCACCTCCGGCGGCCCGGGCTCGGCGCGCAGCAGCAGCACGTGCAACCCGTCGTAGGGCCCGGCCAGCGGATGGGCGCCCGGCTCGGCCGCGCCCCGGATCAACTCGGACAGCCGGGTCGCGGCCGGCGCCGGACCGTCCACCGCCAGCACCGCGAGCACGTGCGGCCGGGACAGGTCGTGCCCGAGCGCCGCGGCGCGGGTCAGCACCGCCTGCGGCCGGGCCGGGCCGTCGGGCCGCAGCAGATCACCGAGCAGGTCCCCGGACAGCCGGCCCTGCATGTCGACGAGGTGGCGCTGCTTGAGCAACTCCAGCCCGACGACCAGCGCGAACCGCTCGACCACCCGCAGCTGGACGGGTGCCGGGGCAGCGGGCGGAGCGGTCACCCACAGCCGGCCGACCAGCTCCCCGCCGAGTACCACCGGCGCCGCCCAGGCCACCTCCCCGGCGGCCCGCCCGGGGGCGCCCGGCACGACCGGTCCGGCCGGCCGGACCACCGGGACCTGCACCACCTCGTAACGGCGAGTCGGGTTGTCACCGGCCTCCAGCGCCGCGCGGGCCGGACGACGGCGCCGCGCCCGGGGGTCCGGAGGTGGCCGGTAACCCACCTCGGGGGCCCGGGCGAGCAGCCCTCCCTCGGCGTCCTCGACGGTCACCGAGGCTTCCAGCGTCGCAGCCAGCGCGGTGACCAGACCGGGCAATCCGACCTCGTCGAGCACCAGCTGCATCAGCCGATGGTGCTGCTCCTCGGCCCACTCCAGCACGGCCCGGCCCCGGCGCAGCTCCGCGTTGGCCCGGGACAGCTCCCCGATGACGGCCTGCTGAGCGGTGCGCAGCCGGGCCGTCTCGAGCGCCAGCGCGGCCTGCCCTGCGAGCAGCTCGATCAGCTCCACCTCGGGCGCGGCGAACTCCCGGGCCGCGACCGAGTACGCAACGATCACCCCGGCCAGCTCGTCCGAGGTGCGCAGCGGTGCCGCCAGCAGCCCCTGGTAGCCCTGGGCGGGTGCGAGCGACCGGAGCCGGCCGTAGCTCGCCGCCGTCGCGACGTCGGGCACGGCGACCGTGCGACCCTCCCGGAAGGCACGGGCCGCGGGCGAGTCCAGATGCGGGCCGGGCGGCCGGATGAGCAGCGAACCGCCGTCGCTCACCAGCGCGACGTAGTCCGGGGACAGCCCGGACCAGCCGGCCACCTGCAGGTGCTCCCCGGCGGCGTCGGCCAGCATCACCGCGCAGTACTCGAACCCGATCAGCAGGCAGGCCTGCTCGGCGACGCGGGTGAGGACCGCGTCCAGCGGCTCGGCCGCGTTGACCGCACGCGCGATCTCACTCACCGCGGACATCCACGACCGCAGCGAGGCCGGCACCTCCGGCACGCTCACGCCGCCCACCCTCGCCCCGCGGTGCCACGTGGGCAAGGGTTCGGTGCCGGCCGAGCACATCGCCCACCTCGATCGCCGAGCAGCAGGGCCGGGGTTCAACCCGGGGGGCGCCCCCCGATCGACTCCAGTACCCCGCTGGGCACCAGCACGTCGGCCCGGCACCTGGTCGACTCGACGAGCTCCGCGTTGGGCCCGTCGACGTCGCGGACCCAGGCCGCGGCGTGCGCCGGGGCCTTGCCGAACGTCTCGTGCCGGGCGGTCAGCCGGCCGATCCGCACATCGGCCCGCAGATCGCAGAACCACACCTCGTCCAGGGCCGACGCGACGGCGCGCCACCGGGGGTCGTCGAGCAGCAGGTAGTTGCCCTCGGTGAGGATCAGCCGGGCGGCCCGCGGCACCGCGATGGCGCCCGCGAGCGGCTGCTCGAGCACCCGCTCGAAGGCCGGCGCATAGACCACGTCCTCGTCGTCGGCGCGCAGCCGGCGCAGCAGCGCGCGGTACCCGCCGGCGTCGAACGTGTCCGGGGCGCCCTTGCGGTCACGCCGGCCGAGCCGCACGAGCTCGACGTCGGCGAGGTGGAAGCCGTCCATGGGGACGTGCGCGACCCATTCCCCCGCGGCCAGGCCGACCGGCGGGTCGGGACGCAACGCGGCGGCGAGCTCCCCGACGAGCGTCGACTTGCCCGCTCCCGGGCTCCCGGTGACGCCGAGCAGCACCCGGCGCTCGCCGGTGCCGGCCAGGGCGCGGGCGCGGTCGACGAGGTCGGCGAACGTGTCCACCCGGCCACCTCCTGGTTGCGTGCTCGCCGCACTGTAGATCGCCCCGGCACGCGGCGCCGACGGCGTGGATCGGCACAGCGTCACCGTGCGCGCCGCGTCGTAGGGTGCCCGTCATGGCCACCGTCACCGCGGACGCGAGCAGGATCGACGAGAACAGGGCCCGCGAGGTCGCCGACCGAATGGCCGCGGCCGCGGGTGCCCTGCTGGAGTCGCTGGACGCCGAGCAGGCCGCCGTCGCACGCCGGGGCACCCCGGGCTCCGACGCCGAGTCCGACGCCGAACGTCTGCGCTGGTACTACACCCCGACCGACCACGGGGGGCTGCCGCTGAAGGACATGCGCCCGGCCCAGCAGAGCCTGGTCATGCAGCTGGTCGCCACCGGGCTGTCCACCGCGGGCTACAACACCGTCACCACGGTCATGGGCCTGGAGAACGTCCTCGACCATGTCGAGGGCTGGACCGTCGACTGGGGCCGCGAGCGCGGTCGCGACCCGGGCCTGTACTACGTGCGCATCTTCGGCGAGCCCGGCGGGGACGCGCCGTGGGGCTGGCGTTTCGGCGGGCACCACGTGTCGCTGAACAACCTGATCGTCGACGGGGCCATCCGCTCCACCACGCCGTGCTTCATCGGGGCCGACCCGGCGTCGTCGCCGCTGCTGGGGCCCAGCCCGCTGCGCCCGCTCGGCGGCGCCGAGGACCTGGCACGCGAGCTGGTCCGCTCGCTCCCGCCGGAGCTCGCCGCCCGCGCGGTGCTGCTGGACCGCGCGCCGTCGGACATCGTCGCCGGGAACCGGGCGCGGATCGCCGACGGCGACGAGATGCTGCACCTGCCCGACATCTGGCGCGGGCGCTTCACCGAGCAGCGGCTCGCCGACCGCGTCGCCATGATGGACGAGCGCGCGGAGGCAGGCTCGGGCTACGACGCCGCCGACCACACCACGCTCGCGCTCACCACGGCGCCGAAGGGCCTGGCCGCCGCCGAACTCGACGCCGGGCAGCGCGAACTCCTGCGCGCGCTGCTCGACACGTACCTGGGCCGGGTGCCCGACGGGCTGGCCGTCGCCCCCGGTGACACGGTGCTCGACGCCGTCCACTTCGCGTGGGCGGGTGGCACGGCGCCCGAGGACCCGCACTACTACCGGCTGCAGGGTCCGCGGCTGCTCGTCGAGTACGACAACACGCAGCGCCAGGTCAACCATGCGCACTCGGTGTGGCGGGACCCGGAGTCCGACTTCGGGTTCGACGCGCTCGCCGTCCACCGGGCGGCCCACCACTGACGGCGCCCCCGCGCCCCGTGCGCGGACGTCGTCGCGGGAACGACTGTTTCCGCGCGGGCGCGTCCGCCACACTGATCGCGTGGCGGACGCCGAGTACGTGCGGGCACGGCCGCATTCCGCGCTTGCCCGATACGTGCGCGGCTACACCGGCTACCGGGAGTTCAGCGTCGCGCCCGTCCGTCGCCGACAAGCCCCATCGGGGTCGTGCCCGCTGATCCTGAGTTTCGGCGACCCGATCCGGCTGGACGGGCCGGCCGGGCCGACCGCGCCCGCCTCGTTCCTGGCCGGGCTGCACGACGGCGCCGTGATCACCGAGTTCACCGGGTCCCAGCACGGGATGCAGGTCGACCTCACCCCGCTGGGGGTGTTCGCACTGCTGCGCCGCCCGATGCCGGCCCTGACGAACCTCGCCCCGCGGCTCGACGAGCTCGACGATCCCGGACTCGCCGCGCTGCCGGGCCGGCTCGCCGAGGATCCCGGATGGCCGCAGCGCTTCGCGCGGCTGGACCGCTTCCTGGTGTCCCGATTGCTCGCCGACGCCGCCGGCCGGCCGGACCCGGAGGTCGCGTGGGCGTGGGGCCGGTTGGTCCGCTCCGCGGGTGCGGTCGCCGTCGCGGAGCTGGCCGTGGGCACGGGCTGGAGCCGGCGCTACCTGCTCACCCGGTTCCGCTCGCAGATCGGGTTGGCCCCGAAGCCGGCGGCGCGGGTGCTGCGGTTCGAGCGGGCGGCCCGGTCTCTGGTCCCGGACGGCCCGGGCAACGGGTCGGGCCGGCCCTCGGACGTCGTGCTCGCCGAGATCGCCGCAGCGTGCGGCTACGCCGACCACAGCCATCTCGTGCGTGAGTTCCGCGCGCTGGCCGGATGCACGCCGAGTGAGTACCGGGCCGAGTGGGCGGACTCGTAGCGTTCCCATTCGTTCAAGACCGCCGGGCCCGCGCGGTTCTACCGTGCTCACCATGAGCATCCACCCGACCGTCCGCTACACCGACGCCCGCGCCGCCATCGCGTTCCTGACCAGCGCGTTCGGGCTCATCGAGGAACACATCTCGACCGCCGAGGACGGCAGCGTCACCCACGCCGAGCTGTCCTGGGGCGACGGCATCGTCATGCTCGGCACCCGGGCCGACCCGCCGGGCCTGTTCGACACCGGTCGATGCTGCTTCTACCTCGCCGTCGACGATCCCGACGCGCACCACGACCGGGCCGCCGCGGCCGGCGCCGAGATCGTCTACGGGCTCGTCGACCAGCCCTACGGCTCGCGGGAGTACGCCGCGAGGGACCCCGAAGGCAACGTCTGGTCGTTCGGCACCTACCGGCCCGTCCCGAAACCGCGGCCGTGAGCGCCCGGCAGTCGCGAGCAGACCCGGCGGCCCTGGGGGGAGCCGGCCGGCAGCGTGCGCATCGGCGCCCGGCGAGCGTACGAGCGGACCTGATCCGTGGTTGCGAGCGCGGGTCGCGCCGCTCACCGGGCGCGGAGCGCCAGGACCACGATGTCGTCGCCGGTGTCGGAGACCGCCCCCCGGACCAGGTGGTCGCAGAACGCGGCCAGGGGCAGCCCGGCGCCGAGCCGCACGAGGTCGAGCAGCCGGGCGGCGCCGCGGTCGTCGGGGTCGCTGCGGCGCTCGACCAGACCGTCGGTGTAGAGCAGCAGCGTCGACCCGGGCACGAGCTCGATCTCCGTGTCACGCCGCGGCAGGTCCGGCTCGACGCCGAGCACGACGTCGACACCGCCCGGTATGTACCGCGGCGTCCCGTCCGGGCCGACGAGGATCGGCGGGGGGTGACCGGCGTTGGACCAGCGGAACAGCGTCCGGTCCCCCGCACGCAGCACCCGGCCGTACAGCAACGTGGTGAACCGGGTGACGTCGAGCCGGGAGGCCACCCGGTCGAGTCGACGCAGCACGTAGGACGGGTCGCCGTCGCTGTCGAAGGCCAGCGCCCGGAGCATGCTGCGCAGCTGGCCCATCGTCGCGGCCGCCGCCAGGTCGTGCCCGGCGACGTCGCCGACGGCGAGCGCCAGGTCGCCGCCGGGCAGCCGGAACGCGTCGTACCAGTCCCCGCCGACCTCGAGCTCTGCCGTGGCGGGCAGGTAGCGGGCCTCGACCTCGAGCCCACCGATACCGATCTCCGCGGGCGGTGGGGGCTCGGTGAGCATCGAGTTCTGCAGGGCGAGGGAGACCTGCCGGGTCTGCTGGAAGCGCAGCCCGTGCTCGACGGCGGCGGACGCCCGCGCAGCGAGCTCGCTGACCAGCGCGACGTCGTCTTCGGTGTAGGCCGGGCGGTCGCCGCATGCGACCAATCGCAGGGCCGCCACCACCCGGCCCTCGGACAGTACCGGCGCGATGAGGGTCGAGTTGAGCTCGACCTGCTTCGCCCACTCCCACATCTCCCCGGTGCTCATCCAGTCGTCGCGGGCGGACAACGGGCCCGGGTCGAGCAGCGGTGTGCCGGACCGGACGCTCCGCGCGACCGGATGGTCGGCCACGAACACGAAACGCTCGTCGATCGGCGGCGCGGGCACCACCCCGGGCGCGACCCGGGTGACCACGCGCTGCCCGGTGATCACGCCACGACCGCCCGGCGTGACCGGATCGACCAGGTAGACCCGGCACAGGTCGGCGAACGCCGGCACCACCGCGTCGGCCAGCGCGGCCAGCTCCGTCTCGGGGTCGAGCGCCGCGTTCACGGCGAACGTCGCCCCGGCCAGCACCGCGAGCCGGTGCTGGGCACGGGACTCGTCGTCGATGTCGGTCTCGGTGCCGACCCACTCGACGATCCGGCCCTCGGCGCGCACCGGGACCGCGCGGGCGCGGAACCAGCGGTACCGGCCGTCGGCGGTCCGCAGCCGGTTGATGTGGGTGAAGTCCGAGCCGGTGCTCACGGCGGCGAGCCAGGCCGCCCGCTTCGAGGCCCGCTCGTCGGGGTGCACCGCGTCCAGGAACCCCCAGCCGCGGTACTCCTCGAAGCTCTGGCCGGTGATCGCCCGCAGGCTCGGCGAATCCTGTGCCGCGCTGCCGTCGGCCTCCCGGATCCAGACCGCGGCGCTCGTCGCCTCGACGAGGCTCTGGTAGCGGTTCAGCGCGTGCTCGCGCTGCCCGGCGGCCTCGACGAGCTCGCGGCGGGTCTTCTCGGCCTCGGTCATGTCGGTGACGACCAGGCCGACCCCGAGGATCTCCCCGTCCGCGCCACGCACGGGGTACTGGTTCATCAGCCAGTTCTGCAGCGGTCCACGTCCGTGCCACAGCCGGCCCTGCAGCGGGACGTCGCGCCGGGTCGCGCCCGTGGCCAGCACCTCGCGCAGGCCCGCCTCCATGGCGGCGCCGATCGAGCCGTGCACCTCCTCCAGGGTGCGGCCGATGCGCTCGTCGCGGGTACCCCCGGCGAGCTCGACGAGCGCGCCGTTCACCCTGCGGTACCGCAGCTCGGTGTCGAAGTAGGCGAGCGCGACCGGTGCGGTCTCCCACAGCGCGTCCAGCAGGGCGAACGCCTCGTCGCCGGCCCGGGAGTCCGCCACGTCCTGCAGCACGCCGGTGATGATCGGCCCGCGGGGCGGCGGCACCGGGGCGAGTGCGGCGCGGACGTACACCGAGACCCCGGTCGGCACCACCACCGGCAACCGTCCCTCGTAGGTCCGCCCGGCGAGCACCTGCTCGATCAGCTGCCAGGCGGCCGGGGTGTCCACGATGGCGGCAGCGAGGTCGGTCCCGCCACGACCGAGCACCTCCTCGCGGCCCCAGCCCGTGATCCGGGTCGCCTCGGCGTTCCACTGCAGCACGATGCCGGCGGCGTCGAGCGCGAAGACCCCCACCGGGAGGTGCTCGACGGCGGTGGCCAGGGCGTCGTCGGGAGAGACCAAGCGACCTCCCACCGCCGAGACGCAGACCACGTCGGCCGCTCATGCTAGGGCCAGACCCGGGGCACGGCCAGGATCCCGGCGTCACCCGACGGTGGCGACGTCGGTACTCGAGGCGCCATCCGGATCCCCGTACGTGTGCGGCCGCACCCCGCGCCGGCCGGGGCGGCTTCCCATTCGTTCACGACCCGTGCCGCATCCAGGCCGTACCGTCTCGTCATGAGCATCTACTCCTCTGTCCGCTACGCCGACGCCCGCGCCGCGATCGCGCCCCGGCCCGCCCCGAAGCCGTGAGCGACCCCGACCCGCTGCCCCGGCTGCGCGCGCTCTGCCTCGCACTCCCCGAGGTCGAGGAGCGGATCAGCCACGGCGAGCCGACCTGGTTCGCGCGCCGGACGTTCGTGGCCTACGCCGACCACCACCACGACGACCGGGTCGCGTTCTGGTGCGCGGTGCCCCCGGGTGCCCAGACCGAGCTCGTCACGGCGCACCCGGACCGGTTCTTCCGGCCGCCGTACGTGGGCGGGCGGGGCTGGCTGGGCGTGTGGCTGGACGTGCCCGTGGACTGGGACGAGATCGACGAGCTCGTCACCGACGCCTACCGGGAGATCGCCCCGAAGAAGCTGATCGCGCAGTTGGACCGGTGAGCAGTCGTTAACATGCGGGGGTGTCCGACCCCGCTCCCCCGCTGCCCCGCATCGAGCTGCACGGTTCGGCGTACGAGTACGACGACGTACCCGGCGACCCCGCGCTCGCCCCGCTGCTGTTCCTGCACGAAGGGCTCGGCTCGGTCGGTCTGTGGCGAGGCTTCCACCGCCGGATCGCCGCCGCGACGGGCCGCCGCGCCGTGGCCTACTCCCGGCTCGGGCACGGCTTCTCCGACCTGCCACCCGCCAAGCGGACGCGGTCGTTCATGCACGACGAGGCCACCCACGTGGTCCCGGCGCTGACCGGCGCCCTCGGGCTGGACGAGCCGGTGCTGGTCGGACACAGCGACGGGGCGTCCATCGCGCTGCTGCACGCCGCCCGGGCCGACGGCGCCACGCCGGTCAGCGGGCTCGTCGTGCTCGCGCCGCACGTGTTCGTCGAGCAGCTGGGCCTCGACGGGATCGCCGCAGCCCGGACGGCCTTCACCGAGGGCGGCCTGCGCGCCCGGATGGCCCGGCACCACCGCGACGTCGACGTCACGTTCTGGAGCTGGAACGACGTCTGGCTCGACCCGGACTTCCGGGACTGGGACATCCGCCCCGAACTGCCCGGCATCAGCTGTCCGGCGCTGGCCGTGCAGGGCGAGGTCGACCAGTACGGCTCGATGACGCACGTCGAGGCCGTGCGCGACGCCGCGACCGGGCCGGTCGAGCTGCTGGCTCTGCGGTGCGGGCACTCCCCGCACCTGGAGGTCGCGGAGCCGACCGAGCGCGCCGTGGCCGAGTTCATCCGCGCTCTGCCGTAGCGCCGGACCGTACCGGGAGGCGGGGCTCAGCTGGCCGACCACCCCGCCCAGCGCTCCGGCGAGATCACCAGCAGCGGTCCCTGCGGGCGTGCCGAGCGGTAGGGCGGGTACTTCGCCGCCAGCGCGTCGAGCGCGCGTTCCCGGAAGGCCCCGCCGGTCTGCACCACCGCCGTGCCGTCGATGCGCACCCACCACAGGGTCGACCAGTCCTCGTCGTAACGGTCGACGAGCAGCGCCACCCGCGGGTCACGCTCGATGTCGGCGAGCCGCGCCAGCTTCGCGCTGCGCTTGGGTTTGACCTCGTCGACGGCCGAGCATGCCAGGCCGTCGACCAGCGCGAACGTGACGGGCACCAGCCGCGGGGTGCCGTCGCCGCGCAGGGTCGCGAGCCGGGCGACCTGCGCGGCCGCCACCCGGCCGCGCAGGTCGTCGGGATCGTCGATCGTGGGCATGCGCGGATCAGGCGCCCGGAACCTCGACCTGCACGGCCTGCAGCACCGCCTCCCGGGTGTCGCGGCGCTCGTGCTCGGCGAAGCCGGGTGCGGTGCACAGGAACAGGGTCCGGCCGTCGTCGCCCCCCAGCACGCACGCGTAGACACCCGTCTCGCCGGTGAAGATCTCCTGCACGATCTCGCCGCCCTCACGGACCCGCAGCACCCGATTGCCCAGCGCGTCGGCGACCCAGACGGCGCCCTCGGAGTCGGCCGCGATGCCGTCCGGGCCTACCGAGAGCTGCGGCAACGCCTCGTTCAGGTCGTCGGTGGCGGGCACCGCGCCGAACGACGCCCAGTCGCGCCGGTCGGACAGGTTGCCGTCGGAGTCGATGTCGAACGCGCTGAGCCGCTGCCCGAAGGTCTCCGCGACGACCAGGGTGTTCCCCATGATCACCGCGCCGTTCGGGAAGTGCAGGGGCTCCGTGACCACGGTCGTACGGCCGTCGGGGTCCACCCGCACGAGCGGCGCCGGCCGTAGCGGCGCGCCGTTCATCAGGTCGAAACCGAAGTTGCCGACGTAGGCGCGGCCCCGGTCGTCGACGACCATGTCGTTGAGCACGCCGGTGGCGTGCGCGGACAGGTCCGCGTGCTCGACGAGGCTGCCGTCGCCCTCGCGACGCAGGATCGTGTGGTCGCGCATCGAGACGATCAGCAGCCGCCCGTCGGGCAGCCAGCCCAGACCGGAGGGCTGCCCGGGGACCTCGGCCTCGACGCGGACGTCGCTGCCGTCGGCGCGGGCCGAGAGAACCTGATGGGTGTAGAAGTCCGAGAGCCACAACCGCCCGTTGCGCCAGCGCGGGCCCTCCAGGAACGAGTACTTCTCCAGCACCGTGGACAGCTCTGTCGGGTTGGTCATCGTGGCTCCTCCGGTCGGCCGCGCCCGGCCTCGTCGCCGGGCGGGCCCAGTCTGGCCTGCGTGAGCATCGTCTGTCTCCGGCCGGGAAGCGAGCTTTCCGTTCACCTCCGGTCGGGCCTACGCTCCGCGCGCATGGCTCATCCCCCCGCGATCGAGCTCGCCCCGGGTGCCTGGCGGATCCCGACGGCCGGCAGCGCACTGATCAACTCGTTCGCGTTCGTCGACGACGACGGATCCGTGACCCTGATCGACACCGGTGTGAAGTCGGCCCCGCCGCGCATCGTCGCGGGCCTGGCCGCGATGGGGAAGCATCCGTCCGATGTCACCCGGATCGTGCTGACGCACGCCCACCCCGACCACGGCGGCGGCGCGGCCGAGCTGGCCCGGCAGACCGGCGCCCCGGTCGCGGTGCACTCCGACGACGCCCCCTACGCCGAGCAGGGCCGCTCACCGCGGCAGGACCGGTCGACGCCGGCCGGGCGGATCTTCGCCCGGCTGCACGGCGGCAGGTTCCCGCCGGCCCCGGTGGGCGAGACCCTCACCGGCGGGCAGGTGCTCGACGTGGGCGGTGGGCTGCGGGTCGTCGCGACGCCCGGGCACTCGCCGGGCCACATCTCGCTGCTGCACGAGCCGACCCGGCTGCTGATCACCGGCGACGCCATCTTCAACGTGCTGGGTATGCGGCTCTCGCCGCGCCCGTTGTGTTCGGACTACCGGATGTGCCGCCGGACCGCGCACGTACTCGGTGAGCTGGACTACGACCGCGTCGCGTTCACCCACGGCCCGGAGATCCCCAGTGGCGGGCGTGCGGCGATCCGGTCCTTCCTCGCCAGGACCGTGGACGCCGGCACCCCGGAGTAGCCCGGAACCACCACCTCGACATGAACCGCGACCGGGGTGGCGGCGGGAATGAGGGGATGGCGGTAGGGTTCACGGAGGTAGTTGTATTCTCAACTTCCCGAGTGGAGGTCCCGATGCCCGCCGTCACCGTCTCCGATGTCACGGCCCTGCCCCGCGTGCCCGAGACCGGGCCGACCGACGTCGACCGGCACGTCCGATCGGTGACGACCGCGCCGTCGGGCCACGAGGGTGAGGGCTTCCCGGTGCGCCGGGCCTTCGCCGGGGTCGACCTGCGCGATCTCGACCCGTTCCTGCACATGGACCAGATGGGCGAGGTGGAGTACGCCCCGGGCGAGCCCAAGGGCACGTCGTGGCATCCGCACCGCGGCTTCGAGACCGTCACCTACATCATGGACGGGACCTTCGAGCACGCCGACTCCCACGGCGGCGGCGGGGTGATCACCAACGGCGACACCCAGTGGATGACCGCCGGCGGCGGGCTGCTGCACATCGAACGGCCGCCGGAGTCGCTGGTCAGCAGCGGTGGCCTGTTCCACGGCCTGCAGCTGTGGGTGAACCTGCCCAGGGCCGACAAGTGGCTGGAGCCGAAGTACCAGGACCTGCGCGCCGGGGAGTCGGCCCTGCTCACCACCCCCGACGGCGGCGCGCTGATCCGGGTCATCGCCGGTGAGCTGGCCGGCCACCGCGGCCCGGGCTCGACGCACACGCCGATGGCGATGATGCACGCGACCGTCAGCCCCGGCGCGACCGTGCGGCTGCCCTGGCGGCGTGACTTCAACGCGCTGGTCTACGTGCTCTCCGGCGCCGGCACCGTCGGCCCCGAGGGCCGGCCGGTACACACCGGGCAGCTCGCCGTCTTCGGCCCGGGCGACACGATCACCTTCGCCGGCGCGGTCAAGCAGGAGTCCCGGCTGGCCGGGCTCGACGTGGTCGTCCTCGGCGGGCAGCCGATCCGGGAGCCGATCGCGTGGGGCGGGCCGTTCGTCATGAACACCAGGGCCGAGGTGCTCCAGGCGTTCGAGGACTACCAGAACGGCAAGCTGGGTGTCATCCCGGCGACCTACGTCCCGCACGGCGGCCTCGGCGGGTCGACGGGCTCCTGACCGTGGCCACCCCGGAACCGACGGTTCTCGACGTGCCCGAGCACGCGCGCTTCGAGATCCGCGTCGGCGGCGATCTCGCCGGGTTCGCGGCCTACCGCACCCGGCCCGGCGGGATCACCTTCACCCACACCGAGATCGACGACGCCTTCACCGGCCAGGGCCTGGGCGGCACGCTCGTCCGCGCGGCACTCGACACCGTGCGCGACCGCGGGTGGGCGGTGCGGCCGCAGTGCCCGTTCGTTCGCGGCTGGATCGCGAAGCATCCCGAGTACGCGGGCCTGGTCCCGGAGGCCGAGCGGGCCCGGTACGGCCTCTGAACCCACTCCGCCGAGTACGACGTCGTGGTCGAGAATCCGCGGCGAACGACCGAAACGCCGTTCTCGAGGCATGTTTCGGGGGCGTCAGGGGGGCGTCGTAACCTGGGCGCGACCGATGGTGGGAGGAGGCGTCCGGTGCTGGCCGTGCACGGGCTCTGGTCCCCTGGTCGCGGGGTACTGCTGTGGGCCGAGGACGGCGCCCGACCGGCCACCACCAGCCGCCGGTCGCTGCGATCGGCCCGGCCGCACCCGTTCGCACTGCCCGCCTCCGAGCTCGCGGCGCTGCACCCGGGCAAGCCGACGACGGTGACGCTGCTGCTGCCCTCACGCAGCAGCGGCCCGCTCGACTCCCCCGAGCTCGTCCGCTCCACCCCGGCCGGCCGCAGCCGGTCGGCCCCGAGCCTGCTGCCCTGGACCGTGCCCGCGGTCGTCGTCGACCCGGCCGAGCTCGACGATCCGGTCGATGAGGTCCGATACGGCGCCTCGGTCGCGCACCTGCGGGCGCTCGCCCGCTTCGCCACCGATCTGGCCGCCCGCGGCCGGGTGGTGCCCACCCTGGTCCGCTCCGAGCCTGGTCCGGAGGCGCGGTGGCGCCCCGTCGTCCAGGGTCTCGACGCGGTCGCGCTCGACACCCTCATCACCTCGGTCCCACCGGTCGGGCGGGCCGAGCAGCGCACGCACAGCGGCCTCCCCGGCGTGCCGGGGGCGCGTGACCCCGGTGCCTACGACGGGCAGGGCTCGCGGGGGCCTCGCCGGGGCCCGCGGGCGGCACCGCGTCCGGGCCCCGATCCCACCGGCCAGGACCCCACGGCCCTGATCTCGGATGCCCTCGCGGTGCTCGTCGACGCCGCCGTCCGCGACCGGCTGGCCCGCGCCGAACGGCCCGTCGCCCTGCTGCCGCCCCGTCGCGGCCGCGTCCCCCGCCGGCTGCCGGTGGCCGAGGCGTGGCTCGCCGCCCTGCTGGCCCCCGACGCGCGGGTCGGCAGTGGCGATCCACCGGTCCCGCGCGAGCTCGACGAGCTGGTCCGGGCACTCGCCCAGTGGGACGAGGTCGGCACCGACGCCACCGGTCCCGGCCGGGCGAGCTTCCGGCTCGCCGAGGTCCGCGTCCTCAGGGACCCTGCAGATCCCGCCGACCCCGGCGCGCCGAGCACCGACCAGACCGGCGACGGCACCCGCTGGCAGCTGCAGTTCCTGCTGCAGTCGACGGAGGACCCGAGCCTGCTCGTGCCGGCGGAGCGGGTGTGGAGCGGCGGCTCCGGCGCGCTCGACCGGCTGATCGCGGCGCCGCAGGAGCTGCTTCTCGCCGAGCTCGGCCGGGCTGCCCTGGTGTGCCCGGCGCTGGCGTCGGCCCTGCGCCAGGCCCGCCCGGAGGTGCTCGACCTCGACATCGACGGTGCACACCGGTTCCTCACCGAGGGCGCCGCACTGTTGCTGGCCGCCGGCTTCGGCGTGCAGCTCCCGTCGGGCTGGGACGGCAGCCGCCGGCTGGGCTTGCGGCTCTCGGTGCACTCCACGGCGACGGCCGGTGTCGTCACCCGCGGCGGCCTCGGCCGCGAGCAGGTCGCCGACTTCCGGTGGTCGCTCGCGGTCGGCGACGAGGTGCTCGACGAGGACGAGATCAACGAGCTGGTCGCGGCCAAGGCGCCGCTGGTCCGGCTGCGCGGCCAGTGGGTGACGATCGACCCGGACCGGTTGCGCACCGGGCTGGAGTTCCTGCGACGCGCCGGTCAGCGGCGCAGCGCGCCGACCGCGGCCGAGGTCCTCGCGCTCGCCCAGACCCACCCGGCCGATCACGACACCCCGCTGCCCGTCACGGGTGTCGACGCCGACGGCTGGCTCGGCGACCTGCTGACCGGCACCGCCGACCGCACCCTGATCCCGCTCGACCCGCCCCCGGACTTCCGCGCGACGCTGCGGCCCTACCAGCAGCGCGGTCTGTCGTGGCTCGCGTTCCTGTCCTCGCTCGGGCTCGGGGCGTGTCTGGCCGACGACATGGGGCTGGGCAAGACCGTGCAACTACTCGCCCTGGAGGCGCATGAGCGCGCGGGTGGCGCGAGCGGTCCGACGCTGCTGCTGTGCCCGATGTCGCTGGTCGGTACCTGGCAGCGGGAGGCAGCCCGGTTCGCACCAGGATTGCGGGTGCACGTCCACCACGGCGGCGGGCGGGTCCGGGGCGACGAGCTGAGCGGTGAAGCGGCGGCCAGCGATCTCGTCGTCACCACCTACGCCACCGCCACCCGCGACATCGACGAGCTGGCCGGCGTCGGGTGGCGCCGGGTGGTGCTCGACGAGGCGCAGGCCATCAAGAACAGCCACGCCGCACCCGCCCGGGCCGTGCGCCGGTTACGGGCCGGGCACCGGATCGCGCTCACCGGCACGCCGATGGAGAACCGGCTGGCCGAGTTGTGGTCGGTGATGGACTTCCTCAACCCCGGCGTGCTCGGTTCCGCCGAGCGGTTCCGCGCCCGGTTCGCGATCCCGGTCGAGCGCCACGGCGACACCGACGCGGCCGACCTGCTGCGCCGCATCACCCGGCCCTACCTGCTGCGCCGGGTCAAGACCGACCCGAACGTCATCGACGACCTGCCCGAGAAGATCGAGATCACCCAGCACTACCGGCTGACCCGGGAACAGGCCTCGCTGTACCGCACGGTCGTCGACGACATGATGGAGAAGATCGAAGGCTCCGACGGGATCGCCCGGCGCGGCAACGTGCTGGCGGCGATGGCCAAGCTCAAGCAGGTCTGCAACCACCCGGCCCAGTTGCTGCACGACGGCTCGGGCATCGGGCGGCGATCCGGCAAGGTCATCCGGCTCGAGGAGATCCTCGCCGAGATCCTGGCCGAGGGCGACAAGGTGCTGTGCTTCACCCAGTTCACCGAGTTCGCGTCCATGCTGGTGCCGCACCTGTCGGCCCGGTTCGACCAGGAGGTGCTGTACCTGCACGGTGGCACGCCCAAGCGCAAGCGCGACGAGATGGTGGCGCGGTTCCAGTCAGCGCAGGGCCCGTCGATCTTCCTGTTGTCCCTCAAGGCCGGCGGCACCGGGCTCACCCTGACCGCCGCCAACCACGTCGTGCACCTGGACCGATGGTGGAACCCGGCGGTGGAGAACCAGGCCACCGACCGCGCGTTCCGGATCGGCCAGCACCGCAACGTGCAGGTGCGCAAGTTCGTCTGCCCCGGCACGGTCGAGGAGCGGATCGACACCATGATCGAGTCCAAGAAGGCGCTGTCCGGCATGGTGATCAGTGACGGCGAGGGCTGGCTGACCGAGCTGTCCACCGGCGAGCTGCGCGAGGTCTTCGCACTCGGCGCGGACGCGGTCGATGACTGAGCCCTGGTGGCGCGACGCCGCGCCGAGCAGGCCGCGCCGGGTCGCGGGCGGCATTCAGATCCACAGCACCCGCGGTGCCGTCGCGCAGACGTGGTGGTCGGCGCGGTTCATCGAGGTGCTGGAGTCACTCGGCGTCGGCGGCCGGTTGGCCCGGGGGCGCACCTACGCCCGGGCCGGGCAGATCCTCGAGCTGCAGGTCGACGCGGGCGCCGCCGTCGCGCGGGTGCAGGGCAGCCGGCCCGAGCCCTACCGGGTGCGGGTCGGGCTCGCCACCTACGGCAAGACCGAGTGGGCCGCCGTGGAACAGGCCCTGGCCGACGATGCCTGGTACGCCGCGACGTTGCTGGCCGGCGGGATGCCGCCCGAGATCGAGCAGCTGTTCGGCTCCCTCGGGCTCGCCCTGTTCCCGGCGAGCGGACGGGACCTGAGCATGGACTGCTCGTGCCCCGACCACGCCGTGCCGTGCAAGCATCTGGCCGCGGTGTTCTACCTGCTCGCCGAGCACTTCGACGCCGACCCGTTCGAGGTGCTGGCGCTGCGCGGCCGCGACCGCGAGACGTTGCTGGCGAACCTGCGGGCCCGCCGGGGTGGCGGCGACACAGCAGCGCCCGCCACGGCGGACGATCGCGCTGTCCCGCTGGCGGAGTGCCTCGACGCGTTCTTCACCGCCGGCCCGGGGCTCGCCGACGTCGACCGGATCGGATCGACACCGACCCCGCCCGACGCGCTGCTCGACCAGTTGCCCGCGTTCCCGATCGCGGTCCGCGAGCACCGGGTCACCGACCTGCTCCGCCCGGCCTACCGGGCGCTGGGCGAACCCGGCTGAGCCCGGCCGGTCGGGGTCAGCTCGTGGCGGCAGCCGGGTTGTTCAGTCGGCCGGTCCGCGCCGCCCACCGCTCGAACCACAGCGTGACCAGGGGCGGGACGCTCGCGATCAGCGCGAGCACGATGGTGCGGGCGTCCCAGCGCAGCGGACGGGCCACCACGAAGGTGATCACGACGTAGGCCACGAAGAGCGCACCGTGGATCGGGCCGAAGATCTTCACCCCGATGTCGTTACCCACCACGACATACTTGAAGAACATGCCGATCAGAAGGCCGGCCCACGAGCAGGCCTCGGCGATCGCGATCGCCCGGAAGACCCGGCCGTGGCCGGACAGGGTCGCGGATGCGGAACCAGTGGTCGGGGCGCTCATCTGCGGCAGCTCCAAGGTGGTGCGGGTCGTTACGTCCCTTTCCACTGTGCCGCAACCCCGCGCCCGGCCTTCTACCGGGTGTCGAACGTCTCGCCGTGGGCCGTGCGCTACGAAAGACACCATGACCTACTCCCCTGATGCGCTGGGTATCGCCACCCAGAGCGTGCACGCCGGCAACGCGGTCGACCCCGGCACCCGGGCGATCCGCCGTCCGCTGGTGACCGCCAACTCCTACGCGCTGCCCGAGGACCCGTCGGAGCTGAGCTGGTCGGGCACCGACACCGCGCTCTACACCCGCAACGGCGGAGCCAACCAGCACTGGCTGGAGGAGAAACTCGCCGTGCTCGACGGCGGCGAGTCGGCCGTCGCGCTGGCCAGCGGCGTCTCGGCGCTGCACGCGGTGTTCTTCACGTTCCTGAAGGCGGGCGACCACGTCGTCTCCTCCGACGTCACCTACGTCGCGGTCTTCCGGCTGCTCACCGAACTGCTGCCGGCCAAGTACGGGATCACCGCGACGCTCGTCGACTCCTCGGACCTCGACGCGCTGCGTGCCGCGATCCGTCCCGAGACCCGCCTGGTGCACATCGAGACCCCGGCCAACCCGACGACCCGGATCACCGACGTGGCCGCCGTCGCCGAGATCGCGCACGCCGCCGGCGCCCTGCTGTCGGTGGACGCCACCTTCGCGACCCCGGTCCTACAGCGCCCCCTCGCGCTCGGCGCCGACCTGGTGGTGCACTCGCTGACCAAGTACATCAACGGCCACGGCGACGCGATGGGCGGCGCGGTGATCGGCGCCACCGAGCTGATCGACCGCATCCGCGCCGAGGCGATGGTCAACGTCGGCGGCACGATCAGCCCGTTCAACGCGTGGCTGATCATGCGCGGGTCGGTGACGCTGCCGATGCGGATGCGGGCCCACTGTGCGGGGGCGCAGGCCGTCGCGGAGTTCCTCGACGCGGATCCGCGGGTCGCCTACGTCGCCTACCCGGGACTGCCTTCCCACCCGCAGCACGCGCTGGCCGCGAAGACCCTGGACGGCGGGTTCGGCGGCATGCTCGCGTTCGCCGTCCGCGGCGACGCCGCCACCCAGAACCTGTTCGTCGCGGCGCTGGGGATCATCACCTCGGCGGTCTCGCTGGGTCACGACGAGTCGCTGATCGTGCACGTCGCGGCCGATGACGAGCGGGCGCCGTACTACCCGGAGGAGTTCCGCCGCTGGGGGCACCTGCGGTTCTCGGTCGGGCTGGAGGACCCGCGCGACCTCGTCGCCGACCTCGACCGGGCGCTCACCGCGACGCTGGGGTCGGCCCGCTGATCCCACGGCCGCGGCGGGACGTACCGGGTGGAGCTCGTCGCGGCCGGGGTGAGCCGGCGAACCGCTGCCCGGGTGCCGGCCGAAGGACTGGCCGTGACCAGGAACCTTTCCCCGTGCTCGGCGCCCTGCTGCTGCTCATCGGGGTGGTCTGGACCCTGCGGGGCGCAGGCGTGGTGGGCGGCAGCTTCATGCCCGGTCAGCGGCTGTGGCTCGGCATCGGGCTGCTGTGCGTGCTGGCGGGCGGCGCCCTGCTGTGGGCCGCGGTCCGGGGGTGGCGGACCCCACGCCGATGACGCTGCCGGCCGCCGCGCCGCGCGACTCACGCTCCGAACAGCGCCGACTCGCGCTCCTGATCACCCCGACTCGCGCTCGCTTGGACCCCGACTCGCGCTCGTGGAGAGCCCGACTCGCGGGGGTCAGGAGTTGCGGCCCCGGAGGTAGCGCGGGTCGGGGTCGGGCAGTGGCAGCACCGGCTCCCCGGCGAGGATCTCACCCATCGCCCGATACCAGGTCCGGGCCGGCGCGGTGCCGCCGTACAGGGTGCCCTCCGCGCAGCTGTAGGGCGGCGAACCGTCACAGATCGGCTGCGGCGACGGCGAGTCGTCGAACACGATCGACGCCCCGGCCAGCTGGGGAGTGGCGCCGACGAACGCCGCCGACTTGTGCTCCTGCGTGGTGCCGGTCTTCCCCGCCACCGGGCGTGTCCAGCCCTCGGACGAGGCTGCCTCCGCGGAGGTACCGCCCTCCCGGTCGTCGTTGCCGAGCCCGTCCATCAAGGTGTCGGCGATGCCGGGGTCCAGGACCTGACGGCACGGTGCCTGCGCCGGCGTCACCAGCACTCCGGCGCGGTCGGTGACCGATTCGATCGGGTTCGGCGGGCACCAGGTGCCGCGGCCGGCCAGCGTCGCGGCGACGTTCGCCAGCTCCAGGGAGCTGGTCGGCGACACGCCCAGGGTGAACGAGGCCTGCCGGCGAGAGCGCGCGACGTCGGCGATCGACGGGGCCCCCGGCTTGCCGTCCGCCGGGGTCGTGGCCAGTGAGGTCACCCCCAGCCGCTCCGCCATGTCGACGACGGCGGGGACCCCGGTGCTCTCCAGCAGCTTGACGAACGCCGTGTTCGGCGACTGGGCGAGCGCGTCGGCCAGCGACAGCTGCGCGGGATAGTCCTTGACGTTGGTGACCGGGATCGGGATGCCGTTGTCGTCGCGGTAGATGGGCGAGGTGTATCCGCTGGCCGGGACGTCGAGCATCGAGTCGATGCCCGCCACGCCCTGCTCCAGCGCCGTGGCCGCGGTGAAGATCTTGTAGACCGAGCCGACGCCCGTGTTGTCGGCCCGGTACGGCATCCCGAAGCTGGACTGTCCGGGTCGGTTTCCATAGGTGCGGTTGGCGGCCATGGCCACGACCGGGTGCGCGTCGGCGCCCGGAGCGACGACCGTCATCACGTTGGCCACCTTCGGCGTGGCGGGGTCGACCTGATCGTCCACAGCGGCCTTTACCCGGGCCAGCGCGTCGCGGTCGAGCGTGGTGCGGACGGTGTAGCCCCCACGGGTCAGCTGCTCCGCCGTGATCCCGGCCTGCTCCAGGTACGCGACCACGTAGGTGCAGAAGAATCCGGCGTCGCCGGCGGCGAAGCAGCCCCCCGCCGGGACGGCGGCGTCGTCCTGCACACCCAGCGGCGCGGCTGTCGCGGCGGCGGCCCGCGGCTCGGTGATCAGCCCCTGCTGGCGCATCTGCTCGATCACGAGGTTGCGCCGACCCAGCGCCGCCCCGGGGCGGCGGATCGGGTCGTACTCCGCCGGGCTCTGCACCATGCCGGCCAGAAGCGCCGCCTGCGGGAGGGTCAGCTCGCCGGCGGTGGTCCCGAAGTACACGCGCGCCGCCGTCTCCACGCCGTAGGCGCTGCGGCCGAGGTAGACGATGTTCAGGTAGCGGGTGAGGATCTCGTCCTTGCTCAGCTCCCGGTCCAGGGTGACGGCGAGCTCCGCCTCCATGAGCTTGCGGGTGTAGCTCGGGGCTACCGCGGCCTGCCGTTGTGCGTCGGTCTGCGCCCGGACGTAGAGGTCGAAGTTCTTCACGTACTGCTGGGTCAGCGTGGAGCCACCCTGCCGGGGACCACCACCGGAGTTGTTCACCAGCGCCCGCAGCGCGGCGCGCCCGTCCACCCCGCCGTGGGAGTGGAACCGGCGGTCCTCGATGGCGACGATCGCGGCCTTCATCGCCGGTGAGATCTCCGACGCTGCCACCGGATCCCGGTACTGGTCGTACAGGTACGCGATGGGCTTTCCTCCAGAATCGGTCACCGTCGTCATCGTGGGCAGAATTCCGGCCCGCAGATCCGCTATGTCATCGATCGTCGATCTGTTGATCCGGGAGGCCATCAGCCCGGTGCCACCGAGGGTGGTGAGCACCGAAGCAGCGAGAATCAGACCGGCGGCCACCGTCAGGACGGTGAGTCGAGCGGCTGCCTGCTTCACCCTCACCAAGCTGTGTCTACCAGCACCGACGGCCTCATCACAGAGGGATTCGCAGCCTCGGGGAGCACACCACTCACATAACGCCGCTGTTACGGAAAAGGGCGTAGTCGATTCATTCGTACATTCGTCCGAGTGGCGGTGGAAAAACTCTCCGAGTACGGCACCGGCACTCGTCGGGCCGTTCACGAAAGGCCCGGGAAAATGGGCGACCCCGAACGCCACGGCCCCGTGCCGTCACCGGCCCCGGAGGCCCCACCCGGCGCCACCACCGCCGCGGCGGCCCCGGCTCCCCACCGTCCGGACGGCGGTACGACCTGAGACGCGGTCACCATTGCGGGATGCCGATCACCGGGGTTAGCGTCGATCACGTGGTGAACCCGAGTGTGCCGGTCCGCCGGTGAAGGTCCGGATCGGCATCGGGTCGCTTCCGGCGGGCGAGCAGCCCGGGCCCGCTTTCGCCGAGCTCATCGACGCTCTCGAGGAGCGCGACGTCGACTCGATCTGGCTGCCCGACATCGTCTCCTCCGCCAACCTCGACGCCGTGGTCGGCCTGGCCTTCGGGGCCGGGCGTACCCGGTCGCTCAAGCTGGGGACCGGCGTCCTCGTGCTCCCCGGCCGCAACCCGGCCCTGGTCGCAGCGCAGCTGGCGTCACTGGCCGCGCTCGCCCCGCGACGGATCCTGCCTGCGTTCGGGGTCCGGCCGGCCACCGCGCGCGAGCGGCAGCTCTATCCCGTGCCCGACCGCGAGCGCGGCGCGGTCTTCGACGAGGCACTGACGGTCGTCCGGCGGCTGCTCACCGAGCCCCGGGTCACCCATCACGGCCGCTTCTTCCACCTCGACGACGCCTCGGTCGGCCCGCTCCCGGCGCGCCCGCTGGACCTGTGGCTCGGCGGACGTGCCCCCGTCGGGATGCAGCGCATCGGCCGACTCGCCGACGGCTGGCTGGGCAGCTTCGTCACGCCCGAGGAGGCCGCCGAGTGCCGCGCGCAGATCGAACGGGCCGCCGCCGACGCGGGCCGCGAGGTCGAGGCCGACCACTACGGGACGAACGCCGCGATGCTGCCGCCGGAGGCGACCGACGCGCAGGCCGACGCCGCGCTGGCCCGGGCCCGGGAGCGGCGACCGGACGTCGACCCCGGGCTGCTCGTCCTGCGCGGCTGGGCGGCGGCGCGCGAGCAGATCACCCGGTTCGTCGACGTCGGACTGACGAAGTTCGTGGTGCGGCCGGCCGTTCCCGTCGCATCGTGGCGCGGGTTCCTCGACCAGTTCTGCACCGAGCTGAAGGGCCTGGAGAACTGAGCTGAGGGCCGTCCGGCTGCGCGCGGCCTCGCCGGCGGCCGGGTACTGTACGGCGCGCGGTGCGCGCGCCACACGGGTGCCGAACTCACGGATCGATTCTGTTTGTGTTCGCGGTTCTGGTGGAAACCTGCCCGACCAGGTAGCCACCGCAGCGTGGCTTTCGCCGCGGTCCAGCTGAGGGGACACCGTGAGCGCGCCGATCGCGATTCACCGAAACCTGCAGATTCCCGCCGGGCGCGTGGTGTTGGCGGCCGACCTCGGGGTGCCCCGGGAGTCCCCCCGGGGGGCTGTGCTGTTCGCCCACGGCAGCGGCAGCGGCCGGCACAGCCCACGCAACCGCTATGTCGCCACCGAACTCAACCGCGCCGGTCTGGTCACCGTGCTGGCCGATCTGCTCACCCCGGAGGAGGAACAGGTCGACCTGCGGACCGCGGCGCTGCGCTTCGACATCGACCTGCTCGCCGCGCGGGTCACCGCCGTGGCCGACTGGGCGGCCGACAACGAACCCACCGCCGGCCTCGGTGTCGGCCTGTTCGGAGCGAGCACCGGCGCCGCGGCCGCGCTCATCGCCGCCGCGAACCGGCCGGCCACCGTGCAGGCCGTCGTCTCCCGGGGCGGACGACCCGACCTGGCCGACGCGCACCTGCACGAGGTGCGCCAGCCCACCCTGCTGATCGTCGGAGAACGCGACCCCGTCGTCATCGAGCTCAACCGTCAGGCAATGCAGAAACTGGGCGGCGAGACCCGTCTTGTGATCATTCCGGGCGCGTCGCACCTGTTCGAGGAACCCGGCACGTTGGAACAGGTGGCCGGCCTGGCACGAGACTGGTTCCTTCGCCATCTCCAGCCGATCCCACAACGGACGGAAAGACCATGACGGTCAAACTGAACCAGAGAGCGTTCGCGCAGGCACAGGATCTGATCGTGGCGGGCCGCTACGTCATCGACGACCGTGACGCGTGGAGTGAGCACCAGCCCTCCGCCCAGCAGGAGAACGACTTCATCCGACAGCACGGCATCGGCGAGTACGCCAAGTGGCACCTCGGCATCGACGATCAGGAGGACGAGGACAACAAGGGCCGTTACAAGTTCCCCTACGGCGACTTCGAGAAGGTCCACCGCTGCGGACTGCTGGCCGCCGAGTCGCGCGCCGGGCAGCGCAAGTACTACGACATCGAACTTGCGGTGGCCCATTTGCACGGCATGCTGGAGGCACTCCGGCGGACCGCGTAGACGTGCACCGGCCGGCTCAGGGAGCATCCGGCATGCCCGCCCGGCCCGGCGAGTTCCTGGCCCGCACCGTTCGCGCCATCGAGGTCACCGAGAACGCCATCCACGCGGTCGTCGCGATACTGCTCACGGCGCTGGGGGTCGCGCTGATCATCGACACCGTCCGCCAGATCGCGGTGATCCTGGCCGGCCCCTACAACCTGCCGGCGATCGTGCTCGCGGTTCTCGATGAAGCCCTTCTGCTTTTCATCATCGCCGAACTACTGCACACCGTGGCGATTGCGCTGCGACATGGGGGGGCGCTGGACCCCGAACCCTTCCTCGTCATCGGCCTGGTCGCCGGTATCCGGCGGGTTCTCGTCCTGACCGCCGAATCCGAACAGTCGTTCCACTGGAATCCGCAAGGAATCGAACTGCTCATCCTGATGGCGCTGATCCTCGTCATGGCGATCACCATCCTGGTATGGCGGCATTCGGCCCGCCTCCGCGGGGACGCGACCTCGGCAACCGCTCCTTCTTCGGCGCGAAAGAGTCAGGGATGACCGATCGGAACGCCGGTCCTCGGGACGTGTGGAGCGCTGCGGACTGGTTGCGTCACGCGGCCGAGGTGCTGCGGCGGATCGCCCGCGACACGACGCCGGGACCGTGGCGGTGGGGCGACCGGGATGTCGCCGGCGGTGCCCTGGAGCGGCACCGCACAACGCTGGAGCACGCACCGATGCACGCCGCGTTCCCGGCGGTCAGACGGCGGGACGACGAAGGTGAGGCGGTGCTCCCCGGCCTGAGGGATCCGCTGGATCTGTTCGGCGACCCGCTGGACTCGATCTACCCGCACCTGCACGCGAACGCCCGCTGGATCACCGTCCTCAGCCCCTCCATCGCCGAGCCCCTCGCCGCCCTGCTGGACTCCCTCGCCGAGAGCGCGGAACAGACACTGAAGGCGGGCGGGTCGACCGATCGCGAGCCCTATCTCTCCGCGGTCGCCCTCGCGAAGCTGATCGTCGAGGCGGCGGAGGACCGGCCGCGTCCCTGACCGCGGTCGCGTCCCGCCGGCCTCCGCCTACTTCGTCGTCGCGATGCCGCCGTCGACCGGGATCACGGCGCCGGTGACGAAGGCCCCGGCCCGGCTGGACAGGAAGATCGCGATGCCCGCCATGTCGTCCGGTCTGCCGATCCGGCCCAGCGGCGAGGCGGCCGCGATCGCGTCGCCCGCGGCCTCCAGGGTCGCGCGCATCATCCTCGACTCGAACGGCCCGGGCGCCACCGCGTTGACCGTGATGTGCCGCGGGCCGAGGTCGCGCGCAAGCACCCGGGTGAGCTGGTGCACGCCGGCCTTGCTCGCCGAGTACGAGTAGTTGGGCAGTTCCGGCACCCGGATCCCGTCGATGCTGCCGAGGTTGATCACCCGTGCCGGGTCGTCCGCGGTCCCGGCCTTCTCCAGTAGCGGCAGGAACGCGCGGGTGAGCAGGAACGGGGTCTTCAGGTTGAGGTCCAGGACCTTGTCCCAGGCGTGCGCGGGGAACTCCTCCAGCGGTGCGCCCCAGGTCGCGCCGGCGTTGTTGACCAGCACGTGGACCTTCTCCTCGCGCCGGCCCAGCTCCTCGGCGAGCCGCCGGCACTCGGCCTCCTGCGACAGGTCGGCCGGGATCCCGACCGCCGTGCCGAACCGGCCCAGCTCCTGCTCCGCGGCGGCGCAGCCCTCGGGCTTGCGGCTGCTGAGGTAAACCGTCGCGCCGGCCTCCACCAGCCCGCGGGCGATCATCAGCCCGATCCCGCTGGTCCCGCCGGTCACCACGGCGACCTTGCCCGTCACGTCGAACAGCGCCACGCGTCCGCCTCCTCGTCGAGTCCCGATCCCGGGCACCGTAACCGCCTCGCGGCGCCGTGCGACGATCGCGACATGTCGAATCTCGCACAGCGCATCGCCGCGCTGCAGGCCGAGTACGGCTCCCCCGACCTCGCCGTCGCCCACCTGCTGTGCGACCGGCATCCGGCCGACGCGGTCGCCGCCACGCTCGTCGGTCCGGACCTCGACGCCTGGTGCTGCGCGCCGGCGCCGAACTGGGCAGGGGGATCTGACACCAATCGGGAGTGGATTGCTCGCGATCACTTTGGAGGCGGAAGCGCGCCTCCTTCTGCGCTGGTCCCCGGACGAGATCAGAGGATGGCACGGCTGACCGCTTTCCTGACGCCGAAGGGCGGGAGCCGGGCGGGGATTCCCACCCGTCGGCCGCCGTACCGGTCGACGGGCGACCCCGGATGAGCCGGAGGGCATCCTCCGCGTCCTGCTGCGAAAGCGGGTGGTGAATCAGGAAGGAATGCTCGGTCGCTTGCGAAGAGTCTCCGATGGGGCTTCGCCGAACCTCGTCCGATAGGTCGCAGCGTATCGCCCCTGGTTCAGGATCCCCCAGCGATGAACGATCGCGCCGACCGTTGTGACGTCGGGAGTTGCTGCCATGAGGTCCTCTCGCACCTTCCGCAACCGCAACTCGCGGAGGTAGCGCATCGGTGTGGTGTCGAGGGAACGCCGGAACCCTTCCTGCAGGGCCCGGACGCTGACATGAACGTGGCTGGCCAACGCGGGTGCAGACCAGGCTCGATCGGGGTAGGTCTCGAGAAGTTCGACGGCTTCGCGGACCGCACGGGGCGGAGCGATCCGGGTGTCATGGAGTAGAGCGGCGCTGTAGTTGTGCGGCTGCGCGAGCAGCAGCCCGTCGACCAGGGCCGCCTCGACGCTCTTCGCGGCGAGAGGATGGTCGAGCAGTCCCTGCTCGCGGCGCGCCTCACGATTGGCCAGGCGCAGCATCCGCGACCAACTCCGGCCCTTCGGAGTGGTCAGATCCATCGCCGGACTGAAGATGAGAGACCCTTTCAGCGGCCGATCCAGATGCTGCTCGAGTCTCAGTTCCAGCGCTACGCGAGAGAAATCCAGGCACATCTGTGCGCAGTCACCGCGCCACCGGATGTCAACGGGCACGTCAAGCGGAAAGATCGCTGCGCGGTCCTGGGTCGTTTCTACGGGTTCGTGCCGTCCAATTCTTGATTCAGCGACACCGGACACCGGTGCCGCCACGTGATAACTATCCGCTTCAGCCGTGCGAAGACCGACATACCGGCCGAACCTGACGACGCTCGTCGTCGTGTCGTCGACCTGGGTCGAGTCAAGCCGCATGTCCAGCGCCGTCAGCGGCTCCATCGGCCACATCGCCATCGGCAGGAACACGCGCTCCATGGTCCGGTGGGCCTCATCGAAGTCCGTCGTCCGAACGACGAGGCGCCGCACCGGCACGTCATCGTCGGGCAGCATCGCCATTCATCCGTCACCCGCCGTCACATCGCTCGGCCGTCCTGCGCTGCGACCTCGCCGGCCCGCGAGCACGTCGCCGGACGATGCGCATCGACCCTGGAGGTCCCCAGGATCCGAGTCCCAAGCCCCATCGCCTTCGGCCCGGCAGCGTGAACCCCGGGCGCCCGCTTCGTGCCTGCAGGAGGGCCGCTGCCGGAGAGGCATCAGCCGGACTTGAGCGCGCCCACGGATCAGGGATCAGGGATCAGGGCTCGAAGGACTTGATCAGCTCGCGCCGCATGATCTTGCCGGTGGAGGTCTTCGGCAGGCCGTCGACGAAGCGGACCAGCCGGGGCCGCTTGTAAGCGGCCAGCCGCTCCCCGGCGAACGCGATGATCTCCTCCTCGGTGGCAGCGGCGCCCCGCGCAGCACGACGTAGGCGCACGCGAGCTCGCCCTTGACCGGGCCGGGCACGGGCCCGGCGGCGACCATGGCGACTGCCGGATGCTCGGTGACATCCGTCTGGAACGTCCCTCCCGTCGGGACGGTGCCGACGACGCGGTGTCGCCCACGCGGGCGGTGCACCGGCGCCCCGACCGTGGCACGGTGGGCACATGTCGGTGACCGCACGTGACCGCGACCCGGACGGCCGGGCCCGCAACGCCCGGCCCCGCGACGCCATGGGGCGCCCGTTACCGCGCGGGACGACCGGCGTCGTGCGGGTGCCCGAGGACCTGGTGCTGACGGTCGACGAGACGGTCGACGAGGCCCAGCGGCTCCTCGACGCCAGCCTGCCGTTCCAGGCGCACGAGGTGCTGGAAGCGGCCTGGAAGGCGGCCGGGCCCGACCAGCGGGAGCTGTGGCGGGCGCTGGCGCAGGTCGCCGTCGGCCTCACCCACGCGCAGCGCGGGAACGCCCGCGGGGCGGTGGCACTACTGCGCCGCGGGTCCGACGGGATCGCGCGGTGGGTGGGCATCCCGCCGTCGTCGCTGGACCTGCGCGGCCTCGACCGCCACGCGACCACCCTCGCCGACCGCATCGAGCGGTCCGGCGCGGACGCCATCACACCCGACGACCTGCATCCCCGGCTGCGTTCCGGAGGCTGAGCAACCGCACCGGCACGCCGGGCCGGCCGTCACGTGGGCGGGATGTTGGGGTTCAGCCGGAAGAGGTTGGTCGGGTCGTAGCGGTTCTTGCACGCGACGAGACGGTCGAAGTTGGCGCCGAAGCTGCCGCGGAGCATCTCGTCGGGGTCCTCGTACAGGCCGGGGAAGTTCAGGTACTGGGCACCCGTGGAGAACGGCTCCAGCGCCCGAAAGGCGGCCCGGCCCCACTCGACGCAGGCGTCGTCGTCCTCCGGGCGTTCCCAGTTCGACTCGATACCGAGCAGGAACGGGGCGGACCGGTCACCGAAGGCGGTGTCCCCTGGCCCCGGTCGGCCGAATGCGCCGCCGAGCTGCCACACATCGAGGGTTGAATGCAGAGAAGGGCTGTTCTCGTTCAGATCGACGAGCGCAGTGATCGCATCGTCCGGCAAGCCCGCAAGATGGTGCGACTTCCAGTAGTAGCGCATCTCGTGGGCGGGGTAATCAGCGTCGAAGAATTGCTGCACCTCGAGGTAGGGAAGCGTGTCGGAAAGATCGGCGATGGGCGAACCGAACTCCCGCAGCGACGCCAGATCCTGCTGAGCATGGGCTCCGTCGCCGGAGTGCACCGCAAGGTACACCACGATCGGGGCGTGATGGTGCTCGGCCGGAATCTCGTCGATCTCCGGCGCGTGCCACAGAATCGCGAACGAGCTGACCTCGTCGGGAGCGGTTCCCGCCCACTCGCGGTAGAAACGCAGCGCTTCGGCTGCGTCCGTGCCGGCGTGCACCACGAAAGCGAGGAACACGTCCGGCCCCACCGGGTGCGCCCGGTACTCGAACGAGGTGACGACCCCGAAGTTGCCCCCGCCGCCCTGCAGGCCCCACAGCAGGTCGGCGTTCTCCTCCGCGCTCGCGATGATCAACCGGCCGTCCGCGGTGACGACGTCGGCAGAGATCAGATTGTCGGAACTGAGGCCGTGCCTGCGGCGCAGCCAGCCGATTCCGCCGCCCAGGGTGAGGCCCGCGATCCCGGTCGCCGTGACGACCCCCATCGGCACGGCGAGCCCGAAGGCCTGGGTCTCGTGGTCGAGGTCTCCGATGGTGACCCCACCCTCCGCTCGGACGGTTCCGCCCCCCGGATCGACGCGCACCCCGTTCATGGGCGACAGATCGATCACCAGGCCGTCATCGCACACCCCGCTGCCGGCCACGTTGTGCCCACCTCCGCGCACGGCGACGGGCAGGCCCTGCTCCCGCGCGAAGTTCACGGCGCTGATGACGTCGGCGGCGCCGGCGCAGCGCGCGATCAGTGCGGGACGCTTGTCCACCATGCCGTTCCACACCTGACGGACGGTGTCGTAGTCCTCGTCCGCCGGCCGGACGAGGGTCCCCCGGAAAGCGGACTCCAGCTCCCGGACCGAATCGTCCCGAACGTCCGTCGCTGCCGTGCCGGCGCTGTGCGCGGTCATTGATCCGCCTCCTGTGGTCGTGATTCCCTCACCGCGATGGGGCGTTCTTCTGGACCGTTCGGGGGAATCGACAAAGTTCCGGCTTCGTCGCCGCTGACGCTCACCCGGACATCAGGTACCGACCGGGGCCGCTCGGAGTGCCTATGAGAATTCCCGAGGGTACAGCCCGCACCGTCACCCGGAAACGTCACGCGCACCGGTTTCCCGGCGCCGACTCGCGTCGGAGACCGGGCCGACCGTCATCTGGACGACGAGCCCGACGTCGCCTCCCGACCTGGGCGAAGCCATGCCGTCCACCGCTCCACAGCGGTGTAACCCATTCGTTCGTACACGGGCCGGCCGTCGTCGCTGGCGATGAGAACCGCGGGCCTGGCGGGGTCGGCGAGAGCGGCGGCCCACGTCACCGCGGCACCCGCTCCCCGGCCACGCGCCGCCGGAAGCGTTGCGACGTACTCGACGAGGGTGACCCCGGAGTGCAGATGTGCTGCTGCCACCGCCGCCGGATCGCCGTCCACGAACGCGAGCCACACCCGCGTCGCCGGCCGCAGCAGCGACGGGCCCAGCAGGTCACCCGTCGTCAGCGGCTCCAGTTCCGGCATCGGATAGCCCTCGACCAGGACGCGTTCAGCCAGCGCCAAGCCCGTCGCGTCCCGGACCTCGCGCACCTCGACCACAGGCTCGTCCGATGCCGGGCGAGGCCCGGCGAAACGCACCATGAGGGGCGGATGCCCGAGCAGCGCCAGTCCGTACGCGCTCAGGTCCGGCGTGGGCCATGCGCTGATCAGCAGGTACGGCACGTGCGCCGGCAACAGCTCATCGACCTCGCGCAGGATCTCCTCGGGGCGGGTCAACGGCTGGACCAGGACGACCGGATTGGTGAGCGCCCCCCGGTCGCCGATCCAGCCGCCGGCCCACCGTGGTCCTGATCGCCACGGCCGGCCCGCGGCGCGCGCGACCTCCACCGGCCAGGAGGCATGCACCAGCACGGCCTGCCGGACGAGGGTGTCGTCCGCCGCGAGGTCCGGCTCCCAACCCGTCGTCAGGTGCTCGTCTTCCGCCGGGGTCATCGACGCACCCATGCCTCTCACCATGCACCACGACCGCGTCGCGGAGCCATCGCCACCCGCCCCACGACAGCGTCAAGGCTCCACGACGCAGGGCCCACCCGGCCTGGGACGGCGTCAGGGTTCTGCGGCGCGGTTCGAGTCGAAGGTGCCGTGGCGGCCGGCGCCGGCAGCGAAGCGGGCTGCGCCCGGTAGGGCATCGGTGGCCAGCGAGATCTGGCCGTGGTCGAACTCGGCCGCGAGCGCGGCGGCCTCGTCCAGGCCTTCCTGGTCGAGCACCGACGCGCGGTCGTGGCGCAGGCAGATCTGCGGGAAGGCGGCGAGCTCGGCAGCGAGGCGCTGGGCGGCGGGCAGCGCCTGCCCGGACGGGACCACCCGGTTGGCCAGCCCGATCGCCAGTGCCTCCGCGGCGTCCACCGGGCGGCCGGTGAGGATGAGGTCCATCGCGCGGCTGGTGCCGATCAACCGCGGGAGCCGGACCGTCCCGCCGTCGATCAACGGCACCCCCCAGCGCCGGCAGAACACACCGAAGGCCGCGGTCACGTCGGCCACCCGCAGGTCGCACCAGATCGCGAGCTCCAGCCCGCCGGCCACGGCGTGGCCCGAGACCGCCGCGATCACCGGCTTGGACAGCCGCAGGCGCGTCGGACCCATCGGGCCGTCGCCCTGCGGGTCCACCCGGTTGCCGCGCCCGGTTCCGACGGCGGTGAGGTCGGCACGGCGGCACACCCCTGTCGGATCCCGCGGGTGTCAGCCGGCCGGTCCCGGCACGCTGCCCCCAGTGACGCCGGACCGGGCCCGCCGTAGCGTTCGCACGGTGGGCGAGGTACGCCGAACGACCAGCGCCACCACCGCAGCCGTGTGGGAGGTGCTCGCCAACGGCTGGTACTACCCGGCGTGGGTGGTCGGCGCGACGCGGATGCGGGCGGTCAGTGCGAACTGGCCGGCGGCCGGAGCGCTGCTGCACCACTCGGTCGGCGCCTGGCCGTTGCTGGTGAACGACCGCACCGAGTCGCTGCGCTGCGAACCCGAGCGCGAGCTGGTGCTGCTGGCCAGCGTGTGGCCCGTCGGGCGGGCGCCGGTGCACCTGGTCCTCTCGCCCACCACGGACGGCGGCTGCGAGATCGTCATGGGTGAGGACCTCGCCGAGGGCCCAGCCCGGCTGGTGCCGGCGCCGGTACGCCAGGCCCTGTTCGGGCCCCGCAACGCCGAGACGCTGCGACGGCTGGCCTACATCGCCGAACGCCGTTCGGCGTAGAGTCGCTTCAGCGCGGCGGAGGTGAGCCGGCGACGCAGAGCGCCCGCCACCCCGTTCTCGCCCAGTGCCGCACGGGCCGCGAGCCAGCCGCACGCCCCGTGCACGCCGCCCCCGGGGTGCGCCGACGCACTGCCGAGATACAGCCCCTCGACCACCGTCTCCGGTCGGCCCAGCCCGGGCACCGGGCGGAGGACCAGCTGCTGGAACAGCTGGGCGGTGCCGCCGTTGACCGCTCCGTGGACCAGGTTCGGGTCGGCACCCTCGAGGTCACTCGGCCGTTGCACCACGCAGTGCACCACCCGGTCGCCGAACCCGGGCGCGAACGCCTCCATCACCTGCCCGGCCCGCTCGGCCAGCTCGTCGGCTGCGGCGTCGTCGGCCATCCCCCGGGGCAGGTGGGTGTAGGCCCAGGCGCTTTCGGTGCCGGGCGGTGAGCGGGTCGGGTCGGCCGTGGACATCTGCCCGACCAGCAGGAACGGCGGGTCCGGCAGGGTCCACGTCTCCAGCTCGGCGCCCCAGCGCACGAGCCCGCCCCGGTCCCGGCCGACGTGCACGGTGCCGGCCCCGCGCGCCCCGGGTGCCCGCCACGGAATGGGCCCGTCCAGCGCCCAGTCGAGCTTCACCACCGGGGGGTCCCAGACGACGTGATCGAGATCGGCGCGCAACCGGGCGGGCACCGCCGCCGGTGGCAGCAACTCGCGGTACAGGGCGGTGGCCGACACGTCGGCCACCACGGCCCGTCGGGCCCGCACGGTGAGCCCGGCCGCTGTGTGCACGGCGGTGGCCCGCCCCCCGCGCACCTCGATCCACTCGACCCGCTGCCCGCGCTGCAGCTGCGCCCCCGCCGCCTCGGCGCGTCGTGCCAGCGCACCGGCCAGCCGCCCCGCGCCGCCCACCGGGACGGGGAAGCCGTGCTGCTGGCCGAGCATCGCCAGCAACCAGCCGAACACCCCGCTCATCGGCGCGTCGAGCGGAACGTCGGCGTGCGCCGCGTTGCCGGCCAGCAGCAGCCGCCCGGCCTCACCACCGAACAGCTCCTCCCCCATCCGTTGCGCCGGCAGGGCCAGGAACCGGGCCAGCCGCAGTGCCTGCGCCCCACCCAGACGGCGCAGCAGCTGGGCCGGACCGCGCACCGGCGGGAAGGCGGTGAACAGGGCGCGCAGGAACGGTTCGGAGATCGTGTCCCACAGCCGGCACAGCTCGAGCCAGGCCTCGCCGTCACGCGGGTGGTCCTCGGCCAGCCCCGCCGCGGTGGCCGTCCGGTCGTGGTGCAGCAGCGCCGCCGTCTCCCCCACGGGGCCCATCGGATGCGCCAGCACCGTCGGCGCGTGGGACCAGCGCAGCCCGTGCTCCTCGAGCTCCAGCCCCCGCAGCACCGGCGAGGCGCGGGCCAGCGGGTAGAACGCGCTGAACAGGTCGGTGACGTAGCCGGGGTGCAGCTCGGCCGACCGGACCGCGCCGCCCACCTCGTCGGCGGCCTCCAGCACGCAGACATCCCACCCGGCATCGGCGAGCACCGCCGCCGCGACCAGCCCGTGATGGCCGCCCCCGACCACGACGGCGTCGACCAGGTTCGGCATGCCCGCCACTATCGACCGCCGAAGCCCCGGCGGCCAACCGCCCATCCCCGCGAGTCGGCAGTTCCGGGAGTGCGAGTCGACGGTTCCGCGAGGAAGAGCCGGGGCTCAGGTGCGCGTCTCGGCGATGCCGGGAGCCGGGTCAGCCCTCCGCGGCCCCGGCCACGTCGTCGGCGTCCCGCAGCACCCGCAGCACGTTGCGCCCGGCCAGCTTGGCGCAGTCCTTCTCGCTCCAGCCGCGCTCCAGCAGAGCCCGGAACAGCGCCGGGTACCCCGCGACGTCGTCGAGCCCGACGGGAAGCTCGGCAACCCCGTCGTAGTCTCCACCGATCCCGATGTGGTCGATCCCCGCGACCGCGCGTGCGTGCTCCATGTGCTCGACGACGTCGTCCAGCGTCGCGACCGGCGGCTGCGGGCCGTCCCAGGACGCGGCGAACGCGTCGCGCGCCCGCAGGTCGCGGTGGTCCAGGTCCGCGGCAGCCATCGCCTCGTGCAGCCGGTCGTCCCAGGCCGCGACGGCGGGCGAGACGAACCGCGGCACGAAGGTCACCATGCAGACGCCGCCGGTGCCGGACAGGGCTGCGAGCACGTCGTCGGGGACGTTGCGGGGGTGGTCGGTGACCGCGCGGGTCGAGGAGTGGGTGAAGACGACCGGGGCCGCGCTCGTCGCGAGAGCGTCGCGCATCGTGGTCTCCGCGACGTGCGAGAGGTCGACCAGCATGCCGATCCGGTTCATCTCCCGCACCACCTCGCGGCCGAAGCCGGTGAGCCCGCCGTGCACCGGTTCGTCGGTCGCGGAGTCGGCCCAGTCGGTGTTCAGGTTGTGGGTCAGCGTCAGGTAGCGCACCCCGAGCCGGCGCAGCGTGCGCAGCACCCCGAGCGACCCGGCGATGCAGTGCCCGCCCTCGGCTCCCAGCAGCGAGCCGATCCGGCCGTCGCGGAACGCCGTCACTGCCTCGTCCGCGCTCGTCGCGAGGGCCAGGTCCGCGGGGTAGCGCTCGACGAGCCGGTGCACGAGTTCCACCTGCTCGAGCACCGCGGTCACCGCGCTGTCCCCGGTGAACGAGCACGGCACGTAGACCGACCAGAACTGCGCCCCGACCCGGCCGGCCCGCAACCGCGGCAGGTCGGTGTGCAACCCCGGGTCACCCGCCGCCAGGTCGACGCCCGCGACGGCCGCCACCGGATCGGGTCCGGAGCGCAGCCGCAGCGCCCACGGCAGGTCGTTGTGCCCGTCGACGAGCGGAACACGGGAGAGCAGTGCTGATTCACGATCGTCCGTCACGACCGCGAGTCTCCCCGGGCGCTCACTTCGCGCGACTCCTGGCATCCTCGCACCGGCCGGACGTGCGATGACGCCGAATCGTGTGCGGAGTGCGGCTCAGACGGCGCAGCCGGCCCGCAGCCCGACGGCCAGCAGCGCGGCGGCGGGGAGCTCGGCGACACCGTCGGGCCCGATGTGCGGTGCGATCAGCCGGTCGAAGGCGGTTCGGATCCTGGCCCGGGTCGTCGGGTCCTGGGCCTCGACGAGTCCCGCGGTGCGGACGGTGCCGCCGAGCAGGTCCTCCCACCACCGCCCGGGCACGACCCGGTGCGTCCACGCACACCGGTCGATCCGCACCTGCGTGAGCCCGGCACCGGCCAGCAGCGCGGCGAACGGCGCGGGCGCCGCGTAGTGCTCGCGGGCCGACGGCCCGGCCGGGATGGCGGCCGGGTCCACGCCGGCCTCGGCCAGCGCCGCCGCGATCACCCCCAGCGCCGCGTTCCGCGCGTCGGCGTCCCACGCCGAGAGCACCACCCGCCCACCGGGCCGGGTCACCCGCGCGAGCTCCGCGAGGGCGGCGGCCGGATCGGCGACGTGGTTGACCACGAACGCGCCCAGCACCGCGTCGAAAGCGGCGTCGGCGAACGGCAGGTGCGGCAGTGCGGCACACACCGCGCCCGATGTCGCACGCCGCGCGTGGGCGACCATCTCCCGGACGGCGTCGGCCGCGACGACGCCGGCACCCCGGGCCCGGGCCACCGCGGCGAGCCGGCCGGTCCCGCAACCGACGTCGAGCAGCAGCGCGGGGCCCGTGGGCCGGCTGGGACGCAGCCCGGCGAGGTCCAGCATCGGACCGTGGGCCCCGGACGCGAGGCGGCCGAAACCCTCGTCGTAGGTACCGCTGCGGCGTAGCCAGCCGGTCCGTTCGAACTGTTCGAACCAGGTGCTCATGCTGGCCTCACCGGGGCAGCCGGCGCCAGATCGGGCGCGGGAGCAGCCGCATCCCGAAGAACACCGGCCGCAGTACGGCGGGCACCCACACCTCGCCCCGGCCCGCCCGCAGCGCGCGCACGGTGGCGTCGGCGACCTGGTCGGGGGTGCTGGACAGCGGCGCGGGCGACATCCCCGCGGTCATCCGGCCGATCACGAAGCCCGGCCGGACCAGCAGCACCCGCACCCCGCTGCCGTGCAGCGCGTCTGCCAGCCCGGAGGTGAAGCCGTCGAGACCGGCCTTGGCCGAGCCGTAGACGTAGTTGGCGCGGCGCACCCGCACCCCGGCCACCGACGAGTACACCACGAGCGTGCCGCTGCCCTGGGCGCGCAGCAGTTCGGCGAGGTGGGTGAGCACGTGGACGTGCGCGACGTAGTCGGTGTGCACGATCTGCACGGCGTGCGCGGCGTCGGTCTCGGCGCGGGCCTGCCTACCCAGGATCCCGAACGCGACGACGACGGTGTCGAGCCGGCCGTGCCGGTCGATCACGTCGTCGAGGAACGCGCGGTGCCGGCCGAGGTCGTCGGCGTCGAACTCGACGCGCTCGACGGTGCCGGCGCCGGCCTCGCGCATCAGCTTCTCCTCGTCGTCGAGGTCGGCGCTGCGCCGCGCCGCGAGAATCACCGTGTCCGTCCCACCGGCAGCCAGCCGTCGCGCCACCGCGACGCCGATCTCACTGCGACCGCCCAGGACCAGCACCGTTCCGCCCACGCCGCGAGTCTGGCGCACGCGGCGGGGCCCGGCGCAGCCGGATCCGCGCGTGCCGTCACCGGTGCGGCTACCGGCCGTCGGCCTGGGGACTGGACGGCGTCTCCTCGGAGCCGGCCCCGGCACCGGAGCCGGACTCGGAGTCGGCCCCGCCCGGGAGCGGATTGACGCGCAGGCGGGAGGCGCGCCGGCCGTCCAGCTCGGTGACGGTGAACCGGTGCTGCAGCGCGGTCACGCTGTCGCCCACCTCGGGGGCTCGGCCGAGCCGGTCGACGACGAAACCGGCGAGGGTGTTGAAGTGCCCTTCCGGAAGCTCGATGCCGGTGAGCTCGTTGATGTCGTCGCGGTGCAGCAGGCCGTCCAGCTCGATGCTGCCGTCGGGCAGGCGGCGGCTGGGGCGCCCGCGGAGGTCGTACTCGTCCTCGATGTCGCCGACCAGCTCCTCGATCAGGTCCTCCAGGGTCACGATCCCGTCGGTGCCGCCGTACTCGTCGACGATGATCGCCATGTGTCCGCTTCGGCGCATGCGGGCCAGCGCCTGCACCAGCGGGAGACTCCCGGGGAGCACCAGTGCCTCGCGGGCGAGTTCGGCCACGGTCCGCGGCGCTTCCTGGCCGTGGTCGAAGCGGTGGGCGGCGGTCAGCACGTCGCGGACGTGGACCACCCCCAGGACGTCGTCGGGTGATTCACCGATCACCGGGTAGCGGGAGTGCGGCCGGTCCGCGACGTAGTCCGCCGCGTCGTGTGTCGCCATCGCGCCGCGCATGAAGTCCACCTCGGTCCGTGGGATCATCACCTCGCGCAGGACGCGGTCGGTCGCGGTGAACACGTCGGCCAGCACCCGGCGCTCCTCGGCGGTGAGCTCCTCACTGCTGCCGACCAGGTCGCGCAGCTCCTCCTCGCTGACCTCGTCGGCCCGGGCGTGCGGGTCGATGCCGAGCAGCCGGACCACGGCGTTGGTGGACACCGTGAGCAGCCAGATCACCGGGCGGAAGAGCCGGGCGACCCAGTCGAGGACCGGGGCGACCCACAAGGCGACCGTCTCGGGGCGCTGCATGGCCAGGCGCTTGGGCACCAGCTCGCCGAGCACCAGCGACACGTACGAGACGGCCAGGGTCACCAGCACCAGCGCCACCGTCCCGGCGAGCCCTCCGGACAGCCCGGAACCCACCAGCACCCGTTGCAGTTCGACCGCGAGGGTCGCGCCGCCGTAGCTGGCGGCGAAGAACCCGGCGAAGGTGACGCCGATCTGCACCGCGGACAGGAACCGACTGGGGTCCTCGCGCAGCCGGGCCACCGCACGGCCACGCTTGCCCCGCTCGGCCAGCCGGCGGACCTGCGCGTCCCGCAGCGAGACCAGCGCGATCTCCGAGGCGGCGAAGTAGCCGCCGACCAACACGAACAGCAGGACGAGGAACGCGTTGACGAACGTGCCGCTCATGGCTCCATGCTTCCGTGATCCGCCGACCTGGCAGCACGGGTGTGGTCGCGTCGCGACAGCCCGGTCAGCCCCCTGGGGATGCCCCCCCACGGCGAAGGCGCGATCACACCGGGTACCCGTGTCCCGCCCGTACATGCGTCGGCGCCCCCGATCCTCACCCGCCTCCCGGCGTGATGCGATGATCGGATCCACCGGCCCGAGAGGAGCACCGTGCCCGAGGTCCTGTTCGACACCCGCTGGCCGGACGGGTCGGTCCGGACCTTCTACTCCCCGTCGCTGATCGTCGAGGAGTACTTCCAGGCCGGACAGACCTATCCGCTGGAGGACTTCGTGGCGCGCAGCCGCGAGTCGCTGCAACTCGCCGGCGACCGCGTGCGCGCCAAGTACGGCATGGGGTGCGCGGAGTCGGCGGTGTCGATCGCCCGGATCGAGCATGCGGCCGCCCGGTTCACGGGTGCTGAGGGCGGCACGGTGACGGTCGAGCGCTTCCGCCGCTGGGCGTGAGGTCACCGAGCCGCCAGGGAGCACCGCGAGCAGGCCCACCCCGGCCGCTCGGCATACTGGCTCGGTGACCAGCGCACGACGGGCCGCGGTGCTCGGCTCCCCCATCCGGCACTCGTTGTCCCCCGTCCTGCACGGGGCCGCCTACGCCGCGCTCGGCCTGGACGGCTGGCACTACGACGCCCACGAGTGCGACGAGGCGGGGCTGCCGGGCTTCGTCGACGCGCTGGGCCCCGAGTGGACCGGGCTGTCGCTGACCATGCCGCTCAAGCGTGTCGCGCTCGAGGTGGCCGACCGGATCTCCCCGCTGGCCGCGGCCACCGGGGCGGCGAACACCCTGGTCCTGGGCCCCGACGGGCGCTTCGCGGAGAACACCGACGTCATCGGCATCGTGGCGGCGCTACGGGAGGCCGGGATCGCGCGGGTCGGCCGTGCGGTCGTGCTCGGGGCGGGCGGCACCGCGCAGGCAGCGCTCGCCGCGCTGCGTGAGCTCGGCACGTCCGACCCGCTGGTGCTGGTGCGGGACCCCGGGCGGGCCGGGGAGCTGCGGGCCGCCGCCGAACGGCTCGGCGCGACCCCCACCGTCCGTGCCTCGCTGACCGACCCGCCAGCGGCCGCCGCGGAACTCGCCGGCGCCGACGTCGTGATCTCCACCCTGCCCGCCGGCGCCGCGGACGCGCTGGCGACGGCCCCATGGTCGCCCTCGACGACGGTCGTCGACGTGATCTACGCGCCGTGGCCGACGGCGTTCGCGGCCGGGGCCGCCGCAGCCGGGTGCACCGTGGTCAGCGGGCTGGCCATGCTGCTGCACCAGGCCGTCGCGCAGGTCGAGCTGATGACCGGCCGGACCGGGCCGGTGGACGCGATGCGCGAGGCGCTCGATGCGGCGGTGCTCGCGCGCAGCTGAGCCCGGACGGGCCCATCCGGGCGCCGGCTCACGGTCATTTCGACCAGGCGCGCCGACTCGCCCTCCCGGAAGCGCCGGCTCGCGTTCCTGAATCTGCCGACTCGCCCTCCCGAAACTTCCGACTCGGGGGGTGGTCGTCAGGGGCGGCGGTGCACGGAGACCGCGTAGTCGCCGGCGGCATAGGGCGCGCGGTCCCAGGTGGACCAGCGGTCCTCGGATCTCAGCCCGGCGGCGGCGCACCAGCCGTCGTAGTCGGCGAGGGCGGGCCAGCCGGTCCGGAGCCCGAACCCGGCGATCAACCGGCCGCCCGGCGCCAGGTGCCGGGCACAGGCAGCGATCGCCGCCGCTCGCTGCGGCGCCGCCACGTACGGGACGACGTTGCCGGCGAGCACCACGACGTCGAAACGGTCGCCGAGGTCCAGCTCGGCCAGACCGACGGCGTGCCACGTGAGCGACGGCGCCTTGGTCCGGGCAGCGGCGATCATGTCGGGGTCGTTGTCCACGCCGACGACGGCCACCCCGCGGCGGGCGAGCTCGACCGCGACCCGGCCGGTGCCGCAGCCGCCGTCGAGCACCGAGCCCGGTGCGTAGGACGCGACGAGGTCGACCTCGCCGTGCGGGTTCTGCCCTGCCGCGGCCATCCGAGCCCAGCGCTCGTCGTAGGCGCCGAGGTCCACCTGGTCGCGCCACCGCTCCCAGTCATCGGGCAGTCCTGTCCCATTTGTGAACACGAGCCGTGAGCCTACGACCCCGTAGGGTCGGCCCCATGGTCCGGACGATCAGGTTCCACGAACTCGGCGGCCCGGAGGTGCTTCGCTACGAGGACCTCCCGGTGCGCTCCCCCGGCTCCGGCGAGGTCCGCATGCGGGTCGACGCGTTCGGGCTGAACCGGGCCGAGGTCAACTTCCGCCGGGGCACCTACATCGAAGATCCGGTGCTGCCCGCGGGACTGGGCTACGAGGCGTCCGGGGAGATCCTGGAGGTGGGCCCCGACGTGCCGCGCTGGGCCGTCGGCGACGCGGTGAGCGTGGTGCCGGCGTTCTCGCAGAACGACTACCCGATCTACGCCGAGGAGGCGATCGTCCCGGCCGCCGCGCTGGTCGGGCGTCCCGAAGGCATGGACGCGGTCACCGGAGCCGCGATCTGGATGCCCTACGTGACGGTCTACGGCGCCCTGCAGGAGGTCGTCCGGGTCCGCCCCGGCGACCACGTCGTGATCACCGCGGCCACCAACAGCGTCGGGATGGCGGCGATCCAGGTGGTGCGCCATCTCGGCGCGATCCCGATCGCGACCACCCGGACCGCGGCGAAACACGATGCGCTGCGCGAGGCCGGCGCCGCCGTCGTCATCGCCACCGATGAGCAGGACCTCACCGAGGCGATCCTCGCCGCGACCGGTGGGCGGGGCGCGGAGGTCGCGTTCGACGCCGTCGCCGGGCCGCAGGTCGAACAGCTGGCCCGGGCCATGGCGCCGAACGGGACGATCATCGTGCACGGCAACCTCAGCGGGCAGCCCACGCCGTTCCCCGGCAACCGGTTCGGACCGGTCTGGATGCGCCGCTACACGCTGTTCGAGATCACCAAGGATCCGGCCGAGCTGCGCCGCGCGGAGCACTTCGTGCGGGCCGGACTGGAGGCGGGCACGTTCGCCCCGGTGATCGATCGGGTCTTCGACTTCGACGACATCGTCGCCGCGCACACCTATGTCGACTCCGACGAGCGCCGGCTGGGCAAGCCCGTCGTCCGGGTCCGTCGGGCAAGATCGGGACCGTGACGGCAGAGCGCACCCCGACAACCACCCCGACACCCGGCCCGGTCCACGACTGTCTGCTCGACGCGATCGGCGCCACCCCGCTGCTCCGGCTCGACCGGGTGACCGCCGGGCTGCCCGCGGCGGTCTACGTCAAGGCCGAGTTCGCCAACCCCGGTGGCAGCGTCAAGGACCGCGCGGCGCTGGCGATGATCGACGAGGCGGAGCGGTCGGGCGCGCTGGCGCCGGCGGGACCGTCGTGGAGGGGACGAGCGGGAACACCGGGATGGGGCTGGCCATGGTCGCCGCCCGCCGCGGCTACCGCTGCATCGTCGTGGTGCCCGACCGGACCGCGCGGGAGAAGATCGCGCTGCTGCGGGCCTACGCCGCCGAGGTCGTGCTCACCCCCGGGACGGTCCCGCGCGAGGACCCGCGGCACGTGATCATGCTGGCCCAGCGGATCGCCGCCGAGACGCCCGGCGGGTGGCTCGCGGACCAGTACGGCAACCCGGCCAACCCCCGGGCGCACGAGCGCACCACCGGCCCGGAGATCTGGGCACAGACCGGCGGCCGGATCACCCACTTCGTCGCCGGCGCCGGCACCGGGGGCACGATCACCGGCACGTCGCGCTACCTGCGCGAGGTCAGCGACGGGCGGGTCACGGTCGTGGGCGCCGACCCGGAGACGTCGGTCTACGCCGGGGGCGACGGCAGCCCGTACTACGTCGAGGCCGTCGGGCACTACCTGCACCCGCAGACCACCCAGGACGTGTGGCCGCAGGTCTACGACACCACGGCGGTCGACCGCTTCGAGCGCATTCCCGACCGCGAGTCGCTGCTCACCGTGCGCCGGCTGGCCCGCGAGGAGGGACTGCTCGTCGGCGGTTCGGCCGGCACGGCGATCGCCGCGGCGCTGCGGGTCGCCGCGACGGCCGGCCCGGACGACGTCGTGGTCGCCATCGCCCCGGATTCCGGGCGGGCCTATCTGTCGAAGTACTTCGACGACGACTGGCTGACCCAGCTGGGCTTTCTCGACGCCCCCGACGGCCCGCGGGTCCGCGACCGGGTCGGCGCGGGCCCGGACGGGCTGGTCGTGGTCCCGGCGACGGACCCGGTCGGCACCGCACTGGCCGGGCTGGCCGCGCGCGGCGGGCCCGTGCCCGCGGTGGTCCCGGTGGTCCAGCCACGGCGGACCGACGCGGCGAGCTGGTCGGTGGCCGACATCGTCGGCTCGGTGCGGCTCGCGGCGCTGCGCGACGCCGTCGCCGCGGACCCCGCGGCGGCGCAGGGACCGGTGGCCGAGCACATGGGGCCGGTCCCGGCCACCGTCGGAGCGGGCGAGACGGCCGCGGCGGCGCTGGCCCGGCTCGGCCCGGCCGACGGGCACCCGCTGCTCGTGCTCGTCGACGGCCGGGCCGTGCGCGCCCTGGACCGCGCCGACCTGGCCTGATTCCCGTCGTCCCGGCTACCCGGCCGCACGGAGGCGACCGCGCACCAGGGCCCGAAGTCTCTACCCCCGCAGAGGTCGAGGGGCGGACCCTGCCCGGGCGATGCACCTGGGACAGCGGAGGCGGGCCATGGCCGAGCAGACGGCGAAGCGGACACCGTCGGAACAGCTGGCCAGGGTCATGAACACGGCCCGACTCGGAGCCGGTGCGCTGTGGCGCCGGATGCCGTTCACCACCACGACCGTGGCGCTGATGCTGGCGATCGGGATCGCGACGGGCTCGCTCTGGCACCCGGTCACCGGGCGCCCCTGGTACCCGCAGATCGCCTACGGCCTGCCCGCACTCGCCGAAGGCCGCTGGTGGACGCCGGTCACCTCGTCGCTGTTCGCGCCGAGCCCGCTGTCCTACCTCCCGATGGCCGGCGGGTTCGCACTGCTCGTCGGCTTCACCGAGTGGCGGCTGGGGACCCGGCGGACCGCGCTGGTGACGGTCGGCGGGCAGCTCGTCGGCATCGTCGGTGCGACGCTGGCGCTGCTCGCGGTGCGGCACACCGGCTGGCCCTGGGCCGTGCGGCTCGCCGAGCAGCTCGACGTCGGGTTCTCCGCGGGCGCGCTGGCCGCGATCGCGGTGGCGTCGGCGGTCGTGCGGTCGCCGTGGCGGTTGCGGCTGCGGCTCGCCCTCGGCGTCTACCTGCTCGTCTCGAGCATGTACGTCGGCACCCTCGCCGATCTGGAGCAGCTGGTCTCCACGCTGGTCGCGCTGCCCGCCGGCCGGGCACTGACCCGGGACCGCGCACCGGAGCGTTCCGGGGGTCCGAGCCGTCGTGAGTGGCGGCTGCTCGCGGTCGCCGGCGTCGTGTTCATCGCCGTGTCCACGGTCGTGCTGTGGCTGATGCCCAGCGACGGCCCGCTCGGCTCGACCGCCGGTGTCGACGAGTCCTGGCTCGACGTCGTCGTCACGCTGCTGCTGGCCGGACTGCTCGTGGGTGGGCTGCGCAAGGGCCGCCGGACGGCCTGGTGGTGGGCGGTCGTCATCGCCGGGCTGAACGTCGCGCTCGGGCTGGCGGTGGCGATGCTGGTGGCCGTCGCGTCCGCGCTCGGGCAGCCCGCCACCCTGGAGGGGGTCCCGCTGTTCGTGGCCGACCGGCTGGTCTGGGCCGTGCTGCTGGTGATCCTCCTCGCCGGACGGCAGGCGTTCCAGACCCCGTCGCGGCGGCGGCTGCGCCGCGGCGGCCCGGGCGCGACCGATCGGGAGACCGCGACCGGGCTGCTCACCCGTCACGGCGGCGGGACGCTGTCCTGGATGAGCACCTGGCCGGCGAACTCCTGGTTCCTGACCGCCGACGGGCAGAGCTACCTGGCCTACCAGCGCCACGCCGGGGTGGCCATCGGGCTGGGCGACCCGGTCGGCCCTCCCGGGTCACACGCGTCGACCGTCGTGGAGTTCGCACGGATGGCCGAGCGCTCGGCGCTCGTCCCGTGCCTGTTCTCGGTCACGTCCGCAACCGCCGCGGCCACCGACGGGCTGGGGTGGCAGCACGTCCAGGTCGCCGAGGACACCCTGGTCGACCTGCCCGGCCTGACGTTCACCGGCAAGGCGTGGCAGAACATCCGGTCGGCGATGAACCGGGCGGCGAAACAGGGGGTGAGCTTCCGGCTGGTGCGGCTGGCCGACGAGCCGCGGCCGGTGGTCGAGCGGGTCCGCGCGATCTCCGAGGAGTGGGTCGGCGACAAGGGACTGCCGGAGATGGGGTTCACCCTCGGCGGGGTGGACGAGGCACTCGACCCCCGGGTCCGGGTGGGGCTCGCGCAGGACGCCGGCGGGACGTTGGAGGGCGTCACGTCGTGGCTACCGGTCTACGGCGGGGACGGGCGGGTCCGCGGCTGGACACTGGACGTGATGCGCCGCCGCCAGGACGGGTTCCGGGCGGTCGTGGAGTTCCTCATCGCCTCGAGCTGCCTGGCGTTCCAGGCCGAGGGTGCGGAGTTCGTGTCGCTGTCCGGCGCGCCGCTGGCGCGGACCGAGGACGAGGGACCGGTGGCCGGGCTGCAGCGGGTGCTCGACGGCCTCGGTGCGGCGATGGAGCCGCTCTACGGGTTCCGTTCGCTGCACACGTTCAAGGCCAAGTTCCGGCCGCGTTACGTCCCGATGTACCTGTCCTATCGCGACGAGGGCGATCTACCGCGGATCGGCGTCGCGCTGACCCGGGCGTACCTGCCCGACACGCGGGTGCGGGAGCTGGTTCGGCTGGGGTACGCGCCGGCCCGGACCGGGTCGGAATGAGCGCCTCGCCCGGGGCGTTGTGTCCGGTGTGAAGGTGGATATCTGGTCCGACGTGGTGTGCCCGTGGTGTGCGATCGGGCGGGCGCGGTTCGAGGCGGCGCTGGCCGACTTCCCGCACCGCGACGACGTCGAGGTGCGCTGGCACAGCTTCGAGCTCGACCCGTCGGCCCCGCGCGAATACCCGGAGCCGCTCGCGGAGCACCTGGCCGCGAAGTACGGCGTGAGCGTCGAGCAGGCCCACGGCATGCACGCACACATGACCGAACAGGCCGCCGCGGACGGTCTCGAGTTCCATTTCGAGCGCGCCCGCTCGGGCAACACGTTCGACGCGCACCGGTTGCTGCACCTGGCCGTGGACAGCACCGCCGGCGGGTCGCTCAAGCTGCAGGACCGCCTCAAGGAGCGGCTGTTCCGCGCCTATCTCACCGACGGTGAACCGATCGGCGACCCCGACGCCCTGGTGCGGGTGGCCGCCGAGATCGGGATCGACCCCGATGCGGCGCGCGCGGTGCTGGAGAGCGACCGGTACGCCGACGAGGTCCGCGCCGACGAGCTGCAGGCCCGTCGCTACGGCATCTCCGGCGTCCCGTTCTTCGTGATCGACGAGAAGTACGGCGTGTCCGGCGCGCAGCCGGCCGCGGCGCTGCGCGAGGTGCTCGACACCGCGTGGGCAGAGGCGAACCCGCTGACGCTGCTCTCCCCGACCGGCGCCCGACCGGACGACGGCGAAGCCTGCGCCGACGGCAGCTGCGCGATCTGACGCCGCAGCGCGCTCGGCGTCCTGTTGCAGGGAAGCCACTTTCACGCCATCTGCCGGCGTGAAGGTGGCTTTTCTGCATTCCGGCCGGGGGGGTGATCGTTGCGGTTCCGGCCCGACGCCCGCCGACGGGCGCGGGCCTCGGCCAGCGACCGGTCATCGACTCGCTGTCCGATTGATCTGGAATGGATGTAGTTGCGGTCGATGTTCCTGCCCGCTGCAGCGGGTCTGAGAATTCCGGCATGACGTCGCAGCGGAGGCCGGCATGAGCGAGACGATCCACAACTGGATCGCGATGCTGTTTCCGCGCATCGGCTCCGCCGACCGGCCTGCGGGCTGATCCGGGCCGGCCATCCGTTGCCGAGGCGGCCATGACCGGCATCACAATTGAAGACCTGTTCATATAGAACGTAGTCTCCCGGCATCCGCACGCCGACCGGGAGGCCCACCACCGATGTCCCCCACCCGACACCTCGCGGCCACCGTGTCCCTCGTGGCCCTGCTGGTGCTCACCGCCTGTGGCGGCCCGCCCGAACGGACCGCGACGGCCGGGGGAGAGATCACCGAGAAGAACTGCGGCCTGGACGTCACGGTCGCCGCCCCGCCGCAGCGCATCTACGCCGCCTACCAGCCGGCCGTGGAGATGGCGCACGCGCTCGGCGTGAGCGACCGGCTGGTCGGCACCGCCTTCCTCGACGCCGCGGTCCTCCCCGAGTACACCGGGGCCCAGGCCCGGGCGCCCTACGTCCCCAAGATCCCGAGCCGGGAGGCGCTGCTGGCGACGAACCCGGACTTCGTGCTCTCCGGCTTCAACGACGTGTTCGCCGACGGCAGCGGCGAGAGCTTCGGTACCCGGGCGAGCCTGCGGGAGCTGGGCGTCCAGACCTGGATCTTCAGCCCACTGTGCCCGAGCGGCGACGGGTTGAGCGACGAGGCCATCGACCCGGCGACGGTGACGATGGACAGCGTCTACACCGACGTCCACGACCTCGGCAGGCTGTTCGGGGTCGAAGAGCGCGCCGCCGCGGTCGTCGCCGAGATGCAGGCCCGGATCGACGCGGTGCGCGAGCGGGTGGCCGGTGCGCCCCGGCCGCGGGTGGCGGTGGTGTCGCCGCGCGAGGACGGCACGTTCCGGATCGCCGGCGGGCCGGACTTCGTCACCCGGATCCTCGACATCGCCGGCGCCGACAACGCCTTCGCCGATCTGACCAGCAAGCGCAACATCATGGTCGGGGTCGAGGAGATCATCGCGCGGGACCCGGACGTCATCCTGACCAGTACCTGCTGCGATGCCTCGTACACCGTGGCCGACGCCGAGCCCGACGCCGAGCGGATCCGCACCAACCCGGCGCTCGCCAACGTGGCCGCGGTGAAGAACGGTCAGGTGCAGCCGTTCCTGTTCGCCGACCGTGCTGCCGGGGTGCGGGTCCCGTACGCCGCCGAGCAGGTGGCCGCCCTCGTCCATCCCGATCGGGCGTGACCGCGACTCTGACCGGGAGCCCACCGGCCGAGGCCGCGCCGCGCCGCGGTACGGCCGCCCGGTCCGCGCTGTTCGTGGCGGCGGTGGTCGCGCTGGGTGCAGCGGTGCTGCTCTCGCTGCTGATCGGCAACCAGCCGATCTCGTTCGGTCAGCTGGTCGCCGGGCTGACCGACTTCACCGGGCGCGACTCGGATCTGATCGTGCGGTACCTGCGGGTGCCGCGGACGGCCGCCGGGTTGCTGGCGGGCGTCGCGCTCGGCCTCGCCGGCGCGGTGATCCAGGGGCTGACCCGCAACCCGCTCGGCAGTCCCGGGGTCCTCGGGATCAACGCGGGTGCGGCGCTCGCGGCGGTCGTCGCGCTGGCGCTGTTCGGGGTCGGCTCGCTGGCCGGATACGTCTGGTTCGCCTTCGCCGGGGCGGCCGCGGCGGCGGTCGCCGTGTACGCGGTCGGTTCGGTGGGCCGCGGCGGGGCGACGCCGGTGAAGCTGGCGCTCGCCGGTGCGGCGCTCTCGGCGTTGCTGGGCTCGGTGACCTCGGCGATCACCCTGCTGGACACCGACACGTTCGAGCGCTTCCGGTTCTGGGTGGTGGGCTCGCTGGCCCGGGCCGATCCGGCCACGGTCGGGCAGGCGGTGCCGTTCGTCGTCGCCGGTGTCGTCCTGGCCCTGACGCTCGGGCGGCCGCTGAACGCCGTCGCGCTCGGCGACGATGTGGCGCGCACGCTGGGGTCGCGGATCCACCGGGTCCGCGGGCTGGGCGTCGCCGCGATCGTGGCGCTGGCCGGGACGGCGACCGCGGTGGCCGGGCCGATCGGGTTCGTCGGCCTCGTCGGTCCGCACATCGCGCGGGCGATCGTCGGCGCGGACCACCGGTGGCTGCTGCCGTGGTCGGCCGTGCTGAGCCCGACGATCCTGCTGCTCGCCGACGTCGCCGGACGCGTCGTGCTGCGTCCGGAGGAGGTGCAGGTCGGGGTGATGACCGCGGTGATCGGAGCACCCGCGTTCCTCTACCTCGTGCGACGCCGAAAGCTCGCGCAGCTGTGAACACCGGGCTCGTGCTTCGCCGCCGCGCGGTGTCGCTGCGGCTGAGCCCGGCGTCGGTCCTGCTCGGATCGGTGACGTGGGCGCTCGCCCTGGCCGTCGCCGCGGTGTCACTGACCCTCGGCGACTACCCGATGTCGCTGTCGGAGGTCGCGGCGACGCTGACCGGGAACGGCACCCTGATCTCCTACGACGTGGTGGTCCGCAACCGGCTACCGCGCGCGCTGGTCGCGCTGGGAGTCGGTGCGGCGCTGGCGATCTCCGGCGGGATCTTCCAGCGGCTGGCGCGCAACCCGCTGGTGAGCCCGGACGTCATCGGGATCAACGCGGGCGCCTCCGCGGGCGCGGTCGTCACGATCACGGTGGTCGGCGCGGGCGCGGGGACGGTCGCGGGTGGGGCGCTCGCGGGGGCGGCGATCGCCGCGCTGCTGGTGTACGCGATCGCCCACCGCAACGGCTTCAGCGGCTACCGGCTGGTGCTCGTCGGGATCGGCGTCACGGCGCTGCTGAGCTCGGCGGCGTCGTTCCTGCTCACCCGCGCCGACCGCAACGAGGCGTTCCAGGCGGCGATCTGGCTGGTCGGCACCGTCGCGGGCCGCACCTGGGTGCACGTCGCGACCGTCGCCGGCGCGCTGGCGATGCTGGCACCCGTGGTGCTGGCACCCGTGGTGCTGGCGCTGTCGCGGCAGCTGCGGCTGCTCGAGCTGGGCGACGACCTCGCGCGAACCCTCGCCGGCCGCGTGCAGCTCGGCCGGGCGCTACTGCTGGCCGCCGGGGTGGGGCTCGCCGCGCTGGCCACGGCCGCGGCGGGGCCGATCGCGTTCGTCGCGCTGGTGGCCCCGCAGATCGTGCGGCGGCTGCTCGCCGAGCGGACGGCGGGGCTGGTCCCGGCGTCCGGGGCAGGGGCGCTGGTCGTCGTCGGTGCGGATCTCGTGACCCGCCGCCTGTTCAGCCCCTACGAGCTGCCGGCCGGGGTGATCACGGCGCTGGTCGGCGCCCCGGTCCTGCTGTACCTGCTCGTGCGCGCCAATCGGATCGGAGCTGGTGGATGAGTGCGTCGGACCTCGCAACGCAACGGCTGACGCTCACCTACGGCGATCGTCCGGTCGTCGAGGACCTGAGTGTGCGGGTGCCGAGCGGGCGGATCACCGCCGTCGTCGGCCCCAACGGCTGCGGCAAGTCGACATTGCTGCGTGGCCTGGCGCGGTTGCTGCGACCACGCTCGGGCACGGTGGTGCTCGACGGCGCCGACATCGCCCGGCTGCCCGCGGTGCGGTTGGCGACGCGGATGGGGATGCTCCCCCAGCAGCCCGCCGCCCCGGACGGGATCACGGTCGCCGACCTCGTCGGGCGGGGCCGGCACCCGCACCAGCGCTGGTTCCGGCAGTGGTCGCACGCCGACGAGGCCGCGGTCGCCGAGGCGCTGGCGGCCACCGGCCTGTCCGAGCTGGCCGACCGCCCGGTGGACGAGCTCTCCGGCGGCCAGCGACAGCGGGCGTGGATCGCGCTCGCGCTCGCCCAGGGCCCGGAGATCATGCTGCTGGACGAGCCGACGACGTTCCTCGACCTTGCCCATCAGGTGGACGTGCTCGACCTGCTGCGCGAGCTCAACATCACCCGCGGCCGCACGATCGTGCTGGTTCTGCACGACCTCAATCTCGCCGCCCGCTATGCCGACCACCTCGTGGCCATGAAGGAGGGGCGGATCGCCGCCGAGGGCCCGCCCGGCGAGGTGGTGCGCGCCGAGATCGTCGGCGACGTGTTCGGCCTCGACTGCGCGGTGGTCGACGACCCGCTCACCGGCACTCCGCTCGTCCTCCCCCGACCCCGCCCGGTCCCGGCGGCCCCGGTCTGAACCGGTGGCCGGCAGGCGCGCGTGGCCGACGACGCCGACGGCACCCGGACGACGTCGCCGTACCCGCACCGGGCCGGCTCGGCTACCCCAGCCGCGGAAGGTGGGTCCGGCGCCGGCGCCGGCGCTGCAGGGTGCTCAGCACGGCGAGGGTGGCCACCGTCCCGAACACGATCTGCCCGCCGAGCACGATCCGGTTCACGTCCACCGCGGGATGCCACGCCACCTTGCCGTCGGGCCGGATGGAGAACGCACCGACCGGCTTGGCGACGATCCCGGCACCACCGCCACCACCCGGGCCGGCGCCCGGGCGACGACCACCGGTGCCGCCGCCGGCCCGGACCCGGGCGACGGGGACGAGGGTGGTGCCGCCCCGCTCGACGGGCGGGCCGAACACCTGATCGCGGCCCAGCCGGTCGGCGATCGTGGTGACGATGTCGGGCAGCGGCGTCGTGGCCCTGCCTTCTGTCTGGTCGGTCATGCCCCCAGCCTGCCGTGACGCTCTGCCGAGTTCGAGATCGGATCGGTCTCGATCGTCACGTCCGCCGGGTCTCCTCCACGCTGGGCAGCCACCCGATGTCCCCGCGGCCGTAGACCGCGACCAGCCCCGCGGTGATCCAGAGCAGGGCGGGCAGGAAGTCCTCGGCGAGCGCGTCGGCGGCGGGCCCGACAGCGGCCTCGCGCTGCTCGATGCTGCCGAGCACGCCGATGACCGTCGCGGCCGCTGCGGCCGGTCCGGCGCCGAGCACGTCCCGCATCCAGGAGAGGACGTGGTCGCCGGCTCCGTCCGGGACGGGTCGCGGACCCTGGTTGCCGAGCCAGCTCAGCAGGATCGCGAACGCGATGGTCAGCCCCGGTGGGGTCTCCTCCTCGGGACCGCCGTCGTCGGCACCGGCGATCAGGTCCAGCTCCCCCCGCGCGACGTCGGGCGAAAGTTCGGCCAGGGTCTGCCGCACGGCGGCCACCAGTCGGCCCTCCACCAGCTCGACGAAGTCGGCGGCCTCGTCCCTGCCCTCGGGGCCCTCCGCGATGAGCACCGCGAGGTGCCGGTCGACAGCCTCGGTCCACGCAGTCCACTGCGCGGCCGAGAACCCGGCGATGTTGTCCTCGCCGATGTAGTAGCCGAGCTCGCGCTCCGCCCGCGTCTCGGCGAGCGACATCTGGATCGCCACCAGCTCGCCGAGCTCGTCATCGCGGCCGCCGAGCAGCCCGCCGGACTCCTCGGGCACCGGCCCGGTGACCGCCTCGCGTCGCTCCTGGGGACGGGCCTCGGTGCGCCGCGCTCCGGCCCGGCGCTGCCGGGGCCTTGACCTTCGCGGCCCGGCGCTGCCCAGCCGAGGACTTCTTGTTCGCCACAGCCCGATTCTCGCCCGACCCACCACCACCCTTGACGGCGCCGGCACCCCCGCGGCTGATCCGCAGCCGGACGATGCCCGACCGGCAACGGGTCAACGGCGTCGACGAGGCGTGGACGATCGGCTACCTGGTCGACGTCATCCTGACCCGGGACACCTGGATGCACCGGATCGACATCGCCCACGCGACGGGTAACGCACCGGCGCTCACCCCCGAGCACGACGGCGTGCTCGTCGCTACGACACGAGCCTGCGCGCGGCGCTCGCCGTACAGCCGCCGGTCTGACCAGGAGGCCCCGCGGACCATCGCGGGCCCGGCCCGGGCGCGGGCCCGCCGATCAGCCCGGGTGCGGGGCGGGGTGCGGGTGGTCGCCGGGGAGCACGACCCGGGCGAGACGGGCGATCCGGTCGGGTGTGGCCCGGCCGCGGGCCGAATCGCGGGAGACCCGGAAGCGAGCCGCCCGCACCTGCCCGGGGCTCACCTCGGTGAGGATCGGGGACTGCGGGCAGCGGCCCGGCTGCTCGTCGGCGTGCGCCACGTCAATCACCCTCCTCCTGGCCCAGCACGAACTTCTCGCGGGCCCCGTCGCCGGGTGGCTCCGGCGGCGTGAAGGCCCGGTCCAGCTCGTCCAGGATAGCGTCGGCCCGGGCCGCGTAGCGGCGGTTGAACGTCCACCAGTGCGCGGTGATCCGCCGTTCCTCGAGCATGTGCCGGGCGGCGTCGGGCGAGACCTTGCCGTCCACGACCCAGTCGTAGACCTGGGTGCACCAACCCAGCAGGGCCGTGTCCTCGTCGCGGCGGCGCTTGCCCTCGCCGACCAGCAGCGTGGCCGTCGCCCCCAGCAGGGCGCCGAGCAGCCCGCCGAGGAAGCTCGTCCACATCGCACTCATCGGCTGCAGACGTTAGCGACGACCCCCGACAGGATCGTTCGGGCCCGCCCGTCAGGAGCAGACCGCCCCTCCGCGGCGGACACGCCAAACGCAAGTGAGCTGACATCAATGCAGTCATCAATCCCCCCTAGATCCTTGTGATCCAGGGGGGCTAGAGTTACCGTCGTGGTCAAGGCGATGACGTTGCGGGACGTCGGGTCCGCGCTGCTCGAACGGGGCTGCACGATCTTGTCCGACAAGGGTCCGCACACCAAGTGGGGCTGCCCCTGCGGCGCGCACACGGCACCCGTCCCGCGACACGGCATCGTCTCGCCGGGAGTAGTTCGAAGTGTCGGCAAGCGCATGGCGTGCCTGCCGGAAGGGTGGTTGCAGTGAGCCTCTACCAGGTCACAGCCCGGCGCTGGGCCCACGGCTGGGAGCTCCACATCCACAACGACGCCGGCGACGAGATCGGCGTCACCCAGTCACGCTCCCTGGCCGGCGCGGAGCGCATGGCCCGCGACTACCTCGCACTCGACCTCGGTGGCGAGCCCGAGTCCTACGAGGTGACGATCACGCCGGAACTCGACGGGGACCTCGCCACCGAAGCTGCCGCTGCGAGGCAGGCCGTCCGGGACGCTGAGCGAGCTCAGCGAGACGCGGCTGCCCGACAACGCGCGGCGGCCCGTCACCTCAAGGAATCCGGTCTGAGCGGGGCGGACATCGCCGCTGTGCTCAAGGTGTCCGCGCAGCGGGTCTCACAGCTGGTGAACTCGTGAGGGTCTCGCTCACGGGCTCCGGTGAAGGGGCCGGATCCGCGAAGATCAGCCGCTCGCGGTAGAGCCCGAGGTGCCGGAGGGGCACAGACCCGGGGCCTTACGTGCAGACCGCCCCCTCGGCGGCGGAGCCGACGAGCTTGGCGTACTTGCCGAGCACGCCGCCGCGGTGCCGTGGCTCCGGCGCCGTCCATTCCGCGCGGCGCCGCTCCAGCTCGTCGGCCGGCACCCCGATGTCCAGGGTGCGGGTGCTCATGTCAAGGGTGATCGGGTCCCCGTCGCGGACCAGCGCGATCGGCCCGCCGTCGGTCGCCTCCGGCGCGATGTGCCCGATGCACAGCCCGGTCGTGGCCCCGGAGAACCGGCCGTCGGTCACCAGCAGCACGTCCTTGCCCAGACCGGCGCCCTTGATCATGCCGGTGACCGCGAGCATCTCGCGCATACCCGGGCCACCCCGCGGGCCCTCGTAGCGGATCACGACCACGTCGCCGGGGTTGATCTCGTTGTTCGTGACGGCGTCGAGCGCGCCCTGCTCACCGTCGAACACGCGGGCGACGCCCTTGAACGTCGCCGAGTCGAACCCCGCGCTCTTCACCACGGCGCCGTCCGGCGCCAGCGAACCACGCAGGATGGTCAGCCCGCCGGTGGGATGGATCGGGTCGGACAGCGTGTGGATGATCTTCCCGTCCAGGTCCGGGGGATCGATCTCGGCCAGGTTCTCCGCCACCGTGCGCCCGGTCACGGTCAGGCAGTCCCCGTGCAGCAGCCCCGCATCCAGCAGCGCCCTCATCACCACCGGCACACCGCCGACCTGGTCCACCGACGACATCACGTAGGCACCGAACGGCTTCACGTCGGCCAGGTGCGGCACCCGATCACCGATCCGGTTGAAGTCGTCCAGGTGCAGGTCCACCTCGGCCTCGCGGGCGATCGCCAGCAGGTGCAGCACCGCGTTGGTCGACCCGCCGAACGCCATCACCACGGCGATCGCGTTCTCGAACGCCTCCCGGGTCAGGATCCGCCGAGCCGTGATCCCCTTCGCGATCAGCCCCACCACGGCCTCACCGGAGGCACGGGCGATCCCGTCGCGGCGCCGGTCCACCGCGGGTGGGCTGGCCGAGCCGGGCAGCGCCATCCCCATCGCCTCGGCCGCACTCGCCATCGTGTTCGCCGTGTACATCCCACCGCACGCACCCTCACCCGGACAGATCGCCCGCTCGATGGCGTCGACCTCCTCACGGGTGATCAGCCCCCGGGTGCACGCGCCGACGGCCTCGAACGCGTCGGCGATGTTCACCTCGCGGTCGCCGATCCGCCCGGGCAGAATCGACCCGGCGTAGACGAACACTCCGGCCAGGTCCAGCCGCGCGGCGGCCATCAGCATCCCGGGCAGGCTCTTGTCGCACCCGGCCAGCAGCACCGTGCCGTCCAGCCGCTCCGCCTGCACCACCGTCTCCACCGAGTCGGCGATGATCTCCCGGCTGACCAGCGAGTAGTGCATCCCCACGTGGCCCATCGAGATCCCGTCGGACACCGAGATGGTGCCGAACTCCATCGGATAGCCCCCCGCCCGGTGCACGCCCTCCTTGGCCGCCAGCCCGAGCCGCTGCAGCGACAGGTTGCACGGGGTGATCTCGTTCCACGACGAGGCGACGCCGATCTGCGGCTTGGCGAAGTCCTCGTCGCGCATCCCGACCGCGCGCAGCATCCCCCGCGCGGCCGTGCGCTCCAGGCCCTCGGTGACGTCACGGCTGCGGGGTTTGAGATCGGGCGACTCGGTGGCGAGCGGCTCGTTCATACGGTCCTCCGTGATGCGACGTGGATACGGTGAGGATGTACGGCATTGCAGCTGACCGCAGCAACGAATCGAGCAAGCCGCTCGATTCAGGGGGCCGGACGTCGGCGGAACTCCACGGGCGAGCCGGGCGCGGCGGCGAGCCCCAATGCGCCCGGACGCCTCGATTCTGCCGCTCCTAGCGCACGGCGCGGCGGATGCGCTCGACCACGGCGGGAGCCAGGTGCGATCGGGAACTCTTCACGCCCGTGACCCCGGGCACCGTGGTCAGGGCCGCTTCCACGACCGCCACATGAGTGAAGGCCTGCGCCGGACAACCGCGGCAGGCTCCCTGGAAGTCGACGTCGACAATCCCGTCGGAGACGTCCCGGACCGTGACGTCCCCGCCGTGGCCCCGCAGCCGGCTCTTGACCGCCTTCAGCGCCACCTGAACGTCTGCGAGCAGCCGCATGTCGGACCGGTCCATCCGCTACACCACCTGCTTGCGGATCTCGAGCGCCTTGGCCTTGGCCTTGGCCGCGAGATCGATGCCCACCGCGTTGGCGAAGCTCTCCCCGAAGATCTTGCGCCGGACGTCGTCGGTGATCGGCGGGTAGCCGTAGCGCTCCTGGAGCTCGTCGGGCATCTCCAGGGTGGCAAGCACGTCGATGTAGGCCTGCAGGTTAGGCCAGATGAATGCGTCGGTGCCGTAGCAGATGCGGTCCGCACCGACGTGGAGCAGCGCCTTGCCGAGGCGGTGCAGCATCTCCCAGGGCTGCACGAAGTAGTGGTTGAACCACAGCGGGAGCACCAGGAAGATGTTCGGGAACCGCGACGCGATGTTGATCATCTCGTCCACATAGGGCTCGCCCAGGTGGTGCGCCCCGAAGTTGAGCTGCGGGAAGTCGTAGGCCGCCTGCTGCAGGTCGTTGGGCCGCAGGTCCTCCACCTTCTGCAGCCCGAGCGGCAGTCCCTTGTGGAACTGGATGCCCTTGATGCCGAGCTCGATGGCTTTCTCGTAGAGCGGGTAGGCGATCTTCTCGTCGTCCGCGCGCCAGGCGTTGCGCATGTTCTGTGCCTGGTAGAACTTGAAGCTCGTCGCGCCCCACTCCACGACCTGGCGCTCCATCTCCTCCAGCGCGCCCTTGACCCCCTGGTAGAGCGGGTCGACGCCACCGCAGAAGAACAGGCGGTCCGGATTGGACTGCGCCAGCTCGTAGCTGCCCCTCGCCGGCGCCAGACCCTCCTTGAACAGCGCGAACACCGGGACGGTCTGGACCATCGCGAAGTCGGTGTCCGAGTCGGTGAACAGCACCTTGTTCGCCCACTCGTGCTCGGGCGGCGCGTCGACGGCCTCGTAGGACACGTCGTGACCACCGCGCTGAACCGACCAGGTCAGCGACGCCTTGAACCCCTCCCTGAGGTAGCGGGCGTCGTCGTTGAGCAGGACGTGCTCGCGGAAGTCGTGCGCGTGGACGACGGCGTCGAAGACGATCATGCCGTTCTTCATCGTGCGTTCCTCTCGTGGTGGTGGCGGGCGGCGGAGACCGGCCTCAGCGGGAGCGACGTCCGTACCGCTGGACGGACGGGTGGTTGGCGTAGGGCCACGTCGCGTCCATGAGCATGTAGTCGGTCGTGGTGTAGCGGCCCTCGACGGTGTCGGCGAGCGACTCCGGGCCCGGATAGCCGATCACGCGCCAGCCGATCCGGTCCTTGTTGCCGCCGTAGGCCGGGTCGGCGTAGAAGCCCTGGCGCGTGTGCAGCACCAGCATGTCGAAGAAGGGCAGGCCCTCGTCGCTCACCGGCTGGTTGGTCGGAGGCGGACCGCCGGCACCCAGCTCGCCGGCTCTCGCGTGCAGTGAGACCGACTGGGGCCGGGGGCGCCCGGAGAGCTCCTCGAGGATGTCGTCCTGGGTCGCGTCGTCGAGTTCGGTGAAGCCCTTGCCGGTGCGGTTGCGGCTCAGCCGCTCCAGCTCGGCGATCCCGTCCCGGTAGACCTGCTGCCGGTGCGCGATGCGCTCGTGCCACGCCTCGGCGTCCTTACCCGACATCTGCAGGAAGCCGCTGCCGTCGGCGCTGACGTAGATGTAGTCGATCCCAGACAGGAACCGGTCGAGGAAGTGCACGACCCCGGCCTCGCGTGCCCCCGGGTCGTGGTCGGTCGGGATGATCCGCGCGGTCGCGGCTTCGACGGTGTTCCACTCGGCGGAGGTGAAGAACATCCGCTCCGGGCCGTCTGTCGTCCGCATGGGGACGATCGGCCACTGCGACTGGCTGGCCATTACTGGGTCTCCTCGATCTCGCTCGGCGTCGGTGACGGATCGGATGCGTCAGTCGGCATTGCGCCCCTTGGCCCGCACCTGGGCGATGTACTCGCTGCACCGCCAGGCGTTGGCCATGATCGTCAGGGTCGGGTTGACCCCGGTGGACGTCGGGAAGAAGCTGCCGTCGAAGACGTAGAGATTCGGCACGTCGTGCGCCTGGCACCACTTGTCGACCACCGAGGTCGCCGGGTCGTCGCCCATCCGGGCGGTGCCCATCTCGTGGCAGCAGTTGCCGGTGATCTTGTCGAGGTGCACCGGGATGATCTTGCTGGCGCCGGCCACCTCGAGGATCTCGACGTTCTTCTCCACCTGCCACTTCGCCTGCGCGTAGTCGTTGGCGTGCGGGGTGTGCGTGATGCGCGCGACCGGCAGCCCCCAGGCGTCCTTCACGTCCGGGTCGAGGTCGACCTTGTTCGACTCCACCGGGAGGTCCTGCACCATCACGCCCAGCTTCATGCTGTGGTTGAACAGGTCGCGGTCGGCGTCCTTCGCCGCCTGCCCCCAGGTGGGGCGGCCCGGGAAGGTCCAGTTGACCGGGTGCCCGAGCATCGACGCGAAGATCAGCGTCCCGAGCAGGTGCCCGCGGTCGTAGTCGGTCTGGTAGTAGTCGAACGACATGACGTTCATGTAGTGCCCGGCCCACGGGAACAGCGGGTCGACCACTTCCTTGTCGAACAGGCCGATCGCGAACAGGTACTCGTGGAACGTGCAGTTGCGGCCCACCTGCCCGCTGCTGTTCGCCAGCCCGTCGGGGAACAGATTGCTGGTCGACAGCTGCAGCAGTCGCGGCGTCTCGATGCCGCCGGCGCACATGATCACGACGTCGGCGAGCTGCTCGAACTCGTCGCCGTCCTCGTCGGTGTACACCACGCCCTTGGCCCGGCCGTCCGGGTGGACGGTGATCTCCTTGACGTAGCAGTCCGGTCGGAGCTCGAACAGGCCGGTGGCGAGCGCGTCGGGGATGAAGGTGTTCGCGGTCGAGGACTTCGAGCCCGTCGGGTCGGCGTACTGCTGCCAGAAGCCGGAGTACGGGAAGGGCCGGCGCCCCCGGTAGGGCTCGGTCACCATTGCCTGCGGGATCGGGAACGTGCTCTTGCCCATCTTCGCGTGCGCCTGGGCGAAGATGCGGCCGTAGTGGGTCAGCGCGACGGGACCCGTCGGGTAGCCCTTGCTGCGCGGCGCCTCCCACCGGTTCGCGCCCGCGAGCCCTGAGGTGCCGAGCTCCCACTCGACCTTGGTGTAGTACGGCTCGAGGACCCAGTAGTCGATCGGCCAGTCGACGAGGCTCGAGCCCGGCACGTCGCCGTGCAGCGAGCGCAGCTTGAAGTCGTCGAGGGTCATCCGCGGGACGATCCCGCCCCAGTGGATCGTGCCGCCGCCCACGCCCTGCGGGGTCGGCGAGAACTGGACGACCTGGCTGGGGGAGCTCTCGTCCGGCCGATAGGTCCGCGGCTTGAGCTTGTCGTCGGGCCAGACGTAGTTCCGGTTCAGGTACTTCAGCTCGTCACCGGAGAACTGCTCGTCGCGAAGCCACGGACCACGGTCGAGCGCGACGACCCGCAGGCCGTTCTCCGTGAGGACCTTGGCCGCGGTACCACCGGACGCGCCGGCACCCACGATGCAGACGTCGACCGCCTCGGGGTTTTTCTTCCTGGTCGGCATGTTCAGTCCACCTTCTCCTCATCGAGCCGGTTGTTGCGGGGCGGAAATCGATGTGTCGGGCGCGGCTATCCCCCGAAGACACCGAATAGAGCGGCCGCTCCCACCACAAGGGCGATCGCGAGCGGGAACGACGCGCGAATCGTCTGCCCGCTCGCCATGGCACCGCGACGATTCAGGCTGACGACGACGATGACGATGAGGCCCTTCACCATGAGCTGGACGTGCGGATTCACGTTCATGATGTCGAGCAGGTTCGAGATGAGCTCGATGACGAGCACGCCGATCGCGACGCCGCGAATGGTGCCCACCCCGCCGGTCAGCGGCGCGCCGCCGACCACCACGGCGGCGATGCAGGCCAGTTCGTAGCCGGCTCCGTAGTTGGGGTCCGCGGTCGTCAATCGCGAGACCAGCAGCAGGGCAGCCACGCCGGCGCACAGGCCCGAGATCAGGTAGACCGCCATCCGGCGCCGGGCCACGGGGATGCCGGCGAAGTGGGCCGCCTCCTCGTTGCCGCCCATGACGTAGATCTGCCGGCCGAAGACGGTCCGGCCCAGCAGCAACTGCCCCAGGACGACGGCGGCGGCGAACACGAGGATCGGCACCGGTATCCCGAAGACCGAGGAGGTCAGCCAGGGCAGAGCGTCGGCGCCGCTGAGCCGGATCTGGTTGGAGGCGGAGAGATAGTACGCCGCGCCCGAGGCGATCGTCATCGTGCCCAGCGTCATGATGAAGGGCTGGATGCGCGCGATCGCGACGCCGAGGCCGTTGATGAGGCCGATGAACAGCCCACCCAGGATCGCGCCACCCACCACCCCGACCGGGCCGTAGGGCGCCATCCGCGCCCCGACGACCGCGGCGAACGCCAGCGCGGCGCCCACCGAGAGATCGATCCCCGCTCCCCCGGCGATGATCACGAAGCCCTGACCGACCGCGAGCAGGCCGATCACCGCCGCCGTTTCGACGACGTTGACCATGTTGTCCGCGGTCAGGAAGAAGGGCGACAGGAAGGCCCCGACGACCAGGACCAGGACGAGCGCCGGAAACGCACCCGCCTTGCGGAGCAGTTTACGGGCGGTCGCCAGCGATTCCCCGGCGGACGGCCGCGGGGCCCCGGGCGGCGGGGCGGGCGCCTCCTCGTCGACACTCGCGACGGCCGACGGGACCTGTGCACGAGACATCACGCAACCATTCCTTCCTGACCCATCGCTGCCGCGAGAAGGCTCTCTTCGGTGGCCTCCTCCACGACGACATCGCCGACGAGCCGCCCCTCCCGCATCACGAGGATCCGGTCGCATATAGCCAGGAGCTCGGGCAGCTCCGAGGAGATGACCACCATTCCCGCACCCGACTCCGTGAGCCGGCCCAGGATTCGGTAGATCTCCGACTTCGCGTTGATGTCGACGCCACGGGTCGGTTCGTCGAACAGGTACACGCCGAACTCGCTGAAGAACCAGCGGCCGATGACGACCTTCTGCTGGTTCCCGCCGCTGAGGGTCCCGACGGCCACGTCCGGATTCTGCGGCTTGACGGCGAAGCGCTTCACCGCCTCGCGGGCCGACTCGCTCAGCCTGCGTCGGCGCAGCCAACCGGCCCGGGACAGCTGCCGCAGGTGGGCGACGGTCAGGTTCTCGCCGACCGTCATGCCGAGCACGAGACCCTGGCTCTTGCGCTCCTCCGGGACCATCGCGATCCCCGCCCGGATGGCGTCGCGCGGGGAACGGATCCGGGTGGTGACGCCGTCGACCGCCACGGTCCCCGCGTCGACGGGATCGACGCCGTAGATCGCCCGGGCGACCTCGGTGCGACCCGCCCCCATCAGCCCGGCGATCCCCACGATCTCGCCCGCCCCGACGGTGAAGCTCACGTCGGCGAACACGCCGGCCCTGGTCAGCCCCTCGACGGCCAGCCGCGGCGGGGAACCGATGTCCGGCTCAGCGGCGGCCCGCTGTCCGGCTCGGTGCCCGTCGAGACGCTCGATGGGCCGCCCGACCATGGCCGACACGATCTTGTCGTGGCCGAGCGCGACCATGGGTTCGGTGAGGATCTTCGCGCCGTCCCGCAGCACCGTGATCGTGTCGGCGATCCGTTGCAGATCCGGCAGGCGGTGGCTGATGTAGATGAACGCGGTGCCGGCGGCCCGCGCAACCTCGACGACCTCGAAGAGATGGTCGACCTCGGGGTGGGTGAGCGCGGCCGTCGGCTCGTCCAGGATCACGACGCGGGCACTCTGGGCGAACCCCCGTCCGATCATAACGAGCTGCTGGACACCCGGCCCGTGCTCGGCGAGCAATGAGAACGGGTCGATGTCCAGGCCGAGCGAGTCGAGCACCGCCTGCGCCTGGGCGCGCAGGCCCTTCTTGCTCACCATCCCGTTGCAGCTCGGGATCGCGGTGAGGCAGATGTTCTCGGCGACGGTCAGGTACGGCACCAGGGAGATCTCCTGGGGGACCGCGCTGATGCCGTGCCGCCGCGCCGCGCCGGGCGAGTCGAACGTGGTCCGTTCACCGTCGACGTGGATCTCGCCGGCGTCCGGGCGCACCAGCCCGGCGACGACCTTCGACAGGGTGGACTTGCCGGCTCCGTTCTCCCCGCAGATCGCGTGCACCTCGGAGGCGAAGATGTCGATGTCCACCGACGACAGCGCCTGGACACCGGGATAGGACTTCGAGATCGAGCGCAACGAGACGACGGGGCCGGCAGCGGCCCGCGGGGCCGCAGCGATCTCGGGCGGGCGATCGCCGATGTTCTCGTCGACAAGCTGGTCATGACGTCGGACTACGGCCACGGACCGGTTCCCTTCTGTGCGGGACGCATCGTGGAGCCCTCGCGGTTCTGCCTGGGATGTCATCGCGGCTACACCGCCGGGCCCCAGTTCGTCTGCTCGTAGGCGGCGACGTTGTCCTCGGTGATGAGCGCCGGCTGCTGCAGCAGGACGTCCTTCGGGAACGGCTTGTTCTCGATCGACAGGATCGCCATGCGCAGCGCCACATCGGCGTGCAACGGCGTCGCGGGGACGGCCGCGGTGATGGCGCCCTGGCGGATCTGCGCCGTCGTCAGCTTGTCGTCACCGATCGTGAACAGCGGGATGTCGGTGCGCCCGGTCTGCTGCATGGCGGCCAGGACCCCGAGCGCGATGTCGCCGTACTGGGTGTACCAGGCGTCGATCTGCTGTCCCTGCGCGGACTGCAGGAAGTTCAGGGCCGCCTGGTAGGCCGAGGTCTTGTCGAAGTTGGTCGGGGACGTCTCGACCAACTGGACGTCGGGGTACTTCTCCTTCATCGTCGCCACGAACCCCTCGTGGCGGAGGATCTGGGGCGAGGACCCCGGCGTGCCCTGCGTCTCGACGACGACGCCCTTGCCACCGATCCGCTCGGCGATGGCCTCCGCCATCCCGGTCGCGGCCTGCTTGTAGTCGAGGAAGACCCAACCGGTGTAACAGTCCGTGTCGACGGTGCGCTCCATGCCAATGACCAGCATGTCCTTGTCGCAGAGATCCTTGATCGCCGGAGTCAGCGGTCCGACGGACTGGGGCCAGACGAGGATCCCGTCCACCTTCTGGCTCGCACACGTCCGCAGATGCTGGACCTGCTCGGAGGCGTCGTTGGTGTTGAAGTAACGGATCTCGACGTTCGGGTGCCGGGCGGCCTCGAGCATGAGGCTCTCCTTCTCCGCCGTCGGCCAGGGCTGGTTCACCAGCGCCTGCGAGAAGCAGAACGTGTAGGTGCGGTTCGAGTCCCCGATCGGCCCGTCGGGGACCGGGAGCGCCTTGCCGTAGGGCAACTGAAGGCGCTGCCCGGTGAGCGGACCGGTGACCGGCGGTCCGGGGTTCTGCTCGATGAGCGTCGCGCCGGCGGGCGCGTAGAGGGCCGCGTTCTCCGGTGCGTATGACCCGTCCGCCGCGGCGCCAGCCCCCGCTCCGACGCCGTCGTTGCGCAGCCCGCACGCCGCTGTGGTCAGAGCCACCAGCGTGCATGCGACGACCATTCGCCGATTCCGGGCGGTCCGTGAAGACGTGAACGTACCTCGCTCCATTGCGATGCCTCTCGTTCTGTCGAATCGGCGAAAAAGCGGGATGCCTCGATCTCGGTCAGCCGGACGGAGTCGTGTCGACGATGACCGACTTCTGCTCGGTGTAGGCGAGGAGTGCATCGAGGCCGTTTTCGCGACCGTTCCCACTCATCTTGAATCCGCCGTAGGGAATAGCCGGGTGCAGCCGGCGATAGGTATTGATCCAGACCACGCCGGCGTCGAGACGGGACGCGACTCGGTGGGCGCGGCCGATGTCGCGCGTCCAGACCCCCGACACGAGGCCGTACCGGACGTCGTTGGCCAGCGTCACGGCGTGGTCCTCATCGGAGAAGGGCGCGATGGTGACGACCGGGCCGAAGATCTCGTCCTGGCACACCGACGAGGCCGGGTCGACGCCGGTCAGCACGGTGGGCTGCATGAAGTAACCGCCCGCCAGGCGCGGGTCGCCGGGCTGGTGCCGATCACCGCCGAGGCGGAACTCGGCACCCTCTCGGCGGGCGACACCGATGTAGTGCTCGATCCGCTCCTGCTGCCTCGCGGAGACGATCGCCCCGACCTCGGTCGCCGGGTCGGCAGGGTCGCCGACCCGCAGTGTCCCGGCACGACGGACGTAGCGGTCCACGAACTCGGAGAAGCACTCGTCCTGCACCAGTACGCGCGATGCGACCGTGCACTGCTGGCCGGCGTTGACGAACCCGCCCCCGACGGCCTTGTCCACCGCGGCGGACAGGTCCGCGTCAGCGAAGACGATGAAGGGAGCCTTGCCGCCGCACTCGGTCGTGATCCGCTTCGAGGTGTGCGCGGCGACCGCGCCGATACCCTGGGCCGTCCGCTCACTCCCGGTGAACGAGATCTTGGCGACCCGCTCGTGGGCGACGAGCGCGGCGCCCGCGGTGGACCCGTAGCCGGGCACCACGTTGATCACGCCGGGCGGGAAGCCGGCCTTGTCGACGAGTTCGGCCAGGCGCAGGCAACTGGCCGGGGCCAGCTCCGACGGTTTGAGCACGACGGTGTTCCCGGCGGCCAGGGCCGGACCGAGCTTCCAGGCCGCGGTGAGGACCGGCGAGTTCCACGGGATGATCGCGGCGACTGCGCCGAGCGGCTGGGGAACGGTGTAGGCCCAGTCCGATTCGGACAGATGGATGTAGTCGCCCTGGATCTTGTCCGCGGCACCGGCGAAGTAGCGCAGCCAGGCGGCCGCTCCCGCCGCGTCCGCGCGGGCGTGGCCGAGCGGCTTGCCATTGTCTGTCGAGTCGATCCGCGCGAGTTCGTCGGCATCGTCGTCGATGAGCCGAGCAAGCTCGGTGAGCAGCCGGCCCCGCTCGGTGCCGGTCATCCCCGGCCAGGGTCCGGTGGTGAACGCGGTGTGCGCTGCTGTCGCAGCTCGCTCGACGTCCGGTTCCCCGGCTGCTGCCACTGCCGCCCAGACCCGACCGGTCGCAGGATCGATGGACTCGATCTGCGTGTCTCCCACCGGGGGCACGAACTCGCCGTCGATATACAGTCTGCTGAAGTCTGGCCTGGCCATGACGAGACCTTTTCTTCTCATGCGCAACGGGGCGCAGTTCGTTCCGGTCGCTCAGATGCGCGGCAGTTCCCGCAGCTCGAACGAGAGTTGTGCAGCCGGCCGGATATGAACGATTCCCCGCCGGCCTCTGCAAATGCCTGGCCCGAATCAGCCCGGACGGTCCCCGCGACGGTCTCCTCGAAAAGGCGTGGCCGGTCTGCAAGCTGGGTTCACTGTTCTCACCTACCCCTCGCCTGACGCGCTGCGCCAGCTTCTTTTCGCACCCCGCGAACAGAGCGCTCAATGCGGAAGATTGGTGCGCCGCAACGGCGCCGTGGTGGTATACCGACTGTAGGCCGAACGCGAGAGACGGTATATAGGTGGCCGACCACCGTCAAGGGATTCCTTTGGTCGACCTGGACGATCATGTCCCGGCGAGCAGGCCAGCGCCAGGCCAGAAAAGATCAAGTACGCCCGTCGCTGCACGTGATGCCCGTTTCCACCTCGTAACGATGATCGGCTCGCAGGCCGGTCGTGATCATTCCCAGGAGTTCGATGGACGGAGACCGTCGCCTACACGACACAGGGGCCCGGGCCGGCTCGATGGCCCGCCGTCCGATCCGACCGTGATCACGGGATCACGGGATCACGGGATCACATGGACGCTCCGAGACGATGACCCCCGAGAGGACGAGCACTCTATTGCGCGCTGGCCTGCCACTGGTATACCGTGACCTCACCTACGGATCGGTCCCGGGCGTCCTCGCCCTCGAATGACGCCCCCGGCTTACGGCTCTGCGCGGCACGACCGAGTAGAGGAAAATCGGGCCCAGAACTAGGGCCACCGCATCCAGGTCCAATCCGCTGTGGATGCGCGGCCACATCAGACCTCTACCACGTCGCGAGGCGAGTAATGAGACAGAACACGAGCAACGGTTCAGAGTCGACGAGCAAGAAGACGTTCATCCGGGACCAGTTGCGTGACGACATCGTCAAGGGCCGGTATGCCCCGGGAGAGCCCATCTCAGAGCGAGCCGTCGCCGAGGGCCACGCGGTCAGCCGTATCCCGGTCCGGGAAGCGCTGATCGAGCTCGAGCGAGACGGTCTCGTGTCGATCCTGCCCCGCCGTGGAGCACAGGTCCGTTCGTTCAGCGCCGAGAACATGCGCAGCCTTTACCAGGCCCGAGAGGCTCTGGAGGGCATGGCCGCCCGCTTGTCAGCTCAACGCATGCGGCGGGACAGCCTGATGTCACTGCGCGAGCGCATCCGCGACCAGATCGCCTCCGATGACGACGACATGTCCGCCCTGAGCGCGCTGGGCGGCGAATTCCACGACACCGTGATCCAGGGCAGCCGCAACTCGGTGATCATCGAGATGAGCGCCGGGATCGCCGATCGGGTCACGATCTGCAAGCGCCTGGCCTACGGCGGGGCGCCGCACGACCAAGCCGTCCTGGCCGGTAGAGAGCATCTCGCGATTGCCGAGGCCATCGACGCCGGCGACGCCGACCTGGCCGAGAGGAGGATGCGCCAGCACATCGCCACGTGGAGTGACTTCCTGTACGTGAACATGAGCGGCGATCACTGACCAAGACCCTGGGCTCCACACCGACGTCTCACGGTAGACGCTCCTGGTATCCCCACGAGCCCCGATCGCCCCGAACCACACCGAGATCAGCGCAGCGGACGCAAAGCCCATCCACTGCGTCGACCTCCGGTGCCCATTCGACGGATCCGATCCGAGTCGATGACATCGGTACCGCGCCCTCCATCGAGCCTCGTGGTGCTGGTCGACGACGTCCTCGTCCAGCACCCGGCGCCGGAGCGCGCTACTCAGCAGGAGAAGGTGAAGGCGGAATGAAGCTGTTCGGCAACTACGACGTCGTGGTGGTAGGCGCGGGGATGACGGGCGTCGTGTCCGGCATCGTGGCCGCGCGCCGTGGCGCCCGTACGCTCGTCGTCGAATCGAGTGGACTGATCGGAGGCCTCGTCACCGGCGGGCGCCTCACGAAGCCCACCGGTCTCGTCCAAGGCGGTGTCTACCGGGAGCTGATCGATCGCGCGGTCGGCTACGGCGGAGCCGACGCGGCCCCCCAGCGGAGCTACTGGGGTGCCTACACCGGGGTGTTCGACGCGGAGGTGATGCAGCGAGTCATCATCGAGGCACTGGAGGAGTCGGGGGCCGAACTGTTGCTCTTCGCCTCGGTGACCGATGTGGTCAGGGACGGGAATCGGGTGAGCGGGGTGGTCGTGCAGACCAAGGCCGGCCCGGAACTGGTGACGGGGACCGTCGTGATCGACGCGACGGGTGACGGCGACGTCGCAACTCTGGCCGGCGCCGAGTTCATGATCGGCCGAGACGGCGATGGCCACATGCAGCCGATGACCAGCTACTTCCGGATCCTCAACGTGGACTTCCCGGCACTCGTGGCCGACCTGAAGGACCATCCCGAGGACGTCGCGGAGCTGGTCCTCCCCGACAGCGGTCGCGACCGGAACGAGTCCTACGCCCTGACGTTCTTCATGACCGGACTCTCCCCGAGGATCAAGCGGGCCCAGGAGGAGGGATTCAACTGGATCGTCCCGCGGGACAACCTCACCGTGAAGGCGGGCATGCTGCCCGGCGAGATCAACGTCAACGTCACCCGTGTCCAGGGCAATGCGCTGGACCCACGGGTACGCAGCCAAGCGGTGATCGAGATCCGGAAGCAGGCCTACTGCGCCTTCGACTTCCTCAAGCAATATCTGGGCGGATTCGAGAACGCCATCCTGCTGGACGTGGCGCCCGTGCTCGGGGTTCGGGAGACCCGCCGGATCCGGGGCGACTACGTGCTCACTGAGGACGACGTCCGCAACGAGGCGCGGTTCGACGACGCGATCGGATTGTGCAACGCACCGATGGACATCCACGAACCCGGCGGCAACCGCGCAATCATGATCAACGTCGGGTCGGGCTATGGCATCCCGTTCCGTTGCCTGCTGCCGGCCGACCTGGAGGGGCTGCTGATCGCCGGGCGCTGTCTGTCGGTCGACCACATGGCGTTCGCCTCGACCCGCAACACGCCCGCCTGTGCCCTTACGGGCCAGGCCGCGGGCATCGCCGCCGCCGAGGCCGTCAGCAACGGCGTCTCCCCCCGGGCCGTGCCCGTGGCGAAGATCCAGGCGGAGCTGACCGCTGCAGGGATCGTGCTGGGCACTCATACGACCGACTTCCTGGACGAGACCTCCTAGCCGGGGCGTCCTGGCCGGGACAGGCCATCCCTGTCCCGGCCACGGTGCCCGCTTCGTCGGCCCGAGGGCCCTCCCCGGCCTCGGCGATCGCGTCACGCCTGCGCCGCACCGGCCGGACTCGACACCTGCGGACCCGTGGCCGGACGCAGCAACGAGCCGGTCACACAGATGGCCAGGTTCAGCACGAGACCGAGCAGGCCTCCGGGCACCCCATGGACGGTGCCGACCCCGAGCACAGCCTCCCGCCGGCCAGCAGCGCTCCGACGAGCATGCCCCAGAACGCCGAGCCCGTACTCAGCCTGCGCCAGTACAGACCCAGGATGAACGCCGGGGCGATCTGCACGATCTGCTCGACCGTGAGCACGAAGATGTTGAACGGCGCGGTCCGCGGGTCCAGGCGACGATGAGCAGCACCGCGACGGTCGCCGCGACGACCCGCCGAAGAGCAGGATCATCATCAGGTAGAAGAACAGGTTGATGCCCGCCGCCTCGTTGGCGATCATGCCGACGAGCCGCGGTCTCCGTCCAGGCGGGATCCGCCCTGCTCAGCGCCGCCGCTCCGGTGGGTGGGAATCGGCCGGTGAGGCCGGCGCGGCCCATCGGCCCAGCACCACGACGGTCACGGCAGCCAGCGTCATGAACCCCGCCACCATCGACATACCGGCCCGGAAGCTTCCGGTGAGGTCGGAGAGCCAGCCGGTGAGGTAGGGGCCGACGAACCCGCTGAGGTTGCCGAACGAGTTGATCAAGGCGATGCCGATGAAGAACAGCCCGGCACCCAAGCCGTAGGCGGCGGCGGACAGGCCCAGGTCGGGGTTCATGGTGAGCGCGGCGAACCCGACGTTGACCCGGTCGACGTAGTTGAGCAGATAGCACAGGCCCAGGAACGGCAGCAGCCGCCACATGGCCGTGCGGACGGCGCGGTCCGTGAGCCGGCCGGTGGCGACCCGACCCCCGACCCCGGTGCTCTCCCCCATGGCCCCCCTCGAGGTCTCGGTCGTCCATCCGTACCCTCACCGGGCGCGCAGGACAAGCCGGGCGAGCAAGCCGCCCGGTGCGCGCAGACACCCAGGTCGACCCAGAGTTGATCATTCGGACGGCTTCGGCGTTTCCCGTGACGCGGCGTCCACGCGCTCGTTGGCCGGCCGGAGACCTGCGAGAAGGACACACATGGCAGCAACGGCACGGCACGGCATGCGGCGCGGTCCGCGGTTCACGGGTGGCGCACGGATCGGTGCGGCCGCGGGGGCCGCGGTGCTGGCGGCGGTGGCCATCACCGGCTCCGCCGTCGCCGCCGAGGGTGACGGCGGCGACGGCGGCAACGGCAAGGACCTCGTCGAGGGAACGCCGTGCACCGTCACCGCCCGGGCGTGTGTCGACAAGGACGCGCACACCGCGTGGCTGATCCACGACGGTGAGGTGACCCACGGCCCCGTCGGCATCGGACTCGGCGCCGACGGCCAGGAGACCCCGAAGGGCACCTTCTCGGTGCAGTGGAAGAACAAGGACCACCGCAGCGCCGAGTTCGACGGCGCACCCATGCCCTACTCGGTGTTCTTCGCACCGGGCGGGATCGCGTTCCACGAGGGTGACCCGGAACGCCCCTCGGCCGGGTGCGTGCACCTGCCCCACGACGACGCCGTCGCCTTCTTCACCGACCTGCAGGTCGGCGACAAGGTGCAGGTCCGCTAACCCCCGGACGCGCAGTGGGCCAGGGCCGGGGGTCAGCGGCCGGGACGACTCCCGGCGGGGGCGAACCCGCGGTCGCGGCGGACGTTGGCCCGCCGGCCCTTGAGGGTGGTCACGCCGCGCAGCGAGCGCAGCACGTCGTCCGCGGCGTGCTCGGGCACCTCGACGAGGGCGTGCCGCTCGTGGATCTGGATCGCCCCGATATCGCGGCCGGACAGCCGCGACTCGTTGGCCAGCGCCCCCACGATGTCCTGCGGGCGCACGCCGGCGGCGCGGCCGGCGGAGACGAACAGCCGGGTGGTGCCGGCCTTCGGCGGGCGCGGTCCGGCGGCGGCACCGCGGCCACGCGGACCCGGCTCGCGTCGGCCCTCGCGCGGTGCGCTGACGACCGGGATGTCGGTCTCGTCCTCGGGCGCCCCGCTGACCTCCTGGGCCAGCCGCACGGCCGCAGCCGCGACGTCCACCGGGTCGAACTCGGCGGCCAGCGACGCGATCATCGCGCGCACGCCGTCCGGGTCGGCCGGGGTGCCGGTCCCCGTGCCGTCGTCGCCGAGGTCGGCAAGCAGCCTCTCGCGCAGCGCGGCACGGGTCCGGTCCAACCGGGCGGCCCGCAGGTCGGTCACGGTGGGCACCGGGGCGATCGCGACCGGCTGCTTGGTGAGGTGCTCGATGTTGCGCAGGTTCCGCACGGAGCCGGGCGCGACCAGGGTGATGGCGACGCCCTCGCGCCCGGCCCGGCCGACCCGGCCGATGCGGTGCACGTAGGCCTCGGGTGACTTCGGCACGTCGTGGTTGACCACGTGACTGAGCTGCTCGATGTCCAGACCGCGGGCGGCCACGTCGGTGGCGACCAGCAGATCGGTACGGCCGCTGCGCAGCCGGTCGACCACGCGGGTGCGGTGCTCCTGGTCCATTCCGCCATGCAGAGCCTCGGCCCGCAGGCCACGGCCGGTCAACGCCTCGGTGACCGCGTCGACGTCGGCACGGGTGCGGCAGAAGACGATCGCCGCGGTGGGCCGCTCCAGCTCGAGGATCCGGCCGAGGGCGGCGGTGGTGTGCGAGCGGGGCACCATGTACGCCGTCTGCCGGACGCGCGGCGCCTCACCCGCCGGGACCTCCTCGCGCTGGATGCGCACGGTCACCGGCTCGCGCAGGTACTCGCGCGCCAGGCTCTCGATGCGCCGCGGCATCGTCGCGGAGAACAGCACGGCCTGGCGGGTGTCCGGGGTGGCCTGCAGGATCGTCTCGATGTCCTCGACGAAGCCCATGTCAAGCATCTCGTCGGCCTCGTCGAGCACGACGACCTCGATCGCGTCGAGGCGCAGTGCGCCGCGGTTGATCAGGTCGATCGCCCGCCCGGGGGTCGCGACGACGACGTCGACGCCGCGCTTGAGCGCGCCCAGCTGCGGGCCGATCGGGGCACCGCCGTACACGGCCAGCACCCGCGCGCCGAGTCCCTTGCCGTAGCGGGACACGGCCTCGGTGACCTGCATCGCGAGCTCGCGGGTCGGCGCCAGGACCAGCCCGAAGGGGGCCCCGTCACCGCCCCCGGGACGCTCCTCGGCGAGGCGCTGCAGCATCGGCAGTGCGAAGGCGGCGGTCTTGCCGGTGCCGGTGGCGGCCTGGCCGAGCAGGTCGCGGCCCTCGGTCAGCGGGCCGATCGCCTCGGCCTGGATGGGGCTCGGCCGGGAGTAGCCCAGCTCGTCGAGCACCCGCAGCAGCTCGGGGGCGAGCTGGAGGTCGGCGAAGGTGGGCTCGGCGTCGGTGTCGTCGGTGTCGACGTCCGCGTCGGTCTCGACGTCGGTCTCGACGTCGGTGAGGTCGTTCAGGTCGTCGTTCAGGTCGATCCCGTCCGTGGGGTCGGTGTCGGTCAGGTCGGGCAGCAGGCTCGCGGTCACTCGTGTCCTCATCGCAGGGGGTCGTCGTCGCAACGGAGGGCACGGTGGGCGCACCCGCGGGAAGCCCGCGGGTCCTGCGGCAGGGAGCCGGAAGGCGGGCCGGTGTTGCTCGGTGGCCGCCAGGGTGGTGACAACCGACTACCGATTCTCCCACGGCCTGGCCGAGGAGATCACGTCGGGCGGCGGTGCCGCTGGTCACCCGGTACGCCCGGGAGTGCCTGTGCGATCACACACCTCAACACCGCCGCCCGCGGATCTGTTCCCGACCAGGCCCGGAAGGCCGGATCAGCTCCGACCGGGCAGCACCTGCGCTGCCCGCCCAGGTGCTGGTCGGAGCCCGCGGGGCGCACCCCCGGTATCGCCGCCGGACCGGCACGACCCACGACGTCCGCAGTGGACGTGGGTCCGATCACGATGCAGCCCGGCGTTCATCTGGAGGGATGAAACTCGATCACGTGACGAGTACCCATCCCCTGACTCCCGCAGTTCATGTGGTCCCGGACACGCCGGCGAACCTGCGCGACGTCCGCGGCCTGCGCACCGACGACGGCCGCATCGTGCGGCGCGGCGTGCTCTACCGCAGCGACGCGCCGCAGCCGCACGACACCGCCCCCTCCGACGTCCCGGTCTGGCCGCCCGCCACCGTCATCGACCTGCGCTCGGCCATGGAGATCCGCGACGCGCCACACCCGCTGGACACGGACGGGGCCACGGTGCACCACATCGGACTCGGCGCCGGGCTCGCGCCCGAGGTGATCGCGGCGACCCCGCCCGAGCAGCGCGACCTGACGTGGGCCTATCGGCAGCTCATCGGCGATGCCGCGGCCGAGATCGCCGGCATCGTGCGGCTGGTCGCGAACGCGCCGGGCCCGGTGCTCGTGCACTGCGCCGCCGGGAAGGACCGCACCGGCCTGGTGATCGCCGTCCTGCTGCGGACGGCCGGGGTGCAGCGTACCGAGGTGCGCGCCGACTACCTGCGCACCAACGACAATCTCGACGGCCTGTGGGCGCGGCTCCAGGCGGCCGGCGCCCGGCTGCCCGCCGACGAGGACGCGCTGTTCGGCGTGGAGGAGGTCGCGCTCGACGCCGTGCTCGACGACCTGGAGCGCCACCCGGGTGGCCTCACCGGCTGGCTCGTCCGGCACGGCACCGATCCGGACGACCTGCAGCGTCTCGCCGAGCGCCTGGTGAGCCGCCCCGCGACGGTCGCGCGCTGATCCCGGGGGCGCCGCGGCGGTGCGTTCCGAGCGGTACGCGGCGGCTGCGCCCGCAGCGCTGCGGCCCCGCTCGGAACGATCACCCGGTCCTACCGGCGACCGGCCGCGGCCCAACTGCCGCCGCGGACGCCGCCGGTGCCGAATCCGGCCCGCCTACCTGCCGCCGCGGGCGCCGCCGGTGTCGAACCCGGCC
>NZ_JAHDTG010000030.1 GCF_018531475.1 Pseudonocardia mahuensis
GGTCCACGTCGGTGGCCGTCCAGGCTTCTTGCCCTTCGGGATCAACGACTCCAGCAGCCGCCACTGCTTGTCGGTCAGATCGTGTCGGCCACTCGCAGGTAGGCTGCCCACGAGGTCTCCGGGTAGATGGTCTGCTTGGTCGTTGATCCATCTACCGGAGACCTCACCTGTCTCCGATCACCAACACGCCTTCCCAGGGCAACGGAGATCCACTTCTCAAACACGCCCTAGTGGGCCTCCAGGGGATCGAACCCTGAACCCGCGGATGAAGAGGTCGCGCGGATAGGTTGGTGATCATGGACGCTTCGGGGTCTGGTGTCCCAGCGGTACGTGGTCCAGGCTCGGCGGATCAGGCTACGCACTGTGATGATTGTGTCGGCGAGGTCGAAGAACGCGGCGATGACGACTTCTCGTCGTTCGTAGCAGCGTTGCTGCCGGTTGAACCATTGTACCAGGTGAGCCATCCGCAACCGCAGACCCGCACCGGGTGGCATCGTCCATACCGATCACGACCCCTTGAACCCGGGCACGCCGGAAATGGAAGACCAGGGTCGAGCCGGCCAACGCGATCTTCGAGTACATCGAGATCTTCCACAACCGCCAGCGCCGTCACTCCGCCCTCGGCTACCGATCCCCGATCGAGTACGAGAAACTCAACGAGAACAAACACCTCCCTGCCGCCAGTTGGCCACCCCGACTGGAACCCAAACCATGGGGCAGGTCAGGGTGTCACCTATCCGTGCATCAGTCCCGGAACGAGACTGAGCGTCCATCCGCCCGGCGACCGAGCGTCCGGGCTTCGCCTTGGCCGATAGCTCAGCCGATCGACTGGCCACGGCAAACACGTGCATACAGACGCAGCTACCTTGGCACCTCTGCGACACGCGGCAGAGGCACAAAGGGAACTGCGTCTAGTTCTGTCCCCTCTCAGGGTATTCCGAATTGGACGCTTGATGATGCGGCAGTTTCTTCATCTTTTTCATCTGGCTGTGAGCGTTGGTGCGCCCGGTAGTTCCACGGTGACGCGGAGGCCGCCTTCCTCACGGGAGATGATCGTCAACGTCCCGTCGTGAGCCTGGACGATGCTTTTGACGATGGCGAGGCCGAGGCCAATGCCTGCGTAGTCGGTGCGTATGCGTTCGGTGCAACGCTGGAACGGTTCGGGGAGGGTCGAAACCAGCTGCGGGGTGAGTTTCTCACCGGTGTTTTCGACAGCGAGCGCCACGGTCTTGGGGTGGACGCTGGTATTGACCGACACGGTGCCTTGTTCAGGCAGGTTGTGGACGATCGCGTTGTGCACGAGATTCGTGGCCATCTGCAGCAGGAGCGCGTGGGAGCCGAGGGTGGGGGTGATGTCGCCGGAGGTCTCGATGGTGATGCCGCGCTTCTCTGCGAGAGGGAGGAGTGTTTCGGCAGCTTCTTCCGCGATGAGAGATTGGTCGACGGGTTCGCGGGTGAAGGATCGTTGGTCTGCGCGGCTGAGCACGAGTAGCGCCTCGGTGAGGTCGATCGCTCGGGCGTTCACGGCCTGGAGTCGTTCTAGGAGCTCGCCGACGTTCCGGTTCGGGTCATTATGGGCCACGTCGAGAAGCGTCTGCGAGATCGCCAATGGAGTGCGCAGCTCATGCGAGGCGTTGGCCGCGAATCTCTGCTGTTCGGCGACGTGTGCTTCGAGTCGAGCGAGCATGGTGTCGAAGGCATCAGCGAGTTCGCGAAACTCGTCCCGACGGCCTGGTAGCCGGATCCGGTGGGAGAGTGCCCCGTCCGCGGCTATTCGTGTGGCGTCGGTGATGCGGTCCAGCGGAGCGAGCATGCGCCCGGCGAGGATCCGTCCACCCAGCAGGCCGAACATCAGCAGGAACACGAGCACTGTGGCTGCCGCTGGGCCGAAGGCGCGCAGGAGGTCGGAGCGGTTGGGGACGAATCCGCCGGTGGTGTTGATTGCACCGTCGGGAACGTATCGCAGGAGGAAGACCCACACAGCGGCGAGCAGCAAGGCACCTGCGAGCATGAGGAAGCCGGCGTAGCTGAGGGTGAGTTTGAGACGCACGCTCAGCCCTGGTGCTCTATCCACGATCGCGTTCCTCATCCTCGGTGTGTGCTTGGATGTCGATGCGGTATCCGACGCCGGGCACCGTGGCGATCAGCCAGGGTCCGCCGAGGCGCTTGCGCAGTGCCGAGACGGTGATGCGTACGGCGTTGGTAAACGGGTCGGCGTTCTCATCCCATGCCCGTTCTAAGAGTTCTTCGGCGCTGACAACACCGCCTTCGGCGGCGACGAGGACTTCGAGCACGGCGAACTGCTTCCGGGTCAGTCCGACGTAGCGGCCGTCTCGGTATACCTCGCGCCGGAACGGGTCCAACCGCAGACCTGCGATCTCTCGCACCGGCGGCCTGTGGTGTGCGCGCCTGCGGTCGAGGGCACGGAGCCGGAGCACGAGTTCTTGGAGTTCGAACGGTTTCGTCAGGTAGTCGTCGGCGCCGAGCTCGAACCCAGAGGCCTTGTCGCCGAGACGATCGGCGGCGGTGAGCATGAGGATCGGTATTCCGCTGCCGGAGGCCACGACACGTCTGGCGATCTCGTCACCGGACGGTCCCGGGATGTCGCGGTCCAGGACGGCGATGTCGTAGGCGTTGACGCTCAGCAACTCCAGAGCGGTGTCGCCGTCAGCGGCGATGTCGACCGCCATCGCTTCCAGGCGTAAGCCGTCACGGATGGCTTCTGCCATGTAGGGTTCGTCCTCGACGATCAGCACACGCATACTGCCGATGTTACGAGCCGAAGCATATCGTCGGCATATCGAAAACCACATACGTGCTGGCAACATTAGACCGCCTTGACTGGCGGCATGACTTACACCGTATCGACACGAACACGCCCCCGGCGGACTCCTAAGCTCCTTGTCGGCGGCCTGGTGGTCCTCATCGCTGCGATCGCCGCCGTCATCGGGCACCAATCACTGGCGCCCTTGTCCCCATCAGCCGCGTCACCGAGCGAGATTCTTCGCGATACGCCCTCCGGTGCCCTTGGTGAAGCTGACGGTGCCGTCCCTGACGGCGCGACGGTTCTCGATGACCAGATTCCGGGTGTGGCCAACCTCGACCCCAATCTGCTCGGTGCTCTGCGTCAGGCTGCCACGGATGCTGCGGAAGACGGGGTCGAGTTCTACGTCAACAGTGGCTGGCGGTCCCCGCAGTACCAGGCACAACTCCTCCAGGAGGCGGTCGCCGAGTACGGATCTGAAGAGGAAGCGGCCCGATGGGTGGCGACCGCGAAGACGTCTGCTCACGTATCGGGGTACGCGGTCGACATTGGGTCCTTCGATGCCATCGCATGGCTGGCCGAGTATGGCGCCGAGTACGGGTTGTGCCAGATCTACAGCAACGAGTCCTGGCACTACGAACTGCGTCCTGACGCCATCGATCACGGTTGCCCACCTATGTATGCGGACCCCACACAGGATCCGAGGATGCAGCAGTGAACAGGACGATCAACATCGCTCAGACAGACACTGCTTCCCTCCTCCCGCCGACGTTGCAGACGATCCCTGCGGCGATCGGGAAGAACATCGCAATCGCACGGTCTCGGTCCCGTGCCCGGATTATGGCGGTGGTCAAAGCAGACGGGTACGGCCACGGAGCTACCACTGTCGCCCTGAGCTTGACCCCCTGTGCCGGGCCGGGGCTGTGCCCGGGCGCGTCAAGGATCCACGACGTCCAGGGGGGCGCCCGAGGTGCGTTGAGGGTTCACGATGGGGGCGGGTCAGGGCCAGCGGTAGAGGTGCCTGGGGTTGGTTACCAGCACTTGGTGGCGCAGGTGCTGGCCAGGTGCTGGCCGGGGAGCCAGGTGTCGAGGACCGCGCGGTGGTCGGCGGGGGTCGGGACCGGGCCCGGCGGGGTGACGTAGGGCCAGTTCGCTGCCCCAGACGACGCGGTAGGGCGCGGCCTCGAGCACCGTGTCGACCCGCTCCCGCAGCGCCCGAGATGGGCCAGGAAGTCCTCGACCGGCGCCTCGAACGGCGCATAGGCCGCGCCGTCGACGCCGGCGGCCGCGCCGGTCATGACGTGCGCGTGGACGTCGACGGCGCCGCCGGGCACGCCCGGGTTCATCGGACGCCCGCGTGGAAGGGGCAGTCCGGGTCGTCGCAGCCCGCGTCGGTCGTGGCCGGGGCCGGGATGGCGATCAGTCTGCTGATCTCCGCCAGCAGTTCGGGCACGTCGACCGGGAGCTGGGTCTGGCTCAGCACGGTGCCGGTGACGTGCCGGGTGAGTGCACCGGCCTGCCGGGTGGCGTCCGGGCCGACCCGGGCCAGCAGACCGGTGAACAGGTCCAGCATGGCCCGCTGCGTCGCGGTCACCCCGTCGGCACGGCCCGCGCGCAGGCTCGCCACGTAGTACTCGCACCACAGCAGCGCCATGCTCGAGTGCGCGTCCCACGGCGTCACGTACGACACGATCGCCTGCCAGAGAGCGCGCACCGGATCGTCGATCGCGGCGGCCTGCTCCGCGATGTGTGCGTAGTACGTCCTGGCCAGCTGGGCGAACCCCAGCTCGACCAGTTCGGCGACGTCGGCGAAGTAGTAGTGGATGACTCCCTTGCTGACCCCCGCCTCGTCGGCGATCGTGCGCACCGTGCAGGCGGTGACGCCCTGGGTCCGCAGCAGCCGGCAGGTCGCCGCCACGATCTCGGCGCGGCGGAACTCCTGGTTGGGCGACAGCGCGCGGTCGCCGTAGGTCCGCGTGGCCATCGCACCATCCTGGTCCTGGACGTGTGTCCAGGACAACAGTACGTTCGTCCAGAAGTTCGGTCCGTGCGACCCAACGGAGGCAATCGCCGTGTTCACGGGGATCATCACCCGTCAGCTTCTGCAACCCGCCCGCAGCGGAGGCGGGGACCGCCCGGCCATCTCACTGGAGTACGACGAGACCTGGACCTATGCCCAGCTGGCCGAGCGGACCAACCGCTTCGCCAACGGGCTGCTGGCCCAGGGCGTCCGGCCCGGCGACCGGGTCGGGATGCTGCTGTCGAACAGCCTCGAGTACTGGGCGCTGTACCTGGCCATCACGCGGCTCGGCGCGATCGCCGTGCGGTTGAACTGGCGGCTGACCGGTGAGGAACTGCGCTACGCACTGACCGACTCCGGCAGCACGGTCCTGTGCCTGCACGGGCGCTTCGCCGCGACGATCGCGCCGGTGCTCGCCGACACGCCGGTCCGGACGTCGATCGTGTTCGTCCTCGACGCCGACCTCGATGGCGGCACCGCTGAGCTGCGCGACGCGCTCCCGCAGTCGGTGCTGGTCGACGCCGACCCCTGTGAGCCCGCCGTTCCCGACCCGTCGCCCACCGACCCGTGCATGATCATGTACACCTCGGGGACGACCGGGTTCCCGAAGGGTGCGCTGTGGACGCACGGCCACACGTTGTGGTTCGGCGCCATGCAGGCGCTGTACTGGCGCTACGACGAACGCTCCGTGCACCTGGGCACCACGCCGATGTTCCACGTGAGCGGGTTCGAGGACTGCGTGCTCCCGGTGCTGATGAGCGGCGGGCACGCGGTGCTGATGCGCTCCACCGGGCTGACCGTCGACAGGATCGTCGACGTGCTCCGCCACCACCGGTGCACCGACGTCTTCCTGCTGCCGGCCACGATCTATGCATGGATGTCGTGGTCCGAGCTGGACCGTGTCGACGTCCCGGACCTGGGACGGGTGGTGACCGGTGGCTCGCCGATCCTCGGCTGGGCCGTGGACCGGATCCGCACCCGCTTCCCGAAGGTGCGCATGGAGCAGGCGTACGGACTCACCGAGGGCGGTGCGATGACCAGCGTCATGGACCCCGAGCGCCTCGACGACCACCGGACCAGCGTCGGCCGGCCGCTGCCGCTGACCGAGGTCAAGATCGTCGACCCGGCGACGCTCGAGGAACTCCCCGCCGACACCGACGGCGAGCTGTGGACGCGCAGCCCGTCGGTGTGCGGGGTGTACTGGGGCAGGCCGGAGGCCACCGCGGAGACGTTCGTCGACGGCTGGTGCCGCACCGGTGACCTGGCGCGGATCACCGCGGACGGCTACATCTACATCATCGGCCGGGTCAAGGACATGATCCTGTCCGGCGGGGAGAACATCTACCCCGCCGAGATCGAGAACGTCCTGGCCGACCACCCGGCGATCCAGGAGTCCGCGGTGATCGGCGTGCCGGACCCGAAGTGGGACGAGACCCCGTGCGCCGCGATCGTGCTCAACGACGGCCACCGCCTGACCGAGGACGAGGTCATCGCGTACTGCCGCGAACGCCTCGCCGGCTACAAGCGGCCTCGCCACGTCGTGTTCGTCGACGTGCTGCCGCGCAACGCCAGCGGCAAGATCCTCAAGCGGCTGCTGCGCGACGAGTACGCGCACCTGGGCAGCGCACCGGCGCAACAGCGATGAACGCGGGGGCGAACGCAGGGATGAACGCAGGGATGAACGCGGGCACTGACGCGGGTCACGGGAAGGCCGCGCTGGTCACCGGCGGCGCGAGCGGGATCGGCCGGGCCACCGTCGCCCGGCTGCGCGCCGTGGGCTGGCAGGTGGTGCTCGCCGACCTCAACGCCAAGAACGGGAAGGCGTCGGCCGACGAGCTCGGCGCGACGTTCGTGCGCACCGACGTCTCGGCGGAGGAGGACGTCGCCGCCGCGGTGGCGGCCACCGTCGACGCGTTCGGCCGTATCGACTGCGTCGTGAACAACGCCGGAGTGGGCGGCGCGTTCGGTGCGCTCACCGACATCGAGGTCCAGGACTGGGACTACACGTTCGCCGTGCTGGTGCGCAGCGTGTTCCTCGGGATCAAGCACGGCGCGCTCGCGATGCGCGCGGCCGGGCGCGGCGGGTCGATCGTCAACACCGCGTCGGTCGCGGCGTTCAGCGCCGGGGCCGGCCCGCAGGCCTACTCGGCGGCGAAGGCCGCGGTGCTGAACCTGGGCAAGGTCGCCGCCGCGGAGCTCGGCCCGGACCGGATCCGGGTGAACACGGTCTGCCCGGGGCTCATCGTGACCCCGCTGATCGGCGACGCCGTCGACGCCGCGCGGTCGGTGATGGACGAGGCGCAGCCGTGGCCGGACCTGGGCCGCCCGGAGGACGTCGCGGAGGTGATCGCGTTCCTGGCCGGTGACGCGTCCCGGTTCGTCACCGGCGAGGAGATCACCGTCGACGGAGGCCTGCGGGCCGCCGGGCCGCGGATGCACGCGGCCTACGGCGGCGACCCGCGCAGCCGCGGCCTGGTCGGGGTCAACCGTGGGACGACCGGCGAACCGCCGGTCATCCGCCGCCGGACGGGGCCGAGCTGACCGGGTCAGTCGCGCGCGCGGAGCACCGCGAGCAGCGCATCGTGCACGTGGGTGTTGCTCGCGACCACGTCGGTGCGCGCGGGCGAGGTGATCGGTGTCCCCGTGAAGTCGGTGAGCCGCCCGCCGGCCTCCTCCAGGATCAGCTGTCCTGCGCTGATGTCCCACGGTTCCATCTCGCGCTCGCAGTACCCGGTGTAGTGCCCCGCCGCGATGTGGCACAGGACCAGTGCCGGGGCGCCCGGGAACCGCACTCCCGCGGTCGTGTTGAGCAGCCGCTCGAACTCGCGGCTGAACTCGGCGATCCGCTCCGGATCGGACGTCTGGAGCTGGGTGGCCACCATCGCGCGCGCCAGGTCCTCGATGGGCGAGACGCGCAGCGGGAGCCCGTTGCCGGTTGCGCCGCGGCCGGCCCCGGCGACGAACAACTCGTCGTGCACCGGGTCGTACACCGCCCCCGCAACCACCTCATCGCCGCAGCGCAGCGCCACCGAGACGCAGTACCAGGGGATGCCGTGCACGAAGTTGCTCGTCCCGTCCAGCCCGTCGACGAACCACACGTGCCGGTCGTCGCCGCCCGGCGCGGTGCCCTCCTCACCCACCACGGTGTGGTCCGGGAAGGCGCCCTGGATCAGCGACACAACAGCTGTCTGGGAGGCGTGGTCGGCCGAGGTCGACACGTCCACCCGGGCATCCTTCAACCGGAAATCCAGCGTGCGGCGGTCGGTGGCGCGCAGCACCCGTCCGCCGGCCCGGGCCGCGGTCACGGCGACATCGAGCGCGTGCTCGATCAACAAGCAGGCCATGGCGTCTCCCCGATCCGTGAGAACGACCGATGATGGCCGATCCGGGGCTGGCCGCGCTGCTCGATCCGAAGTCGATCGCGGTGGTCGGGGCCTCCGACGACCCCACCAAGATCGGTGGCCGGCTGCTGCGCTTCCTGGCCGACTACGGCTTCACCGGCGAGGTCCTGCCGGTCAATCCGACCCGGGACACCGTCGCGGGGCTACCCGCTCTGCGCTCCGCGGAACACCTGCCCGACGGCGTCGACCTGGCCGTGGTCGTCACCGCCGCGGGCGCGGCGCGGGAAGCGGTGCAGGCGTGCGCCCGCCGCGGGGTACGGGCGTGCGTGGTGCTGAGCAGCGGCTTCGGCGAGCTGGACGCCGAGGGTGAGCGGGCGCAGCGCGAGCTGGTCGCGACGGCCCGCGCGCACGGGATGCGGTTGCTCGGGCCCAACTGCCAGGGCGTCGCCAACCTGGCCAGCGGTGCCGTGACCAGCTTCTCCAGCACGTTCACCAACTTCGGGCTGCGCGACGGGCCGGTCGCGATCGTCAGCCAGAGCGGTGCCGTCGCCGGCATGCTCGCCGCGCTGCAGCATCAGCACGCCACCGGCCTGCGCTACTGGGTGGCGACCGGGAACGAGGCCGACGTGACCGTCGCCGAGCTCGTCGACGCCGTGCTCGACGACCCCGGGGTGCGCGTCGTGCAGGCCTACTGCGAGCACCTGGCCGACGTCCCCCGGCTGGTCGCGGCGGCGGCGAAGGCGCGCCGGCTGGGCAAGGCGGTGCTGATGGTCAAGGCCGGCGCGACGGAGGCGGGCGCGAGGGCCGCCGGTTCGCACACCGGTGCGCTGGCCCAGCCGGAGGCGGTCGTCGAGGCGTTCCTGCGTCGGCACGGGGTGGTCCGGGCCCGCAGCCTCACCGAGCTGTCCGGGCTCTCCCGGGTCTTCGAGACGTGCGCACCGGCCCGGGGGAACCGGGTCGGGATCGTCAGCAACTCCGGCGGCCTTGGCGTGATGATGGCCGACGCGGCGCTCGCCGAGGGCCTCGAACTCGCCGAGCTCACCGGCGGCACCCGGGAGGCGCTGCGGGCGGTGCTGCCGCCGTTCGCCGCGGTGGGCAACCCGGTCGACGTCACCGGGCAGATCGTGCAGCAGCCGCACCTGCTGACCCGGGTGCTGCCCGCGCTCGCCGCCGACCCGTGGGTCGACATCGTGCTGGTCGCGCTGGGCATCGTCGGCCCGACCTACGACATCGACGCGATCACCGACGACATCGCCGCGCTCCACGCCGAGGCCGCCGCGCGTGGCGTGCTGGTGGCCGCGGTGTCGGTCGGCGGGCGGCCCGAACTCGCGGAGCGGCTGGCCGCCCGCGGCGTGCCCACCTTCGACGACGACTCTGCGTGCGTCCGCGCCGTGGCCCGGTTCGCCGAACACTCCGCGTGGCTGCGGCGCACCCCGCCGCCTGCCGCGCCCGCCGTCGCCGCCCCGCTGCCACCGGGCACCGGCTTGCTGAGCGAGCACGCGAGCAAGGAACTGATGGTGAGCTGGGGGCTGCCGGTGGTCTCCGGCCGGCTGGTCGCCTCCCCGGCCGCGGCGGCGGCCGTGGACCTGCCGTACCCGCTGGTTGTGAAGCTCTGTTCGCCGGCCGCCGCACACAAGACCGAGCTCGGGGCGGTCCGCCTAGGGCTCACCGATGCCCGGGCGGTGGCGCGTGCGGCGGCCGAGGTGCTGGCCGCGGGCCGCACGGCCGGGGTCGAACCGATCGAGGGTGTGCGGGTGGAGCGCATGGTGCGCGGCGGGGTGGAGGTCTCGGTCGGTGCCACCTGGGATCCCGTGTTCGGGCCGACCGTCCTGGTCGGGTCGGGCGGGGTGCACGTCGAGGTGCTCCGCGACTTCCGGCTGCTCATCCCGCCACTGGACCGGGCCGCCGTCGTCGATGCCGTCCGATCGTGCGCGATCCACCCGCTCCTGACCGGGGCGCGCGGGGCCGAACCGCTCGACGTGGATGCGCTGGTGGACCTCGTGCTCCGGTTCGGCGAGCGCTTCGCCGCGACCGGTGGCGCGTTGTCCGAGATCGACCTCAATCCGGTGTTCGTGCTGTCCGACGGGGTGGTGGTCGCGGACGCGCTGGTCCGTGTCGCCGACCCGGCTCGGGAGGAGCCCTGATGCCGCGGATCGCGCAGGAGTTCGCCGACATCCCGTTCGCGACGCTGGTGCGCGGATCGGTGCACCGTACGACCTATCCGCTCACCCCGGAGCTCGTCGCGAGCTACGACCGGCTCGTCGGCGCCGCCGCGGGGGAGCGCGCGGTGGTGCCACCGTGGTTGTACTGCACCTTCCTGCCGATCTACCGGGCGATGGGCGGGCGGATGGAGCAGGGCAGCGTGCACATCCGTCAGGAGGTCTCCCAGCACGGTGCGGCCCGGGTCGGCGACGTGCTCGACGTCGCGGTGACGGTCACCGAGGCGACGCTGCGCAAGGGCCGGCCGACCGTCGTGCTCGACACCGGGTACGCGCGCGAGGGCGAGGTGATCTGTCGCGTGACGTCGACGATCCTCTGGGGGTACGCGTCCCGATGACGAGAACCTTCAGCCAGCAGGACATGGACGACTTCGGGGTGGCCAGCGGCGGGACGGGGTTGATCCACACCGAACCCGGGTTCGCCGCGACGACGCCGTTCGGGAAGACGCTCGTCCAGGGGGTCTACCTGCTGGCGGTGATCGAGAAGGAGTTGTGCGCCCGGGTTCCGGAATGGGCCGGCGCGGGCAGCCTGGAGGTGAGGTTCGTGGCGCCGGTGACCGAGGGGACGCCGTTCACGGTCGAGATCACCGAGGACGGGACGGGGTGTTGGTCGCTCTGGGCCGGCACCCCTGCCGGCCCGGCGGTGGTGGGGACGGCGCGGCTGCGTCCGGCCTGATGACGGGCCGCGGTCGACGTCGCGGCGTGGGGAGTGGAGTCGGAGGGGGAAGCGGGCGGGCCGCAGCCGCTCAGCGCGCGTCGGCGGTCGCGTGCCCGAGGGCCTCGTTGAGCAGTGCCCGGACGTGGCGGCCCTCGACCGAGTAGTAGACGAACGTGCCTTCGCGGCGGCCCTCGACGAGCCCGGCCAGCCGCAGTTTGGCCAGGTGCTGGCTGACCGCGGTGGGGGCGGCGCCGACGAGTTCGGCCAGGCACGCGACCGACGTCTCGCCCTGCAGCAGGGCCCAGAGGATCTTGATGCGGGTGGGGTCGGCCAGGAGGCGCAGCGATTCGGCCGCCCGCCGGACGTCCTCCGGGTGCGGCATCTCGAAACCGTCGATGCCGTCGTGCACGGGCGCGAGTCTAGCCCTGCCTGCTCACCTGAGGGAATGCGCGGGTGTTCGGATGTCTGCCCAACTGAATGGCTGGCTGCATACCTGCGTGCCTACGCAGCTATGCTCCCACGCATGTCGATGTTCTGGTGCGTGCCGGAGGTCCGGCGGGCGGCGCTGTCCCTCGCGGCGTTCGCGGTCGCCGTTCCCGCCGACCTCGCCGGGGCGCCGGCCGCGCTCGTCGCCGCGGCCTACCTGGTCTGCTATGTCGCGGGCGGCTGGGAACCGGCCTGGTCAGGGCTGCAGGCGCTGCGCGAGCGCCGGCTCGACGTCGACCTGCTGATGATCGTCGCCGCGCTCGCCGCGGCCGCGATCGGCCAGTACCTCGACGGTGGCCTGCTGATCGTCATCTTCGCGAGTTCCGGCGCCCTGGAGGCGGTGATGACCGCGCGGACCCGGGAGAGCATCCACGCCCTGCTCGACCTGGCGCCCGAGACCGCCACCCGGCTCGACCGCGACGGTGAGCGGCAGGTGCCCGCGCGCGACCTCGTCGTGGGCGACCGGGTGCTCGTGCGTCCGGGGGAGAAGCTCCCGGCCGACGGCGAGGTCGTCGACGGGGCCAGTGAGGTCGACACGGCGAGCCTGACCGGTGAGCCGCTGCCCCGCCGGGCCGTCCCGGGCGACAGCGTGCACGCGGGGACGGTGAACGGGACGGGGACGCTGCAGGTCCGGGTGGACCGCGACCCGGCCGACTCCCTCGTCGCGGGCATCTCGGCCCAGGTGCGGGAGGCCTCGGAGACCAAGGCACGCCGCCAGTTGCTCATCGAGCGGATCGAACAGCACTACTCGGTGATCGTCGTCGGCGGCGCGGTCGCGCTGCTCACCGTGCCGCTGCTGTTCGGCGCGGCCTTCGAGCCCACCCTGCTCCGGGCCATGACGTTCATGATCGTCGCCTCGCCGTGCGCCGTGGTGCTCGCGACGATGCCGCCGCTGCTCGCCGCGATCGCCGCGGCCGGTCGCCGGGGACTGCTGGTCAAGGACGCGACGGTCATCGAGGCGCTGGCCGACGTCGACGCCGTGGCGCTGGACAAGACCGGCACGGTGACCCGCGGCGTCCCCCGCGTGGTCGGCATCGCGCCGCTGCGGGGCACCGAGGCCGAGCTGCTCGCGCTGGCCGGTGCGGCCGAGTCCGGCAGCGAGCACGCGCTGGGCCGCGCGGTCCGGGAGGAGGCCCGTCGCCGGGGTGTCGTGACGGGGGAGGTCCGCGAGTTCACCGCGCTGCCCGGCCGGGGCGTGCGCGCCGTCGTGGGCGGTACCGAGGTCGCGGTGGGCCACCCGGCGCTGCTCGACGCCACCGATGCCACCGATGTCATCGATGCCGCGCGCGCCCGCGAGGTGGTCGACGGTTTCGAGGCCGACGGTCACACCGCCGTCGTCGTACTCGCCGGCGGGTCGCCCGTCGGGGTGCTCGCTCTCGCCGACGAGCTGCGTCCCGAGGCCGCCGCCGCGATCGCGGAGCTCACCGCCGTGACCGGCCGCGCCCCCGCCCTGCTCACCGGTGACGCCGCCGTGCCCGCCCGCGCCGTGGCCACCGAGCTGGGCGTCGACGAGCTGTACGCCGAGCTCCTCCCGGCGGACAAGACCGCCGTCGTCGCGGGCTGGCAGCGGGAAGGGCGGACCGTGCTGGCCGCCGGCGACGGGGTCAACGACGCGCCGCTGCTGGCCACGGCCGACGTCGGGCTCGCCGCGGGGGAGGGGGCCAGCGCGCTGAGCGTGCAGGCCGCCGACGGGGTACTGCTCCGCGAGCCGATGAGCAGCCTCGCCCCGCTGATCACGCTCGCCCGCCGGGCGCGGCGGGTCGCGCAGGCCAACCTGGCGTTCGCCGCGGCGGTGATCGTCGTGCTGGTGGCCTGGGACCTGATCGGCACGCTGCCGCTCGTCGTCGGTGTGGCCGGCCACGAGCTGTCGACGGTGCTCGTGTGCCTGAACGGGCTGCGGCTGCTCGTGCGCCCGGGCTGGACGACGCCCCAGGCCCAGGCCGCCCCCACCCCCACCCCCACCCCCACCCCCACCCCCACCCCCACGAGTCGCGGTCAGGCCGTGCGCGAGTCGGTGTGACCCCACCCGCGAGTCGGGGTATTGCCGTGCGCGAGTCGGGGTGGATCCGCGCCCGGGCCGCGGTCGGACCGTGCGCGGGCCGGGGTGGCGCCGGGTGTCAGCCGTCCTGCGGCGTCAGGCCGGTGAGCGCGGCCCACGTCATCCGGTGCAGCAGCGCCGCCACTTCGGCGCGGCTGCCCCGGGTGCCGCTGTGCGGGGTGGAGTTGAGCAGCCCGAAGGCGCCGTGCGCGGCGATCCGGGCGGCCTCGGGGGAGAGCGCCGGGTTGATCCGGCGCAGCGTGTCCACCCAGATCTCGACGTAGGTGCGCTGCAGTAGCCGGACCCGGCGGCGGGGTTCCGGCGGCAGGTTGGCCAGGTCGCGGTCCTGCACGACGATCAGCTCGGGCTCGCGCAGCGCGAAGTCGACCTGGAAGTCGATGAGGGCGGCGAGTACCTCGCGGGGGTCGTCGGACGCCGCGGCGCGCTCCTGCCCGCCGTCCAGCAGGTGCTCGCTGATGCCGATCAGCATCTCGGCGAGCAGGGCCTCCTTGCCGGGGAAGTGCCGGTAGAGGGCCGGCCCGCTGACCCCGACCGCCGCGCCGAGATCGGCGATGCTCACCCCGTGGAACCCGTGCCGGGCGAACAGTTGCGCAGCGACGGTGAGGATCTGCTCGCGCCGGGTAGGGGTGCCGGCCGGACCCGTGCCGGTTCCGATCTCGGGGGACGCCGCCATCGGCCCAGGATAGCGCGCGCAGTTAATGCTCACTAACACGTTCTCGGGTCACCCTCTGGTGCCTGGCGTTAATGAGCGCTAACGTGTTAACAACCGCTAACCGCGTTCGTGAGAGGAGCAGCCCCGCGATGGACGCCTCCACCCTGCGCGCGCCGTCGGCCGCAGGCCGGGCGCTGACCAGCTCGGTCGACCCCGCCGGCGACGACTTCGAGCGCAACGCCGAGTCGCACCGCGCGCTGGTCGCCGACCTGAACGCCCGGCTGGGAGCGGCCCGCCTCGGCGGGCCGGAGCGGGCCCGCGCCCGGCACGTCGAGCGCGGCAAGCTGCTCCCGCGCGACCGCGTCGACTCCCTGGTCGACCCGTCGAGCCCGTTCCTGGAGCTCTCGCCCCTCGCGGCGGGCGGGATGTACGGCGACGAGGCGCCGGGCGCCGGGGTGATCACCGGTGTCGGCCGGGTCGCCGGGCGCGAGTGCGTGATCGTCGCCAACGACGCCACCGTCAAGGGCGGCACCTACTACCCGATGACGGTCAAGAAGCACCTGCGCGCGCAGGAGGTGGCCCTGCACAACCGGCTGCCCTGCATCTACCTCGTCGACTCCGGCGGCGCCTACCTGCCCGCGCAGGACGACGTGTTCCCCGACCGCGAGCACTTCGGCCGGATCTTCTACAACCAGGCCACGATGTCCGGTCTGGGCATCCCGCAGATCGCCGCGGTGCTGGGCTCGTGCACGGCGGGCGGGGCCTACGTGCCGGCGATGAGCGACGAGGCGGTGATCGTCCGCAACCAGGGGACGATCTTCCTCGGCGGTCCGCCGCTGGTGAAGGCCGCGACCGGCGAGGTCGTCACGGCCGAGGAGCTCGGCGGCGGCGACCTGCACTCGCGCACCTCCGGTGTCACCGACCACCTGGCCGCCGACGACGCGCACGCGCTGCAGATCGTGCGCTCGATCGTCGGGACGCTGGGTCCGCGTGCGCCGCGGCCCTGGGACGTCGCGCCCACCGAGGAGCCGCTGGCCGACCCGGCAGAGCTCTACGGGGTGGTCCCGACCGACTCCCGGACCCCGTACGACGTGCGCGAGGTGATCGCCCGCATCGTCGACGGCTCCCGGTTCCACGAGTTCAAGGCCGAGTACGGGACGACGCTGGTCACCGGGTTCGCCCGGTTGCACGGCCACCCGGTCGGGATCGTCGCGAACAACGGGATCCTGTTCTCCGAGTCCGCCCTCAAGGGCGCGCACTTCATCGAGCTGTGCGACCAGCGCGGCATCCCGCTGGTGTTCCTGCAGAACATCTCCGGGTTCATGGTCGGCCGCGAGTACGAGGCCGGCGGCATCGCGCGCAACGGCGCGAAGATGGTCACCGCGGTGGCCTCCACCCGGGTCCCGAAGTTCACCGTGATCATCGGTGGGTCGTTCGGCGCCGGGAACTACTCGATGTGCGGGCGCGCGTACTCGCCCCGGTTCCTGTTCATGTGGCCCAACGCCCGGATCTCGGTGATGGGCGGTGAGCAGGCCGCGACGGTGCTCTCCACGGTCCGCGGCAACGGCAACGGCGAGTCCGACGAGGAGTTCAAGGACCGGATCAGGGCGCAGTACGAGCACCAGGGCCACCCCTACTACTCGACGGCCCGGATCTGGGACGACGGCGTGATCGACCCCGCCGACACCCGCACCGTCCTCGGGCTCGCCTTGTCCGCGGCCGCCAACGCCCCGCTCGCCGATCCCGCCTTCGGCGTCTTCCGGATGTGAGGGGAGCAGGAATGTTCGACACCGTCCTGATCGCCAATCGCGGCGAGATCGCGGTCCGGGTGATCCGCACGCTGCGTGCCATGGGCGTCCGCTCGGTCGCCGTCTACAGCGACGCCGATGCGCACGCCCGGCACGTCGCCGAGGCCGACGTCGCCGTGCGCATCGGGCCGGCCGCGGCCGCGCAGAGCTACCTGTCGATCCCCGCCGTGATCGAGGCCGCGAAGGCCACCGGCGCCCAGGCCATCCACCCCGGCTACGGCTTCCTGAGTGAGAACACCGCGTTCGCCGCGGCGTGCGAGGACGCGGGCATCGCGTTCGTCGGGCCGCCCGCCTCGGCGATCGAGGCGATGGGCGACAAGATCCGGGCCAAGCAGACCGTGGCCAAGGCCGGGGTGCCCGTGGTGCCCGGATCCGACGGCGCCGGGCTCTCCGACGACGAGCTCGCCTCGGCGGTTGCCGAGGTCGGCTACCCCGTGCTGCTCAAGCCCTCCGCGGGTGGCGGCGGCAAGGGCATGCGGGAGGTGCACTCCCCGGAGGGTCTCGCCGATGCCATCGCGAGCGCCCGCCGGGAGGCCCGGGGCTCCTTCGGCGACGACACGCTGCTCGTCGAGCGGCTCGTCACCACCCCGCGGCACATCGAGATCCAGGTGATGGCCGACCGCCACGGCAACGTGGTCCACCTCGGCGAGCGCGAGTGCAGCCTGCAGCGCCGGCACCAGAAGATCGTCGAGGAGGCGCCGTCCGCGCTGCTCACGCCCGAACAGCGGGAGCGGATGGGCGCGGCGGCGGTCGAGGCGGCCCGCGCCGTCGGCTACACCGGGGCCGGCACCGTCGAGTTCATCGTGGGCAGCGACTCCCCGGACGAGTTCTTCTTCATGGAGATGAACACCCGGCTGCAGGTCGAGCACCCGGTCACCGAGCTCGTCACCGGGCTCGACCTGGTCGAGCTGCAGCTGCGGGTGGCCGCCGGGGAACGGCTCCCGATCGCCCAGCGCGACGTGACGCTCACCGGGCACGCCGTCGAGGTCCGCGTCTACGCCGAGGACCCCGCGGCCGGCTTCCTGCCCACCGGCGGGCGGATCCTCGCGCTGCACGAGCCGGCAGGCCCGGGGATCCGCATCGACTCGGGCGTCCTGCCCGGTGGCGTCATCGGCTCCGACTACGACCCGATGCTCTCCAAGGTCATCGCCCACGGTGCCGACCGGGGTGAGGCCCTGCGCCGCCTCGACGCCGCGTTGCGCGACACCGTCCTGCTCGGCCTGGGCACGAACACCGGTTTCCTCCGCGCGCTGCTCGCCGACGACGACGTCCGCGCCGCGCGCCTGGACACCGGACTGGTCGGCCGTCGTGCCGGCGCGCTCGTGGTGGCGGACCTGCCCGACGACGTGCCCGCCGCCGCCGCCCTGCACGCCCTGCTGCATCTCGAGCCCGCCGGCCCCGTCGTCGACCCGTTCGACGTGCCGGGTGGCTGGCGCATCGGCGGGCCCGCGGCGACGACCTGGCGGATGCTCGTCTCCGGGCACGAGCCGGTCGAGGTCGGAGTCCGCGGCCGGGCCCGGGACGCCGAGGTCCTGATCGGTGACGGCGAGCCGGTGCCCGCGTCGGCCCGGTTCGTCGACGGCGCGCTGGCGGTCTCCCTCGGCGGCGTCACCCGCCGCTACGCCTACGCGCAGGACGGCGCGACGCTCTGGCTCGCGCGCGACGGTCGCTCCTGGGCCGTCCGCGAGCAGGAACCGCTCGAGGCCGCCCGGCATGCGGAGGAGGGCGCCGGCGGGCCGGTGCTGTCCCCGATGCCCGGCACGGTGACCGTCGTCGAGGTCACCGAGGGTCAACGGGTCGCCGCCGGCGACCGGCTCGTCGTCGTCGAGGCGATGAAGATGGAGCACGTGCTCACGGCCCCCGTCGACGGGGTGGTCCGCGAGCTGAGGGCCCGCGCGGGCGGGACCGTCGCCAAGGACGCGGTGCTCCTGGTCGTCGAAGCAGTCGAAGCAGTCGAAGCAGCTTCCGGATCAACCTCCGGGGAGGAGTGACAGCAGATGCCTCTGGATCTCGAACTGAGCGAGGAGCACGCCGCGCTGCGGGCCACCGTCGAGGACTTCGCGCGCAAGGAGGTCGCCCCGGTCATCGGCGACTTCTACGAGCGCGGCGCGTTCCCGTACGACCTGGTGAAGAAGATGGGCGCGATGGGCCTGTTCGGCCTGCCGATCGCCGAGGAGCACGGCGGCATGGGCGGCGACTACTTCGCGCTGTGCCTCGCGCTGGAGGAGCTCGCCCGGGTCGACTCCTCGGTCGCGATCACGCTGGAGGCGGGTGTCTCGCTCGGCGCGATGCCGATCTACCGCTTCGGCAACGACGAGCAGAAGGCGCAGTGGCTGCCGGCGCTGGCCGCCGGGGAGAAGCTCGGCGCGTTCGGGCTGACCGAGCCCGGCGGTGGCAGCGACGCCGGCGCCACCCGGACCACCGCCCGGCTGGAGGGCGACGAGTGGGTGATCAACGGCTCCAAGGCGTTCATCACGAACTCCGGCACCGACATCACCTCGGTCGTCACGGTCACCGCGATCACCGGTGAGCGCGAGGGCGGCAAGAAGGAGATCTCCGCGATCATGGTGCCGGCGGGAACGCCGGGCTTCACGGTCTCGGAGAAGTACTCGAAGGTCGGTTGGAACGCATCCGACACCCGTGAGCTGTTCTTCGACGACTGCCGCGTCCCGGCCTCGAACCTGCTCGGCGAGCGCGGCCGTGGGTACGCCCAGTTCCTGTCCATCCTGGACGAGGGCCGGGTCGCGATCGCGGCGCTGAGCGTCGGGCTGGCCCAGGGCTGCGTCGACGAGTCGGTGCCCTACGCCCAGGAGCGGGAGGCGTTCGGCAACCCGATCGGTTCCTACCAGGCGATCCAGTTCAAGATCGCCGACATGGAGGCCCGGGCGCACACCGCGCGGCTGGCCTACTACGCGGCCGCCGACAAGATGTTGAAGGGCGAGCCGTTCAAGAAGGAGGCGGCGATCGCCAAGCTCGTCTCCTCGAACGCGGCGATGGACAACGCGCGTGATGCCACCCAGGTCTTCGGCGGGTACGGGTTCATGAACGAGTACCCGGTCGGCCGGTTCTACCGCGACGCCAAGATCCTGGAGATCGGCGAGGGCACCTCCGAGGTGCAGAAGATGCTGATCGCGCGCCAGCTCGGGCTGTAGCGGAACCGTCCCGCCGCCCGCACCCGTGTGTGCGGCGGAGCCCGGACGCGACGAGGATGGTGGGGTGAACGCCCTATTGGCCCGAATCGTCGTCCTCGTCAGCGGGGCGGCGATCCTGGTCGTGGAGACCCTGGCGACCCGCCTCGTCGCGCCGTATGTCGGGCTGACCCTGGAGTCGACGACGGCGGTGATCGGCGTCGCGCTGGCCGGGATCGCTGCCGGCGCCGCGCTCGGCGGCCGGTGGGCCGATGTGCTCCCGCCCCGCCGGGTCGCCGCGGGGGCACTGGTCGTCGGCGGGCTCGGGGTGCTGGCGGTGCGCCCGCTGGTCCGGCTGTTCGGCCCGGTCCTCGGCCCGGGGCCCTACGCCGCGGTGCTGCTCGTCGCGGTGTCGACGCTCGTCGCGGTGACGGCGCTGGCCATGGTCACCCCGGCCGTCACCCGGGCCCGGCTCTCCGGCCTGGAGGGCTCCGGGGCGGTCATCGGATCGCTGTCGGCGGCGGGCACCCTGGGTTCGTTGGCCGGGACGTTCCTCACCGGGTTCGTGCTCGTCACCTTCTTCCCGGTGACCGTCATCCTCGTCGTCACCGCGGTGACGTGCCTGCTGCTCGCCGTGCCCACCGCGGCCGTCCGCACCCGCCCTGCCGTGGTGACGGGCTCGACGTTCGCGCTCGTGCTGGGGATCGCGCTGGTCTTCGTGCCGGGTCGCTGCCACGTCGACACCGTCTACTACTGTGCCCGCGTCGAGTCCGATCCGGAACGGGTGAACGGCCGGGTGCTGGTGCTCGACGACCTTCGGCACTCCTACGTCGACCTCGCGGACCCCACCCATCTCGACTTCGCCTACGCCCGGCGCTTCGCCGCCGCCGTGGACACGGCGTTCCCGGCCGGCGCGCCGCTGCGGGCCGTGCACCTGGGCGGAGGTGGCTTCACGATGCCCCGCTGGCTCGCGGCGACCCGCCCGGGCAGCGCGTCGACCGTGCTGGAGGTCGACGCGGGCGTGGTCGACCTCGGGCGACGGAGCCTGGGCGTGGACACCGTCCCCGATCTGACCGTGCGTGTCGGCGACGCCCGGACGTCACTGGCCGAGGTGCCCGACGCCTCGGTCGATCTGGTGGTCGGCGACGCCTTCGGCGCGCGCTCGGTGCCGTGGCACCTGACCACCGCGGAGTTCGACGACGAGGTGCGGCGGGTGCTGCGCCCGGGCGGGCTCTACGTCCTCAACGTGATCGACAACGATCCGCAGCTGCTGCTGCGGGCGGTCACGGCCACCGCCGTCGACCGGTTCGGCCACGTCGTGGTGCTCATCCGGCCCGACCAGCTCGCGCCCGGTGGTGGCGGCAACGCGGTGCTCGTCGCCTCCGACCGCGAGCTCGACCGGGCGGCTCTGGAGGCCCGGCTCGCTGCCGCCGGCGAGCCCGGTGCGGTCCTCGATCCCGCCGCCACCCGCCGCTTCGCCGGCGACGCGGCGGTCCTCACCGACGACCACGCTCCGGTCGACCAGTTGCTGACCTCGTACCGTACGAGCTGATCCGGGCGCGGTACGGTCCGCCCGACGAGTGGGAGGAGCCGACGTGGCCAGCTGGGATGATCTGGTGTCCTACGTGCGGATGCGGTACGAGGTCATGCGCCAGCGCGAGGGGGAGCTGTGGTTCAACCTCCCCACGACGGGTGAGCGGACACAGCTGGTCGTGGTGCGGCAGGTCATCGGTGATGACGGGCACCCCTGGGCGCAGATCGCCTCGCCGGTGGCCCGGGTCGCCGACATCGACCTGCCCCGGCTGCTGGATCTGGCCGGCGAGTCCGTCGTCGGCGGCGTCGCAGCGACCGACGGCGTCGCGGTGTTCCGGCACTCGATCCCGCTCGAGGACTCCAACCTGTCCGCCTTCGAGCGCCCGTTCCGGCTGGTCGTCGAGATCGCCGACCGGCTCGAGGAGCTGCTCACCGGTGCCGACGTGCACTGACGGACGCCGGCGTGCGGTCAGCTGAACTGGGGCGTGAAGTCCAGGGCCTGGTCGACCAGCACCCGTAGCCGGGCCAGCAGCTCATCTGCTTCGGCCCATGTGATGGCCCCGGACCGCACACCGTGCCGGGTCTCGTCGGCGACGGTCCGGGAGAAGTTGGTCGCCCATTCGGAGCGGCTGTCACCATCACGCATTGACAGATCGTGCACGGTGGCGCTCATCACACTCGATCCGGGGGTCACTCGCGTCACACGGTTCACCTCCGCCCCACCGCCCGCGGGCGCGCGCTGGGCCGGACGGGTCGGACGGCTGTCAGCTGCTCAGGTCGGCGGTTGCGGAGCGTGGCAGCGGCACCCCCGGTTGGTCCTGCACGGACCGCAGTGCGGTGAGGGTGGGGTGACCCTCCGCGAGCAACGCGACATCCGAGCCGGGCTCGGGCCCGGCCTGCGGCTCGCTCACGCTGGCGTGCAACGCCCCGTGCGGATCACCGTCACGATGCACGACGCGTACCTGCACGGCTCCGAATCGGGCCAGCCGGGCCTCGCGCAGCTCGCCGAGCTCGTCGACGGGACGGTCCGGCACGTTCAGCGAGAAGACCGTCCCGGGTGCCTCGGCCAGGAGCAGGTCGAGCACCGTGGGCAGCAGGTGCACCGGCGCCTCCCAGCGCGGGTCCTCGGGCACGCTCAGTCCGGTGTCGAGCGAGACGGCCAACCCGTACCAGTCGTGCAGCCCCGCGGTGAGGGCCGCGCCGACGGTGCCCGAGTGCAGGATGGCGCGGCCCACGTTGGCGCCGAGGTTGATCCCGGACAGGACGACGTCCGGCTGCGGGTCCAGCCAGCCTCGCCCGGCCGCGTGCACGATGAACGCCGGGTGCCCCTCCACCGCGTAGGCCGGAATCCCGGGGAGGCCGGGCAGCTCGCGCGGGTGCACCGCGGTCCGGTTGCCGTCGCGGACCGACAGCACCGAGGCGCCGACCCCGCTCGCGTCGGTGTGCGGGGCCGCCACGACGACGTCGAGGCCGGCGTCCCGCGCTGCCGCGGCGAGGGCCCACAGCCCCGGCGAGTCGATGCCGTCGTCGTTGGTGATCAGTGCGCGCAGTCGGCGGGAGGAGGCCACCGCTCCACCGTAGGTGAGCCGGATGGACGGCGGGTGTGGCCGAGATCTCTCCCACTCCGGCCCGGCGCCGTGACTCAGTTCAGGTGCGCCCGCAGCGAACGCGAGGCGGCCCGCAGCTCGTCGAGCTGATCGTCGTTCAGACCGGAGCGGGGGTTCGCCTCCGCATCGGCCACGTAGCGGTCGATCAGCCGCGCCCCGTCGAGCCACCGGCCCTGCTCACCCTGGGTCCGGGCGAGCTCGATGATCAGCGGCGGGCCCTCGTGGCGCAACGTCAGCCGCATCCTCAGGACCCACTCCAGGTCGGCGGGCCGGGCCTGCTCCCGGTAGATCGACCGCAGGTTCTCGAGCATCCGAGTGAGGATGCCGCGGGTGGTGGTGCGCGCGAGCAGATGCGGCCCGAAGGCCACCTCGGCGCCGGCCCCGGTGACCGCCCGGAACCGTGCCTCGCAGCCGGCCGCGTCGAGGGACCGCCCGCCGGCGAAGACGTCCAGGTAGCGCTCGGTGCCGGGGGCGCGGACCAGGAAGTGTCCGGGCATGCCCACGCCCTCCAGCCCGATCCCGGCGCGCCGCCCGACCTCGATGCACACCACCGCGAGGGTGATCGGGATGCCGGTCCGGCGGGTCAGCACATGCGGCAGCAGGGAGTTGCGCGGGTCGTAGTAGTCCGCGGTGTTGCCGACGAACGCCTGCTCGACGAACAGCCGCCGCACGAGCTCGTCGAGGGTGCCGATCCCCTTGGCCAGCCGATCGAGCTCGGCGAGCCAGCGCGCCGGGTCGAGGGTGGGGTCGGCGCCTGCGGCCAGGGCGAGCGCGGCCTCGTCGAGCGCCGGTTCCGGTTCGTTGACCAGAGCCCTGAACCGTTCGACGGGATCCACCCGGACATCCTGCACGGCGCAGCGGCGCGACAGCAGCAGGCGCAGCGAGATCGTGACCCGCGGGCTCACCGTGACCGTGCCCGCCGGCGCCGCTATGAGCCGTCCCGCTCCATGAACACCCGGACCACCGTGCCGTCGGAGTCGCTCCAGACCTGCAGGACGTCGGACAGCTCGGAGGCCAGCCAGAGCCCGCGGCCGCGCTCACCGGACGGCGGCGGTGCGACGATGCCGGGGAACGGCACGGTCATCCGGCCCGTGTCGTAGATCTCGGCGGTGATGCCCGCCGGGGTGGTCCACAGCCGCAACCGGCCGGATCCGGCGCCGTGCTCGACGCTGTTGCTGGCGATCTCGTTGACGGCGAGCACGAGATCGGCGATCCGCTCCGGGGCCTGCCCGATCGGTGCCGACATCGACGCCACCAGGTGTCGCACCGCCGACAGCCCGGTGAGGTCGAATCCGAGCTCGGCATCGGGTGGGCCGAGGTCGGGCGGCGGCGGGGGCGGGTACTCCGCGACGACGTCCTGTGGATCACGGTAGGCGTCGCTGGGCGCCGAGTGGCCGTCGGTGAGCAGCGTGCGGTGCGTCGAGCGAGCCCCGGGCAGCACGTCACCGTGGTCGGGGTACAGGCACAGCATGGTGATGGGCAGCCCGTGCAGCGCGACGTTCAGCGCAGCGTCCAGCCGGGCCCAGTGGCCCGGATCGCACTGCGGCAGGCCTTCGACATGCTGGCTGACCACGGTGGTGCGGCCGGCGGGGTTCTCGAGCCGCTTCGTCAGCCGGGCCCAGCGGACCGCGACGGTGAAGGCCGGGACACTGTGCACCCGGGCCGGGTCGTGGAACTGCACGGCATTCGCGTCGGGGCCGAGTGCGTCGGCGAGAGCGGCCCGGCCGCCCTCGCCCAGGACCGCCACCACGGGTTCACCGGCCGCCAGTGCTGTGCGCACCCGGGGAACGAGCTGGTCGGCGAGCTGGTCGGCCGTGGAGTAGAGGACGCATTCGTGCACCATGCCGGTCGCACCGCTCATGACGGCCCATCCGCGCACCGGATGGTGGAGCCCATCACAAGGGTGGTCATCTGCCCCGTCCCGACACCTCGATCTCCGCGGGGCACGATAGTGCCCAGGGGGCCTCGTCGCCGGATGGAGGTTCCCCCGTGATGGTGGGGGGCGGGCCCGGTCCGCGCCCGCCCCCCAACCGGACCCCGGCCCCGGGCCGACGTCCGCCTGCGGTGCAACGAGTCGGCACTGCATCGGTGACTGCCGCGGGTCCGCGCGGGACCCGTCCCGGCCCCGCCGTATGGCAGGGTGACCGGAGCTGAGAGTGCTGTCCCGGGCGGGCCGTCGCGGTCCGGCCGGACCCGACGGGTGAGAGGTTGCGAATGCGCGTCTTCAACGGTGTGGATGACCTGCGCGAGGCCAAGGGATCGACGATCGGCCAGAGCGAGTGGATCACCGTCGACCAGTCCCAGATCGACACCTTCGCCGACGCGACCGGCGATCACCAGTGGATCCACGTCGACGCCGGGAAGGCCGAGGACGGCCCGTTCGGCACCACGATCGCGCACGGTTTCCTCACGCTGTCGCTGATTCCCGTCATCGGTGGGCAGATCTACAAGGTCGACAACGTCAAGATGACCATCAACTACGGGCTCAACAAGGTGAGGTTCACCTCCCCGGTGCCGGTCGGCAGCCGGATCCGGGGCAGCATCGAGCTGCTCGACGTCGCCGACGTCAGTGGCGGGGTCCAGGTGACGAACAAGGTGACCGTTGAGATCGAGGGCTCCGAGCGGCCTGCCCTCGTGGCCGAGAGCCTGCTGCGCTACTACATCTGAGGACACCGAATGCGTGATGCGGTCATCTGCGAGCCGCTGCGGACCCCGGTCGGTGGGTTCGGCGGCTCGTTGCGCGACGTGCCGGCCCACGAGCTGGCGGCCACGGTCATCAAGGCGCTGCTGGAGCGCACCGGCCTGCCGGCCGGGTCGGTCGACGACGTGCTGCTCGGTCACTGCTACCCGACGATGGACGCGCCGGCGATCGGCCGGGTCGCGGCCCTGGACGCCGGCCTGCCGGTGACGGCCACCGGGTTGCAGATCGACCGGCGCTGCGGGTCCGGGCTGCAGGCGGTGATCTACGCGGCGATGCAGGTGCAGGCCGGGGCGTCGGAGGTGGTGCTGGCCGGTGGTGCGGAGTCGATGAGCAATGCGCCGTTCTACTCCACCGGGATGCGCTGGGGGGCCAAGGGTGGGCCCGGGGTGATGTTGCACGACGCCCTGGCCCGCGGCCGGGTCACCGCCGGTGGGGTCAACTTCCCGGTGCCCGGCGGGATGCTGGAGACCGCGGAGAACCTCCGCAAGGAGTACTCGATCCCGCGTGAGGAGCAGGACGAGTTCGCCGTCCGCTCCCACCACCGGGCGGCCGCGGCGACCGAGGCGGGCCGGTTCGCCGCGGAGATCGTGCCGGTCACGGTGAAGGGCCGCAAGGGCGACACCGTGGTCGACCGCGACGAGCACATCCGGCCGGACTCCTCGCTGGACAAGCTCGCCACGCTGCGCCCGATCCTGGGCCGCGACGACCCGGAGGCCACCGTCACCGCGGGCAACGCCAGCGGGCAGAACGACGGTGCGGCGATCTGCGTCGTCACGCACCCGGCGAAAGCGCAGGAGCTGGGGCTGCGACCGCTGGCGCGGCTGGTGTCGTGGGGTGTCGGCGGGGTGCCGCCGAAGACGATGGGGATCGGCCCGGTGCCCGCGGTGGCGCGGGCGCTGGACGCGGCGGAGGTCGCTCTCAAGGACGTGGACCTGATCGAGCTGAACGAGGCGTTCGCCGCGCAGGTGCTGGCCTGCACCCGGGAGTGGGGCTTCACGCCGACCGATTTCGAGCGGATGAACGTCAACGGCTCGGGGATCTCGCTGGGACACCCGGTCGGGGCCACCGGCGGGCGGATCCTGGCCACGCTGACCCGGGAGATGGTCCGTCGCGACGCCCGCTACGGGCTCGAGACGATGTGCATCGGCGGTGGTCAGGGCCTCGCCGCGCTGTTCGAGCGGGCGGCCTGAGCGCTCGTTCGTCCGTTCGGGGCCGTATGTCCTGAAACACATTCCCCTCGGCAGGCGATGTCTCGGGTAGGCGTTGTCCGCCGAGGGGAGTCGGGATGTCCAGCGCTACGGCGCACATGTTGACCAGACGCGATGTCGCGCTGCTGCGTGCGGTGGCCGACGGCCGCTGCGCCCTGAGCGTGCGGTGTGAGCCCGTGCTGTTGATCGACGGCCTCCCGTGCGCCGACTTCGCCGCGGCCCGCCGGCTGATCGAGGCCGGGCTGCTGGCCGTACCGGGGGCGGGATCGTCGCCCGGCCCGGCAGGCCTGACGGCGGCGGGGTGGGCCGCGCTCGGCCCGGCGGGCGACCCCGTGAGCTGAGCCGTCCGCGCCCTGCGCGCGGACCAGGGGTCGACTTGCCGTCCGGACCCGCTCGTGCTTGCATGCGCCAACTGCTTGCATGAGTCATGCGCTCATCCGGATCGTCGATCGAGAGGGGCTCGCCGTGCCCCGCCAGGAAGGAACCGGGGAGGAAGCGGATCTCGCCGGCGCCGACCGGATCGGCACCGAGCTCATCCGTCTCATCCGGCTTCTCGAGCGCGCGTACGCCCAGTACCAGGCCGAGCACCCGGACGCCGTCGAGCGTGCGACGTACCACCTGCTCGTCCACCTGGTGAACGACGGGCCACACCGGTCCAGTGCCCTGGCCGAGGCGGTGCACTCCGACCCGTCGACCGTCAGCCGCCAGATCGGGCACCTGGTCCGGCTCGGCCTCGTCGAGCGCAGGGCCGACCCCGCGGACGGCCGCGCCACCCTGCTCGCCGCCACCGACGAGGGTCGCCGGGTCTTCGAGGAGAACCGCAAGCTCCGTAACGAGAAGATCGCCGCGATGATCGCGCACTGGTCGCCGTCGGATCGGCAGCACCTGGCCGCGCTGCTCGCCCGCTTCACCACGGACTTCGAGAACTACCGGTCACGTTCCGCTGACCCGGGGCCCGGAGGTGGCGCCGACGTCACCGCCGCGGACCGGTCGTGAGGGCAGCCCGATGCCCGCGCCCGCGGCGGGCGGTGGCGGCCCGGCCGCCGCGACGATCTCGCCCTCGCTGAGCCACAAGCAGATCCTGACGATCCTCGCCGGGCTCATGGTCGGCATGTTCCTGGCCGCGCTCGACCAGACGATCGTCGCGACCTCGATCCGGACCATCGCCGACGATCTCGACGGCCTCAGCCTGCAGGCCTGGGCCACCACCGCGTACCTGATCACCGCGACGATCACGACGCCGCTGTACGGCAAGCTGTCCGACCTCTACGGCCGCAAGCCGCTGTTCCTCACCGCGATCGGGATCTTCGTGATCGGATCGGTGGCCTGCACGTTCGCCACCACGATGTACCAGCTGGCGGCGTTCCGGGCGCTGCAGGGCCTCGGTGCGGGCGGCCTGTTCTCGCTGGCGCTGACCATCATCGGCGACATCGTTGCGCCGCGGGAGCGGGCCAGGTACCAGGGCTACTTCGTCGCCGTGTTCGGTACCTCCAGCGTCCTGGGACCGGTCGCCGGCGGGTTCTTCGCGGGCCGGGCCGAGCTCCTCGGCATCAGCGGCTGGCGCTGGGTCTTCCTGATCAACGTCCCGCTCGGGATCCTCGCGCTGTTCGTGGTCTCGAAGGTGCTCAACGTCCCGCACACCCGCCGTGACCACCGGATCGACTGGCCGGGTGCGCTCGCGCTCACGGTCGGTCTGGTCCCGTTGCTGATCGTCGCCGAGCAGGGCCGGACCTGGGAGTGGGACTCCGGGCGGTCGATCACCTGCTACGTGATCGGCGGCGTCGGGCTGCTGGCGTTCCTGCTGGCCGAGCGGCGCATCGGTGAGGACGCGCTGCTGCCGCTGCGGTTCTTCCGCTCGGGCGTATTCAGCTGGGGCTCGGGGGCCGCGTTCGTCGCCGGCCTGGGCATGTTCGGCGGGATCGCGTTGCTGCCGCTGTACCTGCAGATCGTCAAGGGCGCGACGCCCACCGAGGCCGGGCTGCTCACCCTGCCGCTGGTGCTGGGCATCATGTCGATGTCGATCTTCTCGGGTCAGCTGATCTCCCGGACCGGGCGCTACAAGATCTGGCCGATCGTCGGACTCACGCTGATGATCGTCGGGCTGCTGCTGTTCACCCGCGTCGACGTGGACACGCCGTTCTGGCAGACCGCCGTCTACATGGTCGTGTTCGGGTGGGGCCTCGGCGCCAACATGCAGCCGCTCACCCTGGCCGTGCAGAACGCGATGCCACCGAAGGACATGGGCGTGGCGACGGCGTCGGCGACGTTCTTCCGGCAGATGGGCGGCACGCTCGGCACCGCGGTGTTCCTGTCGATCCTGTTCAGCACGCTGCCCGATCGGATCGCGGACAACTTCCGCTCCGCCGCCGGCGACCCCGGGTTCCAGGCCGCGCTGGCCGACCCGGCGGTGACCTCCGACCCGGTCAACGAGCCGGTGCTCGGCGCGCTGCGCAGCGGCACCCCGGTGTCCCTCGACGACTCGTCGTTCCTGTCGGTGGCCGACCCGCGGCTCGCCCGGCCGATCCTCGCAGGGTTCGCCGGATCGATGAGCCTGGTGTTCCTGATCGGCGCGGCGGTGCTGGTCGTCGGGCTGGTCTGCGTCATCGCCATGAAGGAGGTCCCGCTGCGCACGCAGTCGGGTGTGGACGCGCGCCGCGCCCCCGAGTAGGACCGGCCGGGCAGGGTGTGTCCGGGCCGCCGCCCGGCGCCGGCGAACCGGCGCCGGGCGGCGCGGCGGGTCAGTGCCCGGCGCCGGACTCCTTGGCCTCCTTGGCCCGCTCCCACGACACCTTGATCTCGCGCTCGGCGTCGGCCCGGCCCACCCAGGTCGCGCCCTCGACGCTCTTGCCCGGCTCGAGCGTCTTGTAGATCTCGAAGAAGTGCTGGATCTCGGCCCGGTCGAACTCGGGCAGGTGGTGGATGTCGCGCAGGTGTTCCTGGCGCGGGTCGTCCGACGGGACGCACAGGACCTTGTCGTCGCCGCCCTTCTCGTCCTTCATCCGGAACATCCCGATCGCGCGGGACCGGATCAGGCAGCCGGGGAACGTCGGTTCCTGCACGAGGACGAGGGCGTCCAGCGGGTCACCGTCCTCTCCGAGGCTGTCCTCGATGAAGCCGTAGTCGGCGGGGTACTGGGTGGCCGTGAAGAGGGTCCGGTCGAGCCGGATGCGGCCGGTCTCGTGGTCCACCTCGTACTTGTTGCGACCGCCCTTGGGGATCTCGATGGTGACGTCGAAGTCCACTGACGCTGCTCCTGGTGATCGGGAACGGGCTGGGAGAACCGATGCCGGTCGGGCGACCGGCGTCGGCGCCTACCTCTAGTGTGGGGGACCGCATCCGGGCGGTCATGACCGGCCGACCCTGCCGCGCCCGCGTCACCGCTGGTGCGGTGTGCAATCGAGCGGGAGGCAGGGTGGGTTTCGGGCGGCGCATCGGCGATACGTTCCGCGTTCCCGGGCGCGGGTTCCGGCGCGCGCTCGCCGTTCTCGTGGTCCTCCTGATGGCCGCGGCGACCGGCAGCGCGGTTGCGCTGAGCGCGCCGTCCCTGGTCTCCGACCTGGGGCTGAGCAGTCAGCGGCAGGCCGATGCCCAGCTGCCCGCCCCCGTCCCCGTGCTGGGCCCGCTCGCCACGGCGGCACCGCTGCCCACGTCCATGGGGCTGAGCGGCGTCCTCGATCCGCTGGCGCGGTCCTCGGCCCTCGGCGAGTTCGCCGGGGTCGTGGTCGATCCGGCCTCGGCGGACACACTGTGGCAGCGGTCACCGGAACGGTCGCTCGTGCCCGGCTCGACGAGCAAGCTGCTCACCGCCGCGGCGGCCCTGCTGTCGCTCAACCCCACCGAGCGGCTGTACACGAAGGTGGTGGCCGGGCCCACGCCGGACACCGTGATCCTGGTGGGGGGCGGCGACCCGACGCTGACCGCGCTGCCGGAGGGGCAGGACTCGGTCTATCCGGTGCCGAGCCGGCTCGACGAGCTCGTCACCGAGGTGCGCAAGGCGGTACCGGGCCGGATCCGCACGGTGCTGGTCGACACCAGTCGTTACACGGGACCGACGCTGGCGCAGGGCTGGCAACCCGCGGACGTGCCCGGAGGGTACGTCGCCCCGATCGTGCCGCTGATGCTCGACGGCGGCCGCGAGGACCCGTCGCTGCAGGACGGCCCGCGCGTCACGCAGCCCGCGCTGACCGCCGGCCGGGCGCTGGCCGAGGAGCTGGGCGCGAGCACGGTCGACGAGGGAGTCGCCGTCCCCGGCGCCACCGTGCTCGGCTCGGTCGCCTCGGCGCCGATCTCGGACCTGGTCGAGCACCTGATGCGGACCTCCGACAACGTGCTCGCCGAGGCGCTGGCCCGCGAGGTCGCCATCGTCCGTGGTGGCGACCCGTCGTTCACCGGCGCGGCCGCACAGGTGCTCGCCGCGCTGTCGCAGGCCGGGTTCGACCCGTCCGGCGCGGTCATGGTCGACGGCAGCGGGCTGTCGACCGCCGACCGGGTACCGGCCCGGTTGCTCGGCGCGCTGCTCGCCACCGCGGCCGCCCCGGCGCAAGGGGCCCGTGACACCCAGTTCCTGCGCCCGATCCTGACCGGGCTGCCGGTGGCGGGCGGGGACGGCACGTTGGACAGCCGGTTCGGCACGTCGAACTCCGACGACGGCCGGGGCGTGGTCCGGGCGAAGACGGGCACCCTGACCGGGGTGAGCAGCCTCGCCGGAGTGGTCACCAACGCCGACGGCAGGCTGCTGGTGTTCGCGTTGATCTCCAACGGTGAGTCCCCGGCCACCGTCCGCCCCCGGCTGGACACGATCGCCGCGGCATTGAGCCGTTGCGGCTGCCGCTGAGTGCGTAGCGTGGGGCGGGTGCAGCCGCGACCGACCCACCCCGCCGCGCCCGTCCCGGTGAACGGCACCGGACCCGACAGCGACGCCACCGACCGCGGTCTCCCGGTGAACTGGGAGCTCGCGCGCCGCACCGCCGCCCGGCTGGTCCCGGCGGGGCCACCGGTGAGCCGGCCGGACGCGGAGGAGCTCGTGGGCCGGCTGCGATCCGACGCGGCCGTCGCCGAAGGGCACGTGCGCACGGTGACCGGTCTGGGCGCCGGCCTGGCGCTGCTGCCCGCCGATGTGGTCGACCGCCCGGCGTGGGCGGCCGCCGCGGTCGACGGGATGGCCGCGTTGACGGCCGGGGCCAGGCTGCCGCGGACCCCGAAACTGGCCCGCTCGGTCACCGGCACCACCGCCGGCCTGCAGGTCGGCACGGTGCTCGCCTACCTCGGTGGCCGGGTGCTCGGCCAGTACGACCCCTTCGGCGGAGCGGACGGCAACGGGCGTCTGCTGCTGGTGGCGCCGAACGTGCACGCCGCGCAGCGCGCCCTGGACGTCCCGGCCGTCGACTTCGGCCTGTGGGTGTGCCTGCACGAGGCCACCCACCGGCTGCAGTTCACCGCCGTGCCGTGGTTGCGCGACTACTTCGCCCGGGAGATCGGGCGGTTCCTCTCGATCTCCGACACCGCCGGCGGCTCGCTGCTCCAGCGGCTGCCCGAAGCGCTGCGGGGGTTGCGGGATGCCCGCGGCGACTCGCTCGCTCTGGTCGAGCTGCTGCAGGGCCCCGAGCAGCGCGCGGTGCTCGACCGGCTGCTCGCCCTCACCACCCTGCTCGAGGGCCACGCCGACCACGTCATGGACGCCGCCGGCCCCGACGTGGTGCCCAGCGTCGCGACGATCCGCAGCCGGTTCACCGTCCGCCGTCGCGGCGGGGGGCTCTTCGACCGGCTGCTGCGCGTGCTGCTCGGCGTTGAGGCCAAGGTGAAGCAGTACGCCGTCGGTTCGGCCTTCACGAAGACCGTGGTGGACGAGATCGGGATGGACGGGTTCAACCGGGTCTGGTCGGCGCCGGAGACGCTGCCGACCCGCGCCGAGCTCGCCGAGCCCCAGGCCTGGCTACGCCGGGTGGGATGAGCCCGTTGCGCCCCGCGCCCAGCCGTGATCACGGCGGGAAGGCGGCCGAACAAGATCGACAAGCCCCCTTGTTCCCGTGATCGGCGAGTGTGAGGGTGTGCCCGTGGGCGAGACGGCACTCGAGGTGACCGGCCGGGTGCGGCCGGACCCTGCGGTCGCCGAGATCCGCCGAGCGGTCCGCACCGCGCTGCGGGAGCTACCCCCGGCGGCCCGCGACGCCCCGCTGCTCGTGGCGTGCTCCGGTGGCGCCGACTCGCTCGCCCTGGCCGTCGCCGCGCACGACGTGTGCCCGGGCCGGGTGCGTGCCGCCGTCGTCGACCACGGCCTGCAAGACGGATCCGGGCGCCGGTCGGCCGAGCTGGCCGCCCTGCTGACCGGACGCGGCATCCCGGCGACGGTCCACCCGGTGACCGTGACGGGCTCCGGTGGCGTCGAGGCCGCCGCGCGGCGGGCCCGCTACGCCGCGCTCACCGCCGCGCGCCCGCACCCTGACGCGCCCGTTCTGCTGGGACACACCCTCGATGACCAGGCCGAGACCGTGCTGCTCGGACTCGGCCGCGGCTCCGGTCCGCGCTCGATCGCCGGTATGCGCCCCTGGGACGCTCCGTGGCTGCGGCCCCTGCTCGGGGTGCGCCGTACCGTCACCCGCGCTGCGTGCCGGGCCGGGGGGCTGCCCGTCTGGGACGACCCGCACAACGCCGACCCGCGCTTCACTCGGGCCCGGCTGCGTCACGAGGTGCTGCCGCTGCTCGAGGACGTGCTGGCCGGGGGTGTTGCGGAGGCCCTGGCCCGGACCGCTGCCCAGCTCCGTGAGGACGTTGACGCGCTCGACGACTGGGCCGGCCGGCTACTGACGGCGGCCCGCTGCGACGGCGAGGACGGCGAGGACGGTGGGAGCACCGCCCTGCTCGTCGAGCCGCTCGCCGCCGCACCGCCCGCGGTGCGCCGACGGGTGCTGCGCAGCTGGCTGCTCGCGAAAGGCGTGAAAGAGCTCACCGACGGGCACCTACGCACGGCCGACGCCCTCGTCGGTCGGTGGCGCGGTCAGGGCGCGGCCGCTCTCCCCGGCGGGTTGGACCTGGTCCGCGAGCGTGGGAGGCTGATCGTGTGCCGGGCCGGGTCTCCCCGGCCGGGACCCGGCTCCCGCCGGCCCGCGCGTCAGTAATCATCAGTGATGATCTGTAGCGATCCACCATGATCCCCGCCCGCGCTCGGCGGGCCCGTTCGAGGAGGCCATCCGCTTGTACGACGGTGACATCGCGTCCGTGCTGGTCACCGAGCAGCAGATCCGGGACAAGACGGCCGAGCTGGCCGATCTCGTCGCGCGTGACTACGTGCAGGACGTCGCCGGCACCGGTCCGGGCTCGGACCTGTTGCTGGTCGGCGTCCTCAAGGGCGCTGTGATGTTCATGACGGACTTCGCCCGCGCGCTGCCGTTGCCGGTGCAGCTCGAGTTCATGGCGGTGAGTTCCTACGGGTCGTCGACCTCCTCGTCGGGCGTGGTGCGCATCCTCAAGGACCTGGACCGCGACATCGCGGGGCGTCACGTGCTGATCGTCGAGGACATCATCGACTCCGGGCTGACGCTGTCCTGGCTGCTGAAGAACCTCGAGTCGCGGCGACCGGCCTCGCTGCAGGTGTGCACCCTGCTGCGCAAGCCCGACGCGGTGAGGGTCGACATCCCGGTGAAGTACGTGGGCTTCGACATCCCCAACGAGTTCGTCGTCGGCTACGGGCTCGACTACGCCGAGCGCTACCGCGACCTGCCGTTCATCGGGACGCTCGACCCGAGCGTCTACGCCTGAGGTCCCGGCCCCCGACGCGGACGTGCCCGGTGCCGCAGGAGGCGGCACCGGGCACGGTGGGCGGGACGGGGCCTCAGGCCCCGAGCGGCGGACCCGCGGGCGGGGCGACGTCGGTCGCCGGCACTCCGGCGGGGAGCTTGGTGAACGCCTCGGTCCCGAGGGCGAGCTCGATGTAGCCGACGTCGCCGTGGGCGTTCGCGTAGGCCAGCGCGCGGCCGATGTCGGCGAGGCCGTTGCTCACCGGCAGCGGTGCCAGGTTGAGCGTGGACAGCAGGCCGACCGCCCTGCCCTCGCCGTCGAGGTAGGCGCTGCCGGAGTCACCGGGGACGCCGGGGCTGACGGTGTAGACCTCGTGACCCCAGCCGCCGCCGACCTCGGCGGCGTTGACGCCCGCCTTCGGGCTGAGCGCGCTGATGCCCTGGCGCAGCGGCGAGTTCCCGTAGGAGAAGACCTCGGCGCCGGGGGCCAGGCCTTCGGTGTTGATGCGCGTCGGGCCCCCGAAGAACGGCACCGACGGGTTGACCTTGCCGGCGTCGGCCGGGTCGATCTCGACCAGCGCGAAGTCGTTGAAGGAGCAGGCGTTCGGGTCGGTCTCCCCGCGCTCCTGCATGGTGATCCAGGAGCTGTAGACCATCGTGCCGGGCATGCTCGCGCCCGTGATCTGGACCTTCGTGCCCAGCGGCATGGTTCCGGAGTCGCAGCCGTTGGTCTCCGTGGCCTGCCCGGTGCCGGCGCAATGCCCGGCCTGGCCGAGGAGGACGCGGTCTCCGCTGGTGAACACGAAGTTGCTGGTGCAGGACCCACCGCCTTCGGTGACGGTCAGCACGCCGGGGTGGATGGTTGCGGACGAGGCCGGGGCCCAGTCGTCGGACGTCGCGGCCTGGGCCGGTTGCGCGTCGACGGGCTGGGCGGTCGCGGTGGCCGGCAGTACGAATGCCCCCGCGGCCACCACGCCCAGGGTCACGGCGGCCGCCGCGATCCCGCGCAGCCGCATCCCGGACCTGACACTCATGTGTTCTCCCCCGCCGCCACGGACGGAGGGCCCGTCCGATGCTCGCTCGTCGGCTGTTAACGACGATGCCGGCGGGTGGGATACCCCACGTTCCGGTGATCGTCTCGGATAACGGGACAAGCCTTCGGCAGCGGTGTCGTGGCCGCGACGGCCACTCGGGGGAACACAGGCGGTCGTCCGGACGTTGGCTCACACGTATCCACCTCGGGGTTCGCCGTTCGGAGCCGTGGCGCGGGTCGACCGTGGGGCGGCTATCCTGGCGGACTCGGGGCCGGCACGTGCATCCGCGGTTCGCGGTTCGCGGCCGGAGAATCTCTCCAGGGAGGGTGAAGGCCACCAGGCCGAAGCTGCATGGACCGCAAGCGTCTGCTCCGCAACCCGCTGATCTGGATCCTCGCCGCGATCCTGATCTACATCACGTTCGGCATGCTGTTCGACGACACCCGCGGTTACACGCAGGTCCCGACGTCGACGGCGCTGGCGCAGATCGCCGACGGCAACGTCAGGGACGCGCTCGTCGAGGACAAGGAGCAGCGGCTCCGGCTCACGCTCGACAACCCCGTCGATGGTTCGACGCAGATCATCACGCAGTACCCCGCCCAGGCGGCGGGCCAGATCTTCACCTCGCTGCAGCAGGCCGGCAGCAATCCGACGTTCGACACCGCGGTACGCCAGGACTCGTTCCTGGTCACGATGCTGATCTACCTGATCCCGCTGGGCCTGGTGCTTCTCATCCTGTTCTGGATGATGAACAACGCCCAGGGCGGCGGGAACAGGGTGATGTCCTTCGGTAAGTCGAAGGCCAAGCAGCTGTCCAAGGACATGCCCAAGACCACGTTCGGCGACGTCGCCGGCGCGGATGAGGCCGTCGAGGAGCTGCACGAGATCAAGGACTTCCTGCAGAGCCCCGCTCGCTACCAGGCACTCGGCGCGAAGATCCCGAAGGGCGTGCTGCTCTACGGCCCGCCCGGTACCGGCAAGACGCTGCTGGCCCGCGCGGTCGCCGGCGAGGCGGGCGTCCCCTTCTACACGATCTCGGGTTCCGACTTCGTCGAGATGTTCGTCGGCGTCGGTGCCTCCCGGGTGCGGGACCTGTTCGAACAGGCCAAGCAGAACGCCCCCTGCATCATCTTCGTCGATGAGATCGACGCGGTCGGCCGCCAGCGCGGCGCCGGTCTCGGCGGTGGTCACGACGAGCGCGAGCAGACCCTCAACCAGTTGCTCGTCGAGATGGACGGCTTCGATGCCCGTGGCGGCGTCATCCTGATCGCGGCCACGAACCGCCCGGACATCCTGGACCCGGCGCTGCTGCGCCCGGGCCGGTTCGACCGGCAGATCCCGGTCGGTGCCCCCGACCTGGCCGGGCGCAAGGCGATCCTCGGCGTGCACGCGAAGGGCAAGCCGTTCAGCGGCGACGTCGACTTCGACGGGCTGGCCAAGCGCACCGTCGGGATGTCGGGCGCCGACCTGGCCAACGTCATCAACGAGGCCGCGCTGCTCACCGCCCGGGAGAACGGGACGCTGATCAACGGTGCGGCGCTGGAGGAGGCGGTCGACCGCGTGGTCGGCGGGCCCCGGCGTAAGTCCAAGATCATCTCGGAGCAGGAGAAGAAGATCACCGCGTACCATGAGGGCGGGCATGCGCTCGCCGCGTGGGCGATGCCGGACCTCGAGCCGGTGTACAAGCTGACGATCCTGCCCCGCGGGCGGACCGGCGGGCACGCGCTCGTCGTCCCCGAGGACGACAAGGGCCTGATGACCCGCTCGGAGATGATCGGGCGGCTGGTCTTCGCGATGGGTGGGCGCTCCGCTGAGGAGCTCGTGTTCCACGAGCCCACCACGGGTGCCTCCTCCGACATCGACCAGGCCACCAAGATCGCCCGCGCGATGGTCACCGAGTACGGCATGAGCGCCCGTCTAGGTGCCGTCCGTTACGGCCGTGACCAGGGCGACCCGTTCCTGGGCCGCTCGATGGGTCACCAGGCCGACTACTCCCTCGAGGTCGCGCACGAGATCGACGAGGAGGTGCGCGCGCTCATCGAGGCGGCGCACACCGAGGCGTGGGACATCCTCAACACCTACCGTGACGTCCTGGACGACCTGGTCTTCGAGCTCCTGCAGAAGGAGACGCTGAACCGGACAGACCTGGAGCGCATCTTCGACCGGGTGGAGAAGCGGCCGCGGATCACCGCGTTCAACGACTTCGGCGGGCGGACTCCGTCGGACAAGCCGCCGATCCTCACCCCGGCCGAGCAGGCCCGGGAGCGCGGCGAGCCGTGGCCGCCGCACACCGACCCGGTGCGCGAGCCGGCCCCGGTGGGCTCCTACCCGGGCGGCTCCGGCAACGGGCTGCCCACCCCGGGCCCGAACGGCGGGCCGCTCCCGCAGCCCGGGCCGAACGGTGGGTACCCGGGTCAGCCCCCGTTCCCGAACGCCGCGTTCCCCCCTGCGCCCAACGGGCAGGGCGACAACCAGGGCTGGTCCAACGGGCCGGCCCCGGCCGCCCCACAGCCCGGGCAGCCGAACTCGGTGCCGCCCAACTACGGCGCCCCGCCGGACTGGCGCCCCGCCACCACCCCGGCGGGCCAGCAATGGCCGCCGTCGCAGTGGCAGTCGCCGCAGCCCGACCAGCAGCCGGGTCGGCACGGGCAGCAGGAGCAGCACGGCCAGTACGGCCAGCACGCCGCCCCGCCGTCCGACAACGGCCGCCCCGCCGCGGACGGCGGCCCGGGTACGGACGGCCATGAGCCCGGCGCGACGCCGGGCCCGAGCACCGGCGGCAGGAACTGAACGCGAACATCCCCGGCGGCACGGCCGCGGCCCCGGCGGCCGCGATGAACGGCCGCCGGGGTGTCGACCGGGCGCGTGCCGAGGCGGCCATCCGTGAGCTGCTGATCGCGTGCGGGGAGGACCCGGACCGCGAGGGCCTGCAGGAGACCCCGGCCCGCGTGGCCCGGGCCTACGAGGAGATCTTCGCGGGTCTCTACACCGAGCCGGACGCCGTCCTCGACAAGACCTTCGACGAGGACCACCAGGAGCTGATCCTGGTGAAGGACATCCCGATCTACTCGACCTGCGAACACCACCTCGTCCCGTTCCACGGGGTCGCGCACGTCGGCTACATCCCGTCCGCGAGTGGCCGCGTCACCGGGCTGTCCAAGATCGCCCGCGTCGTCGACCTGTACTCCAAGCGGCCGCAGGTGCAGGAGCGGCTGACCGGACAGGTCGCCGACGCGCTGGTCCGCAAGCTCGACCCGCGCGGCGTCATCGTCGTGATCGACGCCGAGCACCTGTGCATGGCCATGCGGGGCATCCGCAAGCCCGGCTCGCGCACCACCACGTCGGCGGTCCGGGGGCTGTTCCAGAGCTCGCCGACCTCCCGCGCCGAGGCGTTGTCGCTGATCCGGGGCGGGTGAGCGGCATGGCGGGTACCGGCCGCGGCGGAACCTCGCTGCCGCAACCCGGCCGTTGCGTCGTGGTCGGGGTGCTCAACGTGACGCCCGACTCGTTCTCCGACGGCGGCCGCTACCTCGACCGGGACCACGCGGTGGCGCACGGCGTCGCGATGCGCGACTGCGGCGCCGACCTCGTCGACGTCGGGGGTGAGTCGACCCGGCCCGGTGCCGGGCGGGTCGACGCCGAGACCGAGAAGTCCCGCGTGGTGCCGGTCATCAGGGGCCTGGTCGCCGAGGGGGTCCAGGTCAGCGTGGACACCACCCGCGCCGCGGTGGCCGAGGCCGCGGTGGCGGCCGGGGCGACGGTGGTGAACGACGTCTCCGGTGGCCTGGCCGACCCGGGTATGGCCGCAGTGGTGGCCGACGCCCGGGTGCCGTGGATCCTCATGCACTGGCGGGGCCACAGCGACCGGATGAACGAGCTGGCCAGCTACGAGGACGTGATCGGCGAGGTCCGGACCGAACTGGTGGCCCGGGCCGACGCCGCGGTGATGGCCGGGGTGGACCCGGAGCGGATCGTCCTGGACCCGGGTCTCGGCTTCGCCAAGACCGCCACCCACAACTGGGCCCTGCTGCGCAGGCTCGACGTGCTGGTCGCGTTGGGCTTCCCGGTGCTGGTGGGGGCGTCGCGCAAGCGTTTCCTGGGCCAGCTGCTCGCCGACGCCGAGGGCACCGTCCGGCCGCCCGACGGCCGGGAGGTCGCCACCGCCGCCGTCAGCGCGCTGGCCGCCAACGCCGGGGCCTGGGGGGTGCGGGTGCACGACGTGGCCGCGTCGATGGACGCCGTCGCGGTGACCACCGCGTGGCGCCTGGGTGCCTCCCGCGCACGCACCGGCCCGTGGCCGGGCGGGGCGGCTCCGTGACCGACCGGATCGAGTTGCGTGGGTTGAAGGTCCGCGGCCATCACGGCGTGTTCGACCACGAGCGCCGCGACGGGCAGGACTTCGTCGTCGACGTGACGGTCTGGATCGACCTGGCCGCGTCCGCCGCGTCCGACGACCTGGCCGACACCCTCGACTACGGCGCGCTCGCCCAGCGGGCCGCCGCGGTCGTCGGCGGGGAGCCGTGCAACCTCGTCGAGACCGTGTCCGCGCGCATCGCGGAGGACGTGATGACCGACGAGCGGGTGCATGCCGTCGAGGTGAAGCTGCACAAGCCCCAGGCCCCGATCCCGCTGGAGTTCGCCGACGTCGCGGTGGTCGCCCGCCGCTCTCGCCGCAACAGCGGGAGGATCGTCCCCGCATGACCCCGCGAGTCGGCACTTCCGGGAGCGCGAGTCGGCACTTCCGCGCGGCTGAGTCGGCGCCTTCGGGAGGGCCGCTCGAATGAGCCGCGCCGTCCTGTCCCTCGGGTCCAACCTCGGCGACCGGTTCGCGTACCTGCGCTCCGCCGTCGCCGACCTGGCCGACGTCCTCGTCGCGGCCTCACCGGTCTACGAGACGGCCCCCTGGGGCGGGGTGGCGCAGGACGACTTCCTCAACGCCGTCCTCATCGTCGAGGACCCGGGCACCGACGCGTGGGGCTGGCTGCGCCGTGGCCGCCGCCTGGAGGACGCCACGGGCCGCGTCCGGGAGGTCCGCTGGGGCCCGCGCACCCTCGACGTCGACGTGGTCACGGTCTCCGACGGCGGCGGGGACGTCCACAGCGACGACCCCGAGCTGCTGCTGCCGCATCCCGGCACGCCGGAGCGCGCCACCGTGCTGCTCCCGTGGCTGGACGTGGACCCGGATGCGGTGCTCCCCGGGCGCGGGCCGGTCCGCGCGCTGCTCGACGCGCTGCCGGCGGCCGACGCCGCCGGCATGCGCCGCCGCGACGACCTCCGCTGGGACCTGAGCCGGGACCGTCCGCGATGAAGCCGACCCGGGTGCGTGACCTGGTCGTCGTCGCGGTGGTGGCGGCGTTGCTCGCGCACCTGCTGGTCCGGCTCACCTACGGGTCCCTGCCTGCGTTCCCGCTGCCCGCCGGGGTGACCCTCGGGCTGCTGGGGCTCGCGGAGGCGATCGCCGGCAACGTGCTGCGGGCCCGGATCCAGCGCCGCCCGGGCGCACGGCCGGTGCAGCCGCTCGTCGCCGCCCGTGCGGTCATGGTGGCGCAGGCCTCGGCGCTGGGCGGAGCGGTCGTGGCGGGCCTGTGGGCCGGGCTGCTGGCCTACGTTCTGCCCCGCAGTGCCCAGGTGGCCGCGGCGGCCGACGACGCGGCCGCCGCCGGGCTCGGTCGGTTCTGCTCGGTCGGGCTCGGCGCGGGCGCGGTGTGGCTGGAGCGCTGCTGCCGCACCCCCGACGACCCTGACGACCGGCGCGGGCCTGCCGAGGACACCGACTCCCGCTGAGCGACCACGCCCGGGACTGCGCGGCCGTCGGTGACCGCCCGTAGGCTCCCAGGACATGGCGCAGTCGATCGCGGTGCCGGCTCGCACCCAGCAACGTCGCGGTGTGCTGGCGCCCGTGGCGGGCCTCGTCGCGCTCGCCGTGTGCGGGCTGGTGGTGCTCGGGCTGGTCGGCCGTTCGGTGGGGGTGGGCCCCGTCGTCGTCGGGGCGTTGTGCGCGCTGCTGCCGGTCGCGCCGGTGGTCGCGGCCTTCCTGTGGATCGACCGCTGGGAGCCGGAGCCGCCCCGGTTGCTGTTCATCGCCTTCCTCTGGGGCGCCTGCTTCGCCGCGCTGTCGGCGCTGTTGATCAACAGCAGTGCCGCGCTGGCCGCCGACGAGCTGCTGGGCAGGGGCAGCGGGGACCTGCTGGGCGCGACCGTCATCGCCCCGGTGGTCGAGGAGGCGATGAAGGGGCTGTTCCTGGTCGGCCTGCTCGTCTTCCGCCGCCGCGAGTTCGACGGCGTCGTCGACGGCATCGTCTACGCCGGCCTCGTCGCCGCCGGGTTCGCGTACACCGAGAACATCCTCTACCTCGGACGGGCGTTCGCCGAGGACGCGATGATCGGCCAGAGCGGCGGCGTGCTGGCGGTGCTGCTGCTTCGCGGGGTCTTCTCGCCATTCGCACACCCGCTGTTCACCGCGATGATCGGGATCGGAGCGGGCATCGCGGCCACCAGCCGCAGCACCGTCGTGCGGGTGCTGGCGGTGCTGGTCGGCTACCTGCTGGCCGTCGCCCTGCATGCACTGTGGAACGGCTCCGCGACGCTGTTCGGCGGCACGGTCTTCATCGGCGTGTACGGCTTCGTGATGGTGCCGATCTTCCTGGCCATGATCGCGGTGGTGATCTGGCAACGCCGCCGCGAGCAGCGCATCGTCGCCGAACAGCTGCCCGGGTTCGCCCAGGCGGGCTGGATCGCGCCGAGCGAGGTCGCTCTGCTGTCGAGCCTGGCCGGGCGCCGGGGCTGGCTCTCCACGGTCAAGCGGCGTTCCGGCAAGGCGGTGGCCGACTACCAGTCCGCGGTGACCGAGCTGGCGTTCCTGCGCAACCGGATCTCGCGGGGCGCGGTGCGCGAGAGCGCCCACGAGCGGCATGACGCGATGCTGCGTGCGGTCGTGCGGGCCCGGGCGCGCGCCGTGGGGATGCCCGACGCGCTCACGGCCGCGTGGCGCCGGACGCCGCCGCCCGGATGGAGTCCGCCCCCACAGATGCCGCCGCCGGTCTACGGCGGGCCGCAGCAGTGGGGCGGGGCGCCGTGCCCGCAGATCCCTCCGGGCACGGGTGGGCCGCCCCGACAGGGTCCGCCGGCGCAGCCCGGCCGTGCGCCGTACCCCGGTGCCTCACCCCCACCCCCGCCCGGTCCGCCGCCTGGCGCCCCGCCGCCGCCCGCTCCGCCGCCCGGTGCTGCGCCGCAACCGGGCCCGCCGCCCGGTGCCCCGCCGCAAACCGGTGGCCACTTCTACCCGGGCGGGCCCTCGTACCCCCCACCGCCGTATCCGGGTACGGGCCCCGCCGGGCCGCCACCAGCCGGCCCGGCTCGGTGACGTGCGGCGGATCCACGCCGAGGTGAACCCGGTCACGGGCCGTCGTCGCGGGCCCCGGCCGCGTCTAACCTGTGCTCGCGTCGCCAGCCAATTGTCGACCCTCGTCCGGTACCCGTACGGGACTGGAACGAGCAAGGAGTGCGTGATGAGTGCAGGCCGGCCTGCCCGGCTGGCCGTCGGAGTGGTCTCCGCCGGCCGCGTCGGGTCCGTTCTGGGCGCGGCATTGACCGCCGCCGGGCACCACGTCGTCGCGACCTCGGGGGTCTCCCGCAACTCGGTGCACCGCGCTGAGACCCTGCTTCCCGGCGTTGCCCTGCTCCCTCCCGACGAGGTCGTGCAGCGCGCCGATCTCGCCCTGCTCGCCGTCCCCGACGACGTACTGCCCGGTCTGGTCCGCGGGCTCGCGAGCGCCGGCTGCTTCCGGCCGGGCCAGATCGTCGTGCACACCTCGGGCGCGCACGGCGTCTCGGTGCTGGACGGGGCCGTCGAGCACGGAGTGCTCCCGCTCGCCCTGCACCCGGTGATGACCTTCACCGGCCGCCCCGAGGACGTCGAGCGGCTGGCGTCCTGCTGCGTCGGCGTCACGGCGGCGGCCGACGACGAGGCGGCGTGGAGCGTCGGAGAGGCGCTGGTCCTCGAGATGGGCGCCGAGCCGGTCCGCATCGCCGAGGCGGTGCGCCCGCTCTACCACGCGGCGCTGGCACACGGTGCCAACCACCTGGTGACGCTCGTGCGCGACTGCGCCGAGATCCTCGAACGCGCCGGGATCTCCCCGGCCGAGCGGCTGATCGCCCCGCTGCTGTCCGCCGCGCTGGACAACGCACTGCGCCACGGTGACCGGGCGCTCACCGGCCCGGTGGCCCGCGGCGACTCCGGCACCGTCCGCACCCATCTGCGCGAGTTCGCCGCCGTCGACGCCGAACTCGCCGAGACCTACCGGGTCCTTGCCGGGCGCACCGCGCGCCGGGCCGGGGCGGCCGGGCTGCTGCCCGGAAACGCCGTCGACGAGGTCCGGGCCACCTTGGAGGAGCAACGGTGACCACCGCACGTACGCAGGGCGGCTTCGCGGCGGGCCGGCTCACCGTGCACCGCTCGCCCGCCGAGCTGAACGCGGTGACCCGCGCGCTGCGCGGCACCGGACGCAAGGTCGCACTGGTGCCGACCATGGGCGCGCTGCACGAGGGCCACCGCGAGCTGATCCGGCACGCCCGCCGGCTTCCCGGCGCCACCGTCACCGCGGTGTCGATCTTCGTGAACCCCCTGCAGTTCGGCCCGAACGAGGACCTGGAGCGCTACCCGCGTCCGCTGGAGGCCGATATCGAGGTCTGCCGTGAGGAGGGCGTCGAGCTGGTCTTCACCCCGGGCGTCGACGACATGTACCCGCCGGGCTCGAGCACCCGGCTCGCCCCCGGCCCGTTGGCCGACGATCTCGACGGCGCCGTCCGCCCCGGGCACTTCGCGGGCATGCTCACCGTGGTCGCGAAGCTGTTCCACATCGTCGGCCCGGACGTGGCGCTGTTCGGGGAGAAGGACTACCAGCAGCTCGTGCTGATCCACAAGATGGTCCGCGACCTGGACTTCCCGCTGTCCGTGGTCGGGGTGCCGACGGTCCGTGAGGACGACGGACTGGCGCTGTCCTCGCGCAACGTCTACCTGTCCGCGGCGGACCTGCAGCGGGCGACCACGCTCTCCCGCGCGCTCACCGCGGGCGCCGCGGTGTCCGCGCGCGGTGCGGACGCCGTCGTCGAGACCGCCCGCGCGGTGCTGGCCGAGGAGCCGGCGCTGCAGGTGGAGTACCTCGAGCTCCGCGACCCGGAGCTCGGACCGGCGCCGGCCACCGGCCGGGCCCGGCTGCTGGTGGCAGCCCGCCTGGGCACCACCAGGTTGATCGACAACATCCCGGTCCAGTTGGGCTAGCCCGTCGGGGAGGAGAACACCGATGTTCCGCACCATGATGAAGTCCAAGATCCACCGTGCCACGGTGACGCAGGCCGACCTGCACTACGTCGGCTCGGTGACCATCGACCGGGACCTGATGGAGGCCGCCGACCTGCTGGAGGGTGAGCAGGTCGCGATCGTCGACATCACCAACGGTGCCCGCCTGGAGACCTACGTGATCCCCGGTGAGCGGGGCAGCGGGGTGATCGGCATCAACGGCGCCGCCGCCCACCTGGTGCACCCCGGGGACCTGGTCATCCTCATCTCCTACGCGCAGATGGACGAGGCCGAGCTGCGCAGCTACGACCCGCGGGTCGTGTTCGTCGACGAGCTCAACCGGATCGTCGAGCAGGGCAACGACCCGGGTCGTGCACCGGCGGGATCGGGCCTGCTCTCCGGCACCGTGACCCGGAACGCGGATCCCGGCGGGCTGCTGCTCGCCGAGCGTTAGGACGGAGCCGGGCGTGCTGCTCTGCATCGACGTCGGGAACACCCAGACCGCCCTCGGGCTCTATCCCGACGCGCCCGAGGAGCTGGTGCGTCCCGCGCTGGTCCGGGACTGGCGGATGCGGACCGACCCGCGGATGACCGCCGACGAGCTCGAGGTGGCGATCCGCGGCCTGCTCGGGGAGCACGCCAAGCAGGTGACGGGCATCGCGGCCCTGTCCACGGTGCCCTCGCTGCTGCGCGAGCTGCGGCTGATGCTCGACCGGCGCAGTTCCCGGATGACCACGGTCGTGGTCGGCCCCGGCGTACGCACCGGTGTCCCGCTGCTGGTGGACAACCCCCGCGAGGTCGGTGCCGACCGTGTGGTCAACACCCTCGCCGCGCATCGCCTGTTCGGCACCGCGTGCATCGTCGTGGACTTCGGCACCTCCACCAACATCGACGTCGTCTCCGCTCGCGGGGAGTTCCTCGGCGGGGCGCTCGCCCCCGGCATCGAGATCTCCCTCGACGCCCTCGCCACCCGGGCGGCTGCGCTGCGCACGGTGGAGCTCGTGCGGCCCCGCTCGGTGATCGGCAAGAACACCGTGGAGTGCCTGCAGTCCGGTGTCCTCTACGGTTTCGCCGGCCAGGTGGACGGGCTGGTGCACCGGATCCTCGACGAGCTGGGGCCCAAGGCGGGGCCGGTCACCGTGCTCGCGACCGGCGGGTTGGCTCCGCTGATGGACGGGGAGTCGTCGACCATCACCGAGTTCGTGCCCGACCTCACCCTGCTCGGGTTGCGGCTGACCTACCTGCGCAACCTTCGTGCCACCGCCGTGACCAGCGGTGCCGCGAGGCCTCCGGTCGATGCGCCCCCCGTCCCGGGTCGGGTCGGGCCGTAGTCCCGGTACGGAGCCGGCCGGGTGCTCCGGACCCGGCCCGGGGTGTACCGCCGGACGGGCTCCGAGGCGACGTCGATATCATTGCTCAGCGTGACCACTGCGCCCCACCCCCCCGACGACGACCTCCCTGAGCAGATCCGGGTGCGTCGAGCCAAGCGTGCGGAGCTGCTTGCCGAAGGCGTGGACCCGTACCCCGTCGAGGTCGAGCGCACGCACACGCTCCGGCAGGTTCGTGACGCGCACCCGGACCTGCCGCCGGACACGGCGACCGGCGAGCAGGTCGCCGTGACCGGCCGGGTCATCTTCCAGCGCAACACCGGCAAGCTTTGTTTCGCGACCCTGCGTGAGGGCGACGGGACCGAGCTGCAGGCCATGCTGAGCCTCGCGAACGTGGGCGAGGACGAGCTGGCCCGGTGGAAGTCGCTGGTTGACCTCGGCGACCTCGTGCTCGTCAAGGGGGAGGTGATCACCTCTCGGCGGGGCGAGCTGTCCGTCTCCGCCGACAGCTGGTCGATGGTGTCGAAGGCGGTGCGGCCGCTGCCCGTGGCGCACCGGGAACTGTCGGAGGAAACGCGCGTCCGGCAGCGCTATGTCGACCTCATCATGCGTCCACAGGCCCGGGAGATTGTGCGGGCCCGATCGACCGTGCTGCGTACCCTGCGTTCGGCTTTCGAGCAGCGTGGATTCATCGAGGTCGAGACCCCGATGCTGCAACTCTTGCACGGCGGCGCGACTGCTCGTCCCTTCGTCACGCGTGCGAATGCACTCGATACCGACCTCTACCTGCGGATCGCGCCGGAACTGTTCCTGAAGCGGTTGGTGGTGGGCGGCATCGAGCGGGTCTTCGAGCTCAACCGGGTGTTCCGGAACGAGGGTATCGATTCGACCCATTCGCCTGAGTTCGCGATGCTGGAGGCGTACCAGGCGTACGCCACCTACGACGACATGGCGGAGCTCACTCAGCAGTTGGTGGTTGAAAGCGCACAGGCCGTGTTCGGTTCTACGGTCGTTCGTCACGCTGACGGATCGGAACACGACCTGGGCGGACCGTGGCGTTCGGTGACGCTGCACGGAGTCGTGTCCGAAGTGGTGGATCAGGATGTGACCCCGGACACCTCAGTGGATACTCTGCGAAAGATCGCGGCCAAGCACGACGTCGAGCTCAAGGATTCCTGGTCGGCAGGCGAGATCGTGCTCGAGCTCTTCGAGAAGCTCGTCGAGCACACGCTCGTCGAGCCCACCTTCGTGCGCGACTATCCTGTCGAGGTCCGCCCTCTAACCCGACAGCACCGCGACGATCCGCGATTGGCCGAGGCCTGGGATCTCATCGTCTTCGGCACGGAGCTGGCGACTGCATACTCCGAGCTCGTCGACCCCGTCGAGCAGCGGGAGCGGCTGCACGCCCAGTCGCTGCTGGCGGCGGCCGGGGACGTCGAGGCGATGCAGCTCGACGAGGACTTCCTGCGGGCGATGGAGTACGGAATGCCCCCGACCGGCGGCATGGGAATGGGCATCGACCGGCTGCTCATGACCCTCACCGGGCTCGGGATCCGCGAGACGATTCTGTTCCCTCTGGTCCGCCCGGAGTGAGACGCGGTTCCGCACGCGCCACACCAACTGATTTCCGCAGTTGACGGCGGGTGCGGTGGGCCCGCCTCGACAGTGCCGCTGTAATGGAGATACCATTCATTTAGCGGCGTCGCCGCATGTCATTACCCAACGATTAGTGCATGGAGGGCTGCGGCGGTGGCGCAGATCCGTGAGATCAGGCTCATCGACGACCTGGACGGCGAGGCCGCGGACGAGACGGTCGAGTTCGGGATCGACGGCAAGAACTACGAGATCGACCTGTCGACCGGCAATGCCGGAAAGCTCCGCGACGCGCTCGCGGCGTATGTGGCGGCGGCGCGGCGTACGGCGGGCCGCCGCCGGGGATCGGCGGGTAGCGGTTCCGGCGGGGCGAGCCGCCGCCCGTCGATCGATCGGGAGCAGAACCAGGCGATTCGCGACTGGGCCCGCAAGCGCGGGATGAAGGTGTCCGACCGCGGCCGCATTCCGGCTGACGTGCTCGAGGCGTACCACCAGGAGAACTGAGGCGCAGCCGGCGCGGCCGCAGAGCCGCGCTGTGTGACGGGGCCGACCGGACTGCCGGTCGGCCCCGTCGCCGTTTCCGTGGCCGGGTTAGCCTGGCGCGAACGCGGCGCGTGCCGGCGCCGCCCGGGTGGAGGTGCCATGGCCCGCAGACTCACCAGTCTCGAGGTGCAGCGCACCGAGCGGCTGACCCCGCACATGATCCGGGTGGTGGCCGGGGGCGACGATCTCGTCGAGTTCCCGGACACCCCCTACACGGACCGCTACGTCAAGCTGGTCTTCCCGCGGCCCGGTGTCGACTACCCGGAGCCCCTCGACATGGACGCGGTCCGCCGCGACCTGCCCCGCGAGCAGTGGCCGGTCACCCGGACCTACACGGTGCGTGACTTCGACCCGGCCGCCCGTGAGCTGACGATCGACTTCGTGCACCACGGAGACAGTGGTCTGGCGGGGCCCTGGGCCGCCGCGGCCCGGCCGGGCGACCGGCTCCGGCTGCTCGGCCCCGGTGGTGCCTACGCGCCGCGAACGGATGCGGGGTGGCACCTGCTCGTCGGCGACGAGGCGGCGCTGCCCGCGATCGGCGCCGCACTCGAGCGGATCCCCGCGGGCGTCCCGGCGCTGGCGGTGATCGAAGTGGCCGACGACGCCGAGCACCAGCACCTGCGCTCGCCCGGTGACGCCCGCATCACCTGGGTGCACCGCGACGCAACGAGCCCCGGTCAGTTGGTCGACACCGTGCGCGCGATCGAGTTCCCGCCGGGCCAGGTGCACGCGTTCGTGCACGGTGAGGCCGGCGCGGTCAAGCAGCTGCGCCGGCACCTGATCGATGAGCGAGGTGTGCGGCGGGAGTGGCTGTCGATCTCCGGCTACTGGCGACACGGGCGCGACGAGGACGGCTTCCGCGAGGACAAGGCCGCCGATCGGCGGGTCGAGGAGCAGGCAACGGCCTCCTGACCGCCTCCGGCGCCTCCCGGCGCCCGACGCCTGGCGCCCGCCGCCTGGCGACCTCTGCGTGGCATCCTCGAGTCCGGATCCACCCGGCCCGGGAATCCCACGGGGTGGGACCGCGTTGTGTACGAGCGGGTGCGCATGGTGCGCGCTGGAGGCGGTGAAGCCCGCGCGCCCGATACAGTGGTATGGGGCGTCCGCGGTGCAGCGCGCGCCGCATGTGTGGGCGCAGCAGGCAAGGAGTGCGAATGTTCGAGAGGTTCACCGACCGAGCAAGGCGGGTTGTCGTCCTGGCCCAAGAAGAGGCCCGGATGCTCAACCACAACTACATCGGCACCGAGCACATCCTCCTTGGCCTGATCCACGAGGGCGAGGGTGTGGCCGCGAAGGCGCTCGAGTCGCTCGGGATCGCTCTGGAGGGCGTCCGGCAGCAGGTCGAGGAGATCATCGGCCAGGGCCAGCAGGCGCCGTCGGGACACATCCCGTTCACGCCGAGGGCCAAGAAGGTCCTGGAGCTGTCCCTGCGCGAGGCGCTGCAGCTCGGGCACAACTACATCGGCACCGAGCACATCCTGCTCGGCCTGATCCGCGAGGGCGAGGGAGTCGCGGCGCAGGTGCTGGTCAAGCTGGGCGCCGACCTGAACCGGGTCCGCCAGCAGGTCCTGCAGCTGCTGTCCGGCTACCAGGGCAAGGAGCCCGCCGAGGCTTCTGCCGGCCGTGGCGAGGGCGCCCCGTCGTCGTCGCTGGTCCTCGACCAGTTCGGTCGCAACCTCACCCAGCAGGCCCGCGAGGGCAAGCTGGACCCGGTCATCGGCCGGGAGAAGGAGATCGAGCGGGTCATGCAGGTCCTCTCCCGGAGGACCAAGAACAACCCCGTCCTGATCGGCGAGCCCGGCGTCGGCAAGACCGCCGTCGTCGAGGGGCTGGCCCAGGGCATCGTCAAGGGCGAGGTGCCCGAGACGCTCAAGGACAAGCAGCTCTACACGCTCGACCTGGGCTCGCTGGTCGCCGGATCTCGCTACCGCGGTGACTTCGAGGAGCGCCTGAAGAAGGTGCTCAAGGAGATCCGCACGCGCGGCGACATCATCCTGTTCATCGACGAGATCCACACCCTGGTGGGTGCGGGTGCCGCCGAGGGCGCGATCGACGCCGCCAGCATCCTCAAGCCGATGCTGGCGCGTGGCGAGCTGCAGACGATCGGTGCGACCACGCTCGACGAGTACCGCAAGTACGTCGAGAAGGACCCGGCCCTGGAGCGCCGCTTCCAGCCGATCCAGGTGGGCGAGCCGAGCGTCACGCACACGATCGAGATCCTGAAGGGTCTGCGCGACCGGTACGAGGCGCACCACCGGGTCACCATCACCGACCCGGCCCTGGTCGCCGCGGCCACCCTGGCCGACCGGTACATCAGCGACCGCTACCTGCCGGACAAGGCGATCGACCTGATCGACGAGGCCGGTGCACGGATGCGGATCCGCCGGATGACCGCGCCGCCGGACCTGCGCGAGTTCGACGAGCGGATCGCCGGCGTGCGCCGGGACAAGGAGTCCGCGATCGACGCGCAGGACTTCGAGCGGGCCGCGCACCTGCGCGACCAGGAGAAGCAGCTGCTCGGGCAGAAGTCCGAGCGGGAGAAGCAGTGGAAGTCCGGTGACCTGGATGTCGTCGCGGAGGTCGACGACGAGCAGATCGCCGAGGTGCTCGCCAACTGGACCGGTATCCCGGTGTTCAAGCTCACCGAGGAGGAGACCACGCGTCTGCTCCGCATGGAGGACGAGCTGCACAAGCGGATCATCGGCCAGGAGGAAGCCGTCAAGTCGGTCTCGCAGGCCATCCGCCGCACGCGGGCCGGTCTGAAGGACCCGAAGCGCCCGTCCGGCTCGTTCATCTTCGCCGGCCCGTCCGGTGTCGGTAAGACCGAGCTGTCCAAGGCGCTGGCGAACTTCCTGTTCGGCGAGGACGACGCGCTCATCCAGATCGACATGGGTGAGTTCCACGACCGCTACACCGCCTCGCGGCTCTTCGGTGCCCCTCCCGGCTACGTGGGTTATGAGGAGGGCGGCCAGCTGACCGAGAAGGTGCGGCGCAAGCCGTTCTCGGTGGTGCTGTTCGACGAGATCGAGAAGGCGCACCAGGAGGTCTACAACACCCTCCTGCAGGTGCTCGAGGACGGCCGCCTGACCGATGGTCAGGGCCGGACGGTGGACTTCAAGAACACCGTCATCATCTTCACCTCGAACCTCGGCACGCAGGACATCTCGAAGGCGGTCGGCCTCGGGTTCGCCCAGGGCAACGACGAGGTGTCGAACTACGAGCGGATGAAGAACAAGGTCAACGACGAGCTGAAGAAGCACTTCCGCCCGGAGTTCCTCAACCGCATCGACGACATCGTCGTCTTCCACCAGCTGAACGAGGAGCAGATCATCACGATGGTCGACCTCATGATCACGCGGGTGGAGAAGGCCCTGTCGAACAAGGACATGGCCATCGAGCTGACGCCGGCCGCGAAGGGCTTGCTGGCCCGCCGCGGGTTCGACCCGGTGCTGGGGGCGCGGCCGCTGCGCCGCACCATCCAGCGCGAGATCGAGGACCAGCTGTCGGAGAAGATTCTCTTCGGCGAGGTGGAGCCCGGCCAGATCGTCATCGTCGACGTCGAGGGCATCGACCCGGACGCCCCCGAGGGCTCCCGGGTCGCGGACGACAAGGCGCGCTTCACCTTCCGAGGTGAGCCGAAGCCGGCCGCAGGTGTTCCCGACGCCCCGCCGGTCGACATGGCCGGTGCCGGCGACGAGTGAGTGAGCACGTCCAGCTAGATCGCTAGCCCCAGCCCTGCGCTGCTTGCCGGCGCAGGGCACCGACGGCCGGTCCGGCCGGCGCCTTCGAGGCGTCGCCGGGCCGGCCGTTCGGCGTCTCCGGGCACCACCCCGCGAGTCGGGCGTTCGGGCACCGCGCGGAGCGGCGCGGCGGCGGGCACCCGGCTACCGTGACCGATGTGAGCTCGGTGCGGGTGGTTCCGGAGACCGAGCTGATGTCCGGTGAGCAGCTCTCCGCGGACGATGCGTGGTACACCGTCCGCCGCTACGGTCTCGCCCACCTGCTCACCACGGCGTTCCTCCGGTTCCGCTACGGCGACGGCTTCAGCCACGCCCGCGCGTTCGCGCTCCAGCTCGCCCTCGCCGCGGTGCCGCTGCTGATCGCCGGCGCCGGGCTGGCGACCGCGTTGGGTGCCGAGTCGATCGCGGAGGTCGTCGCGCGGACCGTGGTCGCGATCTCGCCGGGTAGCAGTGACGCCCTGATCGGCCAGGTCGTCGGAGCGGGCGGGGACGAGGGCAGCGAGCGCGGCGAGGTCGTCGTCGTGCTCGGCCTGCTCACCGCGTTCGCCGCGGCGACATCGGCGTTCGCCCAGCTGGAGCGCGGCGCGAACCGGATCTACGGCACCGAGCGCGACCGGCCCGCGCTGAGCAAGTACGGCCGGGCCGCGGTGCTGACGGCCACCGCGGGCGTCTCGATGGCCGTCGGGCTGCTCCTCATCGTGGCCGGGGAGCCCTTCGGGGAGGCGATGGAGGAGGTCTACCGTTGGGGCAACGCCGCCGAGGAGATCTGGGACACCCTGCGCTGGCCGTTCGGTCTGGCGGCGCTGGTCGTAGCGGTCACGGCGCTGCTGAGGTTCGCACCGCGGCGGCAGCAGCCGGGGATGAGCTGGCTGGCCGTCGGCGGTGCCGTGACCGTGCTCGCGTGGCTCGCGGGCTCCGGCCTGCTGGCGCTGTACGTGGTGCTCGCGGCCGGGTTCGACGAGACCTACGGACCGCTCACCGCCGTCATGGCGCTGCTGCTGTGGGCGAACCTCACCGGGATCGCGCTGCTTGCCGGGTTCGCGCTGGCGGCCCAGCTCGAGGCTGTGCGGGCCGGGCTGCCCGACCCGCTGTTGCCCGACAGCGACGACGACGGCATCCCCGACCACTTCGACGAGCACCCCAGCTCGTCCGCGCGCTGACCGGGCACCTCGCGCCAGCAGCGGCTCCCGGCCCGGCCATCCCGCTGGCGGCCGGGCCGGAACCGCGCTCGCTGCTTTGCAATGCGCACCTACGCACGCAGCCGGGGGCGCCACGCGGCCACATCCGCACGCCGCGCGGCGCGCCACCGAGATCGACGCCAGCATGGTGCGGACCATGATCGAACCAGTCTGCTGTCGCGCTCGGCGAGCGCTCAGGCGAGCAGGGCGTCGAGAGCCTCGAGCGTGGTCGCGGCCGGCGAGGCGAGGCCGACGCCGCGGCCGTGCCGCACCTCCGGCTCGCGGACGTTGATGCGGATCAACCCCCCGGACGTCGCCGACGCGAGCTCGGCCTGCCGCCGCACCGTGGGCACCGCGGTCCCGGCCCCGATCTCCACGACGGCCAGCCGGGCCCCGTCGGTGCGCAGCGCCCGCAGCCAGGCGGTGTGGGCGTCGAGCTGGACCTGGGAGCGCTCCGGGCGCCACGACCAGTCGCCGAACATGAGGATGTTGGGCCGGGCCAGGCCGCCGTAGCCCGGACACGCCGGCAACGGCGCGGCAGCCCGCATCGACTCCGGGTCGACCGCCACGACGACGCCGTCGGCGGGCCACACCGGCTGCCCGCAGCCGGCCACGCACTGCAGGTGATGGATCGAGCCGTGGCATTCCGCCACGACGTCGTCGGCGAACCCGGCGCGCTGGAACTGACCGTCGACGTTGGAGGTGAAGACCCGGGCCGGCCGATGCCGCGACCACTCGCGGAGCACCCCGAACCCGGCGTGCGGCACCGTCTCCCGGTAGAGCCCGAGCCGGTGGCCGTAGAAGCCCCAGGCCAGCTCCGGGTCCTCGGCGAAGTGCACCGGGTCGGCGATCTCCTCGAACGCCAGCCCGAGGTTCCGGTACGGCGGGTAGGCCCGCCAGAAACCCTCGGTGCCGCGGAAGTCCGGCAGCCCCGAGTCGACGCCCATCCCGGCGCCGGCGCAGATCAGCAGTGCGCCGGCCCCACGGATGAGGTCAGCGGCGCGCTCCAGATCGGGGCCGGCCGGGTCGGTGCCGGTCAGGACTGCGGCTGGGCCGTGGACAGCTGCACGACCTCGAACTCCAGCAGCGACGAGCCCGATGCCACCGGGCGCGCCCGCTCACCGGAGTGCGCCTCCATCGCCGGGCCGTTCAGCCAGGCCTGGAAGTCCTCCTCGGTCTCCCAGTGCGTCACAACGAAGTAGCGGTTCTCCCCGGCCACCGGGCGCAGCAGCTCGAAGGAGATGAACCCCTTCTGGCCGTCCACGGCGTGCAGCCGGTTGGCGAACCGCTTCTCCAGCTCGGGGCCGGCGCCCTCGGGCACCTCGATTGCGTTGATCTTCACGACGGCCATGGGCTCAGGCTAGTAGCAGAATGCGGACGTGCGACGTTCGGTGCGGACCTCCGACGGCGTGTACCTGGCCGTCGTCGAGTTCGGCGGTGACGGACCGCCGGTGTTGCTGCTGCACGGCCTGATGGGGCGCGCCACCACCTGGTGGCAGCAGGCGCGCTGGCTCGCGGCGCACGGCCGGGTGCTGGCCTTCGACGCGCGCGGGCACGGCCGCTCGCAGGCCGCGGGCCCCTGGACGACCGAGCGGATGGCCGCCGACGCCGCGGAGGTCCTCGAGCAGGCCGGCGCCGGCCCGGCCGTCGTCATCGGGCACTCGATGGGCGGGTTGCACGGGCTGGTCCTGGCCGCGCGGCGTCCCGACCTGGTCCGCGCGCTGGTCGTGGAGGACATGGCCGTGGACTTCCGGGACGCCACGGGCCGCAGCGTCGACGACGCCCGGGCCTGGTTCGGCGCGGTACCGCAGCCGTTCGGATCGCTGGCCGCCGTGCGTCAGGCGTTCGGCCATCCGCGCCCCGAGTTCGGTGACTACATGGCCGAGTGCGTCGAGGAACGCGCCGACGGCTACCACCTGCTCACCCGGGTCGACGACGCCGTGCGGATCGCCGCCGAGTGGGCCGCGGCCGACCAGTGGGCCGCGGTCGGCGCCGTCCGGTGTCCGACCCTGCTCATCGAGGCCGAGCAGAGCGTCGCGCCGGCGGGGCACATGTTCGAGCTGGCCCGGCGGATCCCGGGCGCGCGGCACGCGCGGATCCCCGGCACCGGGCACCTCGTGCACGCGGCGGCGCCGGACGCCTACCGGGCCACCGTCGAGAAGTTCCTCGCGGCGGTGCGGGAGGTCAGGTGACGATCGGCTCGGCGGTGCCGGTGCGGGTGTCGGCGAGCTCGACGCCCACCACCCGGGCGCGGACCGGGTGCATCGGGTGCAGTGCTGCGAACGCCTCGGCCGGGCGCTCCGTGGCCAGCACGCAGTGCGGCAGCCACGTACCCGGCAGGTACGCCGCGAACGGGGAGCGGACCCGGCCGGCCAGCGCGTCGTGCACCGCCGCGTGCACGGCCAGCAGTTCGGCGTCGACGACCGCGGCGGCCACGAGCTCGTCGTCGCGCCCGGCCACGGTGCCCAGGGTCGCCAGCCACAGCGTCGGCAGGGTGAGCACCCGCAGCTCGTCGGCGAGTGCCGCGCGGGCCGCGGCGGGGATCTGGGCTGCGGCGGCGAACGTGACGGTCGGCCGGTCGGCGGGCACGGCGATGCCTGCGGCCCGGACCTGTGCGCGCAGCCCCTCGAGCTCGGCCTCCGCGGGCGCGTCGAGGCGGAACCGCACCGTCTGGGCCATGGTCAGGCGGGGAGGGCGAAGCGGCCGTCGTCGAGTTGCTCGGCCAACCCGTCGACGAGCAGCGAGTCGAGGCAGCGGTCGCGCTGGGCGGCGTCGGACCATGCCAGGTCGAGCGCGGCCTTCTCGACGGGTGCCGACGCCCCGCGCAGCACGTCGAGCAGCCGGCCGCGCACCTGGCGGTCGGTCCCGGCGAAGCCCTGCGGTGCCTTGCGCGGTCCGGTGTACTCCGGGCGCCCGGCGGCCTGCCATGCGCAGTCCGACCGGATCGGGCAGGCCGCGCAGCGCGGCGACCGCGCCGTGCAGACGACGGCCCCGAGCTCCATCAGCGCAGCGGACAGCGTCGCCGCCGTGGGCTCGTCGGCCGGCAACAGCGCCTCGACGTCTGCCAGGTCGGCCCGTACCCGGGCCGGGCCTGCGTCCCCGCGGCCGTGCACCGCGCGGGCGACGACCCGGCGGACGTTCGTGTCCACGACGGGGCAGCGCTTGCCATAGCCGAAGGCGGCGACGGCCCGCGCGGTGTAGGTGCCGACGCCGGGCAGCGACTCCAGGACGTCCAGATCGGACGGGACGACGTCATGGTGCTCGGTGGCGATCACGTGCGCGGCCTCGTGCAGGCGCAGCGCACGCCGCGGATACCCGAGCTTGCCCCAGGCCCGCAGCACGTCGGCCCGCGGTGCGGCGGCGAGCGCCGATGGCACCGGCCATTCGGCCATCCACCGCGGCCAGATCGGCTCGACCCGGGGGACCGGGGTCTGCTGGAGCATGAACTCGCTGATCAGCACGCCCCACGGCGTGGTCTCCGGGCGTCGCCAGGGCAGGTCCCGCGCGGTGGCGACGAACCAGGGCACCAGGGACTCCATCGGCGTCACGATCACCGAGTATCCCGTATGCCCGGGCCGCCCTGATCGCTACGGCCCGGCCGGACGCCGAGCCGCGCGATGGAACGGCCGTCCCGGTTCGAGCCGGACCGCATCACGGTGTGGGTCAGCCACGACCGGACGGTCGGGCCGGGGGGCCTTGTCGGTCAACCCACACGGGTGGTTTGAACTGCGTCTCGCGCGGCGCGCCGACCGACAGCTGCAACGTGTAGTAATCGTAGCTCTACGCTGCGTGACATGTGGGAGCCGGTCGGACCGCTGCCCGCGTCCGTGTATCGGCGCCGGCGCTGGGTCGCCCTTGCGTCGATCATCGCGGTGTTCAGTCTGTTCGGCTGGATGCTCGCAGCCGTCACCGCCCCCGGGTCCGGCGACGCGGGCGAGACCACCGCCAGCACCACCCGGGCGGCCAGCCGTGCCGCGCTGGCCGAGCCGGTGTCCGGCGGGACCACGGCCCCGGGTGCGACCGCGGGCACCGCCCCTGCCACCACTCACACGCCCGGATCGACCACGCCCGGCGTCGTCCGCACCAGCCCCGGTACGCAGCTCCGGAACCCGGCCGCCGGTCCGGCCGCCACCACCCCGGCCGCCGACGAGCTCGTCCGGCCCGACGACACCCCGCGTCCGCCCGTGGCGGTGCCGCCGTCGGTGCCGCTGCCCTCGACCGGGCCGGTGCCCTGCACCAACGACATGCTCACCGTCGGCGCGGAGATCGACCGGCCGGACCACAAGGTCGGCGAGAGGCCCGTGTTGCGCCTGGTCGTCACCAACGTCAGCGAGCAGCCCTGCGTGCGCGACCTCGACGGCGCGCGCCAGGAGATCGTGGTGTGGAGCGGCGACGGGGTCGATCGGTTGTGGTCGAGCAACGACTGCGTCAACCCGTCCACCATCGACCTGCGCACGCTCGTGCCGGGCCAGCCGGTGGCCTTCGCGGTGAGCTGGTTCGGGCGGACCTCGACTCCCGGCTGCGCCGAACCGCGCACCCCCGTCCCGGCCGGCGCCTACCGCGTCATGACCCGGGTCGACGACCTGATCAGCGCCCCGACGCCGTTCCTTCTGCTCGACTGATCCGCCGGCCCGCTCTCAGCGGATGCTGTCGACGACCAGCGCCAGATCGCCGACCTCCTGGATCCGCATGCCGTTGGGCTTGACGTCGCTGTCGGGCGGCACGAGCGCGCGGGTGAAGCCCAGCCGGGCGGCCTCCGCGAGCCGCCGCTGCACTCCGGCCACCCGGCGCACCTCGCCGGCGAGCCCGATCTCGCCGAGCACGACCAGATCCGGGGGCAGCGCCAGGTCCCGCTTGGCCGAGGCGATCGCGAGCGCGAGCGCGAGGTCGGCGGCCGGCTCGAGCACCTTCATGCCGCCGACGGTCGCGGTGAACACCTCGGCGTCGTGCAGCTTGATCCCGACGCGGCGTTCCAGCACCGCCAGGAGCATGGCCACGCGCGCGCTGTCCAGCCCGCTCACCGCGCGGCGCGGGCTGGCGATGTCCTTGCCGGCGACGAGCGCCTGCACCTCGGCCAGCAGCGGGCGCCGCCCGTCCATCACCACGGTCACCGCGGTGCCGGGGACCACGGCCTCCCGGGTGGCGCCGAACCGGGCCAGGAAGAGCCCCGAGGGGTCGGCGAGCCCGACGATGCCCTCGTCGCGCAACTCGAAGCAGCCGACCTCGTCGGCCGGGCCGAAGCGGTTCTTCACCCCACGGACCATGCGCAGCGTGGAGTGCCGGTCGCCCTCGAAGGAGAGCACGACGTCGACGAGGTGCTCGAGCACCCGCGGGCCCGCGATCGACCCGTCCTTGGTCACGTGCCCGACGAGGATCACCGGCAGCCCGCGTTCCTTGGCCAGCGCGGTGAGCGCGACGGTCACCGCCCGGATCTGGGTGATGCCACCGGGGGCGCCGTCGGCCTCGGCGGTGGACATCGTCTGCACCGAGTCGACGACGAGCAGGTCGGGCCGCAGCGTCTCCAGGTGGCCGAGGACGGCGCCGAGATCCGACTCTGCGGCCAGGTACAGCCCGTCGTGCACTGCCCTCGTGCGCTCGGCGCGCAGCCGGACCTGCCCAGCCGACTCCTCGCCCGTGACATACAACACACGCCCCTTCGCGGCGCCGCGTGCCGCGACCTCGAGCAGCAGCGTGGACTTGCCGACGCCGGGCTCACCGGCGAGCAGCACCACCGCGCCGGGGACGAGCCCGCCGCCGAGCACCCGGTCGAGCTCGTCGACCCCCGTCGCGCGGGCTCGGGCGGTGTCGAGTTCGACGTCGGCGATCCGCCGCGCGGGCGTGCTGGGAGCCCCTGCGGCCACCCGCCGGGTGGCGGCGACCGGGGCCGCGTGCTGCTCGAGGGTGCCCCAGGCCTGGCAGCCCGGGCAGCGACCGACCCACTGCGCGGCCTGGTGCCCGCACTCGGTGCAGCGGTACCCGGTGCGCGCGGTGCGGCCGCGGCCGGTCAGTGTCCCCCGCCCCCGACGGGTGCCTCGTCCAGGCGTGCCTCGGCGGGGTTGCCGACCGGCAGATCGACGACGACGTCACCGGCCCGCTCGAAGGTCAGCAGCACCGGGTAGCTCAGGCCCGGCCGGATCTCGTCGGTCAGCCCGGCCAGGGTGATCTGCACCTCGTTGGAGTTCGGCAGTGCCCGCACCTCGGTGCCGGAGACCAGCAGGTGGTTGCCGGGCAGCGAGGTGTCGCCGGACAGCTGCACCGAGCCGGCGACCCGGCTGGTGGCCCGCACGAGCCGGTCGGCCTCATCGGACTCGTTGACGATCGCCATCTGGATCGGCGCGGTCTCGCCGGGGCGGTACACAGCGGCGGCGGGCGCCACGCCCACCGGGTACTCGATCAGGGCGTTGCGCACGGCGATGTGGCCGACGACGATGTTCGCCCCGCTGACCGCGGCGACCTGGTTCGAGGTCTGGGAGATCTGCCCGGCGCCACAGCCGGCCAACCCCACCATCCCGATCATGGCGCCGATGACGACGGCGGCTCCGGTCGGGCGGATGCGCTTGGTGCGGCTCACGGGTCAGACGTCCTTCCTTGCCGGTCCTCGCCGGTCCTCGCTGGTCCGTTCCTCGCGTCGTGCGGGGCCGGAGCGGTGGGGGCGGGTGCAGTGTCCGGGTGGTCGCGGTGGTGACCTGCCAGAAGCCTAGTCGCGCTGGTCGAGGGCCCGGTAACGCGCCTCGCCGAATCGCCGCTCCTGCACGTTTCCTGTCGGTTGTCAACCCCCTGACCTGCGACGACGGTCCGGCCGGCGCGCAGCGGGCGGGGCGGACGTGTTAACCTGGGTGCAGCGAAAGGGGCACAGGACACATGGTTTTCAAGGTCGGCGAGACCGTCGTCTACCCGCACCACGGTGCCGCTCTCATCGAGGCCATCGAAACTCGGACGATCAAGGGTGAGGAGCGCAAGTACCTCGTCCTGAAGGTCGCCCAGGGTGATCTCACGGTGCGTGTTCCTGCGGAGAACGCCGAGGTCGTCGGTGTCCGCGATGTCGTAGGCCAGGAGGGTCTGGACCGGGTCTTCGAGGTGCTGCGCGCGCCGCACACCGAGGAGCCCACGAACTGGTCTCGGCGGTACAAGGCGAATCTGGAGAAGCTCGCCTCGGGCGATGTGAACAAGGTCGCCGAGGTGGTGCGTGATCTCTGGCGCCGCGAGAAGGACCGCGGGTTGTCCGCGGGTGAGAAGCGCATGCTCGCGAAGGCGCGGCAGATACTGGTCAGTGAGCTCGCCCTGGCCGAGGGCACGGACGAGGAGCGCGCCGAGGTCCTCCTCGACGAGGTGCTCGCCACCGCCGCGACGGCCTGACCGTCGGCTGATCGCACGACCCCGGCCAGAGCGCCTGCATGAGCGTTGTCGCGGTCGTGCCCGCCGCGGGTTCCGGGCAGCGTCTCGGCGCAGCTCTCCCGAAGGCGTTCGTCCCCGTCGGCGGCGTGCCCATCCTGGTGCGCGCGGTCGACGGCCTCCTGTGCTCCGGGGTCGTCGACCGGGTCGTGGTGGCCGTCCCGGCCGACCAGGTCGACGCGGCACGTTCGCTGCTGGCGGGCCGCCCGGTGATGGTCGTCGCAGGTGGCTCGGACCGGACGGATTCGGTCCGCAACGCGCTGCATGCGATCGACGGCGCCTCCGGCGGTGAACGGGTCCACGGTGGTGAACGAGCGGGTACCCACGCGGGTGACGCCCACACCGACGACACCCCCGGCGCCGATCACATCGTGCTCGTCCACGACGCCGCGCGGCCCCTCGCCCCGCCGGAACTCACCGCGGCCGTGGTAGCGGCCGTCCGCTCGGGGCGGCATGCGGTGGTGCCGGTGCTTCCGCTGGCGGACACCGTGAAGCAGGTCGACGGCGCCGGTCGCGTGCACGGCACGGTCGACCGGTCCGTCCTGCGTGCCGTGCAGACCCCGCAGGGCTTCACGCGCGCCCTGCTGGACCGCGCCTACGCCGCCGCGGGTCCAACGGCGACCGACGACGCAGGCCTGGTCGAGGCGCTGGGCGAACCGGTGCACACCGTCCCCGGCCACGCGTCGGCGTTCAAGGTGACGACGCCGTGGGACCTGGAGCTGGCCGAGATGCTGCTCGCCCGGACACCGGGGGCCGGAACATGAGGGTCGGCATCGGAACCGACGTGCATCCCGTCGAGCCCGGCCGGGAGTGCTGGATCGCCGGGCTGCGCTGGGACGGCGCCGACGGCTGCGCCGGCCACTCCGACGGCGACGTCGCGGCGCACGCGCTCTGCGACGCACTGCTGTCGGCCGCGGGCCTGGGCGACCTCGGTGCCGTGTTCGGCACCGGGCGCGCGGAATGGTCGGGCGCGAGTGGCGTGAGGTTGCTGACCGAGGTCCGCCGGCTGCTGGCCGAGGACGGCTGGGCAGTGGGCAACGCCGCGGTGCAGGTCATCGGCAATGCCCCCAAGATCGGCACCCGGCGGGCGGAGGCGCAGCAGGTGCTCTCCGACGCGGTCGGCGGCCCGGTCGCGGTGTCGGGCACGACGACCGACGGGCTCGGGCTGACCGGGCGCGGCGAGGGGATCGCCGCGGTGGCGACGGCCCTGCTGGTACCGGCCGTGTGAGTCAGGCCTGCTCGTACGTCGCGTCCGTGCGTGCCTGGATCTGCTCCGGCGTCAGCCGCTCGGTGTGCTGGGCGATCATCCAGAGGTGGCCGTAGGGGTCGGCCAACCGGCCGCCGCGCTCGCCGTAGGGCTGGTCGGCCACCGGGAAGACCACCGTCGCCCCCGCGGCGACCATCCGGCCCGCGACCGCGTCGGCGTCCGACACGTACAGCGCCATGATCACCGGGACGCCGCCCGCCGCCGGGGCCGGGTCGTAGCCGTCGGCGTCCTTGATCGCGAAGTGGATCGGGCCGGCGCGCAGCATCGCGTGCACGATCCGGCCGTCGGGATCGGTGTACCGCTCGGTCGTCTCGGCCCCGAGGGCTGAGGCATAGAACGCGCAGGCGCCGGCACCGTCGCCGACGACCAGCCGGGGGTAGAGCTCCAGGATGTCGGTCATGCGCTGATCGTCGCGGGCGGGCCCGGCCGTGTCTTGGACGAATGGGATCTCGCTACGGCACCTCTCCCATGCCGCCCGACCGATGAGGGCGTCGAGCCGGTAGGTCGGCACGGCGGTGATATCAGGCCGATCGGCCCGGTGTGGAGGTGGTCAGCCGGGCTGGCCAGCGGGTCCGTAGTCTGTATCAGGTGAGCTTGCGCCTCTTCGATACCGCGACCAGGGAGCAGCGTGATTTCGTCCCGCTGCGGGCCGGGGCTGTGTCGATGTACGTCTGTGGCGCCACGGTGCAGGGTCTTCCGCACATCGGGCACGTCCGCAGCGGCCTGAACTACGACGTGCTGCGCCGGTGGCTCGCGCATCAGGGCTTCGACGTCACGCTCGTCCGCAACGTCACCGACATCGACGACAAGATCCTCCGCAAGGCCGCCGCCGCGGGCCGCCCGTGGTGGGAGTGGGCCGCCACCCACGAGCGCGCGTTCTCCGCCGCCTACGACGCGCTGGGCTGCCTTCCGCCGTCGATCGAGCCGCGGGCCACCGGTCACGTGCCGCAGATGGTCGAGCTGATGCAGCGGCTGATCGACTCCGGGCATGCCTACGCCGCGGGCGGCGACGTCTACTTCTCGGTGCGGTCGTTCCCCGAGTACGGCGTGCTGTCGCGGCAGAAGGTCGACGACGTCGCGCAGGGCGAGGGCGACGCCGGAGCCAAGCGCGACCCGCTCGACTTCACGCTGTGGAAGGCCGCCAAGCCCGGTGAGCCGTCCTGGCCGACGCCCTGGGGGCGTGGTCGGCCCGGCTGGCACCTGGAGTGCTCGGCGATGGCCACGGCCTACCTCGGCTCCGAGTTCGACATCCACGGCGGCGGTCTCGACCTGGTGTTCCCGCACCACGAGAACGAGCAGGCCCAGTCGCACGCGGCCGGCGACGGGTTCGCCCGCTACTGGCTGCACAACGCCTGGGTGACCATGGGCGGCGAGAAGATGTCCAAGTCGCTGGGCAACACCCTGTCCATCGACGCGTTGCTGCACCGGGTGCGCGGGGTCGAACTGCGGTACTACCTGATCGGCCCGCACTACCGGTCGGCGATCGAGTACTCCGACGCCGCCCTCAGCGAGGCCGTCGCCGCGTACCGGCGGATCGAGTCGTTCGTGCACCGGGTGCGCGAGCGTGTCGGCGAGCCGGGCGTCGACGCCGACGTGCCCGCCGAGTTCGCGGCCGCGATGGACGACGACCTCGGCACCCCCGGTGCGCTCGCGGTCATCCACCGGGCCGTGCGCGACGGCAACGCGGCGCTGGACAGCGGCGACCGCGCCGGTGCGGCGGCCCTCGCGTCGTCGGTGCGTGCGATGACCGGGGTGCTCGGCGTCGACCCGCTGGACCCGCGCTGGCTCGGCGGCGACCGCGCCGACGACGCCGCGGTGGGCGCGCTGGGCACACTCGTCGGCGAGTTGCTGGTCCAGCGCCAGCAGGCCCGGGCGCAGCGCGACTTTGCCACCGCGGACCAGATCCGGGACCGGTTGCTCGCCGCCGGGATCTCCGTCGAGGACAATCCCGATGGCCCGACGTGGTCCCTCAAAGATGTTTAGCAGCGATGTTTAGCAGCCTGAACGACAGGGACGGTTGATGGCCGGCAATTCCAGGCGCCGCGGCGCGATGCGTAAGGACGGCACCAAGAAGGGCGCGGTGGTCGGCTCCGGGGGCCAGCGCCGCCGTGGGCTGCAGGGCAAGGGACCCACCCCGCCCGCCGAGATGCGCCCGGGTCACCCGGCTGCGCGCAAGGCGGCCCGTGAGGCGAAGGCGGCGGCCGCGCGGGCGAACCGCTCCCAGGTCGCCGGGTCGCGGCGCCGGGCGGGGGACGGCGAGACCCCGGAGACCGTGCTCGGTCGCAATCCCGTGGTCGAGTGCCTGCGGGCCGGGGTGCCGGCCACGGCGCTGTACGTCGCGATCGGCACGACCGCCGACGACCGGATCTCCGAGGCGGTGCACCTGGCCGCCGACGCCGGCATCTCGATCCTCGAGGTGCCGCGCAACGACCTCGACCGGATCTCCGGCGGGGCGCTGCACCAGGGCGTCGGGCTCCAGGTCCCCGCGTACTCCTACGCGCACCCCGACGAGCTGCTCGAGGCCGCTTCCGAGTCCGGCCGGCCCCCGCTGCTGGTGGCGCTCGACAGCGTCACCGACCCGCGGAACCTCGGCGCGGTGGTGCGGTCGGTCGGCGCGTTCGGCGGGCACGGCGTGGTCGTCCCGCAGCGCCGTGCGGCCGGCATGACCGCGGTGGCCTGGCGGACCTCGGCCGGGACCGCGGCGCGGGTCCCGGTGGCGCGGGCGACCAACCTGACCCGGACGCTGCGCGAGTACGCCACGGCCGGGCTCATGATCGCCGGGCTGGACGCCGAGGGCGACGTCTCGCTGGACGACTTCGAGCTCGCCGCCGACCCGCTCGTGCTGGTGGTCGGCTCGGAGGGCAAGGGGCTGTCCCGGCTGGTCAAGCAGACCTGCGACGTGACGGTGTCGATCCCGATGGCTGGGGAGGTCGAGTCGCTCAACGCCGCCGTGGCCACCGGCGTGGTGCTGGCCGAGGTGGCCCGCCGCCGCCGCCAGGCCTGACCTCGGTTCAGGCGCGGACCGGGGCCCGGCCGCGCAGCCGTCCGATCAGCCGGCAGGCCAGATAGCACAGGAACGCGATCGTGGCGACGTACCCGGACACCGGCAGCCCCGGCGCGAGGGACAGCACCGTGCCGCCGAGCAGCGCGAGCTCGGCGAAGAGCACGGCCAGCACCGTCGCGAGCAGCGGGCTCGCGGTGACCCGGGCCGCGGCGGCGCCGGGCGCGATCATGACGGCGAGTACCAGGATCGCGCCCACGATCGGCACCGCGAGCGCGGTGCTGAGCCCGATGAGCACGGCGAACACCAGCGACAGGAACCGCACCGGGACGCCCCGGGCCAGCGCGACGTCGGGGTCGGTGCTGGCGAACAGCAGCGGCCGGTAGAGCACCGCCAGCACGGCGACGACCAGCGCGGCGACGCTCCCGAGCACCCACAGGTTGGTCGAGTCGACCGAGACGATGGAGCCGGTGAGCAGGCCGAACTTGTTCGACGCGCGGCCGCTGTAGAGCGCGAGCATCAGCACCCCGAGGCCCAGCCCGAAGGCCAGCACCACGCCGATGACCGAGTCGCGTTCCCGCTGCCGCAGCCCGAGCACCCCGAACACCAGGCCGGCGACCACGGCACCGGCGACGGCGCCGACCCCGACCGCGATGCCGATCAGCAGCGCCGCGGCGCCGCCGGTGAAGGCGAGCTCAGCGGTGCCGTGGACCGCGAACGCCATGCCGCGGGCCACGATCAGCGGGGCCAGCGCACCGGCCACCAGCCCGAGAACGGCGCAGGCGATCAGTGCGTTCTGCACGAACGGCAGTCCGAGCAGTTGCCCCGTGCCCTCGAAGGTGAACAGCCGGCCGACGATCTCCGTCACGGTGTGCCCCCCTCGGGTTCGCCGGCTTCCCCGTGCTCGGGGTGCCGACAGCCGTCCTCCGCGCCCACGACCACCAGGCGGTCGCGTACCCGCAGCACGTCGACCTCGGTGCGGTACAGCTCGGAGAGCACCGCGGAGGTCATCACCTCGTCGGGGCGGCCGATCCGGAACCGGCCGTCGACCAGGTAGAGCACCCGGTCGACGAGCGGCAGCACCGGGTTGATCTCGTGGGTGACGAACAGGACCGCCGTCGACGCGACCCGCCGCCGTTCGTCGATGAGCCGGGTGACCGTGCGCTGATGGGCCAGGTCCAGGGACAGCAGCGGTTCGTCGCAGAGCAGCACGTCCGGGTCGCCGACGAGCGCCTGGGCCACCCGCAACCGCTGTTGCTCACCACCGGACAGCCGGCCCACGGGGGCGGCGGCGTAGCCGGTCCCGCCGACGGCGGCCAGTGCCGCGGCCACCCGGGCCCGCCGCTCCCGGCGTCCCCGCAACCCGATCCCGAGGCGGTGGCCGTCCAGTCCGAGCCCGACCAGGTCGCGGCCGCGCAGCGGCAGATCGGGGTCGAGCGCCTTCTGCTGCGGGATGTAGCCGATGCTCGGGCTGCCCCGCCGCGGCGGCCGGCCGGAGATCCGCACCTCGCCCGCCGACAGCGGCAGCAGCCCGAGCAGCACCTTCATCAGGGTGGTCTTGCCCGACCCGTTGGGGCCGAGGATCGCGACGAACTCGCCGGGGGCGATGTCGAGGTCCAGGCCGTCCCACAGCGTGCGGAGGCCGAAGCTGAGCCGGGCGCCGCGCAGCGACACCGCGCTCACACCCGGCTGCCGCGTGGGGGCGGCATCCGGCCCCACGCGGTCGATGCCGTGCCCGGTGACGGTGCTCATGGTCCCGTCTTCTCCGATCGTCGTGGTGTCAGGTCCGGTCCAGCGCGGTGGCCAGCGCGTCCATCTGGCCGCCCATCCAGGTGACGTAGTCGGTCACGCCTGCCGGCAGCGTCTCGGTCACCTCGACCACGGGGACACCCGCCGCCGTGGCGGCCTGCTTGACCTGGTCGGTCGTGGGCGTCTGGGTCTGGCCGTTCAGCACCAGGACGCGCACCGGGTCGGCGGTGAACAGCGCGAGCGTCTGCTGGAGCACCGCCGCGGGCGGGTCGGTGTCGGTCTCGATCGCTCGCGCGAACTCCTCCGGGGTGGCATTCGTCAGGCCGGCGTCGGCGAGCAGGTAGCCGGGGACCGGCTCGGTCACGGCGACCCGGGCGCCCGGGTGCGCGGCCTTGATCGCGTCGACCTTCGCCTGCAGGCCGTCGATCCGGGCGGCGAAGGCGTCGGCGTTGGCGGAGTACTCCGCAGCGTTGGCGGCGTCGGCCGCGCGGAGGTCGAGCGCGATCTGGGCGGCCAGCTTCTTCACGGCCGGCAGGCTGTACCAGACGTGCTCGTTGAACGATCCATGGTCGTGGCCGGCGTGCGCGTCCGCGTGCTCGTCGCCGTGCTCGTCGCCGTGCTCGTCGTGCGCGTCTGCGCTCGTGTCACTGTGGCCGTCGCCCGCCGGCTCGGCCTCCGTGGCGGCCTCGAGACCGGACACCTCGACCGCGTCGATCACGGTGCGGTTCCCACCGGCCGAGGAGACCAGCCCGGTCATGAAGTCGTCGTAACCGCCGCCGTTGAGCACGACCAGTTGCGCGCCGGCGACGGTGGCGGCCTCGGCCGGGGTGGCCTCGTGCGAGTGCGGGTCGGCGGACGGGTCGTCGATGATCGACGAGACCGTCACCTTGTCGCCGCCGACCGCCTGCGCGATCGCGGCGTAGACGTTGGTCGAGGCGACGACGTTCACCGTCGAGCCGGTCCCGGCGGCCGGGGGGGCGGACGCGGTGTCGGCCGGCGACCCGCAGGCGCCCAGCGCCACGGTGAGGGCGGCGAGACCGGCCGCGGCGGTGCCGGGGCGGAGGCGGCGCAGAGACATGGGGCGTTCGCTCCTGATATCAGTGGATGCGCATGCGTACATTGATAACCGTTGTCGATTCACTCTACCGTGTGGCACGCGCCTCTGTGCCGCCGCGCGGCCGGGCTTCCGCCTCGGGACACCGGCCGGTTAGGTTCTGGGAATGTCCGGGCCCCCGAACATCCGCAGGCCGGCCACGTTGGCCTCGCTCGCCGCCGAGCTCGGTGTGTCGCGGACCACGGTCTCCAACGCGTACAACCGACCCGACCAGCTCTCCGCCCCGCTACGGGCGCGAGTGCTCGAAGCCGCGCGCCGGCTCGGCTACCCCGGCCCGGACCCGGTCGCCCGTTCGCTGCGTACGCGGCGGGCCGGGGCGGTCGGGCTGCTGCTCACCGAGGCCCTGTCCTACGCGTTCCGGGACCCGGTCGCGACCGGGTTCCTCGAGGGGCTCGCGCTCGCCTGCGAGCGGGCCGGACAGGGGCTGCTCCTGGTCCCGGTGAGCCCCGAGCACGAGGACGTCGCCGCGGTGCACCAGGCCGGGGTGGACGGCTTCGTCGTCTACTCCGTCCGCGAGGACGACCCGCACTTCCTGGCCGTGCTGGCGCGCCCGGTGCCCACCGTCGTGTGCGACCAGCCGATCGGGGTCGAGGGCGTCGACCGGGTCGGCGTGGACGACCGGGGCGCGATGCTGGGCCTGGCCCGGCACCTCACCGGGCTCGGACACCGTCGCATCGGCGTGCTCTGCATGCGGCTCGGAGCCAACCGGCACGACGGGCCCGCCGACGAGGCCCGGCAGGCCGGTGTCACCTACCCGGTGCAGCGCGACCGGCTCGCCGGGCTGCGCGACGGGCTGGCCGAGGTCGGGGTCAGCTGGTCGGAGATCCCGGTGTACGAGCGGTTCGAGCACACCGTCGCCGCCGGGGAGGCCGCAGCCGCGGAACTGCTGACGGCCCATCCCGAGATCACCGCGGTGGTCTGCACGTCGGACATCCTGGCCCTCGGGGCACTGCGCCACGCCATCCAGCGGGGCCTCGCGGTGCCCGGGGATCTGACGATCACCGGCTTCGACGGGGTGCCGGAGGCCGAGCGGGCCGGGCTCACCACCGTCCGCCAACCGGTGCGGGAGAAGGGCCAGGTGGCCGGGGAGCTGCTGCTCGAGCGCGGGGACCGCAACCGCCCCCGGCAGGTCACCCTGCCCACGGAGCTCGTGATCGGGTCCACCAGCCGCTCGCCGCGCGCCGTCCCGCGCTTCTTCTCCGGCTGGTGAGCGCCGCGCCGGGCCCGGCCTGATCGCCGGACGGCCTCAGCCGGAGCGCCGCAGCTCGACCAGCCGGTCGAGCACCGCGGCCATCTCCTGTGGGCCGGCAACCCGGTGGCCCGCCGCGGTCTCGCCGTCCCCCACCTTGATCCCGACGTCGCCGGGGCGCAGCCGCGCGAAACCGGTCTCGTCGGTGACGTCGTCGCCGGCGAACAGCACGGCGTCGGCACCGACCTGCTCGCGCAGCACGTCGATCGCCGAACCCTTGGTGACTTCCACGACCGCGAGGTCGATGACCGCCTTGCCCTCGGTCGGGTCCACGCCCGGCCAGCCGGCCGGCCCGGCACGGACCGCGTCGAGGACCCGGGCGCCGGTGGCCGGGTCGGCGTTGCGGACGTGCACCGCGATGCCGGCGGGCTTGTGCTCGAGAGCGACACCGGACCCCGCACCGGCCGTGCGGTCCACGAGGTCGCGCAACGCCGCGGTGAGCTCGTCCTTGAGCTTCTGCTGGTCGGCGTCGAGGAGGGAACCGTCGGGGTCGTCGCAGAACTCGCCGCCGTGGCTGCCGACCATCCGGATCGGCGCCCCGAAACCCGACACCGCCGCCAGGTCGGCGAGGCCGCGCCCGGACACCAGCGCGACCGTGGTGCCCGGGAGCTGCGCGAGCGCGCCGACGGCCCGCGCGGCGGCGGGCAGCGGGCGGGCGGCCGACGGGTCGGACACGATCGGGGCCAGCACGCCGTCGAAGTCCAGGGTCACCAGCAGCCGAGGTGCCGTGGCCGCCGCCTGCAGCGCGCCGTCGAGGTCGGCCTCAGCCATGTTCGGCGTCCACCGGCTCCGGCATGCCGAGTGCGTGCAGGAACGAGCGCGCCCAGCGGTCGACGTCGTGTGTCATGACCTGCCTGCGCAGCGCCTTCATCCGCTTGCGCCCCTCCTCGGGCGCGACCGTCAACGCCTCGTACAGCGTGTTCTTCACGCCGTCGGTGTCGTGCGGGTTGACCTGGAAGGCCTGGGCCAGCTCGATGGCCGCCCCCGCGAACTCCGAGAGCACCAGCGCGCCGCCGAGATCGTGCCTGCAGGCGACGTACTCCTTGGCGACCAGGTTCATCCCGTCCCGCAGCGGCGTCACGAGCATGACGTCGGCGGCCAGGAAGAACGCGGCCAGCTCCTCGCGCGGCAGCGACTGGTGCAGGTAGTGCACGGCCGGGAACCCGACCCGGGCGAACTCGCCGTTGATCCGCCCGACGCTCTGTTCGATGTCGTTGCGCATCCGCTGGTAGTGCTCGACGCGTTCCCGGCTCGGGGTGGCCAGCTGCACCATGACGGTGTCGCCGGCGCTGACCCGGCCCTCCTCGAGCAGCTCCTGCAACGCCAGCAACCGGACGTCGATGCCCTTGGTGTAGTCGAGTCGGTCGACGCCGAGAATGATCTTGTCGGGGTTGCCCAGGTCGGCCCGGACCTCGGCGGCGCGCTTGCGCACGGCGTCGCTGCGGGAGAGCTGGTCGAGGGCGGCGGAGTCGATCGAGATCGGGAAGGCGCCGATCTTCACCGGCCGGCCGTCTACGACGATCTCGTTGCGCCCGTACCCCGCCTTGGCGCCGGCCAGGTGGGTGGCCAGCCAGCGGAAGTTCCGCACGCCACCCGGGGTGTGGAAGCCGACGAGATCGGCGCCGAGCAGCCCCTCCACGATCTCGCGGCGCCAGGGCAGCTGCATGAACAGCTCGGTCGGTGGGAACGGGATGTGCAGGAAGTAGCCGATCCGCAGGTCCGGGCGCAGCTCCCGCAGCGCCGCGGGCAGCAGTTGCAGCTGATAGTCCTGCACCCAGATCGTGGCGCCCTCGGCGGCGACCTCGGCAACGGCCTCGGCGAAGCGCTGGTTCACCCGGACGTAGGCCTGCCACCAGTGCCGGTGGAACGCCGGGGGCGCGACGACGTCGTGGTAGAGCGGCCACAGCGTGGCGTTGGAGAACCCCTCGTAGTAGTCCTCGACCTCCTGCGCGGAGAGCCGGACCGGGTGGAGCTGGAGGCCGTCCTCGACGAGCGGCTCGACGTCGGTGTCGGCCAGCCCGGGCCAGCCGACCCACGCACCCTCCCGGCTGCGCAACATCGGCTCCAGCGCGGTCACCAGACCACCGGGACTGCGCTTCCAGCGCTGGCTCCCGTCGGGTGCTTTCTCCAGGTCGACGGGTAGCCGGTTGGCCACCACCACGAAGTCCGCCCTGGGGGAACCGGTACCGCCCTCTGTCACGGGTCCTCCTCGCCCACCGCGGGCGGGTTCGCTGCTCGAGCCGGCATGCGGGTGCCCGCGGGTCCGGAGGACGAGCCTACTGCCGCTCCTCCTCCGGCACGGGATCCACGATGGCCGATCTGCGTCGCGGCCGGGTGGCGAACTCGCCGAGCGCGACGCCCGCGGCCAGCGCGAGGCCGATCGCCAGCGCCACCGTCACGGTCACCAGCCCCTCGGACAGCCCCTCGACGGAGAGCTGGTAGAAGCCGCGATAGGCGGTCAGGCCGGGCAGCAGCGGGGTGATCCCGGCCAGGATGACCACCAGTGACGGCACCTCGCCCCGGCGGCGCAGCAGGCCTGCCGCGAGCCCGATGACGATGGCCGCGGCACCGGTGGCGGCCACCGGTCCTGCACCCGTGAGCTGCACGAGCGCCCCGTAGGTCCCCCAGCCGGCCGCTCCGGCGAGCCCGGCGACGTACAGCGAGCGCAGCGGCGCGTACCCGGCGAGGGCGTAGCAGGCCGCGGCGGCCGCCCCCGCGGCCAGCGAGACCCCGAACCGGCCGGCGCCGCCCGGGATGTCGCCGGCCACCTCGAGTGCGACGCCGACCTGGAAGCCCAGCTTCAGGCCGATGACCACGCCGGTGAGCAGCCCCGCCGACAGCAGCGCGATCTCCGCGACCCGGCCGGCCGCCGTCACGTAGTAGCCGGAGATCGCGTCCTGCACGGTGCCGACCACGGACAGTCCGGAGAGCAGCACCGTGATCCCGGCCGCGACGACCAGGGACGGCCGGGTGCCCGGCGGGAAGGCCCCGGCGGCGAGCAGCGCGACCGTCGACACGGCGGCTAGCAACCCGCCGACCACCTGCTGGAAGAACGCCGGCAGGCCCCACCGGTTGAGCAATCGCCCGACCCGGTCGATCAGGGCGGTGACGATGAAGGCGACGGACGCCGTCAGCACACCCGCGCCGAGCAGCACGGCGATCGACGCGGCCAGCCCGGCCCAGCCCGTGGTGGCGACCCAGCGGGGGTACGGGTGCGGGGCCTCGGTGGCCGCGGAGAGCTCGGTCGAGGCCGCCCGCACGTCGAGCCGGCCGGCCTCCACCTCCGTCACGATGCGGCTGACCGCGGCCAGCCGCGTGAGGTCCGTCGAGCGGTAGCGCACCAGCCGCATCGACGTCACGGGCGCGGCGGCCATCCCGCGGTGGCAGCACATCGTGATCGAGGTGAACGTGATGTCCACGTCCACGGCGGACAGGCCGCACGCGGCGGCGAGCCGCAGCATCGTCGCGGTCACCTCGTCGACGCTCTCCCCGCTGGAGAGCAGGACCTCGCCGACGCGCATGCAGAGATCGAGGACCTGCTGGACGCGGGCGTCGTCGGGGACCTCGGGGCCCACCATCAGCATCGGCAGTGTGGGCGGGCCCGCGGCGAGCAGCCGGCGGGCGTCGCGGCGCAGTGCGCCGCGCAATCGGCGGGTCAGCCGGTCTGCGGGGGTGTCCACCACGGTCAGCGCACCGCCCGGGTTCGACGGGCGCACCGGGCGATCCAGCCGGTGATCGACGGGGCCATGCCCGCCAGGGTAGGGGCGGCGCTGCGCACTACGATGCGGTGGACCACGATGGTGCGGGGCCCGCCGGTGTAGCTCAGTTGGTAGAGCAACCGCCTTGTAAGCGGTAGGTCGTCGGTTCGAGTCCGACCACCGGCTCCAGCGCTGACCAGCGGATTCGCCATGCTGTCCATCACAGCGCGCTGAGAAACCGCCAGCACGAGGAGCAGGCCGCTACCCGAGCGCCTCGTCCGGTTCCAGCCCGAGTGACAGCGCGGTCGCCCATCGCGCACCGCTACGCCGGCTCACTGATGGGCACGCGCGTCGCCGTGGCCGTCCGCAACCGCCGCCCGCTCGGCCGAACCCCGGTGCGCGGCGAGCCCAGGGCCGTCGGCCGGTAGCGGGACCGAGCCCTCGACCGTGCTACCGGCCCCTGGCCGGGAACGGACCGCGACCCGACCGCCGACCGCACTCATCCGGGCCTGCACGTTGCGCAGCCCGCGGCCCGGTGATCCGGACCCCGCCCCCTGGTCGTATCCCGGGCCCTCGTCGCGCACGGTGAAGCACAGCCAACCGTCGACCGTTGCCAGGCGCACCACCACGGCCGCACCCGGTGCGTGCTTGCGGGCGTTGTTGACCGACTCCAGGCAGCAGAAGTACACGGCGGTCTCGACGTCGGCCGGGAACCGACGGTCGGCGCCGACGCCGCCGGAGTCCAGGGGGACCGGCGGGTGCCCGCCGGAGAGCTCCAGGTCCAGGGCCGCCACCAGGCCACGTTCGGCCAGCAGCGGGGACGACACCCCGGTCGCGGTGGCGGCGAGCACCGCCTCCGCGCTCTCGATCTGCCCGGCGATCTGGTCGAGCCGGTCCCGGACCCGGTCGAACTGCGCGGTCGCGACCTGATGTTCGACCAGACCGAGGGTCAGGCGCAGGGACACCAGATGGTGCTGCGCGCCGTCATGCAGGTCGCGCTCGATGCGGCGTCGTTCACCGTCCATTTCCGCGACCGCCTGGCGCCGCGCCACCGCGATGTCCCCGGCGTGCGCGAGCACGGCCCGGAGCTGACGATCCAGCTCGATCCCGGCCCGGCTCGCCTGCATCACCACACCGAGGCTGTCGGCGATGTCCTCGAGCAGGTGGCGTCGTTGCGCGTACAGGCCGACGACCGCGCCGCGGTCCACCGCGATCGATCCGATGCGCTCCTCACCGTGGTACACGGGCACCTCGACGAAATCGTCGGTACCCGGGTCGGCGCCGGCCTCGGCCCATGCGTAGCTGCGGTCGCGCAGCCCGGGCCGGACCACCGTCAGCCGGCAGACGGCCGCACCCAGACCGCGGGCGACGGCCTCCGCGACCCGAGCCAGATCCGGAGCGTCCGTCGCGGTGGAGCGCGACAGCGCCGCGATCCGGGCGAGCACGCTGTAGGGCGTCGGCCGGGTCCCGTAGAGCAGCCGGTCGACCAGCCGCTCGGCGCGGACGTGCACGGGTAGGAACGACAGCGCTTCCAGCGCCGTGGCGAGCACCGTGACCGTGACGACACCACCCAGGACGCCGGCGCTGATCAAGACCCAGGCGATCGCCTCGACGACCACGAAGCCGCCGCCGATCAGCGCCACCACCAGCGTCGCGGCCAACCCCACGCTGAGCACCCGCTCGGCGGTCCACAACCCCGCCCGCCGCGTGGCTACCAGTACCGCTGCGGCGACCGCGGGCGATGCGAACCGGGCGAACCAGAACAGCAGCGCCGTCGGCTGCTCGGCCCCGCCGTCTCCCTGCGTCGTCGGATCGACGAGGGTGAGGCCGGTCCAGTTGAGCAGCCACAGCAGCTGCGTGATCAATCCCAGGAGGGCGGTGACGGCGAACACGGCCGCCAGCACGCTCAACAGCAGCCGGGCCCGGGTGCGTTGCTCCATGGTCAGGCCGTGGCGGATCCGCCGCCGCGGCAGCGCAGCCAGCACGACCAGCGGGGCGAGAATTCCGAAGAACAGCACGCAGCTGATGGTGTGTGGGAGCAGCGCGGTGCCCACACCGACCAGCAGCAAGGCGCCCACGCCCGCGACGAGTAGAGGCCTGCGCAGCCCAGAACCGGGGCGAAGGGGCCAGCCCGAAGGGAAGAGCAGCAGAGCCAGGACGTAGGTCGCGCAGGCGACGGCGTGCAGCAGCACCTGGTCCAGCACGTCGACGGGCAGACCCGTCGCGGTCTGCACCGCGACCGCCCCGGCGTGCGCCTGCAGGTTGAACGCGCCCGCCGACGCGACCATCGCGATCACCAGCAGCCGGATGGGCCATTCCTGCGCGCGCGAGGCCAGCAGCATCGCGGCGATGACCAGGTTGAACAGGCTGAACGCGTAGTCCAGGGCGGCCTGGCCGAGCGGCTCGCTGTGCGGCGCCGCCTCGAGCACCCCCCGGGCCCATGGGTCACCGCGCGCCGCGGCGTCCGCGAGTGCCGCCGCGATACCCGCTGCGTTGTCCGCGGCCACCACCACCGCACCCACGGCCAGCCAGCCGACCGAGAAGACGGCGCACACCACCAACAGCAACGCGTAGCCCGCGGTGGCGAGCCGTGATGCGCTGAGCTCTCTCATCGCACCCCCGCCTCGGCGGCGGCCGGCTCGAACTGCGGCTCGAGCCGGTCGGGCAGCCAGGCCCGCAGGGTGATCACCCGGGCCGGTGGCGCCCCGCACGGGGTAGCGACGTCGGGCCCCGCGGTGGACGCGGCCGCGTCGGTCCCGGGGGCGGCGGCATCAGTCAGCTCGAGCTCCCCACCCAGGGCCGCGAGCCGCTCGGCGTCATCGGCGAGCACACTGCGCACCTGCTCCGCGGCAACGGCGGGTGCCGGGTCCTCGACGCGCACGCTCAACCGGCCGTCGGCGTGTTCGAGGTGCACCAGCAGTTCGCCCACGGCCGGCTGGCCGGCGAGCTGCTGCACCGCCGAGGCGGTGAGGTAGTAGATCCCGGACTCGATCTCCCATGCCAGCCGTCGGGTCAGGCCGCCGGTCAGCCGCACCGGCCGCGGCAGGTCCGCGGCCAGCTCGTCGAGTGCACCCACCGGCCCCTGGTCGCGCAGCATCGCCGGGTAGACCCCACGGGCGATCACCCGGAACCGGTCGATCAGGTCGTCGAGCCCGGTCCGGGCCCGTTCCAGGGCATCCTTGGCGGTTTCCGCCCGTTCCCGCCCTGGGTGGAGGGCAGCCCGTGCCGCGGACACCTCGGCGCGCAGCGCCGCGAGCCGATCCGTCGTCGCGTACCCGAGCTCCATGACCAATCGGCGGCGTTCGACCTCGCGGGCCCGGACGAGCCGCTGCCGGGACGCCTGGAGCTCGGTGGCGAGGCCATCGGCCCGGCGGACCTGCTCCGCCAGCTCGGCGTTGAGCGCGACGCCGCGCAGCAGCAACCCGGCGCCGTTCGCCACGTCCTGCATCAGCCGCTGGTCCTCCGGCGTGATCGCGGCGTCCGGTTTCCCTATGGCCAGCGCCGCGCGCAGCACCGTCCCGTCGAGCACCGGGACGACATGGTCGGTGTCCGGCTGGCAGAGCAGGACGGCGAGGTTCTCGACGGTCGGCGGCTCGACGCCGGGGCCCTCGGGTGGCTGGGCGGCCGCGCTGACCAGACGGTCGCCGACGGCGAGCCACACCACGGCACGGCTCGCCCCGGTGCCGCCCGCCAGCACCTCTGCGAGTCCGGGAAGAGCCTGCTCGAGGGAGCCCGCGCGGATCCGCGTCGCAGCCGCCGCCAGCGCAGAGTAGGGGGAGACCTCGCGGTGATGGGTCAGTCGACCGACCAGCCGGTCGACCCGGGGCCGCACCAGGTCGAGCCCGACCACGCACACTGCCGCGGCCACGAAGGGCAGCAGTACGGCGAAGGGCAGCAGTACGGCCGCCTTCCCGGAACCGATCATGGCGCCGCCACCCCGCACCACAACAATCAGGACCACAGCCACGCAGAAGCTGACCAGCAATGGCCGCGCCAGCTGCGCCACGATCGTCCGGTTCATCGCGCACCATCGGTCCCACCCGGATCCCGGTCCGGGCCCTGCGAGACACGCTAGTGCGGCGGCCAGGAACGTTCACCGGGTCATGCCGCGCGGGGTCGGCCCCAGCGGTGTTGGCGTTCGCTGCGGACGCGGGCGCGTTCGCGGCGTTGGGCCGCGAGGACGTCGGGATGGCGGGCG
>NZ_JAHDTG010000031.1 GCF_018531475.1 Pseudonocardia mahuensis
GACCCAGCGGGGGCGCATCGAGTTCGCCCGGGCCGGGGGCCGGGTCAACACCGATGCGTTGGACAACTCGGCCGGGGTGGATTGTTCCGACCACGAGGTCAACATCAAGATCCTGCTCGACCGGCTGGTCACCACCGGTGACCTCGACCGCGGCGAGCGCGACCGGCTGTTGCGGGACATGACCGACGACGTGGCCGAGCTGGTGCTCGCCGACAACCGGACACAGAACGCCGTGCTCGGCATCGGCCGCGCCCGTGCCGCGACCATGGTCGCGGTGCACGGGCGCATGGTCACCGACCTGGTGACGCGGCGCGGGCTGGACCGCGCACTCGAGGTGCTACCCGATCCCGAGGGCTTCGCCGAGCTGGAGGCGGCGGGCCTCGGCCTGACCAGCCCGGAGCTGGCCACCCTGCTCGCGCACGTCAAGCTCGACCTCAAACCGGAGATCCTGCGGACCGACCTGCCCGATCTGCCTGGGTTCGCGGGCCGGCTCGCCGACTACTTCCCGCCCGCGTTGCGTAACCGGTTCGCCACCGCGATGCGGGAGCACCCGCTGCGGCGCGAGATCGTGACCACGGTGCTGGTCGACGAGATGGTGGACGGCGCCGGGACGAGTTACGCGTTCCGGCTGGGGGAGGAGCTCGGGGCCACCCCGGACGATGCGGTGCGCGCCTATCGCGTGAGCACCGCGGTCTTCGACCTGCCCGGCCTGTGGGCGGAGATCGACGCGCTGCCGATCACGGTACCGACCGAGCTGGCGGACGAGATCGTCCTGGAGTCGCGGCAGCTGGTCGACCGGGTGTCGCGTTGGTTGCTCACCCACCGGCCGCGGCCGCTGGCGGTGGCCGACGAGATCACGCGCTTCGCTCCGCCGGTGCGCAGGCTGGTCCCCCGGTTGCCCGAGCTGCTGCGTGGGCGCGAAGCCCAGGAGGTCGGCAGCCGTGCCGGGGCGCTGGCGGCGCGCGGTGTGCCGAAGACGCTGGCGGTTCGGTCGGCAGCTCTGCAGCACGGTCTCGGGCTGCTCGACGTCGTCGAGGTGGCGGAACCGCCCGATCGCGGTCGGGCGCGGCTCCCGGTCGAGGAGGTCGCCGCGCTGTACTACGCGCTGTCCGAGCGACGCTGGTCGTCCCCGGCGGCGAGCGGCGCCGGTCAGGTGTGACCGTGACGTCCGCCTCGCAACGCCCACGCCGGCCGTGGTTCCGCTCGGCCGCCCGAGGCTCCAGCATGGGCTCATGGCTACTTCGGTGGTGGTGACGGGGGCGGCGGGTGCGCTGGGCCGGGCGGTGATGTCCGATCTGCGGTCGCGGGGTGTGAAGACCGTCGTCGCGCTCGATCGGCCGAGCGCGGCGCTGGACGAGGTCGGTCGCTCCAAGGGCGTGCATGCCATCGCGGTCGACCTGGCCGACCGGGATGCCGTGCGGGCCGCGTGGGAGCAGATCGACGAGATCGACGAGGTCGCCACTCCGGATGCGCTGGTCGCCCTGGCCGGTGGGTTCGTGCCGGGCTCGCTGGCGGACCTGGACGAGACGACCCTCGACGGGCTGTGGCACACCAACGTGGGCTCGCTGCTGTGGTGCGCCCAGGCGGCGGCGTCGCGGATGGCGTCCTCAGGTGGGGGGTCGATCGTCACGGTGGGATCCAAGACCGCGGTGAGTGGGGCGGCCCCGGTGGGGCATGCGGCCACCAAGGCCGCGGTCGTGCGGGTGACCGAGCTGCTCGCCGAGGAGCTGCGCGGCTCGGGGATCCGGGCCAACGCCGTGCTGCCGTCGGTGATCGACACTCCGGCGAACCGGACGTGGATGTCGGAGAGCCTGGCCGCCCGGGCAGTGCCGCCGGCCGCGATCGCGAAGGTGATCGCCTTCCTGGTCAGCGACGACGCGTGGCCGATCAGCGGCGCCGCGATCCCGGTATACGGGGACGCGTGACGGGCGGGCCGCACTGTCGGCTCTAGGCGTACTCCTCCAGCAACATCCACCTGTACTCGTTGGGGAGCTGCGCGACCAGGTCGGCGAACTCCTTGTCGCCGATCGATTCGTGCAGCGTGGCGAGCACGGCCCGGGCGTGCTGCAGCGCGACGTCGTAGTCGACGTGCTCCCGCTTCGCGATCTCCACCAGGAAGTCCTCCAGCGGCATCCGCATGCCCCGGCCGCCGCCGAGCTTCATACCGCGGCGCAGCGCCGGACGCAGCTCGCGGGGTACCAGGGGGATCAGGTCGTCGACCTCCCCACCGGTGATGCGCAGGGCGAGGATCTCCAGTACCGCCTCGGCGGCGTGCTGCGCGCGGTCGGGCTCGACCCCGCGCCGGACGATGCGGTCGAGGAATTCCGGCAGCGAGAACCTCGCGGGCGGGTGCTCGTCGTCCACCGGTGGCGCGGGCGCCGCGGCCACCGCCTGGTCCAGCAGCGGTTGGAAGTCCCTGGGCAGCTGGGAGCGCATGTCGTGGAACTCCTTGCGGCCCACGGCCTGCAGCAGTGCGGCGAAGACTCCCACCGCGACCCGCTCGGCGGTCGGCCGGTCGGTGTTCAGATGCTGCCCGATGCGGTGGAGGAAGTCCTGGAGGCCGAACTTCTCCTGCGGCCCCTCGTAGGCCAGACACCGGCGCAGGCGCGCGGGGAGGTGCTCGGCGAGGTCCGCGGCCTCGCCTTCCGAGATGCGCCGCGCGAGCATCTGAAGCGTGAGGCACGCGGCGGGCTCGGCCTCCTCGGCCGGGACACCGGCCACCCGCTCGACCGTCTTGCTGAACTCCGGGTAGTACAGCATTGCCACTCCTCGGCTCGTAGCGCGCGCTACGCCGTCTGGCTGAGCATCTCTTCGAACTCGCGGGGCAGCTGGGCCATCGCGTCGCGGAACTCCTTGTCGCCGACGGCCTCCCGCAGCGTCACCAGGACCGCGCGAACGGCGTCGGTGGTCGCCCACCCGGCATCACCCGCACGGGTCCGCACCCGCTCGATGAACGCGGACAGCCCGTAGCTCACGGCGGGCTTCTGCGGCGACCGCTGCAGGTACGTCCGAAGCGGCGGCGGAACGAGCGCGGCGAGGTCGTCCGCCTCACCGCCGCTGAGGCGTTCGGCCAGCGTCTCCAGCGTGGCGCGGGCGAGGACCTCCGCATCCTCGGGCGACACCCCCGCGCGTTCTGACACCTTCCGGATGAACTCCTCGTGGGTCATGGCTCCCAGTCCTCTCGCTCCGCGCCCCCGGCACTGTGCGGACCTTCGTGTAACCGCGGGCCGCGGGATTACACCGATTCTTCGGTCGGAAATCGGCGGTCACGAGCGCTGCACATCCGATCACCGGTAGGCATCCAGGCGATTCTTGATGGTCCGGTTGCGCTATTTTCGGCCACCTCCCCCGCTGGGACCCTGGCCCGGAGGTTGATTTCTCGCCTTTTCGATCAAGTCGAGAGCGAGCGACGATGTAGGGGATGGCCATGAGTGGACCGACGATTGATCGACTTCGGGAAAGCGTGCGCGGACCGGTTATTACTCGCGACGACGAGGAATACGAGGAGGCGCGCAAGGTCTACAACGCGATGATCGACCGCCGGCCCGCGCTCGTGGTGCGGTGCGCCAACGCCGGCGACGTCATGCAGGCAGTCGACTTCGCCCGGGAGAACGGGCTGGATCCGGCCGTACGCGGTGGCGGCCACAGTGTGCCCGGCTTCGGCACCTGCGACGACGGCGTGGTCATCGACCTGTCCGGCATGCGTGGGGTCCGGGTGGACCCCACGCGCGGTACGGCACGCGCCGAGGGCGGCGCGACCTGGGGGGACTTCAACGCCGCGACGCACGCGTTCGGGTCCGCCACGACCGGGGGGATCGTCTCCACCACCGGGGTCTCGGGTCTCACGCTGGGCGGCGGCATCGGCTACCTCGCCCGCGGGTGCGGGCTGTCGTGCGACAACCTGGTGTCCGCCGACGTGGTCATTGCGGACGGGCGTTTCCTGGTCGCGAGCGAGGACGACAACGCCGACCTGTTCTGGGCGCTGCGCGGGGGCGGCGGCAACTTCGGCGTCGTGACGTCCCTGGAGTTCCGGTTGCATCCGGTCAAGGACATCTACGGCGGCCCGATGTTCTACGAGTTGAGCGACGCGGAGACCGTGCTGCGCTTCTTCCGGGACTTCATCGCCGATGCCCCCGAGCAGTTCGGCGGGTTCCCGGCGTTCCAGATCGCGCCGCCGCTGCCCTTCATCCCCCAGGACCGCCACGGTGAACCGTTCTTGGCGGTCGTCTCCTGCTGGGCCGGATCGCTGGATCAGGGTGAGCAGGTGCTCAAGCCGTTCCACGACATCGCGCCGGTCGTCGCCGAGTTCGTCGGGCCGATGCCGTATCCCGCCCTCAACAGCGCGTTCGACGCCCTGGTCCCGCCAGGTCTGCAGCACTACTGGAAAGCGAACTTCGTCACCGACCTCACCGATGAGGCGATTGCGGCGCATCTCGAGCACGGGCCGAAAGTCCCGGTCGTCAACTCCACGATGCACATTTATCCGATCAACGGCGCCTGTCATCGTGTGGCGCCGGAGGCCACCGCCTTTCCCTATCGGGACGCGAACTTCGCCGCTGTCATCGCCGGAATGTGGCCCGACCCCGCTGCGAACGATGCCAACATCGCCTGGGTCCGTGATTACTATGAGGCCACGGCGCCCCACTCCGAGGCCGGTGGCTACATCAACTTCATGGGCGCCGACGATCAGGGCCGCATCACGGCGAACTACCGGGGCAACTACGACCGTCTGGTGGACGTCAAGAGGAAGTACGACCCGGACAACCTGTTCCACCTGAACCAGAACATCCAGCCGTAGGAGTGGTCAGGCGCCGGGCACCAGCACCTGACGTCTGGTGGCGCCCCCCGCATCCACCGTCCGGAAGGCGGTCTTCCACTCCGCCAGCGCAACGGTGGTGCTCGGCGGAGCCGTGACCAGCCCCTGCTGGTGGAACGCGAAGACCTCCCGGTAGCACTCGGCGACCAGTTCGGGCAGCCGCTTGCGGTAGTCGCTGATCTGCAGGCCGGAGACCTCGATGTTCTTGAGCAGCGGGTAGTTGGCCTTCAGCACCGGGATGCGCCCGGCCGCGAACCCGATCACGACGAGGCGTCCCCGCCACGCCAGCGAGCGGACCGCCCCGTCGAACGGGTCGCCACCGAGGGGGTCGATGACGATGTCGACGCCCTCCCCGCCGGTGGCCGCGAGCACCTGCTCGCGGACCGAGTTGCGCAGGTCGGGCCGGGAGAGGTCGACCATCGCGTCGGCACCGGCCGCCGCTGCCGCCGAGAACCGCTCCGGGCGCGAGACCCCGGCCAGCACGAGCCGCGCGCCCATGGCCCTGGCGAGTTGCACGGCGGCGAGACCGACCGCGCCGGTCGCGCCGAGTACGAGGACGGTCTCGCCCGGCCGGATGCGGGCCCGGTCGCGCAGCGCCATCCAGGCGGTGTCGAACCCCAGCGACATCGACGCGGCGTCGACGAACGACAGCGCGTCGGGCAGCCGGTACGCCTGCCGGTGGTCGACGGCCACCAGTTCGGCGTAGCCGCCGTACTCGGCCATGGCCAGCACCCGGTCGCCCGGGGCGAGGCCCGCCACCCCGGCACCGACCGCGCGCACCACACCGCTCGGGCCCTTGCCCGGCACGTAGGGCAGCGCGGGCTTGAACTGGTACTCGCCGCGGAAGGTCACGAGGTCCACGTAGTTGACCGGCGCGGCCCGGACCTCGACCAGGACCTCACCGTCGCCGGGGCGTGGATCCTCCCGCTCCTCGACGCCGGCTTTGTCGAGGTTGCCGAACTCGTGGACCGTCACCGCGCGCACTGCCGTCGTTCCTTCCGTCGGGTACCGATGTTCCGGGAGTGGGCCCTCACGCGCGGGCCGCCGGCGTGAACCGGACCGGGGACGGAGTCACCCGGCCCTCGTCGAGCCACTCGACGAGACGGCGCTTGAGGATCTTCCCGGAGGGCATGAGCGGGATGTCGTCGAGCGCGACGAAGTACTCCGGCATGTCGAACTTGGACAGCCCGGACTCGTCGAGGTGGCGGAGCATCTGCTCGGCGTCGACATGCTGGTGGGGCATCGGCTTCACGATCAGGCAGACCCGCTCGCCCAGCCGCTCGTCCGGGACGCCGATGACCGCGGCCTTGTCGACGCCGTCGTGGCGCATCGCGAAGTTCTCGATCTTGGCGGGGAAGATGTTGTGCCCGCCCCGGATGATGACGTCCTTCTTACGACCGGTGATCCGGAGGTAGCCGGCCTCGTCCATCCAGCCGAGGTCGCCCGTCATGAACCAGCCGTCGGCGTTGAACGCGTCCTCGGTGGCCGCCTGGTCGTCGAAGTAGCCGAGCATCAGGGAGGCGCCGCGGGCGCCGATCTGTCCGACCTCCCCGGGCGGCAGCACCTGCTCCGGGTCCTCCCGGGAGAAGATCGCCACCTCGTAGCCCGCGCAGGCCCGGCCCGAGCTCTCCACGATCAGCGTGGGGTCGTCGTCGGGGACGGTGTAGTGGTGCGAACCGGCCTCGGTCATGCCGTAGCCGCTCTGCGGGACGACGCCGAGGTCGAGCAGGCCCTGCGCGACGACCGGTGGCACCGGGGCACCGGAGACCCGGAAGCCGCGCACCGACGGAAGTCCGGTGCCGGGCCGCTCCCGCAGCTCGGCCAGCAGGTCGATCGCGTGGGTGGGAACCCCGAACACGAACGTCGCGCCGACCTCGCGCAGCCGGTCGGCGAGGCTCTCGCCGCGCGGCAGGTCGTGCACCACGAACTCGCCGCCCCCGGTCAGGGTCATGATCATGGCGCCGAGGCCGAGGTTGTGGCTCAGCGGGGACAGCGAGTAGACGCACATCCCCGCGTCCAGCGACCAGTCGGCGGCCATGGCCCGCGCGGGCGCGAGCAGGGTGTTGTCGGAGTGCATGACCCCCTTGGGTGCTCCGGTGGTGCCCGAGGTGAAGGCCAGATAGACGATCGTGTCGGGGTCGGTGCGGATCGCCGCGGTGGCTGCCGGGGCGGGCAGGTCGGGGAGGACGGCGGCCGTCTGGTCCCGCGGCGGCAGCGCGAGCACCAGCCGCAGCCCCGCGAGCCCGCGGACCTCGGCGAACACGTCGTGGCGGTCCGCGTCGGCCCCGTACCCGACCTCGGCGATCAGCGCCGCCGCGCGCATCCGCGCCAGCAGTTCGACGATCTCGCCCACGGTGTGGTCGCGGTGCAGCGACGGGCACGCGACGTAGCCGTTGCGCGAGCAGGCCAGCAGTGCCACGACCGTCTCGATGCGGCTCGGCAGCCAGACCGCGACGCGCTGACCGGGGCGGACCCGGTGCCCGTGCAGTGTGGCGGCGAGCCGGTCGGCGGCGTCGACGAGTTCGGCGTAGGTGACCTGACGATCCCGTTCGCGGACCGCGACCTTCTCCGGGGTGTGATCGGCATGCTCGCGGACGAGCGCGTAGATGGTGCTCTCGCGCCAGTGGCCGGCGGCCCGGAAGGCCCGGATCCGCTCGTCGCTCAGCGAGGTCAGCATCGTGTTGATCATGTTCTTCTTCCGTCTCGGGGCGTTCGGCCGCGTCGCCGCTACACCTGGTCGAACAACTCCTGGAGCCGGTCGGGCTCGTCGCCGCGGGTCAGCCCCAGGGCCAGCAGCACCTTCGCCTTCCAGGGCTGGAGGTCGTCGGCGGCGACCAGCCCGCGATGTGCGAGGCCGGGCGAGCGCACGACGCGACCCGACCCCACCCGGCTGCTCTGGCACACCACGACGCCCGCAGCCACCGCCCGGTCGAGCGCCTCGTCCTCGGCGGCGGTCGGCCGGCCCGCGCCGGTGCCCGCGCTGACGATGCCGCGGGCGCCCGCCGCGACCGCCGCGTCGATCAGCGCGCCGTCGGCGCCCACGTAGGACACGACGACGTCCACCCGGGGCAGCTCGGTCAGACCGGTGACGTCGAACTCCGCCTTGCCCGGTCCGGCCGGGCGGTGCCGGAGCACGACCCGCCCGTCGGCGTCGGCGACGCCGAGCGGACCGGTGTCGGGGGAGGCGAACGTGTGCACCCGGAACGTCGAGGTCTTGGTGACGTCGCGTGCGGCGTGGATCGTGTCGTTCAGGACGACCAGCACGCCGTGGCCGCGGGCCTGCGGCGCGGCGGCGACCTGCACCGCACGCAGCAGGTTCAGCGGGCCGTCCGCGCCCAGCGCCGAGGCCGGGCGCATCGCCCCGACCAGCACGACGGGCTTGTCCGATCGCACGGTCAGCTGCAGGAAGAACGCCGTCTCCTCCAGGGTGTTCGTCCCGTGCGTGATCACGACGCCGTCGTGACCGCCGTCGAGCAGGCCCTGCACGGTCCGCGCCAGGTCGAGCCAGTCCCCGCTGGTCAGGGCGTAGCTGGGCACCCGCCGGAAGGGCACCTGCTCGACCTCGGCAACCTCGCCCAGCTCCGGGATCGAGGCCAGCAGCTCGCCGTCGCCGAGCCGCTCGCGGTTCTCGGTGTACCAGGCGAGGTCGAGCCGGGAGGTGCCGACCGAGTCGATCGTTCCACCGGTGGCGATCAGGGCGATACGGAGCGTCACGGGGCGGCCTGCTCTCGGCAGTGGCCGACGATCGCGGCCGGCGTGGTGATCCACACCCCGTCGAGGGCGCGGACGTGGCGCAGCACGACCTCGACGGCGGACGCCCGGAAGGCCTGCCCGGACACCCACGGATGCAGGTGCAGCGCGAGCACACGCCCCGTGGTCGCACCCTCGGCATGCAGCAGGTCGACGGCCTCGATCACGCTGCGCGCCCACACCTGTGGCGACACCTGGCGCAGGAACATCGCGCTGAGGTCGCTGAGCTCCCAGGACAGTGGGAAGTTCCACAGGTCCCCGCCCGCTCCCCGGACGGGGTACGGCTGCTCGTCGTTCGCCCAGTCCGCGAGATAGCCGACGCCGGCCTGCGCGAGCAACGCCGGGGTGCGGGCCGACTCGCTGTGCTCGGGCCCGAGCCAGCCCGCCGGACGCACGCCGAGTGCCGCGTCGAGCCGGTCGAGGGTCGACACGATGTAGTGCCGTTCCTCGTCCTCGGTCATCGCGCTGGTGATCGGCCGGCCGGCGCTCAGCCCCCCGGCCAGCACCTCTCCGACGACGGGCAGCAGGTGCCGGGTCAGCGGGCGGTAGGCCTCGGCGGTGAGCACGTCGACGACGGCGGCCGGGGTGAGGTCGAGCTCGCGCAGGACGTCGAGCAGCCGGAACACCCCCACCCGGTGCCCGAACTCCCGGTGCGACATCCGCGGCACGTCCGGGTACGGCCCGATGCCGCGCCCGCCGGGCGGGACGGGCGCGACCGCGGACCCGGGGTGCTCCCACTCCACGGCCCCGAGGTGCAGCACGACGCTCACCGCGAGCCGGGCCCCACCCGGCCAGCGCAGCGCCGGACGCGCCGGCAGTGGGCTCCAGCCGAACCAGTCGTGGTCGTAGCAGCCGGGCCGGGCCGGGGCGGTGGCCGCGGCGTCCACGACGTTCATCACCGGATCAGGCATGGACGGCCTCGCTGACCGCCAGGTCGGCCTCGTAGTGGTGCTCGCGGTAGTGCGCCACGATGTCGCTCGCCGTGGCGATCCACGCTCCGTGCGACCGCAGGTGCGCGAGGATCCGGTCCAGGCTCCCGATCCGGTGCGGTTGCCCGATCGCGAACGGGTGCAGCGGCAGGCACATCATCCGGCCACCCTCCTGCGCGTCCTGGAACAGCCGGTCGAACTGCGCGATGCAGTACCGCGCGTACTCCTCGCCCTCGACGTGCGAGCGCATCAGGAGCGGGGCGTCGTTGAGCTCGTAGCTGTAGGGCAGCGCGACCATCGGCGCCCCGCTCGTGGTCAGCAGCAGGGCCGGGCGCTCGTCGTGCACCCAGTCGGCGTGGTATCTCATGCCGGCCTCGGCCATCAGGTCCGGGGTCCAGCCGTTGCCGGTGATGTTCGGCCCGAGCATCCCGCTGAAGCGGCGTCCGGTGTGCCGCTGCAGCACCGTGTTGCAGGTGCGCAGGAACTCGCGCTCCTGCTCGACGTCGAGCCCGGTCAGGTAGCGGGTGTTGTAGAGCCCGTGGCTCATGAACTCCCAGCCGCGCTCGGTCATCGCCGCGGCGATCTCCGGGTAGTGGTCGAGCACCGCGACGTTGAGCGAGGTGGTGCACGGGATCGCGTGCCGGTCCAGCACCTCGAGCATCCGCCAGAACCCGACCCGGTTGCCGTAGTCGTGGTAGGCGAACTTGCGCACGTCCGGGTGCGGGGTGCGCGGGTACGGGTCGACCGCACCCGCGGGCGGCAGGTACTCGTAGTGCTCGATGTTCGGCACCACCCAGACGGCCACCCGCGCGCCGCCGGGCCAGGCGATCGGGGCCCGGTCGACGATGGGGGAGTACGGCAGCCGGTCGTGGACGGGTGCGAAGGGTCGCTCGTGCGGGTAAGCCATGTCAGCCGCGCGCGCCGGCCCGGCTGCACGTCCGTGCCGCCGAGCACTCGCGGACGGCCTCCTTGATGGCCGCGTAGCACCCGCACCGGCACAGATGGCCCTGTAGCCCGTCCTCGATGGCCTCGTCGTCGAGCGGGCCGTCGGTGCGCTCCAGCAGGGCCTGCCCGCTCATCAGGAAGCCGGGCGTGCAGAACGAGCACTGGAAGGCCTGCGAGGTGATGAACTGCTGCTGCAGGTCGGAGAGCTCGCCGCCCTCCTCCAGGCCCTCGGCCGTCTGCACGGTGTGCCCGTCGAGGGCGTACAGCGGCAGGATGCAGGCGCTCACCGGCTCACCGTCCAGCAGCACCGTGCAGGTGCCGCACACGCCGATGCCGCAGGTCTCGCGCACGCTGAACAGTCCGTGCGCGCGCAGCGCGACGATCGCGGGCGTGGTGTCGCCGCCGGTGAGGATGGTGTGCTCGCCGTTGACGACACAGGAGAAGGAGCTCTCGTCGGTCCGGTCCATCAGGCCTTCCTCGCTTCCAGCACTCGTTCCGCGGTGATGGGCAGGGTGCGCACCGGTGCGCCGATGGCGGCGCGGACCGCGTTCCCGATCGCGGCGATCACCGGCGGCAGGGTGGTCTCGCCGAGTCCGTGGATCTCGGCCTCGCCCTCGTCCTCGAGGAACTCGACCTCCAGCCGCGGGGGCATGTCGCCCATCGCCGTGATCGAGTAGTCGGACAGGTTGGGGTTGGTGAGGATGCCCCCGTCGTAGAGCAGCTCCTCGTACAGCGCATGACTGATGCCGAACACGGTGCTGCCGTGCATCTGCAGCCGGGCGAGCTTGGGGTTGACGACCCGGCCCGCGTGCGCGATCGAGTGCACGTGCCGGACGTAGACCTTCCCGGTCCCCAGGTCGACCTCCACCTCGGCGGCGGCCGCCCCCTGGTGCCAGTGGTCACTGGCGATGCCCTGTCCGGTCTCGGGATCGAGGCCACCGGAGGTGATGACCTCTCCGTCGCCGCTGATGCTGCCGGTGCGGGTCCGGTGGAACACCTCGGGCACCGACAGTCGCACGCCCGGCGACCCCTTGGCGACGACGTGCCCGTCGGCCAGCACCAGGTCGGCGGGGGAGACCTCGAGCAGGTCGCCGGCGAGCTGGAGCAGCTTGTCGCGGATGACGTGTGCCGCGGAGGTGAGCGCCCCGCCCATGGCCCGGGTGGTGCGGCTGGAGCTGGTGGTCTGGTCGTAGGGCGTGTACTGCGTGTCCGGCTCGGTGACGTGCACCGCCGAGAGCGGCAGACCGAGCGGCTGGGCGGCGAGCTGGGCCAGCACCGTGTGCGCGCCCTGCCCCATCTCCACCGAGGAGGTGAGCACCTGCAGGCTGCCGTCCGCGTCGAGGCGCATCGCCGCGTGCGAGGTAGACGGGGTGATCGTCGACTTCAGGATCACCGCGACGCCCTTGCCCCGGACCCGGTGTTCGTCGACGACCACGCGCCGGTCGTGGTCGTAGTCGATCGCCTCCGCGCTGCGGTCGAGCAGCTCCCGCCAGTGCGCCTCGCGCATGATCTCCCCGGTCGCGAACCGGTCGCCGGTGGTGAGCAGGTTGCGGCGGCGGAACTCCACGGGGTCGATGCCCAGCGCCGCGGCCATCTCGTCCATCTGCTGCTCGTAGGCCCACGCGGCCTGCGAGACACCGTAACCGCGGTAGGCCCCCGCCGGAGGCAGGTTGGTGTAGACCGCGTAGGAGTCGATGCGGACGTTCGGGATCGAGTACGGCCCCGCGCAGCTGTACCCGCCGTTCTTGATCAGGCGCGGGCTGATGTCGGTGTAGGCACCGGCGTCGAAGTAGACCTCGACGTCGCGGGCCAGCAGCCTGCCGTCCGCGGAGACACCGGTGCGCATCCTGATCCGGGCGGCGTGCTTGGTCAGCGAGAGGAACTCCTCGTCGCGGGGCAGCACGAGCTTCACCGGCCGGCGGGCTTTCCAGGCCAGCGCGGCGGTGACCGGCTCGAACTTGGCGTAGGTCTTCCCGCCGTAGCCGCCACCGATCGGCGGGACGATCACCCGGACCTTCGAGCCGGCCACCCCGAACATCTCGGCCAGGGTGTCGCGCACGGCGTAGGGCGCCTGCGTCGACGACGTCACGGTGAGCCGCTCGCCCTCGAAGTGCGCCAGCACCACGTGCGGTTCCATCGTGAGGTGCTGGACCGCCGGGCTCTCGTAGGTGTTGTCGAAGATGTGGTCGGCGGCGGCGAACCCGGCGTCGACGTCGCCGGAGCGGAGCTGGAACTTCGTGCAGACGTTGCCCTCGCGGCCGTGGAACTTGATGTCGGCGTAGCTGTTCTCGCGGGGCAGCGGCGGCTTCTCGTGCACCAGCGGCGCGCCCTCGGCCAGTGCCTCGGCCACCGAACCGACGGCGGGCAGCGGCTCGTAGTCGACCTCGATCTCGAGCAGCGCGGCCGCCGCCTGCTCCTCGGTCTCGGCGGCCACGGCGGCGACCGGGTCCCCGGCGAAGCGGACCTTCTCCCCGCACAGCACGGGCTGGTCGCGCAGCACCGCGCCGTAGTAGCGCGCCGGCGCCCCGGGCCGGTCGAAGTCGGTGGCGGTCAGCACCGCGACCACGCCCGGCAGCTTCTCCGCCGCACTGGTGTCGATCGAGCGGATCCGCGCGTGCGGCAGCGGGCTGCGCAGCAACCGGGCGTGGGTCATCCCGGGGACGACCGCGTTCAGGGCGAAGTCGACCCGGCCGCTGACCCGCGCCCTCGCGCCGACCATGTCCACCGGCTGTCCGATGGTCGGGCCCGTGGCCACCGGGATGCTCCGGTTCGGGTTGGCGATCCCGGCGTCCACTGTGTTGTCGGTGTTGTCCTGGTTCACAGTCGGAACGCTCCGTTCTCGGTACCGGTGGAGGCGGTCTGCAGCGCCCGCCGGACGAGCTCCCCGGTCACGTGCTTGCGGTACGACGCGGAACCCCGGGCGTCGCCGATGGGGGAGATCGTGGCGCTGTAGGCGGCCGCCACCTCGTCCCACGCGGTCTTGTCCGGCTTGGCGCCGCGGCAGGCCTCGGTGGCCGCGGCCACCGTGAAGGGGGTAGCGGTGGCCCCGGCGACCGCCACCCGGACGTCGGTGCAGCGCCCCGAGGAGTCGAGGTCGACGTGCGCGGCCACCCCGACGCAGGGCCGGTCCTCCGCGGAGCGGCTGATGTACTTGAGGTAGGTCGTGCGCGCCGTCGGCGAGGGCCGCGGGATGCGTACCTCGGTGACGAGCTCACCGGGCTGCAGTGCCGTCTGGTAGTAGTCCAGGAGGAACTCCGACAGCGGGATCCACCGCTGCGACCCGATGCCGACGACGTGCACCTCGCACCCCAGGGTGGTCAGCACCGCGGGCGGATCGGAGGCGTAGTCGGCCTCGCTCACGCAGCCACCGATGGTCGCGCGCCGGCGGATCCGGTGGTTGGCGACGAGCCCGACCGCGGCGGTCAGCGTGGGCAGCACCGCGGCGAGCTCCGCGGAGCGCTCGATGCTGCGCAGGCTGACCAGGGCCCCGAGCCGGACCGAGCCGGGCTCCACGGTCACCCGGTCCAGTTCGGACAGCCGATCGAGGGAGACGAGCCGTTCGGGCATCACCAGGCCGTTGCGCATCATCAGCATCAGGGCCGTGCCGCCGGCGATGATCTTCGTGTCCTCGCCGCCGTCAGCCAGCAGGCGCAGGGTGTCGGCCGTGCTCTGTGGCCGGAGTACCTGCATCACCATCTCCTCCCGAGCGACGCGGCGCTCATGGTCCTCACATCGGATGCGACCGGTCGGCGGTCACGATCGGGGTGTGCCGCGGTGTACATCGGGTCAGCTCCCGGCCGCGGAGGCGGGCCGCAGCCGCGGCAGCCGGCGCCGCAGGGACGTCGCGATCGGCACCCGGGCGGGGTCGACCAGGACGCCGTCGGCGCCGGCCCGCAGCACGTCGGCGACGGCCCCGAGCGGCACCGGCCCGGCCAGCATCGGGAGTTCCAGGCCGGCGTCGCGGATCTCGCCCACCGCGTGGACGATCAGCGCCGCGTCGATCTCGGGGGCGACACCGCGGTCGAGCACGACCGCCACCCCCTGAGCGGCCCCGGTGGACGCGACCCGGGCGCACAGCAGCGCGGACCAGGGGGCCCCGGCCACCAGCAGCACCGGACGTCCGGTCACGGTCGCCGCGCGCCGGCACAGCGCGGCCATCGCCTCCGGATCGCCGACCGCGGCGCCGCGGGGAGCCACGGCGACGGCATCGGGAGCGTGCGGGCCCGGCACCCCGGCGGTGCCCAGCGCGGTGAGCAGTTGGTCATCGCCGTCCGCACGCACGGTTGCCACCCGCGGCACGCCGACCGTGTCCGGCGCACCGGCCGCGCCCGCGGTCAGCCAGACCGCACCCAGGTCCGGGGTGTCCGCGACCCGCGCCGCATCGGCTCCGGTCGCCGCCATCGCGATCCGGCGACCCCGGCGGACCAGCGCGCCGAGGGACTGGGCGGGGGTGCTCGCCACGGCGAGACCGGCGGCGACCGCGGCAGGCGCAGCCGCGGGCAGCGAGGCGGGAAAGGGCGGCGTGGCCAGGGTGGGGCGGGCAGCCGGCGCCGGCGGAGGTTCCGCCGGTGCGGTGGTGGCCGGGGCTCCGGCGAGCACGTCAGCCGGGGTCCGCACCGCGGTCAGCTGCCGGGAGAACTCCTGCACGAAGGCCTCGGTGATCTGGTCGGCCTTCTTCACGATGACGGCGCGCCCGAACTGCCCCAGCTTCCCGGAGATCGTGACGTCGGTGTGCACGTCGAGCCGGCACTCGGTCGCGGACTGCTCGGCGACCTCGATCCGCATGTCGCCGGCCACGTCGCCACCGATGCGGCGGTCGCTGCCCTCCAGGCGCAGCACCGCGACACGTCCCTCCACATCGGTCTCGAGCACGCGCACCGTGCCCTGCAGCGACACGGACACGGGACCGACCCGGATCGAGAAGACCCCCCGGTAGCTGTCCGGGGCGTCCTCCCGGATGTCCTGGGCGCCTGGCAGGCACCCGCCCACGAACGGGATGTCCAGGCACCGGCGGAAGGTCTCCTCCGCCGAGGCCGCGATGCTGATGCTGCGGTCGACGATCACTGCGCCCTCTCTTTCGAATGCTCGTGCGCGCGGGTCCGCAACCGGGCCCGCTCCACGGCCCGGCGGACCCAGACCCGGACCATCTCGCGGCGGTACCAGGCCGAGCCCCGCACGTCGGAGACCGGGTCGATCCGGTCGGCGTAGGTGTCGGCCAGTTCGGTCAGCGTGGCGTCGTCGAGCTGGCGGCCCCTGGCCTGCTGCTCGACGGCGCCGAGTCGCAGTGGTGCGTCGCACGCGGCGCCGACGGCAATCCGCAGGTCGGCGCAGGTGCCGTCGTCGGCGCACCGCACGATCGCGGCGACGCCGACACACGGTCGGTCCTCGTGCGACCGCGACGTGTACTTGAGGTAGGCCGAGCCGGTGCCCGCCGGCAGGACCGGTACCCGAACCTCGGTGACGATCTCAGCCGAGGCCAGCGAGGTCTGATAGAAGCCGAGCAGCAGCTCGCCGACGCCGATCGTCCGTTCCCCGGCGGGCCCGTGTGCGGTGACGCGGGCGTCGAGGGCACGCAGTGTCGCGGGCGGGTCGGAGGCGTAGTCGGCCTCGGCCAGCACACCGCCCACGGTGGCGGCCGAACGCACCTGCGCGTTGCCGACCACGGCCAGCGAGTCGGCGAGGAGCGGGGCGTGCCGGCGCACGAGCGGGTGGCGGGCTGCCGCCGCGTGGGTGACCAGCGCGCCGATCCGCAGCACGCCGGCGTCCTCGGAGTCGCCCCCTGAGTCGATACGGACCTCGCCGAGGCCGGGTACGTCGCGCAGCGACACCAGCGCCTGCGGGGAGACCAGCCGCTGCGCGACCATCAGGGTCAGAGCGGTGCCGCCCGCCACCAGCTTCGCGGCACCGTCGTAGGCGTCCAAGACGTCGGCCGCCTCGGCGACCGTCCGCGGGAAGAAGAAGGCGGGGGCGCTCATGCCTGCTCCCGCCGGTCCGCGGTGCCGGCCACCTCGAGCGCGGCGGCCATGATCCGGGAGTAGCTGCCGCACCGGCAGATGTGCCCGCTGAAGGCCTCCCGGATCGCGGTCTCGTCCGGGGCGGGGTCCACCACCAGCAGTGCCTCCAGGGCGAGCACGAAACCGGAGGTGCAGTACGAGCACTGGAACGCGCGGTGGCGCAGGAAGGCCTCCTGCACCCGGCTCAGCTCACCCGACGGGCTCTCCAGACCTTCCACCGTGCGCACCTCGGCGCCGTCGCACAGTGCGGCGAGGGTCAGGCAGCCGCTCGCGGCCCGGCCGTCGAGCAGCACGGTGCATGCACCGCACATGCCCACGCCGCAGCCGTTGCGCGCGCCGTGCAGCCGCAGCTGCTCGCGCAGCGCGTCGAGCAGCGTCTGCGTGGTGCGGACCCGCAGCGTGCGGGACCGGCCGTTGACGCCGAGCCGGACCGGCACCCGGCCGTCGGAGTCGGGCAGCTTCACCGCGGCCGGGTCGTCGGGCATCTGCTCGTTCATCCGTGCGCCCCCACGGTCGTGGCCTTGTCGGCCTGGTTGCTGTCGAGTCGCTCCCGCAGCCCGCGCAGCACCTTCTCCGCGCTGATGGGCAGGCTGCGGATGCGCACGCCCGTCGCCCGGTAGAGCGCGTTGGCGATGGCCGGGGCGATCGGCGGCAACGCCGGTTCGCCGAGTCCGTGGACCTCACCGTGCTCCGGGTCCTCCATGAGTTCGAACTCGTGATCGCGGGGCATGTCCTCGAGGGTGGGCACCATGTAGTCGGCCAGCGTGCCGGTGACGAGCTGGCCCTGGTCGAACACCAGCTCCTCCATCAGCGCGTTGCCGACGCCGAAGACGAGGCAGCCCTCGCACTGGTGCTCGGCGCCGACCGGGTCGACGACTTCGCCCGCGAACACCCCCCCGGTGTAGCGGAGCACCCGTACGTGCCCGGTGGCCGTGTCGACCTCGATCTCGGCGGCGCCGACGGACTGGTGCCAGTGCACCGAGCCGGTGCCCTGGCCGGTGAAGGGGTCGAGACCGCCGGAGGTGACGAGGGTGCCCTCGCCGATCACGTTGCCGACCCGGCTGAGCCGCACGACCTCGCCGAGGGACAGGCTCTGCTGCTCGACCCCGGCGACCCGCACCTGCCCGTCGACGATCTCCAGGTCGGCCGGGTCGACCTCCAGCAGGTCGGCGGCGAGCTCGCGGATCGTGTCCAGGGCGTCATCGGCGGCCCGGCCCATCGCGGCACCCATCGAGTACATGGACCGGCTCGCGGTGGTCTGCTGGTCGTACGGCGTCAGGTCGGTGTCCACATATGACACGCCGACGAGGGCGGGGTCGACGCCGAGGTGGCGGGCCACACCCGCGGCCAGCGCCGGCCGGATGCCCTGGCCCATCTCGACCGAGCTGGTGAGCACGTCGACGCTGCCGTCCGGGTTGAGCCGCACCGTAGCGGTGGACGTCGACGGGGTGATCGTCCCCTCGATGACGCAGCTGATTCCCTTGGCGCGTACCAGGTCGCCGTCACGGCACACCGGTTCGTCCGGGTCCCAGCCGATCCGCTCGGCCGCGGCGTCGAGCAGGTCGTGGAACCGGAGGTGGTCCAGCACCTCGCCGGTGCAGAACGTGTCGCCGTCGCGCAGCAGGTTGATCCGACGGATCTCGACCGGGTCGAGCCTGAGCTGCTCGGCGATCATGTCGAGCTGGCCCTCGTAAGCCCACGCGCACTGGTTGATCGCGAAGCCGCGGTAGGCGCCGGCCGGGGGAGTGTTGGTCAGCACCGCGTGGGCCTCGGTCCGCACGTGCGGGATGGCGTAGGGGCCGTTGAGCCCGTAGCCCCCGAACATCACCTTCCGCGGGCTGATCACCGCGTAGGCGCCCGCGTTGTAGTACGCGGTCGCCTCGCGGGCCACGATCCGGCCGTCGCGCATGACGCCGGTCCGGATCCGCACCCGCATGGCGTGCTTGGTGCTGGTGACGAACTCCTCCTCGCGCGTGAGGTGCAGCCGCACCGGGGCGCCCACCACCCGCGACAGCGCCGCGGCGATCGGCTCGACCGAGGCGTAGGCCTTGGCGCCGAAACCACCGCCGAGGGCCGGTACGACGACCCGCACCCGGTTGAGCGGCATGCCGAACTGCGAGGCCAGTTGCCGGCGGGTGATGTAGGGCGTCTGGGTGGACGACCAGACGGTGAGCCGGTCGCCGCGGGCATCGGCCACCACCGCGTGCGTCTCCAGCGGTACCGCGCCCGCGGCGGGGCTGTCGAAGATGTCGTCGAAGACCAGGTCAGCGGCCGCGAACCCGGCGTCGACGTCGCCCTTGACCACGGTGAAGGTGTTGCAGACGTTGCGCTCGTGGTCGGCCCGCAGTGTCACGTCGGCGAACGACGGGTCGAGCTCCGGCGCCTCCGGGAACAGCCGGACGGTGTCGGATCCGAAGGCCTCCTCGGCATCGAACACCGCCGGGAGATGGGCGTAGTCCACCTCGACGAGCGTTGCCGCCTCGTCGGCGACCGCGGGGTCCTCGGCCAGCACCGCGACGACGGGCTCACCGATGTAGCGGACCACGTCGATCGCCAGCACGGGCTGGTCGAGCAGGACCGGCCCGAAGAGCACGGCCATGTCCCCGCGGGCGGCGAGGTCGGCCCCGGTCACCACCGCGACCACCCCCGGCCGGGCCGCGGCCTCGGCGGTCCGCACCGCCGTGATGCCCGCATGAGCGGCGGTCGACCGCACGAGACGGCAGTGCAGCATGCCTGGGACCTCGTGATTGATCACGAAGGGTGTCCGGCCGGTCACCCGGTCACGTGAGTCGAGCAACGTGTTCACCTCTTTCGTCCGCCGAGAGTGACCATGGGCGGTTGCGTTACCGAACCATGTCCGCCGCCGGGCCCGTGTTCCCGGTCACGGCAGGCGCCTCGGTGGCGTCCATATCGGTCCGGAAGGTCTCGCTGACCGCGAAGACGGACACGAACGCGAGGGCGGCCCCGAGCGCGACGTAGAGCGCGACCGGCCAGGAGCTTCCGCCGGCCCAGCCGAGCAGGGCGGTCGCGATCAGCGGCGCCGGTGCGGCGGCGAGCATCGACGAGATGTTGTAGCTCACCGAGGAGCCGCTCATCCGGACCCGCGTGGGGAACATCTCCGACAGCAGGGCGGCCGAGGTGGAGAACGTGGGGGCGTGTCCGCCCAGAAGCATGACCACGATCGCGACCCAGATCAGAACCGGGGTGCCGGTGTCGACGAGCAGGAAGAACGGGTACGCGAACAGGACCGCGAACCCGGCGCCGGCGAGGAAGACCGGCCGGCGGCCGACCCGGTCGGACAGCGCGCCCATCAGCGGCATCATCACCAGTTCCAGCGCACTGCCGATGATCACTCCGGTCAGCACGACCCCGCGCGGGACCCCCAGCGTCGTGGTCGCGTAGCTGAGCACGAACACCGAGACGATGTAGAAGATCAGGGTGTCGGAGAAGCGGGCCCCGATCGCGAGCAGGACGTTGCGGGGATACCGGCGCAGGACCTCGACGACCGGCTGCTTCACGGTCTCGCCGCGGTTCTGCACCGCGGTGAACGAGGGCGGCTCGACCAGGCGCAGCCGGATGACCAGTCCAATGATCACCAGCACGAAGCTGAGCATGAACGGGATCCGCCAGCCCCAGGTCAGGAACGCGTCGCCGCTCAGCGACGACACGATCGCGAACGTCGCCGTCGCGAGCAGCGACCCCGCCGGCACGCCGATCTGTGGCCAGCTGCCGTAGAAGCCTCGCTTGCCCGGGGGTGCGTGCTCGGTCGCCATCAGCACCGCTCCGGCCCACTCGGCCCCGATGCCCAGTCCCTGTACGAAGCGCAGCACCGTGAGCAACAGCGGTGCCCAGACGCCGATCGTGTCGAACGTCGGCAGCAGCCCGATCAGCAGGGTGGCGATGCCCATCGTCATCAGGCTCGCCACCAGGACGGTCTTGCGCCCCAGCCGGTCACCGACGTGGCCGGCGATGATCGCGCCGACCGGCCGGGCGACGAAGGCGACCCCGAAGGTCGCGAACGACGCGATCAGGCCGATGGTCGAGCTGACGGTGGGGAAGAACAGCTTCCCCAGAACCAGGGCAGCGGCCGTGCCGTAGATGAAGAAGTCGTACCACTCGATGGTGGTGCCGATGAAGCTCGCGAAAGCCACCTTCCGCGGGTTCGTGGGCACGGCACCGAACTGCTGCGATCCTGCTTGCATAGCTCGCTCCAATCAGTGGGGCCGGGGCCGATGGCCACGGGTCGCAGCGCTGCGGTCGAAGACTCGGTGGACGTGCTGTCCGGCGCGTGCCCCCGCTGCGCACGCCGTGGATCGGGGCCCTCGTGGAGAAAGTCAGGCCAGGCTGCCGGCGCGGCGCCCGAACACCGCACCCGAGGTCAGGCCGGTGCCGCCCGGGTAGTTGCCGCTGAACAGGCCACCGAGCATCTCGCCGCACACGAACAGTCCGGGTACGGGCTCGCCCGACGTGTCGAGGGCGCGACCGTGGGCGTCGGCATGCAGCCCGCCGAAGGTGAAGGTGATGCCGCAGGTGACCGGGAATGCGTAGTAGGGTGCCTGCTCGATCGGGATCGCCCAGTTGCTCTTGGGCGGATCCACCCGGGCCGCGCGACCGTCCTTGACGGCCGGGTCGAGCGGCACGTCGCGATCGATGGAGGCGTTGAACTCCTCGACCGTGCGCCGGAACGCCACGGCATCGACACCCATCCCGTGGGCGAGCTCGTCGAGCGAGTCGGCGATGACGACCGAGGCGCCCGGGCTGTCGTACTCCTCGGCGCGCAGCATCGGGCGGGTGGTCGCGTCGAAGACCTGGAAGGCGATCCCGTCGGGCTGAGCGAGGATCTCGCGGCCGTACTTCGCGTAGGTGTAGTTGCGGAAGTCGGCGCCCTCGTCGATGAACCGCAGGCCCCGGTTGTTGACCACGATGCCCAGCGGATAGCTCTGCCGGGTCAGCCGGTTGGTGAGCTCCCGGTTGCTCTCGTTGTTCTCGGCCCGGGCGTCCCACGCCACGCTGTGGCAGGTTTCCCAGTCGCCGGCCGGTGCGACGCCGGCGTCGAGCGCGGCGCGCAGCATGTCCCCGGTGTTCAGCGGCGTACCGCGGACCTTGGCCCGCTCCCAGCCCGCGCCCAGGTGGGTGCGGCGCAGCCCGGGGTCGGCCTCGAACCCCCCGGCGGCGAGGATCACCGATTCCGCACGCAGGGTGACCGTCTCACCGTTCGCGTCTACGACGACGACCCCGCGCACGGCGCCGTCGGAGACCAGCAGTTCGGTGCCGCGCAGCCCGTAGCGCACCTCGATGCCGCTCTTCTGGGCCGCCGCCGCGTGCTGCTCCATCAGACCCTGCCCACCGTCGGTGCTGCCGACCGCCAGGCCGCCCCAGAACACGTGCCGACCCGCGGAGTCGGGGTAGGACTGTCGCTCGAACATGAGTCGGAACCGCAGACCGAGGCCGTGCAGCCAGCGCATCGTGTCCTGGCTGTCGCGGACGAGTGCCTCGCTGAGGACCGGGTCGGTCCGCCCTGACGTGACCTTCCTCATGTCGGCGAGGTAGGTCTCTGCCTCGTAGGGCGGCAGGACCGTGGAGTCGAGCCGCTCGTCGGGATCCAGGAGGTCGCTGATCTCGGCCAGGCCGGAGTGCGCGATGCGGAACGCTCCGGCCGTGTAGTAGCTGTTGCCGCCGGCTTCCTCCGGCGATCCCTTCTCGATGAGCAGGACCCGGCGGCCCCGTTCGGCGGCGGCCTGGGCTGCGCTGAAACCCGCGTTGCCGCCCCCGACGACGAGCACGTCGAACGGCCGGTGGGCCGGATCATCGGGTGACGGGACCGGGTCTGCTGCCATCGCTGGCCTCCTGTGGCTCGGGCTGGGACGTGTCGGAGCGACTGTATACATATGTATCCAGTTGTGTCGATGCCCGATTCGTCGAGCCCGTCGTGCCGGTGTCGGGCTCCGAAGTTGCCTCTGGCGCTCAGCCGTATGCTGCTGTATACCTTCGTGTGGGAGGTCGCTGTGAGGCAGATCTCGCGCTGCGGAGTTGACGACTCCGGTTCGCCCACCGGGCAACGGTGCGCGCGACCGCTTTTGGCAGGTCCTGAGCATTGTCGAAATTGCCGTCACCTCCTAGCAATGACGTTCGATGTCGATTACCCGCAGTCCCGCCTGCTGTTTCCCTCGGGGCAGTCGCGTGGACGCCGATGGGTATCACTGTAGACGGAGACGGTGCGGGTGAAGGGTGCGGTGGCTAGGGGCACATCTGTGACGAATATCCGCATCGCCGCAGGTCGTCGTCCTGGTCAATGTTCGGTGGTCGATCCGCGGCGCTGGGTCGGGGCGAGTCGTCGGACGCGGATCTTCTTCTGGAGGCAATGGGAAAGAAACAATTCAGAAACGTTCTCGCGTCATGGACTGGAGCCTTCCCGTAGGTCGACCCGAGTTGTTCCGTGGGAGTGGGTCGCCGTTCCCCGGTTCATCCTCTTGACACGGTGTTCCGCGGTATACATCATTGCTCGGCAACTGGTCGTCACCGCCACAGCGGGGACCACGATCAGGCGGTGGCGCCCGTTGCCGTCATTCCGGCACGGGGTTCCACGCAATCCGACGCACTGGTCCGCGAGCTGTCGTTCGCGGGTGCAGGGCACGAGAGCGACTGACGGCGACCAGCACTGACCGGCAGCGACTGGCGAGGAGATGCAAGCGTGGTTCAGGCACCCGAGGCGCCGACCGAGGAGTCGGCTCACCCGGCGGCAGGCGCGACGCGCGCCGCAGTCGGGGGGCAGGCACGTCCACCGAAGCCGAGGCGCGCGACCGCGCTGCGGCGCGATGCCTCCTCCAACTGGGTGGGCGTGGTAGCGGCGGTCGCGTTGTGGGAGTTGCTTCCCCGGCTCGGCATCCTGCCCGCCGAGTACATCCCACCGGCCTCGGTGGTCCTCCCGACCCTGCTGGGGCTGCTCGGCGACGGTGCGTTCTGGTCGGACGTCGGGGCGACGTTGAGCGGCTGGGCGATCGGCCTCGCCCTGTCGACCGTGGTGGCGGTACCGCTCGGGCTGTTGATCGGGACCAGTGCGCATCTCCACCGCGCCACCCGCGTCATCATCGAGTTCTTCCGCCCGATCCCGTCCGTGGCGCTGATCCCGCTCGCGATCCTGGTCTTCGGGATCACGCTGGACATGAAGATCTTCCTGATCGTGTTCGCGACCTTCTGGCCGATCCTCGTGCAGTCCGTCTACGGGGTGCAGGACGTCGACCCGGTGGCGCGGGACACCGCCCGCTCGTTCGGGCTGACCCGGCGGGAGATCTTCTTCCACGTGACCCTGCCCAGCGCCGCACCCTACGTGGCCACCGGACTGCGGTTGGCCTCCGCGCTCGCGATCGTCCTCGCGGTCACGGCCGAACTCGTCGCGGGGGCATCGGGTCTGGGCCGCTCCATCCTCGTCGCGCAGAGCGCCGGCGCGAGCGACCTGATGTACGCGCTGATCGTCGTCACCGGGCTGGTCAGCCTGCTGCTGAGCGCCGCGATGTCCGCGGCCGAGCGCCGGCTGCTGGGCTGGCACCAGACCCACCGGACGGTGCAGTCATGAACCGGCGTGCCGTTCTGCTGGCGTTGGAGGTGCTGACGCCGCTCGCGGTCCTGATCGGCTGGTACGTGGCGTCGGCGGGCTCGACCTCGCTGTACTACCCGCCACTGGCCGACATCCTCGAGCGGTTCGGGCAGATCTGGTTGGGAGCCGGGTTCGTCGCCGACGCCCTGCCCAGCCTCGGCCGGATGCTCGTCGGCTACGTGATCGCCGCGGTCGTGGGTGTGGCCGTCGGCACCGCGCTGGGGCTCTCGCCCGTGGCGCGCATGTTGCTCGGGCCCGGAGTGGAGTTCCTGCGGGCCGTACCGGCGGTGCTCCTGATCCCCTTCGCGCTCGTGGTGTTCACCGACGACACCGCGATGAAGGTGTTCGTCATCGCACTGGGCTGCTCCTTCCCGGTCATCCTCAACACCGTCGACGGGGTCCGTTCGGTCGAGCCCCTGCAGCTCGACGTGGCCCGCATGTTCGAGTTCGGCCGCGCCGAGAGGCTGTGGCGCGTGGTGTTGCCCTCGGCGAGCCCGCAGATCTTCGCGGGCCTGCGGGCCAGCCTCTCGCTCGCGCTGATCCTCATGGTCGTGAGCGAGATGGTGGCCAGCACCAACGGGATCGGCTACTCGATCCTGCAGTCCCAGCGCCTGTTCGCGACCACCGACATGTGGGCCGGAATCGTGCTGCTCGGCATCCTCGGCTACCTGATCAACATCGCGCTGGTCCTGATCGAGAAGCGCGTCCTGGCCTGGCACCGGGGATTCCGGGCGAGCGTGCTCAGCGTCTGACCCCCTCATCGACAGGAGATATGCACGGTGCTCGTCGAGGTCGAGAACCTTCGCAAGGCCTACGGAAGTGGGCCGACCGCCCACCTGGCGATCGCGGACATCAGTTTCGAGGTCGGTGCAGGCGAGTTCGTCTGCATCGTCGGTCCGTCGGGATGCGGCAAGACGACCCTGTTGCGCTGCCTCTCGGGACTGATGCCGCCGACCGCCGGGTTCGTGAAGCTCCACGGCACCGTCATCGAACGGCCGCCGCAGGAGATGGGCCTGGTCTTCCAGGAGTACAACCGCTCGCTGCTGCCGTGGATGAGCGTGCGACGCAACGTCGAGCTCCCGCTGAAGAAGAAGATCCGGTCCCGGGCCGAGCGCACGCGCGCCGTGGACGACGCGCTCGCCGCGGTGGGCCTGGCCGGTTTCGGTGACCGCTACCCCTGGCAGCTGTCGGGCGGTATGCAGCAGCGCGTCGCGATCGCGCGGGGCGTGGCCTACCGCCCGGAGATCTGCTCATGGACGAGCCGTTCGCGTCGGTGGACGCGCAGACCCGGATCGAGCTGGAGGACCTCGTACTGCGGGTGCGCCAGGAGTTCGGGGTCACCGTCCTGTTCGTCACTCACGACATCGACGAGGCCGTCTACCTCGCCGACCGCATCGTGGTCCTCAGCCCGCCGCCGTGCTCGGTGGCCGAGGTGCTCGACGTGCCGCTCCCGACACCGCGCGACCAGACCGCCACGAAGGCGTCGCCGGAGTTCGCGGAGCTCCGCGCGCACGTGTACCGGCAGATCCTCGGCGACCGGTAGGCCCAGGCATCGACCGCTCGTCCCCCCGCGTCCCCCGCAGAAAGGCACGTTCATGCCCAGCCCCACAGCAACCATGCGACGACGGCGTCCATCCAGGACCAGGATCTACAGTGGACTCGCCGCCCTCGTCCTTGGCGCCACCGCGGCCTGCGGGTCGGGCGGCGGCGACCAGGCGACCGGGCCCGGTGGCCTGACCCAGGTCGACGTAGGGATCCTGCCCATCGTCACCAACGCGCCGCTCGCGCTCGGCGTGCAGAAGGGCTTCTTCGAAGAGGAAGGGCTGGCGGTCAGCACCCACATGGGTCAGGGTGGCGCCGCGCTGCTGCCGGCCGTCATCAGCGGCCAGTACGACTTCGCCTTCTCCAACAACGTCTCGCTGCTGCTGGCCCGCTCGAAGGGCTTGCCGGTCAGCATCGTCGCGGCGGCGAGCAGCGCGGGTGTGGACCCCGACCCCATCGACGAGGCGATCGTGGTGCCGCCCGGCAGCCCCGCGCAGTCGGTGGCGGAACTGGGTGGGGCGACCGTCGCGGTCAACACGCTCAACAACATCGTCGAGGTCTCCAACCGGGTCACATTCGAAGACTCCAGTGTGGACCTGTCCACTGTGAAGTTCATCGAGCTCCCGTTCCCCGACATGCCGGCGGCGCTCACCCAGGGCCGGATGCAGGCCGCCCACATCGCGGAGCCGCACCTGACCCGGGCGGTCCAGGCGGGCGCCCGGATCATCGCCCACCCGTACCGGGTGGTGCAGCCGGACGTGCACATCTCCTCATGGTTCGGGGCCGACCAGTTCCTGTCGTCGAACCCCGACACGGTGGCGCGCTTCACGCGGGCGCTCGAGCGCTCCCGGGCCTACGCGGCCGAGCACACCGAGGAGGTGCGGGCCTTCATACCCGGGTTCCTCAACCTCGATCCGGCGCTCGCCGGTGAGATCGCCCTCGGGAAGTGGCCGTCGGGCATGCCCAGCGAGCAATCGCTGCGGAGCCTGTACGACGCCACGGTCCGCTACGGGCTGCTGGATGCGCAGACCCTTCCGGACCCGACCGCCGTCCTGCGTCAGAGCTGACCCGTCCACCCGGCCCGGGCCGGCGGCACCACGCGGTGTCGCCGGCCCGGGCCGGATGCTGTCCGGGCCGGGGTGACTACTCCGACTCCCAGAGCCGCAGCCGGATGTCGCGGGCGGCCGTGAAGTGGCGCGTGGCGACGAACGAGGCTCGTTCGGGGTCACGCGCCTCGATGGCGTCGACGAGGTCGTGGTGCTCGGTGCGCGAGGTGTCCTGGCGGCCGGGATAGGCGAGCGTGGTCGCGGGGTAGCGCCCGAGGTGCAGGTTGAGCCGCTCCAGCAGGTCGATCAGCGACTCGTTGCGGCTCGCCCGCCACACGCTGCGGTGGAACTCCCGGTTGTTCTCGGCCAGGGCGTGCGGATCGGTGGTGTCGGCTCGGTGCGCACGCTCCTCGGCCCGGCGCATCGCCACGAGATCGATGGAGGTGCGGCGCTCGGCCGCAACGGCTGCTGCCTTGCTCTCCAGGGCGATCCGGGTGTCGTAGATGTCGAGGATCTCCTCCGGGCTGTTCTCCCGGACGATGAGACCGCGGTCGTTGCGCTGGACGAGGCCGTCCTGCTCGAGGCGGGTCAGCGCCTCCCGGACCGGGGTTCGGCTGACGTTGCACCATTCGGCGAGCGCGAGCTCGACCAGCGGCTCACCGGGCGACAGCTCGCCCGACATGATGGCCTGCTTGAGCCGCTCGTACGGCGAGGCCTTGCGCGGCACCCCCGACTTGCGCAGCGGGGGGCGAGAGGGCGAGACCGGCAGCTCGGCCATGGGGTGCTCCGTGGGATCGCGCCTGGGGGCTGGTCACCCCGAACGTACACCGTTGTACGCGTCTGTATAACGCACGCCGCGCCATCGACGTCATCGAGTGACACATCCGGATGATGCGCACGACCTTCGGCGAACCCGGTGTCCACGAGTGGGGACTGCGACCACTCACGTCGGTTCGGTGTCGGTCCGCCGCTCTGCCGGTGGCCCGGTGCCGATCGGGCTCCGTGTGGAGAGGCGCAGCGCGATCCGGTGGGCCAGAACCGGGTTGCCCAGCGCCAGGACCGCGATGCCGAGGGTCAACAGCACGAGCAGCGCCGCCTGAGCGTTGCTCACGCCGTGGTTGATGGCGGCCGTCCACTCCTCCACGCCGATCGCGACGCCCGTGTAGACCACGATCACCACGCCAAGGGCGTACAGGACCACCAGCGGTGTGGGCTGCACGGTCGCCGCGGAGGCGACGGCACCGGGGAGGACGGAGATGACGAAGATCGCGATGAGCAGCAGCGAGCCGACGATGCTGAAGGTGGGGAGGCGGCCGCCGGCCACGACGAACAGGCGCATGAGCACGCGGCCCAGGCCTGCGCAGAAGACGCCGGAGATCAGCGCCGCGGTGGAACCGACGACGAGGACCCTGACGAAACTCGTCGGCATGAGGTCGTCCGTGGCACCGGGCACGCGAGGCAAGGGTTCGCCTCCGACCGGCGGTCGTCAAGGTCCTGCGCCGCGCGACGAGATGGACGGAGCAGCGACGCTCCTCAGGCGGCCTCGGCATGCGACGCGGCGTGGGCCCGCGGCACCACGGGGCGCGCGGTGACGGTGACCGGGCCGCCGCAGTTCCAGCAGCTCGGCTCGTGCTCGGGGTCCTGTCCCTCGACCTCGCACGGGGCGCAGGTCCAGTGGGCGGTGACCTGGTGGGTCATCGAGGCCTCCGGTATCGGGCGGGCGGCTTTCGGTAATCCTCCGCAAGGGTGGCGCGTCGGTCGATGGGGTGAACCCGCAATGTGTCCGGAACAACCCGACCGTCGCCCCCGGGGCTCGGCCGTTAGGCCGAGGCATTCCCCGCACGTCACCACACCAGGGTGGTGTCCGCCGCGACGAGAATCGGGCCCATCAGGATCACCAGTTCGACGCCCTGCGGGTTCCAGCGGAACGACTGCTCGGCCCCGGCGGTCACGACGAGAACGCGGCGGATCGCAGCGGCCATGCCCACGACGAGGAAGGTTCCGGACCGAGGGCGTCGTGGTGTTGCAGGCGATCGACCGTGTCGGAGCAGCCCGGCCACGATGAAGAGCAGCAGGGCCTCGTCGAGCACCACGACCCAGGATCGCCGGGGCGTGGGAGGTGCCGGTCAGGACGGCCGCGATGTCGGCGGCGCGCTACGGGAGGACGGTCACCATGTCCTTCGGCAGGCTGGCCCGCACGTCCTCCCACTCGCCCTCGGTGATGTGCCGGCGCACGGCCTGGATGACCGTGTCGGACAGGCGTTCCACACCGCCCGGGACCTCGTAGGGGAAGTCCTTGCGGATCCGCTCCAGGAAGTCGTTGCGGTGCATCTTCATCGGCACCTTGCTCGGGTCCCAGTCCTCGAAGTAGATGCCGCGGACCAGGAGCGGCAGCTGCGCCGAGAGCTGGGCGGCCTCCTCGACGGTCAGCCGGTCACGCAGGGCGTGCAGGACGGCCCGCAGCCCTGCGTAGGACTGGTTACGACGCTCCTTCGGCCACCCGTAGGACGCCTCGATCTGCTTGAGGATCCCGTTCGTCTTCTGAAGGGTGGTGTCGAAGGTCGGATATCCCGTGAAGCTCACGTGTGTACACCTTCTCGTGCATCTGCTTGGGCGCGTACGGCGTGCGGCCCCCACGGTGGCCGACGCAGCGCCGCTCGGCCTGCTCCTGGGAGGTGGGTATCCGGGTCCGCGCCTCCACCCGCCGGGCCGGGTCGGCGGGTGCGGGAGATGACGCTCGCCGGCCGCAACGCGATCATGCCGGGGTCCGGAGGTCGATGCGGTGTGATCGCGGCGGCCAGGGGAGCCGTCGGCGAGGTCGAGCAGCCCGGCGCCGTCGCGTTCGGCCGGGCCCGCCGGCCCAGCTCTGCGACCGCGTCGGGGTCCAGGGTGCGGGATGGCGGCCAGGTCGCCCTCGCGGGCCCACGGCGATGAGACGTCTCACGCCTGCACGGCCTGGGCCTCCGGCGCAGGTAACAGACGGTCGCGGCCCGTTGCATCGAGTGGTCCAGCCGGCCGTGCACGGTACGGCGGGATGGGCACCAGCACCGCTCTCAGCCAGGCCGCCCGGTGACGCCGGTACCCGCCCAATCCGTGTAAGACGTCCACGCCTGCAGTGTGAGTCCGCTGTCGAACCGGCGCGGTTCGCGGCTGACCGGGTCCGTGAACTCCAATGTGCGGGCCAGCAGTTGCAGGGGGCGGCTGAAGTCGTCGAGCGCGGTCTCGGTGAGCACCGGGTAGAAGCCGTCGCCCAGGATCGGCACGCCCAGCCCGCTCATGTGCAGCCGGAGCTGGTGGGTGCGGCCGGTGGTGGGGGTCAGCCGGTACCGGCCGAGACCGTCGCGGTGCTCGATGAGCTCGACTCGGGTCTCGCTGTTGGGCGGGCCGGACACCTCCTGCGCGCAGACGACCCCGCGCTCCTTGACGATCCGGCTGCGGACCGTGCACGGCAGTTCGAGAGCCGGGTCGTAGGGAGCGACGGCCTCGTAGGTCTTGCGCACCAACCGGTCGCGGAACATCGTCTGGTACGCCCCGCGGCGTTCGGGCCGGATGACGAACATGATCAGCCCGGCGGTGACGCGGTCGAGCCGGTGTGCCGGGCTGAGCGTGGGGAGGTCGAGTTCCCGGCGCAGCCGCACCAGGGCGGTCTCGACGATGTGCTTGCCGCGGGGGATGGTCGACAGGAAGTGCGGCTTGTCCACGACGAGAAGGTCGTCGTCGCGGTGCACGATGCCGATCTCGAACGGGACGGGGACCTCGACGGGCAGGTCCCGGTGGAACCACACGAAGGACTCGGGCACGAACGGCGCGTCGGGCGCCACCGGGCCGTCCCGGTCGACGATCCGGCCCTCACGCAGCATCGCGTCGATGCGCTGCGGACCGACCCGGGGCAGCCGCTCGACCAGGTGGTCCCGCATCGTCATCCACGACTGCTCGGCCGGCGTCCGCAGCCGGACGGGGTCGAGGCCGTGCCGCTGGGGCAGGGGGGACCGCAGCTTGCGCCTCATATCGCGTCCCAGCCTAGGAGCCGTGCACGACCGCTCGACGACGGGTTGCAATCCGTGCCTGCCGGTTGGCGCCACGCTCGGTACGTTGCCGATCAGGAGGTCCGAATCATGAGCGAGACCACAGAGATGGCAGACACCGCCTTCTGGCACCCCTTCGCGGCGATGGGCGCGGTGCGCCGCGCCGAGTTCGTGCTCACCCGCGGCGACGACGTCTGGCTCTTCGACGACGCCGGGTCGCGGTACCTGGACGCGACCGCCAGCCTGTGGTGCGTCAACGTCGGCCACGGCCGTCGCGAGATCGCGGACGCGGTCGCCACCCAGATGCGCGAGCTCGCGACGTACCAGACCTTCGGCGACCTCGCGAACCCCCCGGCTCTCGCGCTGACCCGCCGGCTGGCCGATCTCGCGCCGGTGCCGGGCGCCAAGGTGTTCCTGGGCAATGGTGGCGGCGACGCGATCGACACCGCCGCCAAGCTCGCCCGGGAGTACTACGTGCGCAGCGGTGCGCCCGAGCGGACGGTGCTGATCAGCCGGGAGCACTCCTACCACGGCACGCACGGCTTCGGGACCGCGCTCGCCGGGATGCCCGGCAACCGGCTCGGGGCGCCGTTCGTCCCCGGCGTGGCCGTCATCGCGCACGACGACCCCGCCGCCCTCGAGACCGAGCTCGACCGGATCGGGCCCAGCCGCGTGGCGGCGTTCTTCGCCGAGCCGGTGATCGGCGCGGGTGGCGTGCTCCCGCCCCCGTCGGGCTACCTCGAGCGGGTCCGGGAGATCTGCGACCGGCACGGCGTGCTCCTCGTCGCCGACAGCGTCATCTGCGGTTTCGGGCGGCTCGGGGACTGGTTCGGCATCGAACGCTTCGGCGTCGTCCCGGACATGATTGTCTTCGCGAAGGGCGTCACCAGCGGCTACCTCCCACTCAGTGGTGTCGTGGTGCACGAGCGGGTCGCCGCGCCCTTCTGGGACGACCCGGCCGCCGCTCCCTTCCGGCACGGCGGGACGTACTCCGGTCACCCCGCCGCGTGCGCGGCGGCGCTCGCCAACCTCGACATCCTCGAGAACGACGGGCTGCTCAAGCGTGCCGACGCGCTCGAGGGTCAGCTCCACGACGCCCTGCGCACGCTCGCCGACGACCCGCTGGTCGCCGAGGTCCGCGGCGGCACCGGTGTGCTCGGTGCGATCGAGCTGGACCCGGAGCGTCTGCGCGCGGACCCCACCCTGCCCGCCCGGGTGGCGCGCGCCGTCCGGGAGCGCGGTGCGCTGATCCGGCCGATGACCAGCGCACTCGGGTTCTCCCCGCCGCTGACCCTGCGCGAGGAGCACCTCGACCTGCTCGTCGACGCGATGCGGGGCGGCCTGTCGGCGGTGCGCTGAGCCGCGTGGACCGGTCGGGCGCACGATCTTCCCGTGTGCTCCCGATCACGCTAGCGTCCGGGGCGGGGCGAGGAGGTTCCGTCATGACGGAGACGGTCGAGCGGTACGTCGGGCAGAGCGTTCCGCGGCGGGAGGACGCCGCGCTGCTCACAGGGCGGGCGACGTGGACGGACACCATCCGCCTGCCCGGGACGCTGCACCTCGCGGTCCTGCGCAGTCCCGTGGCGCACGCCCGGATCCTGGGCGTCGACATGGGCCCGGCGCTGGCGCTGCCCGGTGTCGTCGCCGCGTTCACCGGCGAGGACCTGGCCGACGACTTCGCCATCGGCCTTCCCTGCGGCTGGCCGGTCACCGAGGACATCAAGATCCCCGACCATCCGCCGCTCGCCCGCGGCGAGGTCAACCACGTCGGCGACGGCGTCGCGGTGGTCGTGGCCACGGACCGGGAGACCGCGCAGGACGCGCTCGAGTTGATCGAGGTCTCCTACGACGAGCTCCCCGCGGTCGTCGACGTCGAGGCCGCGCTCGCCGAGGGCGCACCTCTGGTGCACGCCGAGCTGGGCACCAACCACTGCTACACCTGGCCGCTGGCCGTCGGTGACGTGGACGCGGCGTTCGCCCGGGCCGATGTCGTGGTCGAGGGCCGCTACCTCCAGCAGCGGGTGATCCCGTCGGCGATGGAGCCGCGCGCCGTGGTGGTCAACCCCGACCCCGTCGGCGGTGGCTTCACGATCTACAGCTCGACCCAGGTGCCGCACTTCGTCCGCGACATCCTCGCCATGGTCTGCGGCGTCCCGGACAGCAAGCTGCGGGTCGTCGCGCCCGACGTCGGCGGCGGGTTCGGCTCGAAGCTCAACGTCTACGCCGAGGAGGCGCTGGCCCTCGCGCTGGCCCGGCGACTCGGATCACCGGTGAAGTGGGTCGAGGAGCGCTCGGAGAACCACGTCGCCACCACCCACGGCCGGGGCCAGGTGCAGCGCATCGCGGTCGCGGCGACCCGCGAGGGCAAGCTCCTCGGCATGCGGGTCAACCTGCTCGCGGACATGGGCGCCTACCTGCAGCTGCTCACCCCGGGCATCGCCGTGTTCGGCGCGTTCACCTACTGCGGCCTCTACGACTTCGGCGCCTACTCGTTCGAGTGCCAGGGCGTGTTCACCAACCTCACCCCGACCGACGCCTACCGCGGCGCCGGCCGATCGGAGGCGGCCTACGCCCACGAGCGGATCATGGACGACCTCGCGCGGGCCCTGGCCATGGATCCCGCCGAGGTCCGGCTGCGTAACCTCATCCCGCCGTTCATGCAGCCGCGCACCGTCCCGTCCGGTGTCATGTACGACTCGGGCGACTACGAGGCCTGCATGCGCAAGGCCATGGAGCTGGTGGGCTACGAGGACCTGCGCAAGGAGCAGCAGCGCCGCCGCGAGTCCGGGGACCCGGTGCAGATCGGCATCGGGATCGGCAACTTCACCGAGAGCGGCGGGCTGTCGCCGTCCAAGGTCGCCGCCGGGGTCCGGTTGCAGAGCGGCGGCTGGGAAGCCGCGACCGTCCGGATGACGATCAGCGGCAAGGTGGAGGTCGTCACCGGTACGTCCCCGCACGGCCAGGGACACGAGACGGTGTGGGCCCAGATCGCCGCCGACGCCCTGGGCGTGCATCCCGACGACGTCGAGGTGCTGCACGGCGACACCGCCGTCGCGCCGTTCGGCCGCGACACCTACGGCTCGCGAAGCCTGCCGGTCGGCGGGGTCGCGGTGCACCTGTCCGCGGGGAAGGTCGCCGAGAAGGCCAAGAAGATCGCGGCGCACCTGCTGGAGGCGGCCGAGGACGACATCGAGTTCGCCGGCGGCCGGTTCTCCGTCGCCGGCACGTCCGGGCCCGCCGTCACGATCCAGGAGGTGGCGATGGCGGCCTCGCTCGCCGCGAACCTGCCCGAGGGCATGGAGCCCAACCTCACCGCGGACACCCACTTCGATCCGCCGAACTTCACCTGGCCGTTCGGCACCCACATCTGTGTCACGGAGGTCGACACCGAGACCGGGCGGGTCCGGATCCAGCGCTATGTCGCGGTGGACGACTGCGGGCCGATCGTGAATCCGGCGATCGTCGACGGGCAGTTGCACGGCGGAATCGCCCAGGGTGTCGCGCAGGCGCTCTACGAGGAGGCGCGCCACGACGACGCCGGGAACCCCACGACGGCGACCCTGGCCGACTACACCATTCCGGCCGCCTCCGACCTGCCCAACTTCGAGCTGGACCGGACGGTGACCCCGTCGCCGACCAATCCCATGGGCGTCAAGGGCATCGGCGAGTCCGGGGCGATCGGGTCCTCGCCCGCGGTGGTGAACGCCGTGATCGACGCCGTCGCCCACCTCGGCGTCACCCACATCGACATGCCGGCGACGCCCGAGAAGGTCTGGCGGGCGATCCAGGAGGCCCGGTAGCGAGGAGGACGAGACATGGTTGCCATCAACTGCGACATGGGCGAGGCGTTCAGCATCTACCGCTGCGGTGATGACGAGGGCCTGATGCCCTACATCACGCTCGCGAACGTGGCCTGCGGCTTCCACGCGTCCGACCCGGTGGTCATGGCGGACACGGTCGCGCTGGCCAAGCAGCACGGGGTGAAGGTGGGCGCGCACCCGTCGCTGCCCGATCGCCAGGGCTTCGGCCGCCGCGAGATGAAGATGGACCGTGACGAGCTCACCGCCTGCGTGATCTATCAGGTGGGTGCGCTGTCGGGCTTCCTGCAGGCCCAGGGGATGACGCTGAACCACATCAAGCCGCACGGCTCGCTGTACGGGATGGCCGCCCGCGACGAGCAGGTGGCCGAGGCCGTCGCCGACGCCGCCGAAGTGTTCGGCGTTCCCCTGATGGGCATGGCCGGCACGGTGCACGAGCGGGTCTGGGGCAGCCGTGAGGCCGGGTTCATCGCCGAGTACTACGCCGACCTCGACTACCGCGACGACGGTTCGCTGATCATCACCCGCCGGCACGCCGCGTTCGATCCCGCGGAGTCCGCGCAGGGGGCGGTACGCGCCGTCACCGAGGGCGTCACCACGTCCGTGGGCGGCAAGGAGATCCCGGTACGCGCCGACTGCGTGTGCGTGCACTCCGACACCCCGAATGCGGTGGACCTCGCCAAGGCCGTCCGCGACGCCCTGCAGCCGTACCTGTCCTGACCCTGCGCCGAAGAGGAGTCCGATGTCCCGTCACGAGGTCGTCTCGCCCATCCCCGGTGTGTTCTACCGCCGGCCGGACCCGGACAGCGACGCGTTCGCCGCCGAGGGCCAGACCGTCGGGGCCGACGACACGGTGTGCCTGGTCGAGGTGATGAAGTCCTTCCACCAGGTGCCGGCGGGCGCGGCGGGCACGGTGGTGGAGTTCCTCGTCGAGAACGAGGACGTGGTCGACGCCGGCCAGGTCGTCGCCATCATCGACGGCGGCGGGGACGGCGGGTGAGACGCCTGCTGGTCGCGAACCGGGGCGAGATCGCGGTACGGATCATCCGCGCGGCCCGCGACCTCGGGATCTCCACGGTCGCGGTGCACAGCACCGCCGACGCGGAGGCCCCGCACGTCCGGCTCGCCGACTCGAGCGTCGAGATCGGGCCGCCCCAGGCGACCAAGAGCTACCTGGTCGTCGACGCGATCCTGGAGGCGGCCCGGTCGTCCGGGGCCGACGCGGTGCACCCCGGGTACGGCTTCCTCTCCGAGCGGGCGGCGTTCGCCGCAGCGGTCGCCGAGGCCGGGCTGACCTTCGTCGGCCCGGACGCCGCGGTGATCGAGCAGATGGGTGACAAGGTGCGGGCCCGCCACGTCGCCCGGGCCGCCGGGGTACCGACCGTGCCCGGCACGGAGGACGGCGTCGACGACGTGTCGGCCGCCGTCGCCGCCGCGGCCGACATCGGCTACCCGGTGATGCTCAAGGCGGCCGCGGGTGGCGGGGGCCGGGGCATCCGGGTCGTCGCCGACGAGGCGGAGCTGCGCTCCGGGTTCCCGGCGGCCTCGGCGGAGGCGGCCGGCGCGTTCGGCGACGGCCGGATGTACCTGGAGCGGTTCGTCCGCCGGGCCCGCCACGTGGAGGTGCAGGTCCTCGGCGACGGCACCGACGTCGTCCACCTGTTCGAGCGGGAGTGCTCGTTGCAGCGCAGACGGCAGAAGATGGTCGAGGAGGCGACCGCCCCCGGGATCGACGCTCGCGTGCGGGCCGCGATGACCGACGCGGCGGTGCGGCTGTCCCGAGAGGTGGGGTACCGCAGCGCGGGGACGGTCGAGTTCCTCGTTGATGATGCTGCCGACGAGGCATCGGATCAGCGGTTCTTCTTCATCGAGATGAACACCCGCATCCAGGTCGAGCACCCGACCACCGAGCTCGTCACCGGGGTGGACCTGGTGGCCGAGCAGGTGCGGATCGCGGCGGGCGAGCCGCTGCGGCTGCGCCAGGACGACGTCTCGGCCCGGGGGAGCGCCGTGGAGTTCCGGATCTGCGCCGAGGACCCGGACCGGGACTTCCTGCCCGCCCCGGGGAAGGTCGGGCGGGTGTCGCTGCCGGCCGGGCCGTGGGTGCGGGTCGACACCTGGCTGGAGCCGGACTCGCAGGTCTCGCCGTTCTACGACTCGTTGCTGGCCAAGGTGATCGTGTGGGGCGAGGACCGGGCGACCGCGCTGCGGCGGTCCCGCCGGGCGCTCGCTGAGTTCGCGGTGGACGGCGTGGCGACCACGGCCGGGATGTTCACCGAGTTGCTCGACGAGCCGTGGTTGCACGCGGGGGACTTCCACACCGGGACGCTCGAGGGCTGGCTGGACCGGCGGCGGGCGGCGGCAGACCAGGGAGGCACGGATCATGACGACCGCTGAGGTGGAGGCCGCCCGCTACAGCTGGGGCGGCGACGAGCACGTGTTCGTGGAGCTGGCCGAACAGATGAGTCTGCAGGCCAACTTCCGGGCTATGGCGATCACCAAGCTGCTACGTGAACAGCGTCCGGACGGGGTGCTCGAGATCTGCCCCGCGAACGCGTCCTACCAGGTGCGCTACGACCCGGACGTCCTCGATCCGCGGGAGCTGCTCGCCCGGCTGCAGGACCTCGAGGCCCAGGTCGGGGACGCACACGACGTCGCGTTGCAGACCCGGATCCTGGAGATCCCGGTGCTGTACCAGGATCCGTGGACCACCGAGACGCTGATGCGGTTCCGGGACCGCCACCAGGACCCCGACGGCACCGACATCGACTACGCCGCGCGGATCAACGGGATGTCGGGCCCCGAGGAGTTCATCGCGGCTCACTCCGGCTCGCCGTGGTTCACCTCGATGGTCGGGTTCGTCGCCGGCCTGCCCTTCATGTTCCAGATGGTGCCGCGCGAGCGTCAGCTGGTGGTGCCGAAGTACCTGCGTCCGCGCACCGACACCCCGAAGCAGACCGTCGGGCACGGCGGGTGCTTCGGCTGCATCTACTCGGTGCGCGGCGCGGGTGGCTACCAGATGTTCGGCATCACCCCGGCGCCCATCTACGACCCGACCCAGAAACTGCCCGACTTCGCCGACTTCATGGTGTTCTTCCGCCCCGGGGACATCGTGTCGTTCGCCCCGATCGACCGGGAGCGCTACGACGCGTACCTCGCCGAGGTGGAGGTGGGCACGTTCCGGATCAGGGCGCGGCCGGTGGAGTTCAGCCTCCAGCCGTTCCTCGACGACCCCGACGGCTACAACACCCGACTGCTGGAGGTGCTCCGTGCCGATTGAGGTGCGCAAGCCCGGCCTGTCCACCACGGTGCAGGACGCCGGTCGGACCGGTTACTACGACGTCGGCATCCCGCCGTCCGGCGCGCTGGACCAGTACTCGCTGCGGGCCGCGAACCTGCTGGTCGGCAACCCGGCCGGGGCCGCCGCGCTGGAGTGTGTCTACCTGGGCCCGCAGCTGGCGTTCACCGAACCCGCGGTGGTGGCCGTCGCCGGCGCGGAGATGACCCCGCGGATCAACGGGGAGGACCGGCCGCTGTGGGAGTCGTTCCCGGTCCGGGCCGGTGACGTGCTCGACTTCGGCTACATCAAGGCCGGTGCCCGGGCCTACCTCGCGGTCTCGGGCGGCATCGACGTGCCCGAGGTGCTGGGCAGCCGCTCGACCTACGGGCTCGGGGCCCTCGGCGGCCTGGAGGGCCGGCCGCTGCAGGAGGGCGACCGGCTCCCGCTCGGCGCCGCCGACGGCACGGCCGGGCGCAGCGTGCCGGCGGACCTGCGGCCCGCGCTCGGCAAGGACAACGAGGTCCGGGTCGTGATGGGCCTCTACGACCACCGGCTGACCGAGGCCGGCCGGAAGACCTTCCTCGACACGACCTGGACGCTCACCCCGGTGGCCGACCGGATCGGGTTCCGCTACAAGGGGCCGGCGCTCGAAATGGTCGAACGAGAGCAGCCCTTCGGGGCCGGGCACGATCCGTCGAACATCGTCGACGCGCCCTACCCGATCGGTTCGATCCAGGTGCCCGGGGGTGTGGAGCCGATCATCCTGCACCGCGACGCCGTCTCCGGCGGTGGATACATGATGATCGCCACCGTGATCAGCGGGGACCTCGACGTGGTCGCCCAGTCGGCGCCCAACACCCGCACCCGGTTCGTCGAACTCGACCTCGACACCGGGCTGGCCGCCCGAGGTGACTACCGGCGGCGGGTGCAGCGGTTGCACGAATCGCTCGGCTGAGCCCCGGGGGCTCCCGTTTGGGCGCGGTGCGCGGGGGAATCCGTGCGCCCATCCGAGCGGGAGTCGTCATGACCACGAGCAGGACCCAGGTCCGGCGCCGCACCGGAGCGGCGGGGGAGCCGGGCACGACCGAGTCCGACCCCGTCGCGGTCGCGGTGCGCGCCGGCCTGATCCACGTGACCGACACCGTCCCGGGCATCACCCGGGAACGCCACCCGGACGGCTGGCTCTACCGCAGGCCGGACGGCGTCCCCATCGTCGAGCCGGGGGAGCGGTCGTGGATCGACGCGATCGGCATCCCGCCCGGGTGGACGCACGTGTGGATCAGCCCGACGCCGGAGGGGCACATCCTGGCCACGGGCCGCGACGCGCGGGGACGCAAGCAGTACCGGTACAACCCGCGCTGGCGGGAGGTGCGCGATGCCACGAAGTACCACCGGATGACCGAGTTCGGGCAGGCGCTCCCCGGGCTGCGGCGGCACATCGACGCCGATCTCGACCGTCCCGGCCTCCCCCGCGAGAAGGTGCTCGGCGCCGTGCTGCGACTGATGGACGAGACGTTGATCCGGATCGGCAACGAGGAATACGCCCGGCAGAACCACTCGTTCGGCCTCACCACGCTGCAGCACGACCACGTGCGGAGCGAGGACTGCACGACGATCGCGTTCGAGTTCCGGGCGAAGTCCGGTAAGCAGCAGCGGGTCCGGTTGAGCGACCCGCGCCTGGCCACCGTCGTGCACGCCTGCCACGAGCTGCCCGGCCACGCGCTGTTCCAGTACGTGACCGACGAGGGCGGGGTGGCGCGCGTCGGATCGGCCGACGTCAACGCCTACCTGAAGGCCGTCACCTGGGCGGCGTTCACCGCCAAGGACTTCCGGACGTGGGGGGGTTCGGTGACGGCTGCCGAAGCCCTCGTCGAGCTCGGTCCGCCGCGCTCGGCCTCCGATGCGCAGAGCAAGATCGTGGCCGCGATCGACGCGGCGGCGGCGCGGCTCAACAACACCCGGGCGGTGTGCCGCAAGAGCTACGTGAACCCGCGGGTGCCCGGGGCGTACGTCGACGGCTCTCTCGACGACGCGTTCGCGCGCGCTCCGGGCGCGCGCTCCGGAGCAGGACCGGCTGCGGCACTCCGAGTCGGCGGTGCTCGTGGTGATCGATACGTGACGCAGCTTCCACCATCTCTGTGGCGAGGCTGACAAACCGGCACTTCACATGCGGCGAGGCAAGCCGTGATCAAATCGAGATAAAGCGGAGTTGACCTGCGGAAACGATTGTCTCCACTGGGTGTATCCCCACCCTGGGTGACGATCCTCACCGATACATTCGCTGACGAGGCCGCCTTCGGCCTACGTAGCCTCGCTTATCGGTAGGCCCACCGGGGTCGACCGTAAAAGCATCCGGATCCGCCGCGCCTCACCCTGTCCCGCGGTTTCGGTCCGTTGAGACAGAAAGACGGGACAGGGACGAGGAAGCAGTTCCGGGCGTTCGGGCGAACGTCTGCAGGGTTCGGTCGGCAGAGGTGTGCGAATCACCATGCCGGCCGACTCGGCGCGGATCCTCGGCGGCGCGGGTGGAGCAGATTCAGGATGGCTTCTCGACGCAGCTTCTTCTCGGCCCGCCGGCTTCTGAGCCTGGCTGCTGCGGGTGCCGTGGCAATCGGCATCCCGTTCGTCGCCACCGGGACTGCGAATGCGGTTCCGGCGTCCACCTGGGACAAGCTGGCACAATGTGAGAGCAGCGGCAACTGGAGCATCAACACCGGCAACGGTTTCTCCGGTGGCCTGCAGTTCACCCCTTCGACGTGGAAGGCCTTCGGCGGTCAGGGTGCCGCGCACCAGGCGAGCCGCGAGCAGCAGATCGCCGTCGCCGAGCGGGTTCTCGCGGGCCAGGGCTGGGGCGCCTGGCCGGCTTGCTCGGCCAAGCTCGGCCTGCGCTGATTCCGCTGCCCGGTGGGTGCGTGATACCCCGTCACGATGTGGCGCGCACCCACCGGGTGTCGGCCTTGCATTCGACACGCTTCCTGGACTGCCGGTCCGGTCCATGCCGACATGGTTCCGAGATGATTCGAAGGGGCGCTGATCATCTCCTGTGGGAGCGTTGAGTGAGCAGCGCCCCCATTGTGATTACTCTGATCCGCCCCCCGGCGCGACGGCGATCCGATCCGCGCGGCCCCGCGACGCCCGGCGAGACGTCGTGAACCTCACGGGGCCGTCGGACCGTGCAGTGCGGTGTCCATGATCCACCGAATCTGGCCGACCGCGTACTCGATCGGCGCGCTGGGCTGTACCAGATGGCTGAGCGTCAGCCGGACAAAGACCTCGACGAGCGACACGAGCGCGTCCGCGCCGTTCGCATCGGTGATGTGCAGATCCGGATGCAGTACCCGCACCTGCTCGGCGATCGCTGCGACCGCCCGCTCGAGGACCGGTTCGGGGCGGACGGCCAGGAGCGGGAGCAGATCGTCCGCGGCGCCGTGCGCGGCCGAGACGATGGCCTTGATCAGCGGGTTGTCGGCGGCCTCCCGCAGCGTGTACTCCACCGCGGCACTCAGCCCCGCCGGCAGGTCGCCGGGGTGCGCTGCCAGTCGCTCGGCCACACCGGTCAGGAACCGGTCCGTCTCGCGGGTGATGATCGCTTCTGCGAGCGCGTCCTTCGAGCCGATCTCGTTGTAGATGCTCTGCCGGCTCACGCCGACCCGGGTGGCCACCCGGGACATGGTGACCGCGTCCCAGCCCCGGTCGCAGGTGATCTCCGTGGCGGCGTCGAGCAGTTGGTCACGCAGCAGCGAGCGGACCCTCGCGTGGAATCCCTGCTGGGCGTTCATCGCCCTACCGTACATCTAGCGCCTGATCGTCTGCACTGTTTACAGTGTGACCTCATATGTCGACGAGGGGAACAGTTCCCGACGCGACGTCTAAACGAGGGAGGCGCGTGTGACCGCGAGCCCGATCGACGAGCGGGTCCTGCCCGCAGGCGACGGCCCGGTGCTCAGTGAGGCCGAGTCGCGGGCGGTGCGCCGCGGCGTACCGGATCCCGGGATCCCGCTACCGCGGGCCGCGACTCCCACGCTCGCGCTGTTCTTCGGCTCCCTCGTCGTATGGGTCGCCGCGACCTGGCTCGCGCTGGGCGGGCACGCCCCGTTCTGGGTGACCATCCCACTGCACGCGCTGGTCACCTTCACGATGTTCACGGTGCTGCACGACGCGATCCACCACGCCGCCGGGCGGCTGAACTGGGTCAACGAGGTGTTCGGGCGGCTGTCGGTGCCCTTCGTCGCCTGCTACGCGAGCTTCGGCATGTTCCGCTTCATCCACATCGAGCACCACCGCAACACCAACGAGGACATCGACACCGACCCGGACGCGTGGACCACGCACGGCCCCTGGTGGCAGCTGCCGCTGCGCTGGCTGTCGATCGACGGGCGCTACGCGGTGTTCTACCTCCGGCGGCTGCGGACCCGGCCGCGCGGTGAGCGCATCGAGACCATGGCCACGGTGGGCCTGACCGTGCTCGTGTTCGGCGGGCTGATCGCCACCGGGCACGGGTGGGAACTGGCGCTGATCTACCTGATCCCGCAGCGCATCGGGGTCGCTGTGCTCGCCTGGTGGTTCGACTGGATGCCCCACCACGGGCTGGCCGCCACCGCCCGGCAGAACCGGTTCGCGGCCACCCGCATGCGGGTGGGCATGGAGTGGCTGCTGACCCCCGTCATGCTCTACCAGAACTACCACCTGGTGCATCACCTGCACCCGGCCATCCCGTTCTACCGGTACGTCAACGCGTGGCAGCGCAACGAGACGGCCTACCTGAGCCGCGACGTCCCGATCATGACCGCCTTCGGGCGCGAGCTCACCGCGTCGGAGTACCGCGCGTGGCGCCGGCTCACCGAGTCGTTCCACAGCGAGGAGACGGCCGGGTCCACGGCCGAGACGTCGGAGTTCCACCCGCTGACAGTGGCCGAGGTCCGGCCGCTCACCGCCGAGAGCGTCTCCATCAGCTTCGAGATCCCCGAGCACCTGTGTGAGCGCTTCCGGTTCGTACCGGGCCAGCACCTCACCCTGCGGACCACCGTGGACGGCGCGCAGATCCGCCGCACCTACTCGCTGTGCACGTCGGCGACGTCGGACCTGGTCCGCATCGCGGTGAAGCGGATCGACGGCGGTGCCATGTCGCGCCACCTCACCGAGGAGGTCGCCGCGGGCGACGTGCTGGAGGTGGCGCCCCCGTCGGGCCGGTTCATCCTGGACCCGGCGTCGGCGAAGGGCCGCCACCACGTCGGGATCGCCGCCGGTAGCGGCATCACGCCGATCATCTCGATGCTGTCCACCGCACTGACGGAGCACGAGGACAGCCGGTTCACCCTGCTCTACGGCAACCGCACCGCCGAGTCGACGATGTTCCGGGACGAACTGGAGATGCTCGCCCGCCAGTTCGAGGGCCGGCTGCGGATCGTCCACTTCCGCTCCGAGGCCGGTGGCCCGGTGTCCGGGTCCGGCTTCGAGCGCGTCGTCCCCGGGCGGATCGACACCGCGCAGCTCACCGCGCTGTTCGACGACGCCGTGTCGCCCCGCGAGGTCGACGGCTGGTTCCTGTGCGGACCTCAGCAGCTCGTCGACGACACCCGCGCGCTGCTGGCGGACCACGCGGTCCCGGCCGAGTTGGTCCACGTCGAGCTGTTCCACGCCGAGCCGGCCCGCACCCTCGAGGCGGGCGTGGAGAGCACCGTCACCGCGACGGCCGGCGGGCGCACGTCGGCGGTGGACACCGACGGCCACGAGTCGGTCCTCGAAGCGGTCCTGCGCGGCGGGCTGGACGCCCCGTACGCGTGCATGGGAGGTGCGTGCGGCACCTGCCGGGCGAAGCTGGTCCGCGGCACCGCGGAGATGGAGCTCAACTACGCCCTCGGGGCCGACGAGCTCGCCGCCGGCTACGTGCTGACCTGCCAGTCCCGCCCCACCTCGGAACGGGTCGAGCTGGACTACGACGCCTGAGCCCTCCGACCGGGCGCCGGCGCCCACGCCGTCGCCCGGTCCGTGTCACGCTGGGCGCTCCGGTCGGAGAGCCGGCGGCACAGTCGGTGGGGGAGCAGATGAGCTACGACGTCCAGGCGGCCTGGCCCCCTACAGCGACGACGCCGACGTCGACCGGCTGCTCAAGGGCCTGGCGGCGCTCGTCGACCGGATCTGACCTCAGCGCCCGGGGCGCGCGGACAGTATCTTCGTGACCAGGGTGGCGGTGATGCCCGTCGGCGCAGGCCCGGTGATTCCGGCCGGGGGCGTCGGCGGACCGTCACGAGAGGTCGAGGCGGCGCCCGATGCTGGTACTGCGGGGCTGAGCCGTGCCCGTCGCCGTTCGGGCATGCTCGGCGGCCACGCCGCAGCCAGCGGGACGGACCCATGGGATCTGAACTCGAACGGGGCCACCTGTTCTTCTGCTACCGGCCGCGGGTGGGAGTGCAGCGGGCCAGGGGCCCGACGGACGTGCAGCGCTTCTACATGATCATGAAGCCGGACGGGAAACGGCTCTTCCGACGGGTCATCGTGGGCCGCAAGCGCCTGCCGGACGTGGCCGCCCACGAACGGGAGTGGGCGTTCGTCGATCTCGTGAGCCCAGACCCGGAGGACATGGAGGACGAACGGGACCCTCGTCCGTACCGTACGACGACCCGTGGCCCGCGAGTGGAAACCCCGGCCCGGCCCGCCGGTGAGAGCGTCTACGTGGTCGCGCGGCACGACACGCACACGCATCTGGCCCATGTACTGGAACTGCCGAGTTCGCCGGGGCCGGTGCAGCGGGATCTGCGCATCACGCCGGAGGCCAGTTTCGTCGTCACGGTGCGTAACCCTGACGCTGATCCGGGGCCACGGCCGGGCCTGCCCCCGCCGCGGCGACCCGACTACCCCGAGACCCTGGGCGCCGAGTTCGCGGGCAGGCGGTTCATCGAGCTGGATCCCCCGGATCTCCTGGACTATCCCGGGACCGAGATCGTGCTCGTCGGGGCCACCCAGTGCGTCGAGCGGGAGCTCGGCGTGACCCTGCGCCCGCAGCACCGGACAGCGGATTCGGCCGCGTTCTTCCACGAGCTGATGATGGAGCGCGACCTGCATCCGCTTGCTCCGCTGACGAGCGGGCAGTGGGAGTGAGGCCCGGCGAACCTCGCCTGGGACCGGCCGGGCCCGCGGGTCTCAGCGGTGGTGGGCCAGGTCCGCGGCCCCGACGAGGCCGGCCTCCGCGCCGAGTTCGGCGATGCGGACCTCGGCCGTCGGCCGGTGTCCCCGCCCGGTCAGGTGCTTGCGGAAGGTGGCCTCAACGGGCACCCGGATCAGCTCGCCGGCCTCGGACACTCCGCCGCCGATGACGAACACGGCCGGGTCGAGGATCGCGGCCAGCTGGGCCAGGCCCCGGCCGAGCCACTTGCCCAGCTCGTCGAAGCACTGCAGCGCCACCACATCACCGGTCCGGGCGGCCTGGGTCACCATGTGGCCGGTGATGTACTCGGGCTCGCCGCCCGCGATCCGCAGCAGCTCGCGGGCCATCGAGGGGGAGACGGTCGCCTGCTCCTGGGCCTCCTGCGCCAGCGCACGCCCGCTGCCGTACTGCTCCCAGCAGCCCTGCAGTCCGCAGCCGCACCGCCGGCCGTCCGGGACGATGTTGAGGTGGCCGACCTCGGCGGCCAGGCCGAACCGGCCCCGCAGCAGCTGCCCGGCGAGCACGACACCCCCGCCGATCCCGGTGCCGATCGTCAGGATGACGACGTAGTCCTCCCCACGGGCGGCTCCGAACCGGACCTCGGCCCACGCGGCGGCGTTGGCGTCGTTCTCTACCACGACCGGGAGGCCCAGCCGCCGTTCCAGTGTTTCGCGCAGGTGCTCGTCGCGCCACGCGAGGTTGGGGGCGAACATGACGGTCGAGCGCTTCTCGTCGACGAAGCCGGCCGCGCCGAGCCCGATCCCGACGGCGGTGTGTGCGCTCGTCAGCTCGCGGACCGCGTCGACGATCGCATCCTGGACCTTGGACGGGTCCTCGGCCGGGGTGTCCCGGCGGGTGCGCACGACGATCCGGCCCCTGTCGTCCACGAGGCCCGCGGCGATCTTGGTGCCGCCGATGTCGACGCCGATGGCCAGCGCATCGTCCGGCCGCGCAGGGGCGGTCATGACGGCCGCCGGGCCAGCTCGCGCCGGGACAGCAGCCCCACGTCGACGTCGTCGAGCGAGGTGACGACGAGATCGGCCTTCGCGTCGGCCAGCAGCCCCTCGTCGCCGGCGCGGGCCAGGCCGAGTGCCGCCATCCCGCCGGCCTTGGCGGCCTCAACCCCGCTGGCCGCGTCCTCCACGACGAAGCAGTCGCCCGGATCGGCGCCGAGCTCCGCCGCGGCGGTCAGGAAGATCTCCGGGTGCGGCTTGCCCTGCGCGAAGTCACGACCGGAGATGTCGGCGTCGAAGAACTCGAGCAGGGTCAGGCCCGGCCGCAGGAAGTCGTAGCGCAGGCCCTCCTGCTCGGCGAAGGTGTCGAGCCGGATCTGGCGCAGGAACAGCCCCGCGTTCTTCGACGACGAGGCGGCCGCCGTGGGGATCCCCGCGGCCCGCACGGCCAGGATGAACCGCAGTGCGTCGGGGTAGGCCTCGAACTCACCGGCCTCGATCAGCTTGATCACCATGTCCTGCTTGCGCGCGGCGTAGGTCTCGACGCGGTCGCGCGCGTCGGGGACGTCGAAGTGCTCCAGCGCGGCCAGCGCCCCGCTCATCCGGGGCTTGCCGGACATGACCTGCTGGTAGACCTGCGGGGTGAAACGCTCGTCGGACCAGGTGGTCCGGTCGCGGATGTCGGCCCAGTCGGTCTCCATCAGCTCACGCAGCGACTCCTTCCACGCGTGTTCGTGCGGAGAGTCGACGAGCACGCCGTCGACATCGAAGACGGCTCCTTGGAATCCCGTGCCGGGCATGGTGGCTCCCTTCGGGTCGGGCGTGATCTAGCGGGGTGCCGGGGCGGACAGGGGAGACAGTGCGAAGACCCAGCCGTCGCCCGCGCCCAGCGTCCGGACCTCCTCGCCGACGCCGACCCGCACCGGGCCGCGGAAGCCCTCGGCCCGGGCGAGCACCGTCAGTTCCTCGCCCTTGATGGCCACCCGGATGGAGGTGCCCCGGAACTGCATCGAGAACGCGACACCGTCGAGCCGGTCGGTCAGGCGCGGGGCGAAGTACAGGACGCCGTCGCGGACGCTGCTGCCGAGATAACCGCGCTGCAGCAGATCCAGCGTCCCGGACATGACACCCATGTGGATGCCCTCCTTGGTGGTCCCGCCCTGCACGTCGCCCACGTCGCTCTCGAGCGCCACCATGAACCGGTCCCACGAGCTCTCCGGGTCCAGCTCGGCCAGCACTCCGGCGTGGGTGATCAGGCTCAGCGTCGAGCCGTGGGAGGTCCGGCGGTCGTAGTAGCCGATGGTCCGGCGGGCGAGGTCCGCGTCGTGGTCGTACCCGAGGCGCTCGAACAGACCGCGGAGATCGTCGGCGGAGAAGAGGAAGAACAGCATCACCGCGTCGGCCTGCTTGGCCAGCTGGTAGTGGTCCGGATCGTCGCCCTCGGCCTTGAGGATGCGGTCCAGACGCTGGATGTTGGCGTGCTCGGCCCGGTAGCGGTCCCAGTCGAGCTCGGTGAGGTCGGCGTAGCCCTCGAACTGGCTGATGATGCTCCCGTCGGCGCTGCCGTGGAACGGCACGAACATGCGCCGGCTCATGTCCTGCCAGGTGCGTAGCTCGTCGTCGGTCAGTCCCAGCCGGGCGCGCAGTGCGGCGCGCCGGCTGGAGGGCAGCAGGTCGAGAACCCGCGGCGCGGTGTCGGCGATCCAGGCCACCATGACGTTGGTGTAGGCATTGTTGCGCAGGCCGCCCTCGTCCGCGCCGGGGTAGCGCTCGTGGAACTCGTCGGGTCCCATCACCCCGTGGATCTCGTAGCGCTCGCGGTCGGGGTTGAAATGCGCGATCGAGGCCCAGAAGCGGGCGATCTCGAGCATGAGCTCGGCGCCGTAGTCGCGGAGGAACTCCAGGTCGTCGGTGGCCTGGTAGTACTGCCAGACGTTGTAGAAGATCGCGGCGTTGACGTGCCGCTGGTTGTGGCTGTGGTCGGGGTCCCACTGCCCGGAGAGCGGATTGAGGTGGACGACCTGGGTCTCCTCGGTGCCGTCGCTGCCGCTCTGCCACGGGAACATGGCGCCCCGGTAGCCCGCCTCCGCCGCGGCTGCCCGGGCCTCGGTGAGCCGGCGGTACCGGTACATCAGCAGCCCGCGGGTGATCTCGGGTAGCCGGAAGTTGAGGAACGGGTAGACGTAGAGCTCGTCCCAGAACACGTGCCCGCGGTACGCCTCGCCGTTGAGGCCGCGGGCCGGAACGCCGGCGTCGTGCCGCGCGGTGTGCCGTGAGCAGACCTGCAGGACGTGCGCGACGTGGAAGCGCAACAGCAGTTGCGCCCGGGGCTCGCGCGGCAGCTCGACGTCGCAGTCGTCCCACAGCTCGGTCCACGCCGAGGAGTGCTCGGCCAGCGCGGCGGCGAAGTCCGGGTACCGCTGCACGTGCCGGCCCGCGGCGATCAGCGTCTCGCTGATCGCGTTGTCGTGCGAGGTGAACAGGGAGACCAGCTTCTCCACGCGCACCGGGCGGCCCTGCTCGACGTCGAAGGCGAGGACCTGCTGGATGTAGTCCTCCATCTGGTACAGGTTGCGGTCGGCGTCGAGTGGCCGGCCGTCGGCGAAGGCGCGGGTCCGGGCGGCCTCGGCGACGTAGATGTTGGACTGCCGGGTCTGCACCTTCAGGGCAATGATCTCCGGGCCGAACGTGCGGGGGGAGACCGGGTTCAGATGCCGCCCCTCCAGCTCGCGGTAGCGCGCGACCATCTGGTTGGTGACGCGCCCGTCCAGCGCGGCGATCACCTCGACGTGGCCCGACCAGTTCTCCGGCGTGATGGTCCACTCGATGGCGGCCTGATGGCTGTGCGCCATGCTCACGAAGCGGTTGCTGAGCAGCGTCGTCTCCCGGCCCGCGCGGTCGCGGAAGCGCACCGCGCGCCGCACCATCGCGAGCCGGATGTCGTAGGAGTGCTCGTAGGAGAGCACCTCGACGTTGTCGAGCCGGATGGCCTCCTCGCCCTCGATCCGCAGCTTGAGCACCAGCCAGTTGGGCAGGTTGACCAGGTCCTCGTTGAGCACCGGGCGGCCGCCCATGATCGTCGTCTCACGGTTGAAACCGCCGTGCGCGTAGGTTCCCGGGTAGTGAACGGGGCCGACGTCCTCCCACTCGGCCGTGCCGCGGGTGCAGAAGTAGCCGTTGCCGGTGGAGGTCAACGCCTCCCGCAGTCCCTCGGCTCCCGCGTCGAAGTGGTCGTAGGCGAGTGTGAAGTCCTGCACGGGGTCCCCCTCGGGACGTGATCAGCGTGCCAGCGTGCTCAGGAGTCGTTCCACCTCTGCGGTGGAGAAGAGGACGAAATCGGCGGCCGTGGCCCGCCCGGCGACCTCAGGGTCGTCGGAGTGGCCCACGAAGATGCCGATACCGCGCCCGGACAGGGCGCGGAAGGCGTCCTCATCGGTGATGTCGTCACCGAGGTAGAGAGGCACCACGTCGTCGGAGTCGAGGCCGAGGGTGGTGAGCAGGTACTCCACGGCCCGGCCCTTGTTCCAGTCGACCCTGGGCTGCAGTTCGTAGACCATCTTCCCGGGGGTCACCTTGAGCTGTCCCTCGTACTCCGCCAGGACGGCGTCCACCGTTTCGGCCATGTACGGGTGCTCGCCCGGGTCGACGAGCCGGTAGTGCAACGCGACGGAGGCCTTCTTGGGCTCGATCACCACCCCCGGGACCGAGCCGACCTCGGCGCGCAGGCGGTCGGTCACCTTCGCGATGAGGTCTTCGAACCCCGAGCCCGCGTCGTGCGCGATGGTGCCTTCCTGCGGGCTCCAGATGTCGAACCCGTGACTGCCCGCCACGACGAGGTCGTCGATGCCCATGAGCTGTTGCACCACGGCCCGGTCGCGACCGCTGACGACACAGACCGGGCAGCGCCGGGCCAGCGCCCGCACGGTGTCGCGCATCCCGTCGGAGATCAGCGCGTCCTCGGGGCGGTCCACGATCGGCGTGAGCACCCCGTCGTAGTCGAGGAACACCGCGGGCCGCCGCCCGGCCAGCCGCGCGGTGAACCGGTCGCCGTCGTGCAGCGCGTGCGGCAGGTCCCGGACGGTCGACGTCGGTGCGCTCATGGTCAGACCATCTCCTCCAGTTCGCGTCCCTTCGTCTCCTGCACGTACCTGGCGACGAAGAAGATCGACAGCAGTGCGAAGAACGTGTAGATGCCGTAGGCCAGGCCCAGCCCCACGGAGGCCAGCGCCGGGAACGTCGTGGAGATGATGAAGTTCGCCACCCACTGCGCCGCGGCGGCCACGGACAGGGCCATCGCCCGGATCCGGTTGTTGAACATCTCGCCGAGCAGCACCCAGACCACCGGGCCCCAGGTGGCACCGAAGAACACGACGTAGAGGTTGGCGGCGACGAGCGCGATCGTGCCTGCCGCACCCACGAGAGTCGGCTGGCCGTCCACGACCGGCGCGGTGCCGAACAGGTAGGCGAGGGTGCCCAGGCAGACGAACTGGCCGATCGAACCGATCAGCAGCAGCGGCTTGCGGCCGATGCGGTCGATCAGGGCGATGGCGATGATCGTGGTGAGGATGTTGGTCACCGAGGTGATCACCGTGATCAGCAACGCATCCTGCTCGGTGAAGCCGACGGCCTGCCACAGCACCGACGAGTAGTAGAAGATCACGTTGATGCCGGTGAACTGCTGGAACACCGACAACCCGATGCCGATCCAGACGATCGGCAGCAGCCCGAAGCGCGGGCCGCGGAGGTTGGCGAAGCTGCCCCTGTCGGACTTGCCGACCAGGGTGCGGCCGATCTCGGAGACCTTCCTGTCGACGTCGCCGCCGACGAACCGGCGCAGCACGTGTGCCGCCTTCTCGTGTTCCTGGTTGGCGACGAGGTAGCGCGGCGACTCCGGGATCGTCAACGCCAGCACGCCGTAGACGAGCGCGGGAACCAGCAGCGACAGGAACATCCAGCGCCAGGTCTCGAGGCCGAACCACAGCGGGGCCGACGCGCTGCCTGACGTGGCGACCAGCGCGTAGTCCACCAGCAGCGACGTGAAGATGCCGACCACGATGGCCAACTGCTGCAGCGACCCGAGACGTCCGCGCATGTGGGCCGGGGAGATCTCGGCGATGTAGGCGGGCGCGATGACGGACGCGGCACCGACGCCGAGCCCGCCGACGATCCGCCAGAACGCGAGATCCCAGATCGAGAACGCGAAGCCGGAGCCCAGCGCGCTGATGGCGAACGCGATGGCGGCGAGGATCATGACCCGGATCCGGCCGTACCGGTCCGCGAGCGCACCCGCGAACCAGGCGCCGAACGCGCACCCGATCAGCGCCGCGGCCACCGCGAAGCCGAGGACCAGCGGTGACGCGCGGAACTGCTCCCCGACGGCCTTCACCGCACCGTTGATGACGGCGGTGTCGTAGCCGAACAGGAAACCGCCGAGCGCCGCGGTCGCGGTGACCAGGACGGTGCGAGCGGTGTTGGGCCCGGCCACGTCCGCCTGCTGGAAAGCGCCACCCGTCTGCTGGGATGGGTCGTCTGGTGTCGTCGCCACGTCAACCTCCTGGGGTGACTGGACGAGGCGCGCTCCTCGCATTGCGGAACCCGCCGGTGCTGGAGTGTGTGCAGCGCCACAATGCGTGTGCAAGGGGGTTCCCACGCAGGGGCCGCACGGCGGAACGGCCCTGGTGGATGCCGGGGGGCGCTGCTCCGATCGGCCCTTGGCCGCGACGTCGACCGGTCGGGTTCGCCCCCTCGGTCCGGTACGTCCGGGTGTGGCCCGCCACGACGACTCACGAGTAGTACTCGCCCGTTCGGGGCGTACCCGTCATGTCGCCGCGTCCGCGCGGAGATCCCTGGCCACGGCCGCGGCCCGTGGTGCTGCTGCACGTGCTCACGACACTCACCCCGGGCCGGGTCGGCCGGCTCGCCTATCGCGCCGCCCACGCGGGGCCGGGCATCTCGGGGCCGACCTCGACGAGCTGGCCCCGGCTCGTGGTGTTCGACGGGTTGGGCATTTCCCGCACATGGAACACCCGCGACGCTTCGCCCGAGTGCTGCACGACTTTCTCCGCACGACGGAGGCGGCACCGGCCGGCCCGGAGGCCCTGCGCCTGCGCACCGGCGACGGCGCCGACAGCGATGCCCGGTGGCCCGTGACCTCCTGACGGACCGCCTGCCCGGTCCTGCGGCGCAGTACCGTGAGCGACGGACGCGACCTCCCGGGTCGGGAGAACGGACGGCACATGCCCGAACCCGCAGCACCGGCGGACTTCGTCCGTGCACACACCCGGCTCGGCGTGCCCCCGTGCGTGCCGGAGATCCGGCTGCACCTCGCCGACGACGTCGTCGCCCTCTGGGAACAGACCGAGGCGGAGCTGCGCCGGAGCGGGCTCCCCCCACCGTTCTGGGGAGCGGCCTGGGCCGGGGGCCAGGCGCTGGCCCGCTACCTGCTCGACTCCCCGGAGATCGTCCGCGGCCGCACCGTGTTCGACTTCGCGTCCGGCTGCGGACTCGTCGCGATCGCCGCGGCGAAGGCCGGCGCGGCCGCCGTCACCGCCAACGAGATCGACGAGTACGCGATCGCCGCGATCGAACTGAACACCGCGGCGAACGACGTGGCCGTGTCCTGCATGCACGGCGACGTGCTCGACCGGGAACCACCGGACGCGGCGGTCGTGCTCGCCGGGGACATCTGCTACGACAAGGCGATGGTCGACCGCGTGCTGCCATTCCTGGACAGGCTCCGGGAGCGCGGTTCCGAGGTGCTCGTGGGGGACCCGGGCCGGGCGTACCTGCCGAAGAACCGGTTCGAGGCGCTGGCCGTCTACGACGTCCCGGTCCCCGAGATGGAGGGCGTGGACGTGCGGCGGACCACCGTGTGGCGGGTCCCGTGAGCTCAGGCGGCGTCGAGGTAGCTCTCCCACGCGTCGACGGAGACCGTGAGGGTCGGGTCGGCGTCAGGGCCCCACAGCTCGTGGCCGGAGAACCGGACCGTGTAGAGCCACTGCGGCGCTTCGCCGTCTCCGTGCGCGTTGGTGTCGGGGAAGACGAACACGCCGCGGACCTGCTCGATCACCCCGTTCTTGTCACGCGCGTAGCGGGGCAGGCGGGTGTGCCCGGCCGGGTGCCGGTTGCCGGTGCGCACGCGCTCGCCGACCGCGAATCGCGCCGGGGCCTGCGCGGGGCGGTCGTAGGGGGTGCCCGCGGCGAGCGCCGCCGGGGTGCCGGCCGCGCTGAGCACGCGTTCCACCGGCCGGCCCGGCTCGAGCGACCGCCCGGCGGCCAGCTCCTCGCCGGAGACGAGACCGTGGGAGACGAGCAGCCGCTCCAGACCCTTGGTCCAGATCTCGTAGTAGCTGGAGCAGAGGTAGTCGGCCGGGTGCAGGCTCTCCCGGGCATGCCGGCTCGCGTCGATCGACCAGGCACCGGTCGCACCGGCCGCCAGCGTCAGCGCCAGGGCGCGCTTCTCCCAGCCGGCGTGGAAGCGCACGTCCTCCGGCTCCGGCACAACGGCGCCGAACCCCATGACCCCGCCGAGGTCCTGGGCGCCGTTCACCGGGTCACCAGCCCCGCGCCGATCATCGAGTCGCGGGTGACGAGGTCGGCGAGCTCGGCCTCGGTGAGGTCCTCGGTGCCGGCGGGCCGCATCGGCACGACCAGGTAGCGGACCTCCGCGGTCGAGTCCCACACCCGGATCCGGGTCGACGGGTCGAGGGTGAGGCCGAAGTCGGCGAGTACGCCGCGCGGGTCGATCACGGCACGGGAGCGGTAGGCCGGCGACTTGTACCAGACCGGCGGTAGCCCGAGCACCGACCACGGGTAGCAGGAGCACAGCGTGCAGACCACGAGGTTGTGCTCGTCGGAGGTGTTCTCCACCGCGACCATGTGCTCGCCCTGCCGGCCGGTGAAGCCGAGCGCGGCGATGGCGGCGGTCGCGTCGCGGAGCAGCCACGCGCGGTAGTCGGGGTCCACCCACGACTTGGCCACGACGGCGGCGCCGTTGCGCGGCCCCACGACCGAGGAGTACGTCTCGACGATCACGTCGAGGGCGGCGGGATCGACGTAGCCCTTCTCGACGAGGATCGACTCGAGCGCCGCCACACGGTGCTCGATGGCAGGATCGGATTCCGGGCGGTCGCCGTGCACGATCGGCGACCCTACCGCCCGTTCGCCCCGGAACGGAGAGATCGGTGACGCTGTCCGAGTCGATGTCCAGTCCCGACCGCGGTGACACGGTCACGATCCACGACGTCACCGACGCCGCCGCGCGGATCCGCGGCGTGGCCCACCGAACCCCGGTGGTGCGCTCGCGGACCCTCGATGCGCTGGTCGGGGCCGAGGTCCACCTCAAGTGCGAGAACCTCCAGCGGATCGGTGCGTTCAAGTTCCGCGGCGCCTACAACGCGATGTCCCGGCTCTCGCCCGAGCAGCTGCGGCGCGGTGTCGTCACCTACTCCTCCGGCAACCACGCCCAGGCCGTCGCGCTCGCCGCCCGGGAGCTGGGCAGCACGGCGGTCATCGTGATGCCGGAGGACTCGCCGCCGCTGAAGCTCGCGGCCACCCGCGGCTACGGCGCCGAGATCGTCACCTACGACCGCTACACCGGCGACCGCGTCCCGATCGGGGAGCACATCGCCGCGGAGCGTGGCCTCGCGATCGTGCCGCCCTACGACCATCCGCACGTCATCGCCGGGCAGGGCACGGCCGGCCTGGAGCTGGTGCAGGACGCCGGGCGGCTCGACGCCATGGTGGTTCCGGTCGGCGGCGGCGGACTGATGGCGGGCTGCGCCACCGCGGCCACGGCGGTGCACCCCGGTATCCGCATGATCGGGGTGGAGCCGGCGGCGGGCGACGACACGCGGCGCTCGCTCGCCGCCGGGCACCGGGTCCGCATCCCGGTGCCCCGGACCATCGCCGACGGGCAGGCCGCCGAGACCCCGGGCGAGCTGACGTTCGCCATCAACCAGAAGCTGGTCTCCGACATCGTGGTCGTCAGCGACGACGAGATCCGCGCGGCCATGGCGTGGGCGTTCGAACGGCTCAAGCTCGTCCTCGAACCCAGCGGGGCGACCCCGCTCGCGGTGCTGCTGGCCGGCCGCCTCGACCCGGTCCCGCGGCTCATCGGCGTCGTGCTCTCCGGGGGCAACATCGGCCCGGCGCAGTTCGCCGCGCTGCTGGCCTGATCCGGCCCCCGCGGCGGGGCCAGGGCTGGGGCTAGGGCGCCCCTGTCCCCGGCCTGGTCTCCGCCTCGGCGAGGTGCGCGAGCGCGTCCGGCCAGGCGACCGGCAGCGCGGAGCCCCGCGCCGTCCAGGTGGTGAACGTCGTCGGCTGCATGTGCGGGCGCAGCCTGCTCATCACGGCCACGTGCGGCAGCGCTGCGACGTAGGCGTCCAGGTCACGCTGGGCGGCCCACGCCGACAGGGTGCAGAACGTCCGCTTCGCCGGTCGGGCGAGCAGGCTGTAGCCGACGAGCCCGTCCGTGCGCTCGAGCTGGCGGACCACGTGGGCGGTGAGCAGCAGGAACCAGGGGATCCGTAGGAAGGTCCGCAGCGGCAGCCGCGAGGCCATCACGAGGTAGTCCTGCTCGGGTTCGACGACGCCGCGGCGGCGCCAGGGGATCGGTGGCATGGCGTGTCTCCTCCCGCACCGATGTCGAGGGCCGACGGTAGGGCGGCGGGCCCGGCACGACATCTGCCGATCGGCCGAGGAAACCGGGATCCGGCCGGGCGTGCGATCACGCGGCGCCGTTGTCCCGGACCGGCGCCGGGTGTGTGATCGGCCGGGCCGTTCGTGGCGCCGGGGGCGCGGAATGGGGACGACCGAGAACACCCGTGTCGGTGGGCCCTGGTGCAGCTGGGGCTGCTCGACGTCGCCGACCTCCCGGGTCATCGGCCCCGAGCAGGCCCGCACGCTTCTCGGTCTGGCCCCGCCACCGGGCTGAGCGAGCCAGGCCGGTGCTTCGGAGCGCCTCCGCCTGGCCGGAGGTATCCCGGCGGTGCCGGGGATCCGCCTGTGGACGGGTCAGTGCTCGTCGTAGTGGCCCTCGTGCGCGGCATGGCGATGACCCTCGTGGACGTAGTCGGTGTGATCCCCGTGCGGCACCGCGACGTGTCCGCAGCCGGACTCGTGGTTGTGCTCGTGGTCGTCGTGGGTGGTGTGCTCGCTGACCTCGCACTCCTCCCAGTTCCCGGCACGCTCGCGGTGGACGTGTCCCTCGTGGGCGTAGTCGACGTGGTCGTTGTGCGGGAAGGCGACGTGTCCGCAGCCCTCTCCGTGGGTGTGGTCGTGGTCGGCGTGCATCTGCTCAGCGGTCGTCATCGTGGCTCCCAGGGTCAGGCGTTGACGGTCTGGCGGAAGAACGTCACCAGCGTCGTCGTCCCGTCCGGTTCGACCACGCGGAACGCCGGCGGCAGGGAGGGATCGTCGGCGACGGTCACCTCCGTCGGGTGCCAGACCATGTGCCGCAGCACGGGTTCCTCGGGCTTGTCCTGGCCGACGGCGACGATCACGACGTCGTCTTTCGGGTCGTACGTCGCATAGGCGAAGGGCTTCTGCTCGGCCTCGTGCTCGTGGCCGATCGACGGGTCGTCCAGCTCGATGGTGACCTTCTCACCCTCGTGCTCTGCGGTCAGCTGGTCAAGGGTGCGTCGCCATTCGCTGTGGTCGATCTTGGCGCCTGACTCGGTCATTCGAGATCGCCTTCCGCTGCGCTCGTTGTCGGTCGCGCCCTCGTACCCAGGGAGCTGCGGGAGAAACGCAACCGGGCCGACAGGCCCCTGGGTACGAACGGCCGGCGCAGGTCTCGGCGCCGGGGTCAGCGGGGGATGAGACCCTCCTCGATCGCCTTGATCTGCAGCGCGAGGAACTGCGAGTAGTGCCGCGACTGGTTCAGGTTGCCGCCCACGAACCAGAAGCCGGGGTGCCCGGAGCGCCGCCAGATCGTGCGCAGCTCACCTTCGTCGTCCAGGCCCCAGACGGGCGTGCACCGGTCGGCGACGACGTCGCCGAGCAGTGCGCGGGCGCTCTCGCGCATGTTCTCGTAGCCGGTGGCGAGCACGACGATGCCTTCCTGCCGGTCCAGGCGGCCCCGCCGGAATGCCTGCTGGAGTGCACCAGCGTGCCCTCGAAGTCCTCGGCGCCGGGGATCGCGGGCACCTTGGGCACCTCGCTCATCCCGGTGGCCAGCACGACGTGGCACGGGTGCAGTTCGCGCTCGGTGCCGTCGGCGCGGCCACACCGAGCTGGCCGAGCCGTGCCGACAGCGCGAGCTCGCCCTGCCCGGCGCCGACGACGAGCACCGTCGGGTCGGAGTCGGCGAACTCGCGCGCGGCCTGACACTCGTCGAGCCAGTTCGCCTGCCCGCGGGACTCGCCGTGCAGCGTGCCGCGCGGCCGGTTGGCTCCCGCCGCGCGCTCGTGGCCCTTCAGCTCCTCGAGGGCGGTGAGCACCGTCCAGGCCTTCCAGCCGTTCCCGTCCGGAGTCAGCCGGAGGAACCCGCGATTGCGGCCGACCGCGGCCTCGAAGTCGTAGAAGGCCTGGATCCAGCGGGCACCGCCTCGTCGATGAGCTCGGCAGGCTTGCCGGGGTCAGCGCGAACGCCGTCGGCTGTGTAGCCGGAAGAGTCTCTCCGAGACATGCGGCGATCGCGTCGGGGCCCTGCACCGTCGTCAGGTCCCAGGTGAACGAGAGCAGATCACGCCGTCAACCGTCGGGCCCGAACAGCGCCGCCGCGCCGGCGGCGTCCTTAACCGTGCTCATACACGCCCTCCTGCTGACGATCGCTGCGTCGTTGCATCCGCTGGCGTCTCACGAGTGAGACGTGCCGCCGGGCGCGGCGGGTGGGGTCGACCGAATTGCGTCCGGCGCTACCGGTCGCCGTTCTCCTCCGCTGCCCGCGCCTCGGCACCGGTCTCCCCGGCGTAGCCGACATCCTGACCCGAGACCCGGCCGACGAACTCGTCGTTCTCCGTGGTGCCGGTCGTGGTGCCCTCGTCCGGGTCGTCCGCGGCCGGGCGGCCGCCGGTGTCGCGGCTCCCGGCGACGGCCTCGTCGTCGGCGATGTCGGACTCCGACTCGGGTCGGGAACGGGACACGGGACCTCCAAGGGCAGGTGACGGGTCGTCGCGGCGATCGGGCCGCAACCATCGACGTGCCCGCTGACCCGCCGCCGGAAACCCCGGCCGCCGTGACCGCACGGCAGCGGCGGTCCGTGGTTGGCCGCGCCCGCGGCGGGGAACGCCGCTCAGGACCGAGCCTCGGGACCACGCGAGGAGGCTGCGATGGGCACCGCGACCGCGGCGGACCTGACTGATCTGGACGACCTGCGCCGCGCCGTGTCCGCATGCACCGCGTGCGACCTGTACCGCGGCGCCGAGCACGCGGTCGTCGGGGCCGGTCCGCCGTCGGCGCGGCTGATGCTGATCGGCGAGCAGCCCGGCGACCGCGAGGACCGTGAGGGGGCACCGTTCGTCGGGCCGGCCGGTGGGGTGTTGGACCGGGCGCTGGCCGCGGCCGGCATCCGGCGCGAGGAGGTGTACCTGACCAACGTCGTGAAGCACTTCGCGCACGAGCAGCGGGGCAAGCGGCGCATCCACCGCAAGCCGAACGCCGCCGAGATCCGCGCCTGCCGGCCGTGGCTGGACGCCGAGCTGCGGCTGGTGCGTCCCGACGTTCTCGGCCTGCTGGGGGCGACGGCGGCCCAGGCGCTCCTCGGTCGCTCGTTCCGGCTCACCGAGCACCGCGGTGAGGTCCTGGAATGGGAGGGCCACGAGGTGGTGGCGACCCTGCACCCGTCGGCCGTGCTGCGGACGCCGAAGGAGCGCCGCGACGAGGTGTTCGACGGGCTGGTCGCCGACCTGCGGGTGCTGGCGCAACGGGTGCCGCGTGCCGGCGGGTGAGAGTCGCCGGCACGCGGGGCCAGACCCTCCGCGTCGCCTCCGGTTGCCCCTGCCGCGCGGGTGCGCCATGGTCTTGTGACCAGCCGCCTCGTTGAGCAGCCAGCCCGCGCGGTTGTCCCCACCTCACGGCGTCCCCCGTTCCTCCGCGGCGGGGCGCCGGTGATGACGGCCGAGGAGACGCCCGTGAGCGACTCGACGACGCTGCGCCACGCAACCGACGGGCCTCTCGAGGTCCGGGTCCACATCCCGTCGCCGGCGGTGGCCGTGCTGCGACCCTTCGGGGCGATCGACCTGATGACCGCGCCGCTGTTCGTGGAGCGGGTCGAGTTCCAGCTGTCGTGCCACGCGCACACGATCATCGACATGCGCGATGTCACGTTCCTGGGTTCCCGCGGGGTGCGCGCGCTGCTGACGGTGCACGAATCGGCGCGAACCGCGGGGGTCCGGCTGTACCTGACCAGCGCCGACACCCCGCCGACGGCCCGCGTACTCCAACTCACCGGGCTGGCCGAGCTGCTCCCGGTGATCACGACGAGCACCGATGAGCTGGTCGCCGGCCTCACTCATTCGTGGGGACCACGCGTCGGGGCCGAACGGAACGGGTAGGCCGCGGACACGGTCACGGTGCGCCCGGGTGCGCCCTGACCGAGGTCCCGCCGGTTCGACGAGCAGCCGGCGGGACCGCCCGGTCTCACCCCGCTGCCGGCGGGGGGCGGCGCAGTGCGGAGCGCCCCTGTGCCCAGCGGTCGAGCAGCACCTCGGACAGCCGGTCGGCGAGCAGGGAGCTGGCCTCGATGCCGAACACGATGTCGGCGGCCAGCGCCGGTTCGGCCGCGAGCAACGGTGTGATGACGCCGCGGCGGACCAGTTGCTCGTGCACCGCGTCGGCCTCGACGTGTTCGGCGTAGAACTCACTCGCCGCCGGGCCGCCGCCGAGCCTGCGGATGGCCCGGACCAGCCGGTCCGATCCGGGCGACGAGGTCAGCTCCACGGTCGCGAACTGCCCCACGAGCGCCCCGCGCAGCCCCCGGTGCAGCCCGCACAGCGACATGAGGTTGACCTCGGCGAGGGCCTCCGCGGGCGCGTCGTCGAGGTACGCGCCGTAGCGCGCGTCGAGGCCGAGCTCCCGCATCATCGCGGCGAACAGGTGGGCGTGCATCCGGTTCGGGTCACCGGCCCCGTACTCGTCGTGCTCCACCGTGACCAGGGCGGCCTTGGCGGGCCCGGAGAGCCGGGCGATGACCAGGGCCTGAGGGTCGGCTTCCTTGAGGTGGTAGAGCGAGCGGAGCGCGACGTACTCGCGCAGCTGCCACAGCTCGCCGTCACGCCGCAGATGGTGGGAGACCCCCCACGCATCGGTCGGTTCCACGAGCAGCCCGGCGATCGCGGCATCGACGTCGTCGTCGGTCCCGCTCCCCGGCGCGTCCCGGCGCAGCGCGGCCAGGAACGTCCGTTCCAGCGCGCGGCGCAGGCCGAGCAGCTCCGGGTCCCACTCCCGGTCGTCGGCGACGCCGGCGAACCCGCGGTAGTGCAGCTCGTAGCAGCAGTAGAGCGCGAGCTGCAGGTCCTCGCCGTAAGGATCGGCCGAGCCGGTGTCGAGCCGTGCCACCGGTGCTCCCCGCAGCGCGTCGAGGACCGCGGCGGACAGCGGGCCCCGCGGCCCGGGCAGGGCCGGTGCCTCAGCCGGCGGGATCGGTTCGCGGGACGGTGCTGCGGTCTGCGGGGCGGTCGGCATCCTGCTCCTCGGATCGGGTCCGCCGCGCGGGGCGGCGGTGGCTCGTGTCGCAGATCGGGTACCGGCGGCTGCGCCGGCAGGTGCACAGGGCGGTCACCGGGCGGTCGGAGTGGACCCGGCGCCCGTCGGGCAGGACCACGTCGACGGGCCCGTACAGCAGCACGGGACCGTCCTCGGTTGGCTCGACCCGGCGCCGGGCCGGCTCACCCACGGCGGCCCTCGACGACGACGATCTCCTCGTCCCGCTGCCCGGGCCGGACGAGGCCCTGGGCTTCCAGCAGCTCGGCGCGCGCCCGCATCACCGGGCCGAACGGGACCGTGGCCCGGCCGACCACGGCGGCTTCCAGGCCTCCTTCGCGCAGCGCGGCGATCGTCCGGTCCTCGTCGCACACCTCCGAGTGCACGATGAGCACCACGCCGTCCTCGGTGAGGGCCGCGGGGACGTCCGCGCAGATCCGGTCCAGGATCGCCCGGCCGTCGCGGCCCGCGTCCCAGCACCGGCCCATCCGGTGCCGGGGCAGCGCGCTGGTCAGCGCGGGGACGTAGGGCGGGTTGGCGAGTACCAGGTCGAAGCGCCCTTCGCGCACGGGCCCGAACAGATCGCCGCGCCGGACCGTCACCGGCGCCCGGTGCAGCCGGCTGTTCAGCCAGGTCGCGGCGACCGAGCGCAGCGAGAGATCGACCGCGGTCACCGACGCGGCTCCGGCGCTCGCGGCGGCGAGCGCCAGCGCACCGGTTCCGGTGCCGATGTCGAGGACGCGACGCCCCGTTGCGTAGTCACCCCGGTGCATCACGTCGGTCAGCAGAGCAGTGTCCCCGTCGACCCGGTACACCCCGGGCGGCCGCAGCAGCATCACGAGTCCTTAATGCCCGCTGGTCGTCGGGGAAAAACGGCGGCAAAAGGGTGACGTCCACACAGGACGGCGGGCCGGTGCCGTGTTCGGCACCGGCCCACCGGTGGGGCGGTTCGAGGAGGACTGCGCTGACCCCGGCGGCCTCCTTGGCGAGGGCGGCATACCGGGTATGCGCGGCCGACACCACGCCGGAGCGGTTCTTGTACGCCTCCTCGTAACGCAGCACGGCGTTGATGTCGTCCGTGCGGTCCAGCTTCTTGATCCCGGCGACGGCCTCCTGCACGGACAGCTCGTCGTAGCGGCGGATCGGTGGCTCCCCGACCGTCAGGCTGCCCAGGTCGCGCCTGGCCTCGTGCACGGTGGTCGCGGTGTCACCGGCCCCGTCACGACAGGCGACGGTCTCGGCCCGCTGCAGGGCCGCGTCGCGCCCGGCGAAGAGCACCTCACGGGTGCCGGAGCCCAGCCGCCGGACCCGACCGGCGTACTCGCCGACCTTGTCCCGGGCGTCCTGACCGGTCTGGTTCACCGTGTGCAGGGCCCGGTTGACGCCCTCGACGGCGACCCGGGCGGGGAGGTTCACCGCGCGCGTGACGCCACCGGCGACCCGCTGCAACGGCGTCGGCCGCAGGGCGGTCGGCCCGCCCAGCGCCTCCTCGGCCAGCACTGTGGTGAGCCAGTCGACGGTGGCGGTGTGCGCGGTGACGAGCCGCTCGGCGAGCCTCCGGACGCCCGACTCGCCGGCCGCCTCGGCGAGCGCCCCGAGGTAGCGTGCGCGGTCGAGCAGCTGGTGTTCGAGCGCGAGGTCGGACAGGAGCGCCTCGTCCACCGGACCCGGGCGATCTGGGCCTCGGCCTGGGTGAGCTGTTCCAGGGCGCGCAGCTGGGTGATCAGGGTCGCGGTGTTCGCCATGGGGGCGATCAGTTCTCTCTGGAACGACTCTCGGTCTGCGATGGACGATGCCGTGCACGAAAGGGGTGCCCGCCCCGGCGGGGGCCCATACATCGATGTGACCGCACTCTCGCCCGCCGGGAGCCGGCACCCTTCGGCCCCGCCCGGTCAGCCGGTGACCACCCGGTGCTCGTTCGGCACGCAGTGCGTCATCGTCAGGCCCTCGACGTCGCGCGGGCCGTTCTTGCCCAGGTTGGCCAGTCGCTGCTGCTCCTCGTCGTTCAGCGTCTGGGTGGGCAGCGGCTGCAGGTCGCGCACGTCGTCGGCGGTGATCCCGATGCCGTCGCCGACCCGCTGGCCCAGCTCGTCCTCGGCCATGAAGAAGTGCCAGACCATCCGCTTCTGTACGTCGGAGGTGGCCTGGCCGATCAGCTCGACGAAGTTGTCCACCAGGTCGTCGCGTTCCCAGTCCTCCATCAGCCGGAACCGCTCACCCGCCTGCTTGTAGTCGTTCGTCCGCGGGAGCCGGGCGCGGGTGAGCCGGCCGCGGATCTCCGGGCCCTGCTCGTCGTGCGTGGGGTACTCGGCCTCTGCGAGGCCGCCCATCGTGGACGGCTCGTAGTTGACGTGCGGATTCTCCCCGCCGGTGTCGACGACGTAGGTCATCTGGCCGTCGCGCTGGTTGGTGGCCACCCGCGCGTTCTTCGGCGCGTTCACCGGCAGCTGCAGGTAGTTCGGCCCGACCCGGTAGCGCTGCGTGTCGCTGTAGGAGAAGGTGCGGCCGACCAGCATCTTGTCGTCGGAGAAGTCGAGCCCGTCGACGAGCACGCCGGTGCCGAAGGAGATCTGCTCGTTCTCGGCGAAGAAGTTCTCGACGTTGCGGTTGAGCGCCAGGGTGCCGACCTTCTTCGGCGGGAAGTCGTTCTCCGGCCACGTCTTGGTGTCGTCGAGGGGATCCCAGTCGAGTTCGGGATGGTCGTGGTCGTCCATCATCTGGACGTAGAGGTCCCACTCGGGGTACTCGCCGCGCTCGATCGCCTCGTAGAGGTCCTTGGAGCGTGGCCCAGTTCGGTGGCCTGGATGGCGGCGGCGTCGGCCTCGGTCAGGCTGGCGACGCCCTGGCGGGGGATCCAGTGGTACTTGACCAGCTTGGTCTCACCGGCGGCGTTGACCCACTTGTAGGTGTTCACACCGAAGCCCTGCTGGTGCCGGTAGTCCGCCGGGATGCCGCGCGGGCTGAAGAGGTTCACCAGCATGTGCATCGACTCGGGAGTCTGCGACATGAAGTCGAAGATCCGGGCCGGCTCCTGCCGGAACGTCACGGGGTCGGGCTTGAGGGAGTGGATGACGTCGGGGAACTTGATCGCGTCGCGGATGAAGAAGACGCCCAGGTTGTTCCCGACGAGGTCCCAGTTGCCGTCCTCGGTGTAGAACTTCACGGCGAACCCGCGCGGGTCGCGCGCCGCCTCGCTCGAATCGCGGCCACCGATGACGGTGGAGAAGCGCAGCGCCACGTCGGTCTGCTTGCCCTCCTCGGCGAAGAGCTTGGCCCGGGTGTACCGCTCGATCGGCTCGTCACCCCATCGGCCGGCGGCGGTGAAGGTGCCGTAGGCCAGGAAGCCGCGAGCGTGTACCACGCGCTCCGGGATCCGCTCGCGGTCGAAGTGGCTGATCTTCTCGAGGAACTGGTAGTTCTCCAGCGTGGCCGGACCGCGGGGCCCGACGGTGCGCTGGTTCTGGTTGTCGTGGACCGGGTGGCCCTGACGGTTGGTGAGTGGGCCGGGTGCTCCGGAGGTGGCGGTCACGTCGGTGGTCCTCCATCGAAGGGTCGGCGGTCCCTCCTCGGGTGCCCGGTGAGCGGCCGCCCTGAAACCACTGCAGGCATCCCGTTCGAGCGCACAGACCGGGGCAACACTTATCAGCATGTGACAACGGGTCTTCTTCGCCTGTGATCCACGCGGCATGGTCGCGATCACATCAGGACAGACGAAGGAGTCGCCCGTGAAGGCAGCACGAGTCCAAGCGTACGGCAAGCGCCCGACGCTCGACGAGGTTCCCCGTCCGTGACGAGCCCGCTGGACGTCGTCATCCGGGTGGATGCGGCCGGCGTGTGCCGCACGGACCTGCACATCGTCGAGGGCCAGTGGGCCGAGAAGAGCGGCGTGGAGCTGCCCTACATCATCGGCCACGAAAACGCCGGTACCGTCGTCGCGACCGGCGACGCGGTGACGAACGTGCGCGAGGGCGACAAGGTCATCCTGCACCCGCTCGTGACCTGTGGCCTGTGCCGCGCCTGCCGCGACGGCGACGACGTGCACTGCGAGAACTCGCTGTTCCCGGGCATCAATACCGACGGCGGCATGGCCGAGTACCTGCGCACCGGCGCGCGCTCGGTGGTCAAGCTCGATGAGAGCCTGGAGCCCGCGGCGGTCGCGGCGCTGGCCGATGCCGGCCTGACCGCCTACCATGCCGTGCGCAAGGCGATCCCGCTGCTGCACGCCGGTTCGCACGCCGTGGTCATCGGTGCGGGCGGGCTCGGGCACATCGGCCTGCAGACGCTGCTCGCGCTCACCCCGGCCGAGATCACCATCGTCGACCGCTCGGAGCAGGCGCTGGCCCACGCGACCGAGCTCGGCGCGCACCACGTCGTGGCGGCCACCGGTGACCACGTCGAACAGGTCCGCGACCTCACCGGCGGTCGCGGCGCGCACGTCGTGTTCGACTTCGTCGGCGAGCACGGCACCGAGGCCGAAGGCGTCTCGCTCACCCGCGACGCCGGGTCCTACTACGTGATCGGGTACGGCGGCGCCGTGAACATCCCGACGATCGACATCATCTCCCGGGAGATCAGCGTCGTCGGCAACCTCGTCGGTTCCTACAACGACCTCGACGAGCTCATGACCCTGGCCGCCCGGGGCAAGGTCACGCTGCGCACGAAGACCTACTCCCTGGACGAGGTCGACACCGCGCTCGACGACCTCGACGAGGGTCGGCTGCCCGGTGGCCGGGCGATCCTCGTCCCCTCCCGCTAGATCCCGCTCGTTCCCCGCACCACGCCCACTTCCACCACGGTCAAGGAGGACCCCGGATGTACACGAAGGACGGCGAGAACTACTTCATCGTCGACAGCCACATCCACTTCTGGGACGGCGGCCCGGCGAACCAGCGCAACCGCTACGGCGAGGGCTTCACCGCCTGCTTCTACGACTACCACAAGAACCTGTCGCCGACGGAGTACCTGTGGTCGCTGGAGAAGTTCGGCAGCTACACCGAGCAGGACATGATCACCGACCTGTTCGAGGAGGGCTACGTCGACAAGGCGATCTTCCAGCCCACCTATCTGACCGACTTCTACATCAACGGCTTCAACACCACTGAGCGCAACGGTGCCGTGATGGAGAGGCATCCGGACAGGTTCATCGCCAACGGCGCGTTCGACCCGCGCGACGGGGAGGGTGGCCTGGAGAAGCTCGAGCAGCTGCACGCCCGCTGGAACCTCAAGGGCGTCAAGCTCTACACCGCGGAGTGGAAGGGTGAGTCCAAGGGCTACCAGCTCTCCGACCCGTGGTGCTACCGCTACCTGGAGCGCTGCCAGGAGCTCGGCATCCGCAACATCCACGTGCACAAGGGTCCGACGATCTACCCGCTCAACCGGGACGCCTTTGACGTCGCCGACGTCGACGACGTGGCCACGGCGTTCCCCGACCTGCGCTTCGTCATCGAGCACGTCGGGCTGCCACGGCTGGAGGACTTCTGCTGGATCGCCACCCAGGAGCCGAACGTCTACGGCGGGCTCGCCGTGGCGATGCCGTTCATCCACTCCCGGCCGCGCTACTTCGCCAAGATCATCGGTGAGCTGCTGTACTGGCTCGACGACAACCGGCTGACCTTCTCCAGCGACTACGCCATCTGGCACCCGAAGTGGCTGGTCGAGAAGTTCGTCGACTTCCAGATCCCCGAGGACATGCAGGGCGAGTACGGTGTGCTCACCACCGACATCAAGCGCAAGATCCTCGGTCTGAACGCCGCGCGGCTCTACGACATCGAGGTCCCCGAGGGCTGCGGGCTGTCGGTCCCCGCCGAGCCGCTCGCCGGTGAGACGGTCGGCGCGGGGCCCGTCTCCGTGGCGGGGGCGTGACGTCGGCTGCTCCGGAGCGCACGGCCCTGGAGTCCGCGGTGTGGCGGGCTCTGGGAACGGTGCGAGACCCGGAGCTGGACGAGTCGATCACCGACCTGCTGTTCGTGCAGGAGTGGACCGTGGCCGAGCAGACCGGTGACGTGACGGTCGTGCTGCGGCTGCCGACGTACTTCTGCGCCCCGAACTTCGCCTACCTGATGGTGGCCGACGCGCACGACGCGGTGCGCGCGGTGCCGGGTGTGGGCACGGTGCAGGTCCGGCTGGACGACCACTTCGCCTCCGAGGAGATCAACGCCGGTGTCGCGGCCGGTGGTGGGTTCTCCGCGTCGTTCCCCGGGCTCGCGGAACAGGACGCGGTCGATCTCGAGGACCTGCGCCGGACCTTCCAGCGCAAGGCGCACGCCGCCGCGCAGGAACTCGTGGCCGGCGCGTTGCTGCGCGAGGGCCGCACGCACGACGACCTGCTGGCCATGACGCTGGGCGAGGTCATGGAGACCCCGGAGCTCGCCCGGTTGCGGCGGCGCCGGGCCGTCCCCGGCCCGGCTGCCCGGCCTCCTGCAGTCGGTCGGCCGGGCGCTGCGGGTGCTGGAGACCGTCGCGGAATACCGCGACGGGGTCTCGGCCAAGGAGATCGCGCGACGGCTCGGGCTGACCCTGCCCACCACCTATCACCTGCTCAGCACGCTGATCGACAACGGCTACGTGGTGCACCTGCAGCGCGAGCGGCGCTACGGGCTGGGCTACCGGGTGCGGCTGCTCGACCAGGCGCTGCACCGCCAGCTCGCGGTACCAGGCGATATCGCCGGGGTGGTCCGCGCGCTGCACGAGAAGGCGGACGCGGCGGCGTACTACGCGATCTACCGCAACGACGAGATCGTGCTCGCCCACGTCGAGGACTCCCCACGGCGACCCCGTATCCAGCTTCTCGACGTCGGCTTCCACCGGGCCGCGCACGCCACCGCGTTCGGCAAGGTGATGCTGGCCGCCAAGGACACCGACGCCCGGCACCGCTATCTGGCCGAGACCGGCCTGCCGCGCATCACCGAGCACACGGTCACCGACATCGAGGTGCTGGAGTCGCAGCTGGACCACACCCGCGAGGTGTCGATGGCGATGGAGCTGGAGGAGTTCCGGCCGGGCGTCGCGTGCCTGGCCTCGCCGGTCCGCGCGCCCGGCGGCGCGGTCGCCGCCGCGGTGGCGATCTCGTTGCCTGCCAAGGAGTTCCTGAGCCGGCGGTGGGACGTCGAGCGGGCCGTCCGGCAGAGCGCCACGGCGTTGAGTCGGACGCTGCAGCGCTGAGATCCGGGTCGCGGTCCCCGGCCTGACAAGGCCAGACCGCCGCGTCCGGCTCGCGCTGGCAGGCCCACGCCGGTGCGCACCTGCGCCATCAGCATGGGTACATGGCGGCCTACACCACCTATCGGGCCCTGAAGCAGGCGCTGATCGACGCCGACTACCCGGCGACGAAGGAACAGCTGATCGAGACCGCCCTGCGCAACGGCGCGGACGAGATGACGCTCAAGGCGCTGCGGGCGGTCCCGCCGGTCGACTACCACAGCTTCGCCGAGGTGGAGGCGTCGGTCGAGATCCGGGAAGAGGACCCGGAGCTGGAGGCGGCGCTCAAGGCGGAGCGGCGCCGATTGCACACCCACCCAGGGCTCAGCGAGCGGACGAAGGACGTGCCCCCGCCCAACCCGATCGTCGAGGAGCTGGGTGAGAACAGGGGCAGCTGACCGGCTCACGGCCCCGCCATCGTCCGCCGGGCCGCGGTGGCGAGGTGCTGGGCGAACCAGTCGGCGGCCAGCCCGGCCGCGGCGTCGAGCGTCCCCGGTTCCTCGAACAGGTGCGAGGCGCCCGGAACCACGGCCAGCCGGCGCGGGCACCGCAGTAGCCGCGCGGCGCGGCGGTTGAGGTCGACCACGACCACGTCCCGGCCACCGACGACGAGCAGCGTCGGGGCGCGCACGTAGGCCAGCCGGGCTGTGGCGAGATCGGGCCGGCCACCCCGCGAGACCACCGCGTCGACGTCGGCACCGGGTTCGGCGGCCGCCCACAGCGCGGCGGCCGCGCCGGTACCGGCGCCGAACCAGCCGATCCGTGCCCCGGCGGCCCCGGGCTGCGCGCGCAGCCAGCGGGTGACGCCGGTGATCCGCTCGGCGAGCAGCCCGGCGTCGGACCCCGTGGCACGGTGCTGCACCTCGTCCGGGGTGAGCAGATCGAACAGCAGGGTGCCGAATCCGGCCCGCTGCAGGGTCGCGGCGAAAGCCCGGTTGCGCGGGCTGTGCCTGCTGCTGCCGCTGTCGTGCGCCAACACGACGACGCCGGCGGCGTCCGCGGGCACGGCGAACCGGCCCGCGAGCGACACCGACCCCAGGTGGATCTCCACCTCGTGGTCCGGGGTCGGTGGGTCGGCGTCGGGCGGATCGGCCGTTTTCCGTTCGGCGCGGCCCGCTTCAAGGCAGGCGACGACCTCGGCGTGCGGGGTGGGGGAGAAGTCGCGGTACCACTTCCCGATGCCTTCGAAGGGCCGCGGCGTCGCCACGCACACCAGCTCGTCCGCGGTGTCGTTCAACCGGCGGGTCCAGTCCATGGGCGCGACCGGGACGGCCAGGACCACCCGCTGGGCGCCGCGGGCCCGGGCGACCAGGCACGCGGCCCGCGCGCTCGCCCCCGTGGCGACCCCGTCGTCGACCAGCACCGCGGTCCGGCCGGCCACCGGGACCGGCGGGCGGTCGCCGCGGTACCGGCGGACCCGCCGCGCCAGCTCGGCCCGCTCGCGCTCCTCGATCGCGGCCAGCTCGGGCCGGCCGACACGGGCGAGCCGGACGGTGCGGGCGTCGACGACGCGGGCGCCCTCCTCGCCGATCGCCCCCATGGCCAGTTCGGGCTGGAACGGGACGCCCAGCTTGCGAACGATGATCACGTCGAGCGGGGCACCGAGCGCGCGGGCCACCTGCAGGGCGACGGGCACGCCGCCACGGGGCAGCCCGAGAACCACGACGTCCTGTCCCCGCAGGTGTGTCAGTTGCCCGGCCAGCTGCCGGCCCGCGTCGATCCGGTCGTCGAAGAGCATGGGCCACCTCCCACCACGCCGGGATCACTCTGATCCGTCGGGCGAGGACGTGACCAGGGGCAAGGGTCCTGAGGATCGGCCCGCAGGTCAGGCGAGGACGGATCCGACGGCGGCGACGATCGGCTCCGGTCGCGCGGGGACCGGGACGCCCGCCACGAACACGCTCGGCGTGCCCGCGACGCCGCGCTGCACGGCCCGCTCGGTCACGTAGGGCGGCCAGGGCAGGTAGGTGCCGTTGCGGATCGTCTCGGCGAAGGCCGGGCCGGCGATCCCGATCGCCTGGCCCAGCGCGATGAGCTGCTCGTCGCTGAGCCCGGGTCCGCCCTCGGGGGGCTGGTTCTCGAACAGGGTGCGTGCGTACTCGCGGAACATCCCGGCGTCCGACGCCGCCCCCGACGCCGCCGCGGCCCGGGTGGAGTACCGGGTCGGGGACACCGCGTCGAGGAAGTCCATCGGGTGGGTGGCCAGCGTGATCGCGCGGCGGGCCAGCAGCTGGTCCAGCGTGTCGCCCGCCAGCTGCTCGAACTGCCTGCAGAACGGGCACTGGAAGTCGATGTAGGCGTCGACCGCGACGGGGCCGCCACCGACGGCGACACCGTCCCCGGACGGGGTGGCACCGCGCGGCACCGGCATCGCCGGGCCCGGGCTCGCGCCCGGTGCGACGGCCGCCAGGCCCAGGCCCAGGACCGGGAGCGCCAGCATCCAGGACCAGGGCATCGCTCGTCTGGCCATGTCGTCCTTTCCGGAGGATCTCGTGCGCGGACGCCGCCCGTTTCCGACGGCAGGATCGCCGATGCTGGTGGCCGGGCCGTCCCCGTCACCTCGGTCTGACGGCGCCAGATGCGCCGGGGCAGTTCGTCACGGGGGGACGGAGCGACGGAGTGGCCGGGACGGCCAGGGTCGTCGGCGTCGGTGACCCCCGCGATGCCGCTACGGCCGGAAAGCGCCGCACCGCGACGCCGCAATGACCCGAAGGAGCCGTCATGGCCGACTTCCTCACCGATGTGCAGACCCTGCGCGAGCGGGCCCGTGCCGAGATCGACAAGGGACCCGTGACCCCCGCGTACGGCGCCGACGTGGGCCGTGTCATCACGGTCCTGAACGAGGCGCTCGCCACCGAGATCGTGTGCGTCCTGCGGTACAAGCAGCACCACTACGCGGCGACGGGACTCAACGCGGAACCGGTGGCGGAGGAGTTCGCCGAGCATGCTGCGGAGGAGCAGGACCACGCCGACCGGCTCGCGGAACGGATCTCCCAGCTGGGTGGCACGCCGGACATGAACCCGGAGACGCTGGTCGGCCGGGCACATTCGCAGTACACGACCGCCGACCACCTGATCGAGATGATCAAGGAGAACCTCGTCGCGGAGCGGGTGACGATCGCGTCCTACACCGAGATCGTCAAGTGGCTCGGCGACAGCGACGTCACGACCCGGCGGCTGTTCGAGGACATCCTCGCCGTCGAGGAGGAGCATGCCGACGACATGATCAACTTTCTGAGGCAGATGACCTAGGGGGGCCGGGCCGGAATCGGCCGCGGGACATTTCGCGACGAGCGCGGATCCGACACGGCATCCGCACGGTGAGGGCGCAACATGACCACTGCGGTGCGCGACGCCGTCGTTCGGGACTACGACGTCGGTGTCTTCCAGCGGCTGAACGACTTCCAGATCGCGAAACGCCATCTCGACGACGACCGGGACTACGTGGCCGAACTCGGTGACGTGATCTGCCGTCACGGGCTGCATGACGTCGTCGGCGTGACATTGCTGCACAAGCACTTCGAGATCTCCGACGACGAACTGGTGGTGCGCGAGTTCGTCGACAACGTCTCCTACATGAAGCCCTGGAATATCGAGGAGCTCCCGCGGCTGCTCCCGTACCTGTGGAAGGCCGAGGTCACCGGCGGGCGCGCCGACTACTTCCCGCTCGAGTTCTGCGAGTACCCCGCGCAGATCCGGTCCGAGGTGGAGCAGGACCTGCAGCGGCTGCGCGACTCGTCCGCCTTCCTGGCCGCGTTCGCCGCGAAGCTCGACGAACTCGGGCTGGGCGAGGTCTTCGGCCTGGTCCACCTGCGGTCCCGCGACGGACTGGTCCTGGCCGCCGGCGAGACGTTGCTGGAGACCACCGACGAGGAGCGGCGGATCCTCACCCTGCGGCCCGCGCAGGCTTCCGACGTCGAGGGGCTGGACACCACCCAGACGCTCTGGATCTACCGGCCGGCGATGTCACGAATAGGTGCCGTCGTCAACGGACCAGGCGGTGGCGTGCATTGCGCGGCGCATTGCTGGACTCATTGCACCGGTCATCAGTATTGAGGTCGATCTCGGCCTGAAAAACTACGGACGAAGCATTGCAGATGGAGGATGCGGAATGACGCAGGGAGGACGAGGGCGAGGACGCGCACGGGCCTCGACCGAGCAGCCGTCCGAGGCCGAGGCCCAGACCCAGGCCAGCGGCGGAGAATCCACCGAGTTGCGGGAGTTCAAGACCCAGGCGCGTGCGCTGCCCGAGGAGGAGCGTGCCGCCGCATTCCAGAGTGACGAGTTCCGGCGGCTGGTCGCCGCCGCCGCAGTACCCGCCGTGGTCGCCGAGGCCGAGTGTGCGAGCCACTGCTTCTCCCACTGCGGCAGTCACTGTTTCGGCCACGGCTGAGGCAGGTCACGGGCGAGGTCGGGTGTAGCGCACCCGGCCCCGCCCGGCCCGGGGTCACACCACCGTCCGCGCCTCGAGCCGGTCACCGCTTGCGCCGCAGTGCCGCGAGCCGGGCCACTGTCTCGCGCTCCTCGGGTCCGAACCACGGCGGGGACCCGGCCGCCACGTTCTCCCGGACCCGCCCGGGCCGGGAGGTGGCCGGGATGGCGACGTGGCAGCGGGGGTCGCTGAGAACCCACTTCAGCAGGACCTGTGCCCAGCTCCGGACCCCGAAGGGCTGCAGGAACCCGATGGCCTCGTCCCCGGGGTCGGCGTTGAGCAGCTCGCCCTCGCCGAACGGGCGCATCACGATCACGCCCAGCCCGAGGTCCTGTGCCAGCGGCAGGATCCGCGCCTCGACCTCGCGTTCGAACGGGTTGTAGGGGATCTGCACCGTCTGGACCTGCCCGGTCTTCAGCACGGTCTCCAGCTCCTCGAACGCAGCCGCCGACCAGTGCGTGGCGCCGATCAGATCGATCCGGCCGGCCTCCCGGGCCTCCTCCAGCGTGCGCAGGTGGTCTCGCCACGCGACGAGGTTGTGGATCTGCATGACCTCGACCCGGCCGCCGAAGTAGGCCAGCGCGCGTTGGAGTTGCCGGCGGCCCTCCTCGGCGGAGTCGGTCCAGATCTTGTCGGCCACCACGACGTCCGGACGCCGGTCCCCGAGGGCGTCGGCGAGCAGTTCCTCGGCTCGGCCGTACATGGGCGAGGAGTCGAAGAACCGCACTCCGGCGTCCAGCGCCGCGGTGATGACGCCGATGTGCTCCCCGGCTCTCGCCGCATCCTCCAGCCGTCGCCAGGTGCCCAGGCCCACGACCGGGACCTCGATGTCGTGCGCGCCCAACCGCCGCTGTTCCACGCGCGCAGGGTTGCACGTGCGTGCGCCGGCAAACCTGGATCGTGACCGTGGGCGGTGATGCGCCCCGATGGCCTGCTCCGCAGGAATTCGGCCACTCCCGGTCCGGCTGCCGACGGCCCTTCGTCCTAAGTGATGGCTTAGAGCGACCGGCAAATGAGGTTCCTGCGTGTCGTTGCAGGTAGAGGCACGGACCCCCAGTGATCATGGGATTGCTGAAGTCCTGATGATCGCCTGGAGGGCCCGTGCCTCTGTTGCCAGCATCT
>NZ_JAHDTG010000032.1 GCF_018531475.1 Pseudonocardia mahuensis
AGCGCTTCGCCGAGTCAGCCTGTGCCCGTGGCGCATCGGCGCCATCACCGCAGCCGCGCTGGTCCTGCTCCACCGCGAACACGACCGCACCACATGATCTCTCGACGGCTACTGGGAATGGCTCACTCACCACTCCCAACCCCTGTTCGAACATGTGTTCGAGTACGATCGCGGCATGACCGAGTGGTGGCAGGCCGGAGATGCCGAGCTGCTGGCCGCCCTCGGCGAGACCCAGGCCGCACTCACCGCCGCCTACGTCGAGATGCTCGGGGTCGTCCGTGAGGTCACCGCCCGCGGGCTGGGCGCCAAGCAGGGCATGGTCACCGACGTCGAGCTGTTGCGCAGCGCGCAGAACCTCACCAAGATCGAGGCCCGGCGGCGGATCGACACCGCCGCCGACGTGCTGCCCGGCCGGACCCTCACCGGGCACGCCACGCCACCGGTGCTGCCCGCCACCGCCGCGGCGGTGGCCGAGACGGCGATCGGCGCCGAGCACGTCACGGCGATCCGCTCGGTGCTGGCGTCGCTGCCGCCCCATCTCGAGTCCCACCGCGGCGAACTGGAGGCCGAGCTGGTCGGGTGGGCGCGCACCTTCGACCCCATCGCAGTCCGCAGGCTGGGCAAACGACGCCTGGAGATGCTGGACCCGGACGGGCCACGGCCCCGCGACACCGCCGCGCTAGGATCCGGCTGTCGCTGGTGGCGCACGGCTCCGGATGGGCGATCGGTGGATGGCTGGACCGGGAAGCCGCCGCTGTCCTGCGCACCGCGCTGTCACCCCTCGCCGCCCCGCAACCCGCGGAGGACGGCACCGCAGACCCACGCACCGTCGACCAGCGCCAGGGCGACGCCCTGGTCGAACTCGCCCGCCGCATGCTCGGCACCGGCACCCTGCCCACCGAGGGCGGGATCCGCCCCCACATCACCGTCACCGTCCCGCTGACCGTGCTGGAGTCCCGGCTCGGCACCGGGCTGCTCGACTTCGGTGACGACACCCTCGCCGGCGCCATCGCCGCCGAGGACGCCCGCCGGCTGGCCTGCGACGCACACCTGGCCTGCGTGGTCATCGGCGGCAGATCCGAACCACTGGACGTCGGCCGGGGCTCCTACACCGTTCCTCGCCACATTCGCCGTGCACTCAAGCAACGCGACGGCGGATGCGCATTTCCCGGCTGCACGGTGCCCGCCCAATGGGCGGATGCGCACCACGTGGCCCATTGGGCCGACGGCGGGATCACCGCACTGTCGAATCTGGTGCTGTTGTGTCCCCGGCACCATACGCTGCTGCATTCCTCGGAATGGGAAGTCACCATCACTGACGGATTCCCGCTCTTCCATCCACCACCGTGGATACCGGGCGGGCCGCGACGCAACCGGCTGCACCGGCCCGATCTGCTACCGGACGGATGAGCAGCAGCCCTTACGCCGCGCCGCCCGACCGACGGCATGCCCCCCAGGAGCTCGGTGTCGAGGACGCCATCGGCGACGCGCCGGTGAGCTCGGTGTGCACCTCGGTGAACGCCGCCGCGATCTCTGCCTTGCGCCGGGTGCTGGGGGCTGCCGGCGGGGATGGTGAACTGGTAGTACGGCACGGGGCTCCCCGGGTCGGCTCGGATCCGGCTGCGAGGGGCCGGGGGCCTTGTCGCCGCGGGGGCTGCATCGACGCAGCACACGGGGGACGGCGATGGCGCACGCGGTACGGCGGATCGGGGTGACCGAGCGACGGGCGCGGCTGGCGGTACGGCACCGGCTCTGCCCCACCGCGTGGGCCGACGCCTCGGTCACCGGTGCCACGGCGGTGGCGGCGTCGCTGGTCGCGCTGCACGCCACCGACCCGGCGACGGTGTTCCTCGCCGTCCTGGCCCGGACCCGCGACGGGCACGTCGGCACCGTCGAGCACGCCCTCTACGACGACCGGATGCTGGTCCGCATGCTCGGCATGCGCCGCACGGTGTGGGTGCTCGACCGCGAGCTCGCCCCGGTCGTCCAGGCCGCGTGCACCCGGGCCGTCGCGGTGGCGCAGCGCAAGCGCCTGGTCCAGCATCTCGAGGAGTCCGGTGTGGACGACGGCGCCGCCTGGCTCGTCGACGTCGCGGACTCCACGCACCGCGCGCTGGCCGCGCGCGGGGAGGCCGCCGCCACCGAACTGGCGGCCGACGAACCGCGGCTGCGCACCCGGATCGAGGCGACCGGGCAGAACGCGACGGCGCGGGTGCTGCTGCAGCTGGCCGCCGACGGGCACATCGTGCGCGGCCGGCCGCGGGGGTCGTGGACGTCCACCCAGTACCGGTGGTCGCCGACGTCGACGTGGCTGGGCACATCGCTGGCCGAGCTCGCCGTCGAGGCCGCGCAGGTCGCCCTGCCCGCCGCTGGCTGGCGGCGTTCGACCCCGCCCCGGTGAGCGATCTGCGGTGGTGGACCGGGTGGGGGGCCCGCGAGACGAACCGGGCCCTGGCCGCGCTCGACGTCGTCGAGGTGGACCTGGACGGCGTCCCCGGGGTCCTCCTCGCCGACGACGGGATGCTTCTCGGCTGCTCACCCCTGCCCGAGCCGGCCGCCGCGCTACTGCCCGCGCTGGACCCCGATACCGATGGGCTGGAAGGAGCGCGGCTGGTTCCTCGGTGAGCACGGGCCGGCGCTGTTCGATCGGACCGGCAACATCGGCCCGACGGTGTGGTGGGACGGCCGGATCGTCGGCGGCTGGGCGCAGCGCCCGGACGGCGAAGTGGTGGTCCGGCTGCTCAGCGACATCGGGGCCGGGGGCGAGGCCGCGGTTGCGGCCGAGGCCGAGCGCCTGTCCGGTCACCTGGGTCCGGTCCGGGTGACCCCCCGCTTCCGCACACCGCTGGAACGCGAGCTCTCGGCCTGAGCCGGGTCGGTCGACCGGCAGGGGAGCCCGAGGAGAGCCGGGAGGTCGGCGACCGAGTCGATGACGGCGTCGGCGCCCGCGGCGCGCAGGGCGCGCTCCTGATGAGCCCCCGAGCGCACCCCGATCGCGAGCCCGGCCCCGGCACGGCGGGCCGCCACCATGTCCGCGGTGGCGTCACCGGCCACGACCACCTCCGCGGGGCATGCGTCGAACCGCCGCGCCGCGGCGAGCAGCATCGCCGGGTCCGGCAGCCCGCGACCGTCCACATCGGCCGGGCAGAGCACCAGGTCGATCATGTCCTCCCAGCCGAGGGCGGTGACCATCGCGTCCTGCACTCCGGGGGCGAAACCGCTGCTCAGTGCCACGGCCACCTCCTCGGCACGGAGCGTGCACATTGCGTCCCACGCCCCCGGCACCTCGCGGAGGCGGCCCGCCTGCACCTGCTCTGCGATGCATGCCTCGAACGCCGCGTTGGCCCGCCGGGCCCGGTGCATGTCACCGTCGAGCAGTTCGCCGAACACGGTGATCGTGGACCGGTCCATGGTGGCCTCGGCCTGCCGGCGCAGCGCCGGGAACCGCGGGCCCTCCAGCGCGATGCGCACGGCGCGCAGGCCCGCGCACAGGGCCTCCAGCACCACCCCGTCGTCGGTCACCGTGGTGCCGGCCATGTCCAGGACGGCGACTCGCACCCGGGCAAGCACAGACCTCGCAGGTATCCGTCCGCCCACACCGGCGTGACCGCAGGGTGAACGGATCACGCACGCCCGGCGACCGGGTTCGGAACCCGGGCCCGCCAGTCGCCGGGCCGCGCAGCCATCGATGAACGTCGCATTTGTGATGCCCCCGTTGTGTGTGCGAGCGTTGGTCGCGGACGAGGCCGGGCCGTCGTGTTGTGGGCCTCACGTTCATCGATGAACGATGGTCCTGATGGCGTAACTATGGTTAGCCTAGGCTGACTTCGCGCGGGTGCTCCGCCGGGCTCGCTCCGGCCGGTCCGCGGCGTGCCCGGGCGTGGTCGGCGGAGACCACCGGGGTGCCGAGGTCGCACTCCGGGGGGCTCCTTGTCCGGCGCCGCTGCGTGCGGCGGGATCATCGTCGAGGTCGGGGGACCACTGTGGACACGAACTTCGCCGCCGAGCTGCGCCGGGCGGCGCTGCGGGTATTGACCGGCGCCGACACCCAGGCCGGGCCGGAGCATGCCGTGCTCGAGGCACGACTGGCCGAGCTCGGCGACGCCCTGGGCCCCGATCACCCGGACACGTTACGCACGGCCAACGACGTCGCGCTCGCCCATCTCGCAGCGGGGCGGACGGCCCGCGCGGTCATCCGGTTCGAGCGGCTCGTCGCCGACTGCACCCGAACGCTGGGCCGCGAACATCCCGACACCCTGATCGTGCGCGGCAACCAGGCGGTGGCGTGGCTGGCCGACGCCGCAGCCGGCCGGGCCGCCGGCGAGCTCACCCAGGTGCTCGAAGCCCGGCACCGCGTCCTGGGAGCGGATCACCCGGCCACCCTCAACGCCGGTCTCGCACTCGCGCTGGCGCTGCTCACCCTCGGACACGTCGAACCGGCCACCACCGTGCTCGAGCAGAGCCTGCCCCGTTGGCAGCGACTCGTCGGCGCGAACCATCCGCTCACCCGGGCCTGCGCCGCCCTGCTGACCCACCACCGCGCCGACGCCGACTTCGCGGTGGCAGCCGGCAGCGGTCGCTGAGCCGGCAGGAACCGCGACCGGCTGACCGTGCCGGCAGGACCGGACGACGGATCAGTGGGCGCGCGCCGGGGGCCGCCGCTCCGCCCGGGCCGCCATCAGTCCCAGGGTGAGCAGCAGCCGGTCGCGCGGGTCGCCGATCGTGCGCCCGGTAGCCGCCTCGATCCGGCGGATGCGATAGATCACCGTGTTGCGGTGGCAGAACAGCGCCTGGGCGGCGTGCGTGGGCGAACCGCCGCACGCCAGTAGCTGCTCGAGGGTCTCCAGTAGGGTCTCCCGGTCGGGCTCGGGCAGTTCCAACAGCCCACCGAGCGAGGTCTGCAGCAGTCGCGGGAGCAACTCCGGGCTGTCGGCCAGCAGCGCCTCGGGCAACCGCTCGTCGAGCACCGCGAGCCCGGGGGCGCGCAGGGTGCGCGCCGCGGTCCGGGCGAGCCGGTACCCGGCATCGATCGCGGCGAGCCCCTCGACGACCGGCGACACCCCCACCCGGCCGCTCGCGCACGGCGCGAGCACGTCGAGCACCGTCCGGGCCGAACGCGACCCGAGCGGAACGAGCCCGACCATGTCCCGCTGCCGCAGGTACCAGGCCGATACGACACCATGCGCGGCCAGCGCCTCCTGTGGTTCGCGCAGCGGGTCCTCACCCGCGGCATCCATGCAGCCGACGATACAGAGCAGCGGGGCGGCGTCGGGCAGCCCGAGCACGGCGGCGGCGTCGCGAACGAAGGCGGGATCGCTGCCCCGCCCGGCGATGAGGGCATCGAGCACCGCGTGCCGGCGGTGGAGGTCGTGGCTGCGCACGCGCAGCTCCTCCTGGTGGTAGGCGTCAACGAGCGCGGACGAACTGCCGTCGTTGGTCCGCCACACATAGCTCGCGGCGTCGAGCAGCGCCGCGTCGTAGGCACCGCCGAACCGCTGTCGCGAGGTCTGCAGCAGCGCCTCCCAGAGCAGCCGCCCGCCCAGCCGGTACGCCCGCAGCACCGCCTCGAGCGGGACCCCCTGGCGGGCCCGCTTCCGCCCGGTCTCGCGAGTGGTGTCGCCCGGGTCGACACCCTCGGGAACCCGGTCGGCCAGTACCTCGACGCCCCGACGCAGGTTGCCGCGGCACATCGCCCGCAGCTCCTCGATCAGATCGAGCTCGGCGTAGCTGGGCTCGCGCTGCAGCACCATGAGGGTCAACCGGTCGGCGAGACCCTCGACGTCGTCGAGCAGCACGGTGCCCAGCACACGCAGCGCGTCGTCGGCCGGGGCAGGCAGCGCCCTCGACCGCGGTCCACCCCCGGGGGACAGCATGCTCGCACTCTGCAACAACGCGCCCAATCACGTCCACTCATTCGGGCACATCGCCCATCTTCCGGGGGGCGATGCTGGGCGCTCCGCCCATGGCCTTCGCTGGGCTCGGCGCCCAATCTGGTGGGCGTTCGCGTGACCCCGCTCACCCGCCGACGAAGCCCGGGAGGCGTGCCCTCGTGACAGTGCCGGCCAGCCCTGCCGATCCCCCACCACCCGGCGCCACCGCCCTGGCCGACCCGGTCTTCACGGTCCGCGGGATCGGGGTCCGGTTCGGCGGGCTGGTCGCGCTCGACGACGTCTACCTCGCGGTCACCCCGGGCCAGGTGCACGGCGTGATCGGACCCAACGGCGCGGGCAAGACCACGCTGTTCAACGTCTGCTGCGGGTTCGTCCGGCCCGACACCGGCACCATCGCCTGGAAGGGTGAACCGGTACGCGATCTGCGGCCGCACCGGCTCGCCGGCATGGGCATCGCGCGGACCCTGCAGGGCGTCGGGCTCTTCAGCGGGCTCACGGTGGCCGAGAACGTGATGGTCGGCGCCGACCGGCACCGCCGCGCCGGTTTCGGGGCGGCCCTGCTCGCCCTCCCCCGCTCCGACCGCGACGAGCGACGGCTGCGGGAGACCGCGCTGGCCGCGCTGGCGGAACTGGGCGCCGAGACCTACGCCGATCGGTTACCCGGGAGCCTGCCCTACCCGGTGCGCAAGCGCGTCGCGCTGGCCCGGGCGCTGGCCGCGCAACCCGAACTGCTGCTGCTCGACGAGCCGGCCAGCGGCCTGGGCCACGACGAGATGGCCGAGCTGAGCGCGATCATCCGCACGCTGACCGGGCGGATGTCGGTGGTCCTCGTCGAGCACCACATGGACCTGGTGATGTCGGTCTGCGACCGGATCACGGTGCTGGACTTCGGCCGCGTCGTGGCCGTCGGCAGCCCCGACGAGGTGTGTGACGATCCCGCGGTGATCGACGCCTACCTCGGCGAGGAGGCCACCCGATGACGGCAGTCCCGTCCCCGGCCGCGCCCACGACCACCGTGGCTCTCGAGGTCCGCGGGCTGATCACCGCCTACGGTCCGGTCACCGCCCTCGACGGCGTCGACGTCCGCGCCGATCGCGGCGCGATCACCGCGGTGCTCGGTGCGAACGGCGCCGGCAAGACCACCCTGCTGCGCACGATCTCCGGGCTGGTCCGCCCGTCCGCGGGCCAGGTCCTCGTCGACGGTGCCGACCTGACCTGCGCGCCGGCCGAGGCCGTCGCCCGGGCCGGCGTCGCCCACGTCCCCGAGGGCCGCGGGGTGATCACCGAGCTGACCGTCGAGGAGAACCTGCGCCTCGGCGCGCTGCTCGGAGCGGCCCGCGGGCGGACCGATCACGCGCTCGAGCACATCTACGAGATGTTCCCACCGTTGGCGCAACGCCGCCGCCGTGACGCGCACACCCTCTCCGGCGGCGAGCGGCAGATGCTCGTCATCGGCCGGGCGCTGCTGTCCGGCCCGGAGGTGCTGTTGCTCGACGAGCCCTCACTCGGGCTGGCCCCGCGCATCGTCGCGCAGATCTTCGGGATGCTGCGCGAACTGGTCGACAGCAGCGACACCGCGGGGATCAGCGTGCTGCTCGTCGAGCAGAACGCGCGCAGCGCGCTGTCCATCGCCGACATCGGGATCGTGCTCAACCTCGGCCGGGTGGTGGCCCGCGCCGACGCCGCCACGCTGGCCGCCGACGACGGACTCCGGCACGCCTACCTCGGATTCTGAGGGGACCCGATGCAGCAGTTCCTCAACGTCACCCTGACCGGGCTCAGCCAGGGCGCGATCTACGCGGCGTTCGCGCTCGCCCTGGTGCTGATCTGGCGGTCCACCCGCATCATCAACTTCGCACAGGGCGCGATGGCCATGTTCACGACCTACCTCGCGCTGATGGTCATCGAGGGCGGCGGCTCGTACTGGCTCGGTCTGGCCGTCGCCCTCGTCGCCGGGCTGGCGCTGGGCGCAGGAGTCGAGCGGATCATCATCCGCCGGGTCGAGGGCGGGCCCGCGCTGAACGCCGTGATCGTCACGCTCGGGCTGTTCGTGGCGCTGCAGGCACTGGCCGCCATCCTGTTCGGCGCGACGTTCCGCTCCTTCCCCGCACCGTTCGACCTGCGCGGGTTCGCCGTCGGGGGCATCAACATCGCCTTCACCCCGTTCTCGATCTTCGTGATCGGCTCGGTGGTGCTGGTCATGCTCGTGCTGGTGGCGCTGTTCCGGTTCACCGACCTGGGCCTGCGGATGCGGGCGTCGGCCTACAGCCAGGAGGTGTCGCGGCTGCTGGGCATCCCGGTCGGCCGGATGCTCACCCTGGGCTGGGCGCTCGCGGCGGTCGTCGGGTCGCTGTCCGGACTGCTCATCGCGGGCGGCAGCCTCGTGTTCCCCGCCTATATGGACGCGGTGATCGTCTACGGCTTCGTGGCGGCGGTGCTCGGCGGGCTCGACTCTCCCGGCGGCGCCGTCGTCGGCGGGCTCTCGATCGGGCTGGCGCTGTCCTACGTCAGCGGTTACCTGGGCAGCGAACTGGTGGCGCTGGCCGCACTGGCCATCCTGGTGGCGGTGCTGCTCATGCGACCACAGGGGTTGTTCGCCCGGACCGCGGCGCGGAGGGTCTGATGGCCGCCCCGACCACCGAGACGGCCACGCCCGTGGACGCCCCGGTCCCGCCGCGCCGGTTCGACGTGGTGCGCCGGCGGCTGCGGCGTTCGACGTTCGGCCGGCACGCGCTGGTCGTGCTCCTCGGGCTGGTGGCCGTCGTCGCGCTGCTCGAGCTGACCAGCTCGTTCCGCAACTCCCAGTTCGCGACGATGTCCTACTACGCGATCGCGGCCGCCGGGCTGACGGTGCTCACCGGGCTGAACGGCCAGATCTCGCTCGGCCACGGCGCGCTGATGGCCGTGGGCGCCTACACCACCGGCCTGCTGCTCGCCGAGGACGGTGGGTCGCCGCTGGTGCTCGTCATGATCATCGCGGCGGCGGTGACGGCGCTCGTCGGGGTCGTCGTCGGGGCGGCCGCCGCCCGGCTGCACGGGCCGTACCTGGCCGGCGCGACACTCGCGCTGGCCGTCGCAGTGCCTGGGCTGGCGATATACTTCGACGGTGCCCTGGGCGGTGAGCAGGGCCTGCAGAGCTCCTCGCCGCGCCCGCCGGAGTGGTTCGCCGACGCCGTCTACTTCCTCTCCACCAACGAGACCACGAGCGCGAAGTACCTGGCCTACGTGGGGTGGGCGACCCTGCTCGTGGTCCTGCTGCTGCTCGCCAACCTGGCGGCGAGCCGGGTCGGGCGGGTGTGGCGTGCGGTGCGCGACGACGAGGTCGCCGCCGAGCTGGCCGGGATCCGGCTCGGCCGGGTCCGGGTCCTCGCGTTCACCGTGAGCGCCGCGTGCGCCGGGCTCGCCGGTGCGGTGCTGGGAATCGTCGTGCGACTGGCCGCGCCGAGCGGGTTCACCATCGTGCTCTCCCTGGGGCTGCTCACGGCGGTGGTGGTCGGCGGGCTCGGCAGCCTGCCCGGAGCGCTGCTGGGCAGCGCGCTGCTGGTGTTCCTGCCGCCCGCGGTGACCAACCTCGGCACGAGTGCGGGCCTGGACGACGTGCAGGCCGCGCAGCTCGCGCCGTTCGTCTACGGCGTGGTGCTCGTGCTGGTGATGCTGCTCGCGCCGTCGGGAGCGGTGGGTCTGCTGAGACGAGCGCGGACGTTCCGGACGGCCGCAGGACCGGGGAAGAGCGAGGCGAGGAGGACGTGATGGGGTTCGGACGACACCGGCGCCTGGCGGCGGTGGCCCTCGCCGCCGCAGCGGTCATGGCGCTCTCGGCCTGCGGGGCGGGCGGCCGGCCCGATTCGGGCGGCAGCGGGCAGGCAGGGGCCTCGTCGGACGTCGGCATCACCGCCGAGACCGTCAAGGTCGGCGCGCACTTCCCGCTCACCGGGGTCGCCGCGCCGGGCTACAGCGAGATCCCGACCGGCACCAAGGCCTACTTCGACCACGTCAACGCGAACGGCGGGGTCGACGGCCGCCGCATCGAGTACATCTTCCGTGACGACGCCTACAACCCCACCCAGACCAGCCAGGTCGTCAACGAGCTGGTGCTGCAGGACCAGATCTTCGCGATGCTCGGCGGACTGGGCACGCCGACGCACAGCGCCGTGCTCGACCACCTCAACGCCGAGGGCGTGCCCGACCTGTTCGTCTCCTCGGGCTCGCTGCTGTGGGACCAGCCCGAGCGCAACCCGATGACGTTCGGCTGGCAGCCGGACTACGAGGTCGAGGCCAAGATCCTCAGCCGGTACGTGGCACAGAACTTCCCGAACGCGAAGGTCGGCCTGTTCCTGCAGGACGACGACCTGGGCCGGGACGCGGAGAAGGGCGCCCGGCGCTACCTGGACGCGCAGATCGTGTCGGCCCAGCGCTACACCCCCGGCAACACCGACGTTGCCCCGCAGATCGCCGCGCTGCAGGCCGCCGGTGCGGACTTCGTCATCGGCTTCAACGTGCCCTCCTACACCGCGCTGTCGCAGCTGCAGTCGCTGCGGCTCAACTACCGGCCGCAGTGGGCCTACAGCAACATCGGGTCGGACCCGGCTCTGGTCGGTTCGCTGCTCGCCCGGTTCTCCGAGGGCGCGGTCACCGACGCGGGGTTGCTCGACGGGGTCATCACCACCGAGTACCTGGCCGGGGTGGACCGGCCCGAGGACCCGTGGACGCAGCTGTTCTCGAAGGTCTGGGACGAGCACGGCGGTGAGGGCGACCTGACCAACTTCCGGATCTACGGCATGTCGGAGGCCTACGCGTTCGTGCAGGCGCTGCAGGCGGCCGGGCCGAACCCGACCCGCCAGGGGATCGTCGACGCCGTCGAGCGCGTCGGCACCGGGTTGCAGGGCCCGTGGCTCGCGCCGTTCCGCTACTCCGCCGACCGGCACGCCGGCATCTCCGGGGTGAAGGTCACCCGGATCTCCGGGCAGACCACCGAGGACCTGACCCCGGTGCAGACCACCGACAACGGCGATGCGCCCATCAGCACCCACACCGCCCCGGAGAGCATCCCGCCGGCCGACGGCATCCCGGATGTGGCCCCCGCCGGATAGCGTCGTTCCCGTTGCAGGAAGGCCACTTTCACGCCACCGGATGGCAGGGAAGTGGCTTTCCTGCAGGCCCTCCCGGGCGTTCGGCGTCACGGCGCGCCGGTGCGGCGCATGATGGACGCACGACCCGGTTGCGGGTAGGAGGGGCAGGTGGCGGTATGAGGGTTCCCGACCGCCCTGGCATGGCCCCGGGACACGACGGGCGGACTCTGCCGTGAGGCTCCGCCGCGTCCGCCCGGAGGTCCTCACCGACGCGCCGCTGTCGCCTGCCGACGAGCAGCGGCACCGCGAGCGGGTCTACGCCGCGCTGATGGTCGTGCACCTGGTGGGTCTGCTCGTCGGCGGCCTGCTGTATCTGCGGGCCTGGGGGCTGGGGCTGGCCTTGATCATCATCACCGGCCCGCTGCCCTGGGTCGCCGTCGTGCTGGCCAACGACTCGACGCGCCGCTGGGCCCGTCGCCGCCGCACGGATCCCGGTGAGGTTTCACCACCGCCGAAGAAGGGCATAAGCGGCACGTGACGCACCCGGCGCTGGATGCGCTGCACCCGGACGAACGCGCACAGGTGCGCCCGGCGGGACCGGCCCGGTTCCGGCCGCCGATGCTGGCCACCCTGACCGACGAGCACTTCTCCGACCCGGACTGGCTCTACGAGCGCAAGCTCGACGGCGTGCGGGCGATCGTGGTGCGCCGCGGCGGCCGCACCGAGCTGTACTCCCGCAACGAGAAGAACATGACCGGTACCTACCCCGAACTGGTCGAGGCGCTCGACGCGCAGGACCTCCCCGATCTCGTCGCCGACGGCGAGATCGTCGCGTTCGACGACGGCCGCACGAGCTTCGAGCGGCTGCAGGCCCGGCTGGGACTGACCGATCCGCAGCGGGCCCGCGAGACCGGCGTCCCCGTCTACCTCTACCTGTTCGATCTGCTCACCCTCGACGACGCCGACCTCACCGCGGTGCCGATGCGCGGACGCAAGCGGGTGCTGCGCCGCGCCGTGCGGTGGGACGACCCGATCCGGTTCGCCACGCACCGCAACGGTGACGGCGAGCGCTATCTGGAGTACGCGTGCGCGCACGGCTGGGAGGGACTGATCGCGAAGCGGGCGGACTCCCGGTACCGGTCCGGGCGGACGACCGAGTGGCTGAAGTTCAAGTGCGTGCGCGACCAGGAGTTCGTCATCGGCGGGTGGACCGACCCCATGGGCTCCCGGACCGGTCTCGGGGCGCTGCTCGTCGGCTACCACCCGGCGGCGGGCGAGCGCCGGCTGCGCTACGCCGGCAAGGTCGGCACGGGCTTCACCCGGTCGACGCTGCGCTCGCTGCAGGAGAGGTTCGCCGGACTGGGCCGTGCAGACTCCCCGTTCGACTCCCCCGTGCGCGAGCGCGGGGCGCACTGGCTGGAGCCGGAACTCGTCGCCCAGGTCGGCTTCACCGAGTGGACCCGCGACGGCCGGCTGCGCCACCCCCGCTACCTGGGGCTGCGTGAGGACAAGCCGGCCGCCGAGGTGGTGCGGGAGGGATGAGCACGCAATGAGTGAGGCCGCGACCACGGGGATCTCGCACCCCGACAAGGTCCTCTACCCGGATCCAGGGCTGACCAAGGCCGACCTCGCCCGGTACTACGCCCGGGTCGCCGATGTGATGCTGCCGCACCTGGCCGGCCGGCCGCTGTCGGTGGTGCGCTTCCCCGAGGGGCTCGACGGATCCGGCTTCTTCCAGAAGCAGGCACCCGAGGGCGCTCCGGTGCCGACGGTGCAGGTCCCGGCGAACAACGAGCGCGGGTACGTCGAGCACATCGTGGCCGAGGACGCCGACGCCCTGCGCTACCTGGCCAACCAGTCGGCGCTGGAGGTGCACCGGGCGTTGTCGCGCGTCGACGCGCTGGACCGTCCCGACCTGATGGTCATCGACCTGGATCCCCCCGAGCGGGCCGACCTGGCGGCCCTGCGCCGGGCCGCCCGCCGGGCCCGGGACCTGCTCGACGCGATCGGGCTGGTCCCCTTCCTGATGGCCACGGGCGGCAGCGGCTACCACGTGGTCGCACCGCTGGACGCGAGCGCGGACTTCGACGAGGTCCGGGACCTGGCCCGCGCGGTCGCCACCCGGCTGGAGGCGGCCGACCCCGGCGAGCTGACCACCGCGCACCGCATCGCCGACCGCGGAGACCGGATCTACCTCGACGTCGGCCGCAACGCCTACGGCCAGACGGCGATCGCGCCGTACTCCCCGCGCGCCCGGCCCGGCGCTCCGGTCGCGACCCCGATCCGGTTCGACGAGCTGTCCCGGGTCGCCCCGAACCGGTTCACGATCAGTGCGATCGGGCGCCGGCTGGCCCGCACCGGCGACCCGTGGGCGGACATCGCCGAGCACGCGCGCCCGGCCGCGGCGGCGCGCGAGCGGCTCACCCGGCTGGGCTGAGCGGAGTCGGCGCTGAGCCGGCCTGCTTCCGGCGGTGAGCGACCTCACCGCCGGAAACGCCAACGGTGAGTGACCTCACGGCCACATGGGCTGCGTCGGGCCCGCATGGTCGCAACCATGGAACGTGGCGCCCGTGGTCGTGTGCCGTTGCCCGCGTCCTCTCCCGTGCCAGTGCCCTCCCGTGCCGGCCCCTGTCCCGGTGCCCGCCCCGTCGTCGCGGCGTCCGTCTCGATCTGAATCGATCCAGTAGGTCGTCGGAGGAACTCCATGTCGCTCCCTACACCCCAGCCTGCGTTGCTGCCCACCGGCACGCCGCGGGTCCGCAACCTCGCCGGGCTCGCCCACCGGATGCGGCCCTCGGCCGGGCCGCCGTCCTGGCGACGGCTGCAACCGGCCATCACCGCGCTGTTCGCCTTCGACGGGTTCGTGTTCGGCAGCTGGGCCGCGCGGATCCCCGACGTGACCACCCAGGTCGGCGCGACCGAGTCGACGCTGGGGGTCGCGCTGCTCTGCGTCTCCCTCGGGGCGCTGGCCAGCATGCAGCTCACCGGGGCGCTGTGCGCGCGGCTCGGGTCCGGTCTGGTCGGCGCCGTCGGGGCGCTGCTGCTGGGCGTGGTCGTCGCCCTGCCGGGATTCGCCTCCTCGGTCCCGGAACTGTGTGCGGCCCTGCTCGTGTTCGGCGCCGTGACCGGCGTGGTCAACGTGGCCGCGAACAGCCTCGGCGTGCAGGCCGAGCAGCGCCGGTCGAAGTCGGTGCTGCCGTCGCTGCACGCCGGGTTCAGCTTCGGCGGACTGGGGGGCGCCGCGGTGGGCGGACTCGCGTCGACGATCGGCCCGGTCGCGCCGCACCTGCTCGTCGTCGCCGGGGCCGGGCTGCTGCTCAGCGCGGCGATCGCGCCGACGCTCACGGCCGCCGACCCGGCCCGGCCGCGACTGCACCGCGCCGCGGCGGCCGCGGCCCCGGCAGATCGGCGCCGCAGCACGGCGTTCCCCCGCGCGCTCGTGGTGGTGCTGGGCCTGATCGCGGGCTGCACGGCTTACGGCGAGGGCGCGCTGACCGACTGGGGCGCGCTGCACCTGCGCGACACCCTGCACGCCTCCCCGCTCGTCGCGGCGGCCGGTTACGCGGGGTTCTCGCTGGCCATGGCCTGTTGCCGGCTCGGCGGGAGCGCCCTGATCCGCGCCCTCGGCGAGACCCGGCTGCTCGCCGGCGGTGCGCTGCTCGCGGCGGCCGGGATGCTGGTCGCGGTGCTGTCCCCCGCCGCCTGGGTGGCCGTGGGCGGATTCGTCGTCGTCGGGCTCGGGTTGGCGAACATCTTCCCGATCGCGATCGCCCGCGCCGGAGCGGCGGGCGGCGCCGGCGGCGTCGCCCTGGCCTCGACCGTCGGCTACAGCGGGCTGCTCGGCGGCCCGCCGGTCATCGGCTTCCTCGCCGCCACCGCCGGGCTGCCGTTCGCGCTGGCGACGGTGTCCGTGCTCGCGACGGTGGCCGCGGGCCTCGCCGTCGTCGTGACCGCCGAGCGCCCCGCCGTGCGGTCCCGGCTCACGACCGCCGGATCGCGGCTGGCCGACGCCTCAGCCCGGGCCGTCGCCACGCAGGGTGCGCTCCTGGTGGGCGCGTCCGCGCGGGTGGCGACCGGGCTGGGCCCGGCGCTGCGCGCCGCGGCGGCCGACTTCGCGCGAGAGCTGCCGATCCTCACCGGAGAAGGCCCGGACGCGGACCGCCCGCTGCAGCCCTACCCGGGCCTGGGCCTGACGACCACCGGCTGATCGTGGCACCGGGACCGCGCCGGCGCATGATCACCCACAGTCGTCCACGTCACCGCCGATGCCCACCGATCGTCGGATGATCCGGGCGCGCCCGGCACGCATCCTGGGAGGCACGGCCCCGCACCGGGACCGGGACCCGACGACCAGCGCGCGCGGAGGGGTTCACCCGATGCTGATGACGGCCGATCACCACTCCGACCTGCCTGCGCCGGGGCAGCGACCCCGGCGCAGGCCGGGCGACAGACTGCGCAACCTGATGCGGGAGCTGGTGTCGTGGCCGACGTTGCTGGTCATCGCCTTCTGCCTGCTCGTCGGCATCCCCGTTACCGTCGCGCTCACCCCGAACCAGCAACTGGTCGTGCTCGGCCAGCACATCTCGGTCGGGGCGCGCCCGCCGAGCCTGTCGCTGTCCGGGCCCGCGCAGCTGGTGCGGGTCGGCAACACCGAGCTCGACATAGCGCCGCTGCAGGTCCACGGCCCGCTGCGTCCACAGCTGACCCTCGGTCCGGTGCAGCGCAACGAGGCCGCGGCCGAGGTGCTGCGCCCCGACACGACCCGGCAGGCCCGCGCCGACGCGGCCTCGACCCTGGGCAACGGTTTCCTGCGCTGGTACGTGCTCGGCGGCCTGGGCCTGGTCGCCTTCACGCTGTCCGCCTGCGCGGTCGCCGGCTGCGCCCGGATGCTGACCATCCTGCGCCGGCAGGGCCGCACCGGCCGCGAGCACGTCACCATCGCGGAGATCGGGCATCGCTGCGCCGGCACGATCGGCCGCATGATCGTGCTCGCCGTGACGGCGTCCGTGCTGACCTGGGGTGTCTCGGGGGCGCTGGCCTACAGCGGGGCGGCCCGCGGGCTGGCCGACGTGCGGTCGCTGTCGGAACTGGTCGGCGCCTACCACCTGTCACCGTCGCCGGTGGGGCCCAAGGTCTTCGGCTACTCCGGCGCCGTCATCGGCGACTCCCGGGCCGCCCGGGTCGGCGGCCCGCCACCGGACCGGCCCACCCCCGAGGACGTGGCCTGCGAGCGCAGCGCCGACTCGCTGGCCGGGGAGCTCAGCCGGTTGCTACCCGCCCAGGTGCTCAACCTCGCCTGTTCCGGGGCGTCGATCGCCCAGGGCCTTCGCGGGCCGCAGCAGCGTGGCGACACCACGCTGCCGGCTCAGGTCGGGCGGCTCAAGCAGGTCCAGGACCTGCGCTTCGTCGTCGTCGCGATCGGTCCGAACGATCTGGGCTGGAGCGACTTCCTGACCTACTGCTACGGCGTGGCGGACTGCGCGGACAACCTCACCCAGGGCGAGTTCGACTACCGGCTGGCGGCGTTCGACCGCGAGTACGGCAACCTGCTGCAGGACCTCGACGAGCTGCCGGGCCGGCCACAGGTCGTCATCGTCAGCTCCTACGACGTGTTCGACCCGGGCGCCGACTGCCCCGACTCCCGCGGCCCCGCCCAGGCAGCCGGGCTGACCCCGGACAAGATCGAGCTGCTCACCGAGCGCAACGCGCAGCTCAACGCCATCCTGGCCGGGGGTGCCGAGAAGTACGGCTTCGACGTCGCCCGGCCGGGACTGACCCGGCTCTGCCGGCCCGGCACCGAGGGCCTCGGCCCTGATCTGCAGGGCCTGTCAGACAGCCACCCGTTCCATCCCACCGGGATCGGCTCGATCCGGATGGCGGCCGGAGCGGCCCGGCTGATCAGCCCGGAGAACGGTGGGTGACCCCGGCGCGGGCCGGTCAGTGCCCGACGGGCAGGCGGCCGGCCGGCGCGTCGCGGCGGGAGCGGCTGTCGTTGTGACCCCCACACCGGAGGGTGTCCGCTCAGTCCGCCGCGTCGGCCGAGCCGGCGAGCAGCGCCTCGAGCAGGATCTCGGGGTACCGCCGCCGGATCGTCTCCAGCCGCCACTTGTTCGCGAACACCGCGAGGAGCGCGCCGTCGGCCCGGCGGGTGAGCACCTCGACCTCGCTCTGCCGGTCGAGCACCTCGGCACCCGCCGCGTCGGTGCGCCGGGTCACCGAGTAGCCGAGCGGCTCCAGCGTCACCGGCGCCCGGAACTCGGACTCCAGGCGGTGGGTCGCCACCTCGAACTGCAACGGGCCGACCGCCGCCAGAACCGGGGCCTGGTCCCCGCGCAGGTCCGAGCGCAGCACCTGGATCACGCCCTCGCTGTCGAGCTGGTCGATGCCGCGGCGGAACTGCTTGTGCTTGCCGGCATCGGCGCTGCGGACCACGGCGAAGTGCTCCGGGGCGAAGCTCGGGATCGGCGGGTACTCGACCGGATCGCCGGCATACAGCGTGTCCCCCGGGCGCAACGCCCCGGCGTTGACCAGGCCGACGATGTCGCCCGGGAACGCCTCCTCGATCGTCGAGCGCTGCTGGCCGAACACCGACTGCGCGTACTTCGTCGCGAACGGCTTGCCCGAGCCCGCATGGGTGAGCACCATGCCGCGCTCGAACCGACCCGAGCAGACCCGCACGAACGCCATCCGATCACGGTGCGACGGATCCATCCCGGCCTGCACCTTGAACACCAGCCCGGAGAACGGCGCGTCGACCGCCCGGGGCAGGCCGTCGACGTCGACACGCTCCGCTGGCGCGGGCGCCAGCTCCACCAGTGCGTCGAGCAGCCGTGCGACACCCACGTTCGGCAGCGCCGCCCCGAACAGCACCGGCGTCGCGGTGCCCGCCAGGAGGGCCGTCTCGTCGTACTTCGCGCCGATCTCGTCGAGCAACGCGAGCTCGTCCTGCGCGTTCACCCAGTGCGGTGCCTCCTCGGCGGCGGCGCGCTCGGCCGGGACGATCTCGGCCTCGGCCCGGGTGGCGCCGCCCGCGGTCCGGTGGAACCGGGTGAACTCCCCGGTCGAGCACTCGATGAGCCCCCGCAGCTCACCGGCCACGCCGACCGGCCAGGTAACCGGCATGGGCCGCAGCCCGATGGTCTGTTCGACCTCGTCGAGCAGCTCGAGCGCCTCGCGGCCCGGCCGGTCCCATTTGTTGACGAAGGTGAGCACCGGGATCCGCCGGCTGCGGCACACGTCGAACAGCTTGAGCGTCTGCGGCTCCAGGCCCTTGGCCGCGTCCAGCAGCATCACCGCCGCATCCACCGCGGCCAGCACCCGATAGGTGTCCTCGGAGAAGTCACCGTGGCCCGGGGTGTCCAGCAGGTTGATCACGGAGTCGCGGTAGGCGAACTTCAGCACCGCGGAGGTGATGGAGATGCCGCGCTTGCGCTCCATCTCCATCCAGTCCGACGTGACTCCGCGGCGGCCGGCCTTGCCGTGCACCGCGCCCGCCTCGTCGATCACCTCGGCGTGCAGGGCGAGGGCCTCGGTCAGGGTCGACTTCCCGGCGTCCGGATGGCTGATGACGGCGAAGGTCCGGCGCCGTGTCGTCTCCCCTGCAACGGCGCCGTGGGACGTGGTGCTCACCGGCTCCGGCCGGCCGTTCGACGCCGGGGATCGCGGGCCGGCCTGCGCAGCTCCCAGGACGGCATCTCCAGGCCCTGCACCTGCGCACGTAGCACTTCCACCTGGCTGTCGGCCGCTGCGCGGACCATCGCCAACCGGCCCTGCAGCTCGGCGGTCACGTCCTCGTCACCTCAGCGCCCGCGCAGGGTGGTGGCGCGCCGCTGCCGGCCCTCGTCGGAGTCGAGCAGCTCGGCGATGGTGCGCAGCGAGTTGCCCAGCCGGCGCTTGGCGTCGGCGCTGAGCGTGGACACGACGAAGCTCTCCTCGGCGTGGAACCGCGGGAAGAGGTGCTCGATGAGCAGCTCGCCCTTGGGCGTGAGCTCGACGATCACGAGCCGGCCCTCGGTCTCGTGGCCACGACGGGTCAGCAGGCCACGCCGCTCGAGGGTCGCGAGGACCCCGCTCAGCGTGCTGCGGTTCACCCCGACCTCCTCGGCCAGGTAGCGCGTCTGCATCTCGCCGCGCACCCACAGCGTCCAGAGCACCGCGAAGCCGGTCCAGGTGAGCTCGCTCTCCTTGAGCACACCCTGCTCCAGATGATGCCGGATACGCATCGCGATGCGTTGTATGCCCGATACCGTCGCCATCGCCTGCAGATCCACCGACATGCCCGGACCCTGGCGCTCGCTCAGCAGCTCCGCCAGGGATTGGGCAGTCGCTCGTTCGGTACCGACCTTTTCCGAGCGAAGGGAATCGGCCGGTTCTACCCGGCCTCGCCGTCGAGCCGAGGGACCGCTTGCCATGCATCCATAATAGCCATATTTGGGTGACCCAACCTTCTTCGGGCCTGCTGCACGTGCCCGGACGGCCACGATGCGGCGTCGCCGACCAGCACTTTCACACCGTCACTGACAACGTGAAAACCTGAGAAAATGCGCAATAAGTTGCACCGGACCACAGCGGGAAATTCCGAGTGCACACCCGCGGCGACGTCGGTAATCGGGTTGCGCGTGCGGTAATGACCGCCGACATTGCTCGCAACGAGCCCCGCGGCGAGCCGGTCGCCGCAGCCGGAGCGATGCCCGCGGGACCCGGCACCCGCCCGGCGTCCCGTCGTCGGACTCGGCTCCGGCAGGCCACCTGCAGCAGCGCTCTCTCGTCGTGGACACCAGGCCGGTGCGTTGCCATCGGGGCAGTCCGGAGTGGCGGTGAAGTGGGAGCGGAGTAGTCAGCGGAGTAGTCGCTGCACGGACCGGACCACTCACCTCGCCGAAGCTCCTCGGAACGACGGTGAATGGCCCGGCCGACACGGCTCGTCGTGCACAGGGATGCGCCGATCCGATCCGGCCCGCCGGGCCCGGAGCCGGGGACAGGACCAATCGATCACCGCCCTACCAGCGACGGCGGTCCGGCGGCCGGGATCACCCGGCCGGAGTGCGATCCGCACGGCGCCCGCACGAAACACGTGAATGCAATCACCATCAGCAGCACAGCTCGTCACCCGGCCGCGATCGAATCGTTCAGCGATTCCCTACCGACCGAACGGTCCGGAGCCTCGGACAGCGCGGAGCAATTCGCGCCGGTCCGGGAACCGGAGCGGGCTCCGTTCACGTCCGACAGAAATGCCGAGCGCGGTCCCGAACCATCGATACAGCCGAGCGAGTCGGCGCCACCTTCCATATCGGATCATTATTCGCTTTCGCCAGCGAACGAACTTTGTCAACACTTGGTGAAGAAGTGTTTCGGCGGCCCGGGTTCGCCGGGATTTCATACTGGTATCGCCGGGCATTCCCTGCGGACCCGACGCACGGGTGCGGACCGACTTTCACTGACCGGAAGACAAGCGACCCCCGGGGGAGGCACCGGACGTCGTTTCCTCCGCTCCGTACGCGGGTCGCCCCACCCGACGCGGTACCGAGCCGGGAGCAACCCGGCGCCGGGCCGGTCAGGACCGCTCGGACGACGGACAGGGCGGGCTCGGCGCCGGGGCCGCCGACGGCGGGACCTCCGGCCCTGGGGCCGCCGACGGCTACCGCGTTGAGTCGGGCTCCGACGCAGCAGACGGTCAGCCGAGTGGGAGGGAGGCCCCGTGCGCGACCGGCCGGAGCCCACCAGCCAGGTGGGAGGGCGAGCGTGACCGACGCCGCCGCCCGGATCGCCGACCACCCCGTCTTCGCCGAGCTCGGCGCCGCCGAGCGGGTCCTCGTCGCCGCGACCGCCCGGCCGGTGCGCTTCGGACCCGGACAGCGGGTCTTCACCGAGGGTGCTCCCGCCCGCGGCTGCTGGCTGATCCAGGAGGGCCGCGTCGTGCTCGAGGCCGACGTGCGGGGACGCGGCCAGGTGGTGGTCCAGACTCTCGGGCCCGGGGATCTGCTCGGCTGGTCGTGGTTCGCCCCGCCCTACCGCTGGCAGGTCACGGCCCGCGCCGTCAGCCCCACCTCCGCCATCGAACTGGACACGACGGAACTTCGGGTGATGGCCGACCAGGATCCGCGCTTCGGCTACGCGCTGGCACGCACTCTGTTCGCCGCCGCGCTCGAACGGCTGCAGGCCACCCGCCTCCGGCTGATCGACCTCCAGCCGCGGAGCCCGTACGAACCCCACGGCCGCACAGCCGAACGCTGAGCCAATCCCGGGCCCTGGTGTTCCCGGCCCCTGGCGTGGGCCCGGCCGGCCCTGCTGTCAGCGGCGGGCGGACACGTCGAGCCCGAGCCGGCGCAGCGTCACCACGACGCGGTTCGAGGGAATCACGAAGCCGACGTTCTCCACGATCGTCGTCTGGTCTCCGACCGCGACCCCGTACGTCATGCCGATGACGCGTGAGGAGTCGTCGACGAGCGCGCCGCCGGAGCTGCCCGAGCTGATCGCGGCGTCGGTCTGGATGAGGTCGGTCATGGCGCCGGCCGAGCGCCCGACGGCGGACACGATGCCGCGCGTCACCGAGGGCGCCCCCGCGAGGTCGAGCCCGTTCGAGATCATGACGACGTCCTGTCCCACCTCGACGGTCCGCGAATCGCCCAGCCGGGCCACGCGCAACCCGGAGGCGCGGTCGATGCGCAGCCAGGCCACGTCCGCGCGGGTGTCCTTCGCGACGACGCGCGCGGTGTAGGTGCCACGCGTACCGGTCACCTTCGCGCTGGTGGCGGTGCCCACTACATGGGCGTTGGTGACCAGGTCACCGGTGGGGGTCAGCACGATGCAGGTTCCCGCCTCCCGACCGCCGGCGGTGGTGGTGACCTCGACGCGCAGCACCGCAGGCGCCACGGCGGCCACCACAGCCTGGACGTCGATGGGCTGGGACGGTGCGACGGTTCGCTCGATCCGTGGCGAGGCGACCGTGCCGGTGACCCCACCGGCGAGAGTCAGCAACACCAGGGTGACCGCCAGGGTGACGCGGCGCAGCACCCATGTCCCCCGCTGCGGCGGCACGACCCGCGGCCGGACGCCGGCCCCCGCCGCCCGACGGCCCCTCCCCGCGAGCATGCTCCGGTACCCACCGCCGGCCGGGACCCGGCCGTTCGGGTCGGGGCGCCGCGGGCTGCCCACCGGCGTCCTGCCGTTCGTCGTCGTCATTGTCGCTCCCAGGACGGATGGACACGGCCGACCGCCCAGGCTGAGGGGCCCACCGGTCCAGGGGCAGGGGCACACGACCCGTCACGTCAGGACGTCTGGGGCTCGACAGCGCCGAGGCGGCGGGCAGGACCACCGTCACGGCGCCGACAGGCTTACATCGCCGCAGGTCAGCGCGTCGAAACCGTTCCGGCCGCGCCGTCGACCGTGATCTCCTGCCCGGTCACGATCCGCAGCGTCGCCTCCGGGACGCCGACCACGGCCGGGATGCCGTACTCCCGGGCGACCACGGCACCGTGCGAGTTCGACCCACCCATCTCCATGACCAGCCCGCCGGCGGTGAGGAAGAGCGGCGTCCACCCCGGATCGGTCGAGGGCACGACGAGGATCTCGCCGGGCTCGAGATGGGCACCGACGGGATCCAGCACCACCCGGGCCGGTGCGGTCACCGTTCCCGCTGACGCCGGCGAACCGACGAACGCCCCGGCGGCGATGCAGCCGCTACCGGCCCCATCGCGGTGTACCGCCTCGGGCTGGGTCCCGTCGGAGAGCACGATCCGCGGCACCTGCCGGCGGCGCAGCTCCCGGTCGTACTCCGCGCGGCGGCGGGTGACCAGGTCCCGCAGATCGGCCCCGCCGATCGCGGCCCGGGCCTCGACGAGGTCGAGGAAGAAGGCGTCGCCGGCGTCGTCCAGCAGGTCCCGCTCGGCGAGCTCGGCGCCGATCGCGGCCAGCTCGGACCGGACCCCGGCCAGCACTCGGACCAGGAAGTCCTTGTGCGTCTCGCGCATCCCGGCCAGCTCGCGGACCCGGCCCAGCGCGAACCGGACCGTTCGTGCGCGCACCGGCGACCGGCGCGCGACCCGGGCGACCACCGCGTCGACCGTGGCCCGCGCCGCCCGCTCGCCACGGGCGAACTGCGCGTCCGGGGCGAGGTCGGGATCCGCCTCGACGGCGAGGCGCAGGTAGTTGGCCAGCACCCCGAGTACGTACGCCGGATCGTCGGACCAGCGCGGCAACCCCAGGTCGATCTCCGCGACGGCCCGGTGGCCGTGCCGGCGCAGGAACTCGGCGAGACCGCCCTGCAGCACCGGCGGCAGCTCGCCGCGGTGGTAGCGGGCCGCGAGATCGGCCGAGCCCTGCTCGCGCAGCGCGGTGGCTGCGGCGGTGTCGGCGCGCAGCCCGGTGGCCAGCGCCCACAGCTCGAGATCCATCACCATGGTGACGTTGTGCGGCAGCGAGCGGAGCACCTCGTGGACGTCGTCGGCCCGGAAGTCCTCGCCGGCGAGCCGGCGCGCCAGCCCGAGCATGGCGAACCCGGCACCGGCCACCGGGACCACCGTGGGCATGATTGGCATGATTTCCCGCAGCAGCACCTCGACGCGGTCCAGCCGCTGCGTGGCCGTCCGCTCGCCGGGCGCCGCGAGCACGTCGCGCAGCCGCCGTCCGACCCGGTCCACGTGCCGACGGCCCGCAGCCGGGCTGACCAGGGCCTGGGCCATGCGCAGCGGGATCCGGAAGCGGGCGGCGACCCGCGCCACGTTCCGCGCGAACGGCCACCACGACGTGGTGCGGACCGCGAAGGCCGGGTCGTCGAACAGCGACCGCAGCACCGTGGCGGAGCGGGCTTCCATGACGTCGAGGGCACGAGGCAGCAGGGCCCGGCCGGCGCGGCTGCGCAGCGCGACGGTGATGTCGACGAACAGCCGCCCGGCCGCCGTCGCGAACGCGGGCGGACCGGTGCGCGGGTCGCCGACGGGGATCCCGAACAGGTGGTGCGCACCGACCGAGCCGACGACCCGGAACGCCGCGATGCCCATCGGCGTCAGCGGCCGGACGAGCCCCTGGGCGAGGCTGATGCAGAAGTACACCCGGCCTGCGCGGAACGGTTCCGGCACCGGGAACAGCGTCGTGACGGGGCGGGTCTGGGTCAGCCGGACCCGGCCGGCCTCGTCGACGGCCCACTCGATGTCCTGCGGTGCCCCGTAGTGGTCCTGCACCCGCCGGCCGAGGGCTGCGAGCTCACGGATCTGCGGGTCGTTCAAGCAGAGCTGGCCGGACCGGCCGTCCACCCCGTCCCGGGTGAGCCGGTCCGTGCCACCGCCGGGCCGCGACCGCACCTCGACCCGCTTGTTCCCCGCTCGGCGCTCGACGATGCCGCCGTCGGCGTCGACGACGACGTGGTCCGGGTCGACCGCCCCGGACACGACCGCCTCACCCAGCCCGGGACTCGCGTCGATGACGGTCCACCCGCGCCGGCCGGTGAGCGGGTCGGCGGTGAACGCCACCCCTGCCACCCGGGCCTCGACCATGCGCTGCACGACGACCGCGAGCCGCACCCCGCGCTGGTCGATGCCGGTGGTCGCCCGGTAGGAGACGGCACGATCGGTCCACAGCGAGGCCCAGCAGCGGCGCACCGCGTCCAGCACCGCGTCTGCACCGACGACGTTGAGGTAGGTGTCCTGCTGGCCGGCGAAACTGGCGTCCGGCAGGTCCTCGGCCGTGGCCGACGAGCGCACCGCGACCGGCACGTCCCGACCCAGACCGGCGTAGGCGGTGATCACCGCCCCCGCGATGCCGGTGGGCACGGGTGTCGCGAGCAGCCGCTCCCGGATCCGTTCCGCCGCGGGCTCACCGGGTGCCGCGAGGACGGCGTCGAGTCCGGCCGCGTCGGCGACCCGGGCGTAGGCCGCCGTGGTCACGCAGAATCCGCCGGGGACGTCGAAGCCGGCGCCGAGGAGCTCCCCCAGGTTCGCCGCCTTGCCGCCGACCTGCGGGAGCAGCGCGGCGTCGATGCCGGCGAGATCGAGGACGAGGGCCCGGTGGACCACGGTGCCGGGCTGCTGCGTGGTGACCATGACCGAGGGTAGCGCCGGAGCGGACCAAAACTCAACGCTTGATGAAAACTGGGCCGCGGCAGGATCCATGGTGTCGGGCGGGCGGATCCGGGGTACCCCCGTTGTTCCCCACGGCCGTTCACCCTTGGAGGACACGGTGGCAGAACGCGGCAGTGCCAAGCACGGCTTCCTGAAGGACGAGGTGCTCGAGCGCGAGATCGAGAACGACCTGCGGGCCAAGGGGCCGACGCGCGCCGAGCCGTGGCGTGAAGCCGAGTTCCCCGACGAGGAGGAGATCGAGGAGCTGGGCCTGGACGGGCCGCCGCGGTCTGAGCTGCGGGATGAGGGCTAGCCCCCCTCGCGCCCGGCCGACATGCAGGAAGCCCGCCTCCCCGATGGGGAAGCGGGCTCCTGATCTGGCGGTGGCTCAGACGACGCGCACGCCGGTGGCCTGTGGGCCCTTGGCGCCCTGGCCGACCTCGAACTCCACGCGCTGCCCCTCGTCGAGGCTGCGGAAGCCGCTGGCGTCGATCTCGGAGTAGTGCACGAAGACGTCAGCGCCGCCCCCGTCGACGGAGATGAAACCGAAGCCCTTCTCCCCGTTGAACCACTTCACAGTTCCCTGTGCCATGCGATGTGCTCCTAGCAGATGGTGGTGGGCCCCGCACTGCGCGGGATCCCGGCCGACCCCGGTGGCGGGGGACAGCATCAGAAGGAAACTGAGCCTCGCACACCGGTTCGTTCCTGCGGGCGTGCATCACACGAACACCGAAACTGACGACCAACCCGTACAACGCCGGCGCCCGTCGATGTGTTCCCTGACCCCTTGATCACCGTCGCGAGCCCGCGCACCGGGGAGCCACGCGGCCACCGCGGTGCGCGGCAGACGAGCAACGCGGGCCTAATCAGCACCGTTCCGTGCGCACTCGGCGGCACGCTCGACGAGCAGCGCGCGCTCGCGTCCGTTCCGCGTGAGCGACGCCGCGCGCTCGAACTCCTGGCGGGCCTCTGCGAAGCGCCCGAGTTTGGCCAGGAGGTCGCCGCGCACGCTCGGCAGGAGGTGGTAGTCCTTGAGCGACGGCTCGGAGGTCAGCTCGTCGACGAGTTCCAGGCCCACGGCCGGACCGAAGGCCATGGACAGCGCGACCGCACGGTTCAGCTCCACGACCGGGGTCGGTGCGAGCTGGGCGAGCGCAGCGTAGAGCGCCGCGATTCGGGTCCAGTCCGTCTCCTCCGGCGTACGCGCTCGCGCGTGGCAGGCGGCGATCGCAGCCTGCAACGCGTACGGACCGCGCGCGCCGCCGAGCGCTTCGGCCCGCTCCAGCGCCGTGAGACCACGCTGGATCAGCAGCCGGTCCCAGCGCGCCCGATCCTGGTCGAACAGCAGCACCGGCTCCCCGGACGGACCGGTCCGGGCGCGGAACCGGGACGCCTGGATCTCCATCAGCGCCACGAGGCCGTGGACCTCCGGCTCGGTCGGGACCAGCTCGGCCAGGATCCGGCCCAGACGCTGCGCCTCCTCACAGAGCGCCGGCCGCATCCAGTCGTCACCGGCGGTCGCCGAGTAGCCCTCGTTGAACACGAGGTACAGGACCTCCAGCACCGACGACAGCCGGGCGTCACGTTCCTCCCCCGCCGGGGCCTCGAACGGGACACGCGCCTTGGCGAGGGTCCGTTTGGCCCGGACGATCCGCTGGGCGACGGTCGCCCCTGGGACGAGGAACGCGCGCGCGATCTCCTCGGTCGTCAGACCACCGAGCAGGCGGAGCGTGAGCGCGACCCGCGCGTCGGTGGACAGGACCGGGTGGCACGCGATGAACACCAGACGCAGCAGATCGTCCTCGATGTCGCCGTCGAGGGCCGCGTCGACATCCGACGCGGCCGCCTCGGGATCGAGTTCGTGACCGAGTTCGGTGAGCTTCCGGTCGAACAGCTTCTTGCGGCGTATGAGGTCGATCGCACGACGCTTCCCGACAGCCATGAGCCAGGCGCCCGGGTTACGCGGGACACCCGACTCCGGCCACTGCTCGAGCGCGGCGACCAGGGCGTCCTGTGCGAGTTCCTCAGCAAGACCGACGTCGCGCACGAGCCGCACGAGCCCGGCGATGAGCCGTGCCGACTCGATCCGCCAGACCGCGTCGATCGCGCGATGAGCGTCGGAAGCCCTCACGCGACCGATCAGAGCAGTCCCTCAGCGCCCCGGCAAGGCCGGAGCGCGCCACGGCTACTGCTGCGCAGCCACCTGCTCGCGCAGGCGCTGCTCCGCCTCCCTGAGCTCGGGCGTGAACTCGGCACCGAAGTCCTCGGCCTCGAACACCTGGCGGATCTCGATCTCGGACTCCCCGTCGAGAGGGTTGGGGCAACGCTTGACCCACTCGATCGCCTCGTCCAGAGACTTCACCTGGAGCAGCCAGAACCCGGCGATGAGCTCCTTCGCCTCGGTGAAAGGACCGTCGATCACGGTCCGCCTGTCTCCGGAGAACGTGACGCGGGCGCCCTTCGAGCTCGGGTGGAGCCCTTCGCCGGCGAGCAGCACGCCGGCCTTCACCAGCTCCTCGTTGTACTTCTGCATCTCGGTGAGGAGCGCCTCGCTGGGGAGGACGCCCGCCTCGGTCTTCTGGTCGGCCTTGATGAGGATCATGAATCGCATCGTGGTGTCTCCCTCTGTGTCGGATCGGTTCCGGCCGCTCGGATCCGGCCGCTGTCCACGCGTCGAACGGGGGACTGCAGGATCGACATCTCGGAGGATTATTTCCAGCGGCACGACGGCGCGACTCACCCTCATCGCTCGATCGCACGGCTCCACAGTCGCAACGCGGAGGCGGCCCTGTGGCTCGGATGAACGCGAGAACCGCTGAGAATGCCGTGCCTGATGAACAGGACTGCCCCGCTCCCCCGGCACTGGTCCGAGGGGCGGGGCGGACGAGCCGGCCTGTAAGCCGGATCCTGTTCCCGGGCGCCTCACGGCGCACCGTTCGGCGGCCATCCATCTCGGCCCGCCGTCGCCGGCGGGCTCTGCGCGGCCTACCCGCAGACTCGGGCGGGCAGCCCTCGGGCGTCTGCGCAGCCCCCGTCCGCGAGGGACGGGAGCCTCTTGGCCTTGCTCCGGGTGGGGTTTACCGAGCCACCCCGGTCACCCGGGGTGCTGGTGGTCTCTTACACCACCGTTTCACCCTTACCCCGCGCGTGAACGCGGGGCGGTCTGTTCTCTGTGGCACTGTCCCGCGGGTCGCCCCGGGTTGCCGTTAACAACCACCCTGCCCTGCGGAGTCCGGACTTTCCTCGGCGGCGGTTCGCTGAACCGCCGACGCGGCCGCCCGGCCGGCTCGTCCGCACGACCATCCTACGCAGCCGCGTGCAGCGCGGCGGGATAGCGTCCCCTTCGTGGTGGAAGCGTCGCCGGGTGCGCTGGTATTCCTGCTCCTCGCGGGTCTGTTCGCGGGCGGGGTGAACGCCGTCGCCGGCGGTGGGTCGCTGCTGGTGTTCCCCGCGCTGCTCGCGGTCGGGTACTCCCCGCTCGCCGCCAACGTCACCAACTCCGTCGCGCAGTGGCCCGGCTACCTGGGCATCGTGATCGGCGCCCGGCGCGACCTGCGCGAGCAGCGCCGCCGCATCCTGCTCACCTCCGCGGTCGCCGTTCTCGGCTCGGGGATCGGCTGCGCGCTGCTGCTGACACTGCCCGGCGCCGTGTTCGACGCCGTCGTTCCCGCCCTCGTGATCATGGCCAGTGTGCTGCTCGCGCTGCAGCCGCGGATCAAGCGCTGGATCGGGGCGCCCGACCCGGGCGCCCCGGACCGGATGTGGGTGCTGCTCCCCGCGGTCTTCCTCGCCGCGATCTACGGCGGCTACTTCGGCGGTGCGCTGGGCGTCATCCTCATCGCGACGCTGTCGTTGTTCGCGCATGACCGGCTGGTCCGGCTCAACGCTCTCAAGGGGCTGCTGTCGCTGGTCATCGCCACGGTCACGGTGGTGGTGTTCGCGATCGGCGCCCCCGTGGACTGGCTGGCCGTCGCGGTGCTCGCGCCGACCACACTGATCGGCGGGTTCCTCGGCGCCAAGCTCGCGCAGCGGCTCCCGGAGAACGTGCTGCGCTGGTGCGTCGTCGCGCTGGGCATCGCGGTCGGTATCTGGCTGATCGTGGGCTGAGGACGAGATGGCCGGCGTGGCGGCCGCCGTGCTGGTCGTCGTCACCGGTCTGCTCCCGGCGGGCAAGGCGCTGGCGGAGATCCGCGAGCTTCGCCCTGCTCGCCTGGTGATCACCACGAACGCGCGCCCGATCGGGCCAGGACCGCGGAGCCCCGAAACGGATCCCGCACCGACCCGGTTCCCCTCCGGCGTGAAGATCGCCGCGAACGCGCATGTGGTCGGGCCGGAACCCGACTGGACGCGCGTTCGACGCGATCAGGCCGCCGGGAGGTAGGAGGTGTCGTTCACCAGGCGCACGGAGGTGCCGCCGTCGGGGTAGAAGTCGGCGATGCACAGCGACGCGAGGTCCAGGTGCAGCCGGTAGAGGATCTCCGGGCCGGATCCCAGTGCCTCGCAGAGCAGCATCTTGATCGGGGTCACGTGGCTGACCACCACCACGGTGGACGCCGGGTATTCGGCGAGGATCTTCGCGCGTTCCGCCGCGACCCGCTTGCCGACCTCGGCGAAGCTCTCCCCGCCCGGCGGGGAGACGTCCTGCGCGCCGAGCCACCGTGCGTGCAGCTCCGGGTCGCGGGCGCGGGCCTCGGTGAAGGTGAGGCCCTCCCAGCTGCCGAAGTCGGTCTCGATCAGACCCTCGCGCACCACCAGCGGCGCAGCGGTCGCCTCGGCGACGGCCGCGGCGGTCTGCCGGGCCCTTCGCAACGGCGAGGTGAGCACCGCGGCGATCCCCTCGAGCCCGGCCAGCCGGGCCGCTGCCCCCGCGGCCTGGGCGTGGCCCAGCTGGGTGAGCTCGGGATCGCCGTGCCCGGAGTAGCGCCGATGCACCGACAGCGGCGTCTGGCCGTGGCGCAGGAGCAGCAGTCGGGTGGGCTGCCCGACCTGACCCGTCCACGCCGTCGTGGCCGCCCGCTCTCCGGCGCGCCCGGGAGTCGTCACCGCCCGGCCTGCGCGTCCATGGCCTTGTTCGCCAGGGCGTCGGCCTTGCTGTTGCGCGCCCGCGGGATCCAGCCGAACGTCGCCCCGCCCAGCTCGCGGACCAGCGCGGCGGCCTCGGCGGCCAGCGGCCGCAGCGCCGGGTGCTTGATCTGCCAGCGCCCCGACATCTGCTCGACGACGAGCTTGGAGTCCATCCGCACCTCGACGTCGGACGCGCCGAGCTCCCGCGCCGCCTGCAGACCTGCGATCAGGCCCTGGTACTCGGCGACGTTGTTGGTCGCGATGCCCAGGCCGCCGTGCCGCTCGGCCAGGACCTCCTCGGTGGCGGCGTCGAGCACCACGGCCCCGTACCCGGCCGGGCCGGGGTTGCCGCGTGACCCACCGTCGGCCTCGACGATCACCTTCACCGGGCTACCTTCACAGACCGGACTCCTTCGTGCGCACCAGGATCACGCCGCACTCCTCGCAGTGCACCACCTCGTCCGCCGGCGCGCTGCGCAGCGCCCCGATCGCGGTCCGGTCCAGCTCGAGCCGGCAGGCCCCGCAGCGCCGCTCGCGCAGCGCGGCCGCGCCGACCTTGCCCTGCTCGCGCCGCCGCTCGTACGCACCGAGCACGTCGGCAGGCAGGGCCGCGACGATCTCCGTGCGGGCACGTTGCCGCCCGGCCTCGGCCGAATCGATGTCGAGCAGCGTGGTGTCGCGGCGCTCGGTGATCTCGGTGAGCTTCTTCTCCGCCTCCGCGAGCACGCCGCGGGCGTGGTCGAGGTCGATGCCCACCGCCTCGCGGCGCTCCATCACCTCGAGCTGCTCGTCCTCCAGCACGCCCTGGCGGCGGGCCAGCGTCTCCAGCTCGTGCTGCAGGTCGGTGGCCTGCTTGGCCCCCACCCCGGCACCCGACAGGAGCTGCTGGTCACGCGCGGTGCGCGCCCGGACGCCCTCGACGTCACGCTCCAGACGGCGGATGTCGCGGTCCAGGTCACCGGCGGCGGTCTCGGTCTCGACGAGCTTGTCCTTGCCCGCCCGCACCGCCGCCTCCGCGCTGGTGAGCTCGGCGTGCTCGGGCAGGGTGCGACGCCGGTGGGCCAGCCGCGTCAGTTCGGCGTCGACGTCGGCGAGGTCGAGCAGCCGCCGCTGTACAGCGGGATCGGCCTTCATGAGGAGGTCCTTCCGGTCGTGCCTGATGTACCGGGTGCCCCGGTCGTCCCGATGGTCCAGGGATCGGTGCGCAGCCGGGAAACGTGGACCTCGACGCTACCCCCCAGCGCGGCACGCACCACGTCGGCCGCCTGTCCGCACCACGGCCACTCCGAGGCCCAGTGCGCGACGTCGACCAGCGCGGGTGCCGGGCGGTCGGGCAGCGACCCGGCCAGCAGGTGCTCGGCCGCCGGGTGGTGGCGCAGGTCGGCGGTGACGTAGGCGTCCACCCCCGCGGCGATCGCGGCGCCGAGCGCGGAGTCGCCGGCCCCGCCGCACACCGCGACCCGCCGGATCTTCCGGTCCGGATCGCCCGCGGCGCGCACTCCCCACGCGGTCGCCGGCAACGCCCGGGCGACCCGCTCGGTGAACACCGACAGCGGTTGGGGCGCGGCGAGGGTGCCGACCCGCCCCAGCCCGACCGATGCGGGGACCTCGGCGAGTTCCAGCACGTCGAACGCCGGTTCCTCGTACGGGTGGGCGGCGCGCAGCGCGGCGACGACGGCGGCCCGCTTCCGGCGCGGCAGCACCATCTCCAGCCGGGTCTCGGCGACCCGCTCGAGCTTGCCCACCCGCCCGATCGCCGGGTTCGCACCCTCCAACGGCAGGAACTGCCCGGTGCCCGCGGTCGCGAACGAGCAGTGGCTGTAGTCGCCGATGTGACCGGCACCGGCGGCCGCCAGGGCGTCGTGCACGGCCGTGATGGCCGGGCCGACGGGGACGAACACGACGATCTTGTCCAGCGGTTCGGCGGCCGCCGGTTGCAACGGCCCCTCCACATCCAGACCGATCACCGCGGCGAGCGCGTCGGAGACGCCGGGGTCGGCGGAGTCGGCGTTGGTGTGCGCGGTGTAGAGACCGGTGCCGGCCCGGATCAGCCGGTGCACCAACGCGCCCTTCGGGGTGTCCGCACCGACTCCGTGCACCCCGCGCAGCAACAGCGGATGGTGGGTGACCAGCAACTGCGCGCCGGTTTCGATCGCCTCGTCGACGGTCGCGCGGACCGGGTCGACAGCGAACAGGACGGAGTCGACGGGGTCGTCAGGGTCGCCGCACACCAGCCCGACGGCGTCCCAGTCCTGGGCAAGCGCAGGCGGGTAGGCGGTCTCCAGGGCGGCGGTGACGTCGGCCAGGCGGGCGGTCATGCGGGGACCTCGATCTCGTGCAGAGCCTTCTCCAGCGCCTTCTCCAGCGCCTTCTCCAGCGCGTCGACGAGCCGGGCCACCTGTTCGGGTGGCCGGACCGCGACCCGCAGGTGGTCGGCGGAGAGCCCGGGGAACGTGTCGCCGCGGCGCACCGCCACCCCCGCCGCGCGCAGCCCTGCGCGGACCCGCTCGCCGTGCCCGTCCGGCAGCCGCAACAGCAGGTAGGGCGCGTCGCCGGGCAGCACGGTCACGCCAGGGACGGCGGCCAGGGCCGCCGCCTGGTCGGCCCGGGCCGCGACCAGCCGCTCGGCGGCCCGCTGCGCCTGCGCCACGGCCGCCGGCTCGCTGCACGCGACGACCGCCTCCAGTGCGATCGTCCCGACCGGCCACTGCGGGCGGGGAGCGGCCAACCGGGCGAGCAGGTCGGGGGCCGCGAGGGCGTACCCGGCGCGCAACCCGGCCAGGGCCCAGGTCTTGGTCAGGCTGCGCAGCACGAGCAGACCCGGGACGTCGCCGGCGGCGGCGAGCGACTCCGGCTCGCCGGGCAGCGCGTCGGCGAACGCCTCGTCGACGACCAGCACCCGGCCCGGCCGGGCCAGCGCCCGGATCGCCGACGCGGGGTGCAGCACGCCGGTCGGGTTGGTCGGGTTGCCGATCACGACGAGGTCGGCATCGGCCGGGACGTCCGCGGGACACAGCCGGTGCCCGTCGGCCTCGTCGGTGAGCACCCGGGTCACCGCGACGCCCGCGCCGCGCAGGGCGGCCTCGGGCTCGGTGAACCCAGGGTGCACGACGCACGCGAGGCGCGGCCGCAGCGCCGGGAGCAGCGCGAAGCCCTCCGCGCTGCCGGCCAGGACGAGCACCTCGTCGGGCCGGCGCCCGTGCCGGCGCGCGACCGCGGCACGGGCGGCCGCGTCGTGCGCCGCGCTCGGGTACCGGGCCAGACCGTCCAGCGTCGCGGCGAGCCGATCGCGCAGCCAGCGGGGCGGCGCGGCGCCCTGCACGTTGACCGCGAAGTCGAGCAGACCGGGTTGCGCGTCGACGTCGCCGTGGTGGCGCAGAGCCGATGTGTCGTACCCCTCGCCGTCGCGCTGCAGGACTCCCGCCATGGGTGAGCACCCTACGGTGATCCTGTGCATGTCAGTTTCGTCTGTACCGGCAACATCTGCCGCTCGCCGATGGCCGAGAAGGTCTTCGCCACCGAGCTCGCCAAGGCGGGCCTCACCGACCGGGTCAGGGTGACCAGCGCGGGCACCGGCGGGTGGCACGTCGGCGACCCGGCCGACGAGCGGGCGGCCGCGGTGCTGCGCGCCCACGGGTACCCCGATGCGCACATCGCACGGCAGGTCGATGCCGAAGTGCTCTCGGCCGACCTGCTCATCGCGCTCGACAGCGGGCACCGCCGTGCGCTGCAGCGGTCGGTGCCCGAACCGGACCGCGTCCGGCTGCTGCGCTCCTTCGACCCGGCCGCCCCGGCGGGTGCCGAGGTCCCCGATCCCTACTACGGCGGACCGGACGGGTTCGACGAGGTTCTCGGGATGGTGGAGGCGGCGATTCCCGGGCTCGTGGACTGGGTCCGGGCCCGGTTGTGAACCCGGGGGCGGCCGCGGCCCGGCTGCTCGGCGTGCGCGTGCGCCTGACCGCGTCGCTGGGCGGCGCCAGCCGGGTCGATCTCGACGACGGGCGAACGGTGGTCGTCAAGCCGGGGCACGGCGCGGAGGCGGTCGCCGCCGAGGCGGCCGGGTTGCGCTGGCTGGCGGTCCCCGGCGGGCCGCCGGTCCCGGAGGTCCTCGCGGCGGACGACGCGTGGCTGGTCACCGGGTTCGTGACCGTCGCAGGCGGGGCGCCGCCGGGCGCCGCGGCCGAGCTGGGCCGCCGGCTCGCCGCGCTGCACGCGACCCGGGCCCCGGCGTTCGGTGCCCCGCCCCCGGGCGGGCCGGTGGACGCCTGGATCGGCCGGGCACCGATGCGCAACGTCACCGGCCCGGCCTGGCCCGAGTGGTACGCGGCCGACCGGGTGCTGCCCTACCTGCGTGCGGCCCGTGACGGCGACGCCCTGGCCCGGGCCGAGACCGCGGAGATCGAGACCGTGTGCGACCGGCTGCCCCTCCTGGCCGGGCCCGCCGAGCCGCCCGCGCGGCTGCACGGCGATCTGTGGTCGGGCAACGTGCTGTGGTCGGCGCGGGGCGGGTGGCTGATCGACCCGGCAGCACACGGCGGCCACCGGGAGACCGACCTCGCGATGCTCGCGCTGTTCGGCTGTCCCGGCCTCGACGAGCTCCGCTCCGCGTACACGGAGACCACGCCGCTCGCCGACGGCTGGCGCGGGCGGGTCCCGCTGCACCAGCTGTTCCCGCTGCTGGTGCACGTGGTGCTGTTCGGCCGGGGCTACGCGGGACAGGCCGTCGCCGCCGCGCGCGCCGCGCTCCGGGCGGGCTGAGGCACTCAGCGCCAGTCGTCGATCAGGTACACGTCGGCGCGGTCGTAGCCCTCCTCGTTGGGACGGTGCATGGTCACCCCGGGCACGTCGGTGCGGAACCCCGAGGCGACGAGGTGGCGGTAGGCCCCGTGCCGGGCGGTGTTGACGCCGAGCGCGAGGCGCCGGGCGCCGGTCCCGGCGGCGTAGGCGTGGCACGCGTCGAGCAGCCCGGCGAAGTGCGCGCCGGCATCCGGGCCTGGCCGGACCGCGGCGAACTTGACGTAGCAGAACCCGGACCCCGCTTCGGTCCCGGCGCCCGCGTGGCAGACGGCGAGCGCGTCCGGCCGGCCGGGATCGTCGCCGAGCAGCAGGACGTCGCCGAGCTTCTGGTCGATCACCGCGCCGATCTCACCGCGCACGTCGAGACCGGGCAGAATCGCGCCGGTCAGCTCGCCGCACGCGGCCACCACGGCCGCCCGGTCGGGCACCTCGGTCAGCCGGGCCCAGGCGGTGCCCCCGGCCGGGACGCCGGTCACCCCGCGGGACATGATCGCGGTGAGGAAGCGGGGCCAGAACCCGAACTTCTGGTACAGCCGGTGGTGCCTGGGGCTGTGCGCGAACGTGAAGAGCCCCTGGTGGGTGGCGCCCCACCCGGTGAACACACCCAGGGCGGCGTCGACGAGCCGGGCGCCGATCCCGCCGTCCCACAGCCGTGGGGTCACCGACAGCGGGCCGAAGTACGCGACGCTGCCCCACCGGGTCGTCAGGTTGCTGCCGACCAGTTCGCCGTCGGCGTAGGCGCCGAGCGCGACGACGTGCTCGGCCCGGAACCGGGTCCGCATGAGGTCGGTGTCGCCGAACATGTCCATGCCGAGGAAGGTGCCGAACGCGTCGCGGACGATCAGGTCGGCGGCGTCCAGGTCGCTCTCGGCGATGGGGCGAACCTCGATGTCCATCCGCGCAGAATGCCCGGTCAGCGAGCGTGCCCGGATGTCGGGTCGATACCGAACGACCGAATCGGGTGACGTCCCGGACGCGGATCGGTGATCCGCTGCCGGCACCTCATCGACGTCTCGCGCGGCTAGGGCCGTTCGGCCGGGACCCGAGTGCCGTGCGGCCCCTCCGGCGAAGATGGCCTCGTGCTGGACTCTGCGCGCCGGAGGGGGATCGCAGTGGACCACACCTGGCAGCTCATCGCGACCGAACGAACCCGGCTGGCTGCGGCCCTGTCCGAGCTCAGCGCCCCCCAGTGGGCGGCCCCGTCGCTCTGTGCGGGCTGGGACAACGCCGACGTGCTCGCACACATCGTCTCCACAGCGGAGATCACTGCGGCGACGTTCATCACCGGTATGGTGCGCAACGGGTTCAACGTCAACCGGATGGTCGCGGGCGACGTCGAACGGGTCGGCGCGGCGGGCGTCCCGGCGCTGCTCGACCGGCTGCGCGCCGGCGCCGGCAGCCGCGCCAAACCGCCGGGGCCGGTCGGGGCGATGCTGATGGAGACGATCGTGCACGGCGAGGACATCGCCTACCCGACCGGGCTGAAGATCCACCACACCGAGCAGGGCATGCTCGGGGCCGCCGAGTTCGCCCGCACCGCACAGCCGCTCGTCGGGTGCCGCAAGCGGATCCAGGGCCTGCGGCTGCTCGCGACCGACCATGTCTGGTCGACCGGGACTGGTCCCGAGGTGCGGGGCCCGCTGATCGCCCTGCTGCTGGCGATGTCGGGCCGGCAGGCCGCCATCGACGAGCTCACCGGCGACGGCGTGCCGGTGCTGCGACGGCGGCCCTGACCGGCGTCGGTCAGGATCGCATCGCCAGCTCGGCGAGCGATCCCGACATCGCGTCGGCCAGGACGTCCACATCGGGCATCGCGTCGCGGTCGGCGTTGAGCCCGTAGCAGACCCAGCCGTCGTAGGACGTGATCCCGATCCCCACGGCCTGTCCCTTGGCCAGCGGCACCACCGGGAACAGGTCCTGCATCCGGGCGCCCATCGCGTACAGCGGCCGCGGCGGGCCCGGGACGTTCGTCACCAGCACGTTGAACAGCCGGCTGGAGTACTGGCTGGTCAGCCGCGCGCCCATGCTCTGCACGCTCGGCGGGGTCAGCCCGGCCAGACCGACGAGCGCCGCCGGCCCGGCCGCCCGTCCCCCGCGCTTCTGCGCGTCCATCACCGCGGCGATCCGCCGCAACCGCGCCACCGGGTCCGGCTCGCCGACCGGGAGGTCGACGAAGTAGGCCGAGATCTGGTTCCCGGCGTCGCCGTTCGTGCCACCGCGCCGGGCCCGGACGCTGACCGGGACCATCGCGCGCACCGTGGTGTGGTCGGGCAGCGGCTCTCCGCGGGTGACCAGCCAGTACCGCAGGGCGCCGGTGACGACGGCGAGCACCACGTCGTTGACCGTGCCACCGTGCGCCTTGCGAACGGCCCGGTGGTCGATCAGCGCGGTGCGTGCCATGCCGTAGCGGCGTTGCTCGCCGATGGCCCGATTCAGCGGCTCCACCGGCCGGCCACGGGCGGCGCTGCGGGTGGCCTCGACGATCCCGCTCACGGTGCGGCCGACGCCGGCCGCCATCTCCCGCACGTCCGCCCCGGTCCGGGCCACCGCGTCGAGGGCACCCCGCGGCCGGCGCAGGTTCTCCAGCACGGCCGATGCGGCGAGCTCGAGCCCGGACGGTTCGGGCCGGGGGCGCCACTCGTCCGCCCGCGTCTCCCGCGGTCGCGGGGTCATGTCCAGCAGCACCGCGCCGATGTCCATCGACGCCATCCCGTCGACCATCGCGTGGTGCGTCTTGGTGATCACCGTGAGCCGGTCACCGGCCAGCCCCTCGACGAGGTAGATCTCCCAGAGCGGCCGGCTGCGGTCGAGCTGGCGGCTAAGCAGCCGGCCGACGAGCTCACGCAGTGCGGTATCGGTACCGGGTGCGGGCAGCGCGGAGCGGCGGACGTGGAAGCTGAGGTCGAAGTCCGGGTCGTCCACCCAGACCGGCAACCCCAGCCGGCCCGGCACCTCACGGAGCTTCTGGCGGTAGCGCGGTACCAGCGCCAGCCGGTGCCCGATGAGCCGGATGAACGCATCGACGTCGAACTCCTCGCCCTCGGGCGGGGTGAACGTCATCACCCCGCCCACGTGCATCGCCGTGGTGCGCTGCTCCATGTGAAGGAACGACGCGTCCAGAGGAGACAGACGGTCCGGCACTTCACGTCCTCCCGGGTCATGGGCCGTGCGCGGAAACGGACGCTATAGCGTCCGTTTCCGCGCACGGGCGGCGGAGCCGCCTACCACCCCCGCAACGGGAACCCCGACGCACCGTGCTCGCCGAGCTTGACCCCGAGCACCTGGTGCAGCTGGATGTTGTCGCGCTCGAAGCCGAGCCGGCAGGCCGCCATGTACAGCCGCCAGACCCGCGCCCGGCCGAGACCCACCTCGGCCACCGCGGCCTCCCAGTGCTCCTCCAGGTTGGCGCCCCAGCCGGCGAGCGTCCGGGCGTAGTGCTCGCGCAGGTTCTCCTCGTGCCGGATCTCGAAACCGGCGTCGTTCATCACCGAGATGAGGTGCCCGACGGGTTCCAGCTGGCCGTCCGGGAAGACGTAGCGGGAGATGAACGGGTCGAGCCGGCGGGTGGTCGGGGTCCTCGGCTGGGTGATGCAGTGGTTGAGCAGCCGGCCCTCCGGGCGCAGCTTGCCGTACAGGAACCCGAAGTAGCCCGGCAGCTGCGCCTTGCCGATGTGCTCGGTGAGCCCGATCGAGCTGACGGCGTCGAAACCGTCCTCGACGACGTCGCGGTAGTCCAGGTGCCGGACCTCGGCGAGACCGCCCAGCCCGCGCCGGGCGATCTCGGCCTGCGCCCACTGCGCCTGGCTACGCGAGAGCGTGACGCCCAGGGCCCGGACGCCGTGCTCGGCGGCGGCGTGCACGACCATGCCACCCCAGCCGCACCCGACGTCGAGCAGCCGCATCCCGGGCTCGAGGGCGAGCTTTCGAGCGACGAGCTCGTGTTTGGCGGCCTGCGCCTCCTCCAGCGTCGCGTCCGGGGTCGGGAAGCAGGCGCAGGTGTAGGCCATCGACGGCCCGAGCACGCACTCGTAGAACCGGTTGGACACGTCGTAGTGATGCGCGATCACGCGGCGGTCGCGGGCCCGGGAGTGCAGCCGGCCCGGGGGCCGGTACTCCAGGTCGGGCGGCGAGACGCGGTGGCGCAGCCACACCGGCAGCAGCTGGCGGGCCAGCCGGAGCTGCTCACCGCGGGGGATCGAGTGCAGCGTGACGTCGGCGAGTGCGGACAGCACCGCGTGCAGGTCGCCCTCCACCTCGATGTCCCCGGTGACGTACGCCCGGGCCAGCCCGAGCGAGCCCGGTGCGGACGCCAGCCGCGCCAGCGCCCGCGGTGAGGAGATGCGCAGCGCGACCTCGGCCCCGTCCGGGCCGGCCTTGCTGCCGTCGTAACCGATCAACCGGACCGGCGCGTCCGCGCCGAGCACGCCCGAGATGATGTCTGCGACAGGTACCCCGCTCATCGTTCCCCCGTTCCCACAACCTTCGCGTAGAGGCCGGGCAACCGGCCCTCCGGGTCGTACCGGCCCTTGACCGCCCGGTAGGCCGGGCCGTTGTAGCGCTCCCAGAACTCGGACTCGTCGTAGTGCACCGTCGAGTACAGGGACTTGTGCCCGCCCAGATCGGTGACGAGCTGTTCGATCAGGCGGTTGTGCGCGTCGGCGGGCTGCCCGGGCCGCCGCGGCACCGAGGACCAGAACCCGACGTTGACGTAGAGCTCGCCGGGCTTCATCGGGTAGAGCGGCCAGCTCCGCTCCCCGCGCAGCCGCAGCGGGCACAACCAGACCGGGGAGATCCCGATGTCGCGGTGGAACACCGCGAGGAACTCCGCCAGCCGGGACACCGGGATCTCGACGTCCTGGATCACCGGCTCCTCGGACGGGGCTCCGGCGAGCCGGCGGAGCCGGTCGCCGGCGCGCCAGCGCCGGTCCAGTGCGACGAGGCGCCGGTAGACGTCCGAGCGGCGGTACCGCCGCGGCCACAGGCGCCGGATCACCGGGTGCTGTACCCCGAACGCGCGCGAGCACCAGAACCAGTCGGTGTCCCAGCGCCAGAGGTAGTCCCGGATGCGCAGGTGGTCCACGGGCCGCCGGCGCACCGACCGGTAGAAGATGCCCTGCCCGGTGTAGTCGGAGACCTGCGCGCCGGGCATCGGGGCGTCGACGAACTCCCCGATGGTCAGGTACTGCTCGTCGGCGCCGAACACGGTGCCGTCCAGGAAGTCCGGCGCGCCCGGCCGCCCGGATCCGAGCGCGGACAGCCGCTCGATCTCGGCGGTGGCGGCGGCGGCCGAGTGCTCGCCGGTGAACCGGCGGTGGGTCAATCGGACGTAGGGCGTCACCGGCTGGAGTTCGATGACCAGGCGCAACGCGTACCCCAGCGTGCCGTAGGAGTTCGGGAACGCGGCGAACAGATCGGCGTGGGCGTTGTCGGGGGTGGCGGTGACGAGCTCTCCGGACCCGGTGAGGACATCCATCTCGAGCACCGACTCGTGCGGCAGGCCGTGCCGGAACGAGGTCGACTCGATCCCGAGCCCGGCCACCGCGCCGCCGAGGGTGATCGTCTTGAGCTGCGGGACGACCAGCGGCATCAGCCCGTGGGCCAGCGTGGCGTCGACGAGGTCCTCATAGGTCGTCATGCCCTGTACCTCGGCGGTGCGGGCGGCCTGGTCGATGTGGATCACCCCGGCCAGCCCGGTCGTGTCCAGGCGCCGGGCGTCCGACCCATCAGTGCCGAAACGGAACAAGTTGGACGTTCGTTTGCCGAGCCGGACGGGCGCGTCGGGTGGGAGATCACGGAAATGTCGCACCAGGTCAGCGGCTAGGTCCGAATGCTGGGCGGGCGACACGAGCGCGACCTGGGTGCTCATCTGATCGACGCTAATCCTCGACGGCCGAGCTGCCCAGAGGCCAACGAGCAGATGCTGCACGCCTGTGATCTGATCTCCGGCGTGTCCCCAGTAGATTCCCCGAATCCACGGCAGAACGTCACGTTCCCGAGCAACGGCCACACCGCCTACGGTTACCTCGCCCTTCCCGAGTCGGGCAGCGGGCCGGGCGTCGTCGTCATCCAGGAGTGGTGGGGCCTCACCGATCACATAGCCGACGTCACCAACCGCTTCGCGGCGGAGGGTTTCGTCGCGCTGGCACCCGACCTCTACGGCGGCACCACCACCCACGACTCCGACGAAGCCGGCGAACTGATGGGCAAGCTGCCCGTCGACAGCGCGGCCACCGACCTGGGCGGCGCGGTCGACTTCCTCCTCGCCCACGAGGCGGTGACCTCGTCGAAGGTCGGTGCGGTCGGCTTCTGCATGGGCGGCGGGTTCGTCCTCGTGCTCGCCGCGCAGCAGGGCGACAAGATCGGTGCGGCGGTGCCGTTCTACGGGGTCCTCAAGGAGGACTACCCGAGCTTCGCGAACCTCACCGCACCGTTGCTCGGCCACTTCGGCGAGACCGACCAGATGGCCGATCCCGATGCGGTGCGCGCTCTGGCCGAGCGGATCGAGCGGGAGTCGGGCGTCACGCCGGAGTTCCACATCTACCCGGCCGGGCACGCGTTCTTCAACGACGAGAACCGCATGGGCACCTACGACCCGGAGCAGGCCCAGCTGGCCTGGAACCGGACGCTGGAGTTCCTGCGTTCTCATCTGCGCTAGCGCGCTCGCGGGTGGGAACGTCGCCAGGGCGACCGTTCCCGCTCACGACCGTTTCACGAGCCCCGCGACGATCTTGGGCAGCGCCCCGGCGCCTGTGGTCGGGTGGTATTCCTCGGCTGTCCGGGTCAGCGCCGCGTGCTCGGCGTCGGTGAGCGTGATGTCCGCCGCGGCCGCGTTGCTCTCCGCCTGCGCTACGCTGGACGCGCCGGGGATCGCCACCACGTTCGGGAAATGGATCACCCAGGCCAGCGCGACCTGGGCCGGGGTGGCGTCGTGCGCCCGCGCGACGTCGCGCAGGGCGTCGAGCAACGGGCGGGCGGCCTGCAGGTTCTCCGGCAGGAACAGCGCGTTCGCCGAGCGCACGCCGCCCGTCGGCCGGTTCGTCTCGTCGTAACGCCCGGACAGCAGCCCCTGCGCGAGCGGGCTGTACGCGATGATCACGTGCCCGGTGCGCTGGGCCCACGGCAGCATCTCGTCCAGCGGCGCGCGCGAGACCAGACTGAACTGCACCTGGTTGGACAGCACCCGGGAGCCGTAGGTGACCTCGGCACGCTGCCAGCGCTGCAGTGGGTAGTTGCTGACGCCGACCTCGTCGACGATCCCGACGTCGTGCAGCGCCCGCATGCCCCGCATGGTCGTGCTGTCCGGAACGACCGGGTTGGGCTGGTGGACCTGGTAAAGGTCGATCGTCTTGACGCCGAGGCGCTGCGCGCTGGCCACGCCGCGCTGCTCGACGACACCCGCCATGGGTAGCACCGGGAAGACCTTGGTCGCGACGACGACGTCGTCGGTGCCGCCCGACTCGCGCAGCGCCTGGCCGAGGATCCGCTCGCTGCGGCCGAAGCCGTAGATCTCCGCGGTGTCGTACACGGTGGTGCCGAGCTCGCGCGCCCGCGCGACGATCCGGCCGGCCTCGCGGTCGGCGTAGTCGCCGCCGTAGCCCCACTCCCGGGAGCCGAACTGCCAGGTACCCAGGCCGATGGCCGAGTAGCGCTTCGCGGTTCCGATGTTCTCGAGGTAGCGCATCGCCCCAGTCAACACCGAACTCCCCACCGCGGTCGCGACGAAGCGCCGGATATATCCGGATCACCCCTGGCGTGACCTGCGTCATGCAGTGCAGGGTGAGGGGCGCCCCCCCCGTCACGAGGAGACGTCATGACCGTGACCGAATCGGCAACGACGCCGGACACCACGCTCACCCACCCGCTCGAACCGCTGTCCGCCGCGGAGATCACCGCCGCGGTCGACCTGCTCCGCGGCGCCGGACGCATCGGGCCGGCCGCCCGGTTCGTCTCGCTCGTGCTGCGCGAACCCGCCAAGGACGCCGTGCTCGCCCACGACGCGGACGGCACCCCGGTCGACCGGCAGGCGTTCGCGGTCGTGCTCGACAAGTCCGACGGCCGGACCTACGAGACCGTCGTGTCACTCACCGACCGCAGCGTCGTGAGCTGGGAGCACGTGCCGGGCGTACAGCCACAGGTGATGCTCGAGGAGTTCTTCGAGTGCGAGGAGATCGTCAAGTCCTCGCAGCAGGTGCAGCAAGCGCTGCGCGAGCGCGGGATCACGGAGTTCGACGGCGTGATGGTCGACCCGTGGTCGGCCGGCCACTACGGCGACGAGAACGAGGGTCGGCTGCTCCGCGCGCTGGTCTGGGTCAAGATCGGCGGGCCCGACGACAACGGCTACGCCCACCCCGTCGAGAACCTGATCGTCTACGTCGACATGAACGCCAAGCGGGTGGTCGACCTGCAGGACCACGGGATGATCCCGGTCCCCCGGGAGCCCGGGCCCTACACACCCGACGCACACCCGACGCGCACCGATCTCAAGCCCATCGAGATCACCCAGCCCGAGGGCACGTCGTTCGAGGTGAACGGGCACGAGGTGCGCTGGCAGAAGTGGCGGTTGCGGATCGGCTTCACCCCACGCGAGGGCGTCGTCCTGCACACGGTGCGCTATGCCGACGGCGACCGGCTGCGCTCCGTGCTGCACCGGGCCTCCCTCTCGGAGATGGTCGTGCCCTACGGCGACCCGGCCCCGACGCACCGGCGCAAGAACGCCTTCGACGCCGGCGAGTACAACATCGGCACCCTGGCCAACCCGCTGGAGCTGGGCTGCGACTGCCTGGGCGAGATCCGCTACTTCGACGGCGTGATCGTCGACGGCGACGGCAACCCGCTGACCATCCCGAACGCGGTGTGCCTGCACGAGGAGGACTACGGCCTGCTCTGGAAACACACCGACTTCCGCACCGAGAAGACCGAGGTGCGCCGCTCGCGGCGGCTGGTGATCTCGTTCGTCGCCACCGTGGGCAACTACGAGTACGGCTTCTTCTGGTACCTCTACCAGGACGGGAACATCGAGTTCGAGGTCAAGCTGACCGGCATCCTGTCCACCGGCGCGGTACCACCGGGCACCACGCCGACGCACGGGCAGTTGCTCAACGCCGACGGGCTCTACGCGCCGATCCACCAGCACGTGTTCAACATGCGCCTGGACCTCGACGTCGACGGCGTCGCCAACTCCGTGTACGAGATCAACACCGAGACCGACCCGCCCGGCCCGGACAACCCGATCGGCAACGGCTTCCGGACGGTCGCCACGCTGCTGGGCACCGAGCAGGCCGCGCAGCGCAGGGTCAGCCTCGACTCGGCGCGGTACTGGAAGATCGTCAATCCGCATGTGGTCAACGCCGTCGGCGAGCCGGTCGGGTACGTGCTCAAACCGCACGGCACGGTCGTGCCGTTCGTGCAGCCCGACGCGAGCGTGATGAAGCGGGCGGGATTCATGGCCCAGCACCTGTGGGTCACCCCGCACTCCCCCGCCGAGATGCACGCCGCTGGCGACTACCCGAACCAGCACCAGGGCGGCGAGGGACTGCCACGGTGGACCACGGCGGACCGCGACGTCGCCGACACCGATGTCGTCGTCTGGTACACCTTCGGCACCCACCACCAGGCCCGGCTCGAGGACTGGCCGGTGATGCCGGTGCAGTACGTCGGGTTCTCACTGCAGCCCTCGGGGTTCTTCGACCGCAGCCCGGCGCTCGACGTGCCGCGGCCGGCGAACGGGCACTGCGGAAGCTGAGCGGCGATCCGAGTTCTGCGGGCATCAGAAGCGGCAGGCGCCGACGCCGACCTCCTGGTTGCGGGTGATCGCGTCCTCGATGCCGGGACGGACCTGTTCAGCGGTGAGCGCGTACCCGGCGCCGCCGCCGGGGTCGCCGGCGAAGACGACGCCACCGACGAGGCCGTCGCTGGTGACGAAGGGCCCGCCGGAGTCCCCGCGCTCCACGGCAGCGGTGAGGGCGAGGATCTCGCGCCGCACGCTGCCCTCCCCGTAGATGTCGCGGCCCACGGCGTCGATCCGGCTCTGCACCGTCGCGGGCCGCACCACCATCTGCGACTGCCCGCCGGGAAATCCGAGGGTGGCCCCCTCGGCGCCGCGGGCGGCCGGAGCGTCGGTCCAGCCGATCGCGGACGCCTGAACGTCCGGGGCGGAGAGGACGGCGATGTCGAGTGCAGGGTCGACGTGTATCGCGACGGCGGCGTGCTCGCCTGCGGCGTCCCGCACGCGCAACCGGTCGAAACCCGCGATGACGTGGGCGTTCGTGACGACGAACCCGGGCCGGGTGACGAACCCCGACCCCGCGCCGATCGTGTTGCCGCAGCCGAGTGCCCGGATCTGCACCGTGCCCCGCTGCCCGGCGGCAGCCGCTGCCCGCACCGCCGCGTCGGCGGTGGGTGGCACCGGCGGCGCCGTGATCCCGCGGCCCGGGCCCGCGAACACCTGCGGGAAGCCGTGTTCATCCAGGTAGGTGGAGATGCGGCCGACGACGTCGGGGCGAGGCGGCAGCGTGTCGTCGAGGGCCTGGACGACCTGAGAGCCGCGAACCTGTTGCGCGAGGCCGGGGAACGGGCCCTGCGCCAGCACGCCCGACAACAGCCAGACAACGAGCAGCAGGCCGAGAGCGCCGACCCCCACACCCGCCACCCGGTCGGCCACGCCCACCCGGAGGCGGTGCACGGCACCGTACAGGCGCAAGCCGATGACTATGCCGATGCTCTGGCCGATCAGCACCGCGACGAGGAGCACACCGAGCGTCAGGAGCGCGCCGCCTGACCCCGGCTCGTTCACGAACAACCCGGCGATCCGAGGCGCCGCCCACACGCCCGCGAGCAGCCCGAGCCCAAGACCACCGAACGCGGCGATCTGCGACACCGCCCCTTGCCGCCACCCTCGTATCGACACGAGGACGAGCAACAGCAACAGCGCGGCGTCCAGCAGGTTCAGGTTGAGGCCACCGCTCTCCACACGGGGTACCCTTCCCCCTTCTCGCCATGGTCACGGGTCGTGGCCGAGTTTCGCAGGGAACGAACGAGCGGAGGCCCGGTGCGCCCCGCGCGGCGGTGCCGAGGGTGCTGCCGGCGGCGGTGTCCGAGGTCAGGGCGCGTGGTCGTCGAGGAAGCGGTCCAGGTGCGCCCAGGTCGTCTCGCGGGCCCTGCGTCCGGTGAGCACGCCGAGGTGCCCGCCGGGCGCGGTCTCGAACCGCACCTCCGGCGATCCGGTGAGCAGCCCGGCGACCCGCTGCACCGCGGCGAGCGGGGCGATCACGTCGCTGCGTCCGGCGACGACGAGCACGGGCACCTCCACCGCGGACAGCGGGATGCTGCGCCCGGACAGCGCGAGCTTGCCGTCGGCGAGGTCGTTGTTGCGCAACAGCAGGTGGTAGATCTGGCCGAAGACCCGCCCCGGGTAGCCGTGCATGTTGTTCATCAGGTGGTCGACGGCCTCGATCTGGGCCAGGCAGTCCCGGTCGTCGAGCCGCGAGAGCAGGGTCAGTGGCTTGGTGACCAGCTTGTCGACGGCGGTGAGCTGGAACGCCCAGCTCACCACGGGTGCCGGGAAGCTACCGACGAGCTGGTAGACCGCCGAGAGCCCCCGACCTCCGGTCACGGCCGCGAGCGGGCGCAGCGGCGCGACCAGCGGGACGGCCGAGATGTCCACGGGGCTGCCGATCGCGGTGATCGTGTGCACCGGGAGCGGCTCTCCCGCCTCGACCGCGGCGGCCACGGTGAGCAGGGCGAAGATGCCGCCGAGGGACCAGGCGACGAGGTGCACACCGGAACCCGCGTCCGCGGCGACCCGCCGGATCGCGTCGGGCACCACGTCGTCGACCCAGTGCTCCATGCCGAGCCCGCGCTCGGCGAAGGAGATCGGGCGATAGTCGATCAGGTAGACGGTGCGTCCGGCCTGCAGTAGATGCTCGACCAGCGAGCAGCCCCGGCGCAGGTCGTAGGCGGAGCCGGGGGCGCCCAGCGGGGGCACCAGCAGCACCGGTCGCCCGTGAACGGCAGGGCCCGCGGGGTCGGCGGGGTGGTCGGGGTCGGCGGGCAGCGGCAGGTAGCGGTACAACGTCCCGTGCGGGCCCGCCGCGATCGCCGTGCGCGGCATGCGGGTGAGGTCGGCGATGCCACGCCGGATCACCTTGTCCCGCAGGTTCACCGCGGCCGACGTCAGCCTCATGGCCGGAGGGTATCCGGCCTTCCCAGGCCATCATCGGCACGCCCGAGCCGTTCCGAGGTTACCGACGAGTATGTGAGACTGCGCGCATGCAGCGTGACATCTTCGACGCCGAACACGACGCCTTCCGCGACCTCGTCCGTTCCTTCCTCGCCAAGGAGGTCGCGCCCTTCCACGAGCAGTGGGAGGCCGACGGTCAGGTCAGCCGTGAGGTCTGGAAGGCCGCCGGCGCCGCGGGCCTGTTGGGCACCGACGTCCCCGAGGAGTTCGGCGGCGGCGGCGTCGACGACTTCCGCTACAACGCCGTGCTGACCGAGGAGATCGCGGCGGCCGGGACGAGCGGTCTCGGCTTCCCGCTGCAGAACGACGTCGTCGCGCCCTACCTGCTGCGCCTCGCCACCGAGGAGCAGAAGAAGCGCTGGCTGCCCGGCTTCTGCTCCGGGGACATCATCACCGCGATCGCGATGACCGAGCCGGGCACCGGCAGCGACCTGCAGGGCATCCAGACCTCCGCGGTCCAGGACTCCTCCGGCGACTGGATCCTCAACGGCTCCAAGACGTTCATCACCAACGGCATCATGGCCGACCTGGTGATCGTCGTGGCGCGCACCGACGCCGCCGCGGGCAGCCACGGTTTCAGCCTGCTGGTGGTCGAGCGCGGGATGGCCGGCTTCGAGCGCGGCCGCCGGCTCAACAAGGTGGGCATGAAGGCCCAGGACACCGCGGAGCTGTCGTTCACCGATGTCCGGGTGCCGGCCGCGAACGTGCTCGGCGAGGTCGGCCAGGGCTTCATCTACCTGATGCAGAACCTCGCCCAGGAACGGCTGTCGATCGCGGTGGGCAGCGTCGCGGGCGCGGAGGCCGCCCTGCGGCACACCCTGCAGTACGCCAAGGACCGCAAGGCCTTCGGCCGGCCCATCGGGAACTTCCAGAACACCCGGTTCGAGCTGGCCGAGATGGACACCGAGATCACCATCGCCCGTGTCTTCGTCGACCGCTGCATCCGTGAGCACGTCGAGGGCGAGCTCTCCATCGCCGACGCCGCAAAGGCGAAGTGGTGGGCCTCCGACCTGCTCAAGCGCGTCGTAGACCGCTGCGTGCAGCTGCACGGCGGGTACGGCTACATGCTCGAGTACCCGATTGCCAAGGCGTTCGTCGACTCCCGCGTACAGGCGATCTTCGGCGGCACCAACGAGATCATGAAGGAGATCATCGGGCGGACCCTGTTGAGCTGATCCCGGCGCGAGATCCCCTGCTGGGTGGTGCGTTCGCGTTCGCCGCGCCCATCTCCACCACGCAGACGATCACCTCGGCCATCCTCGGGGGTCGGCGCGACCAAGCGGCTGTCCGCGGTGCGCTGGGGCGTCGCCGGCAACATCCTCGTCGCGTGGGTGCTGACGATCCCGATGGCCGCGCTCTCGGCGGCGCTCGCGTTCTGGGCGCCGCACGCACTGGTTCGGAGAGCGCACAGTCGGCCCGGCCCGGCTCAGCCCGGTCCCGGACACGCCCGGTCGACGGCGTCGAGCGCGGCCACGATGCGGGTCGCGTCGAGCTGGACCTTGTCCTGCGCCGGGTTCGCGCCCGGCGGCAACCGGTCGCGGCCCTGGGCGTCCAGGTCGTCGATGGCGTCGACCACCTCGGTCATCGCCGCTGTCAGTGCGGCGTCCCGCGCCTGCGGCCCCGCGTAGGCATCGCGTGGCGCCAGCAGGACCAGCGCCACCCCGGCCGGCAGCATCGGTCCGGCGCTGATCGTGCCGGCCGTCCGACGCACGGTCTCCACGGTGCCGGCGTGGCGCCGGCAGGCCGCCGCGTCCGGATCGTCGGGGACCGGCGCGGAGGTCGGTGCAGCCGGCGTCGCGGGAGCCGGCGAAGCGGGGGACGCAGGGTCGGCGCCCCCACCCTCGCCCCGACCGCAGCCGGCGAGCAGGGCGCCGAGCAGCGCGAGTCCGACCGCGGCCCGTCGCGACCGGGCCGTCACGCGATCATGCTCGCCGCGATGCGCGCCCGTTCGGCCTCGATGTCGAAGTCGGGCTGGGGGAACTGCGGGTCCATCTCGTCCAGGGTCTCGGCGAGCAGCGTCGCGACCACCCAGTTCCGGTACCACTTGCGGTCGGCCGGGACGACGTACCAGGGCGCGATGTCGCTGTCACAGCGGCGCAGCGCATCGGCGTAGGCGGCCTGGTAGTCCCACCACTTCGCCCGGGCGTCCACGTCCGCCGGGTTGTACTTCCAGCGCTTGGTCGGGTCGTCGAGGCGGGCCAGCAGCCGCTCCGCCTGCTCCTGCGGCGAGATGTGCAGCATGCACTTGATGATCGTGACGCCCCGCTCGGCGAGTTCGGCCTCGAACGCGTTGATCTCGTCGTAGCGTGCTCGCCAGACCTCCTCGGGCACCAGCGCCTCGACGCGCGCGACCAGCACATCCTCGTAGTGCGAGCGGTCGAACACCCCGATCAGCCCCGGGCGCGGCACCTGCTTGCGGACCCGCCACAGGAAGTGGTGCCGCCGTTCCTCCTCGGTCGGCTTCTTGAACGACGCGATGTGCAGGCCCAGCGGATTGACCATCCCCACGACGTGCCGGATCACGCCACCCTTGCCCGAGGTGTCCATGCCCTGCAGCACCAGCAGCACGGCCCGCTTCCCACCCCGGACGGCCTCGGCGTAGAGCGCCTCCTGGCGGGTGTCGATCCGCGCGTCCAGATCGATCATCTCGGCTTCGGCCGCGGCCTTGTCCTTCGGGCCGATCGGGCGGGCGCGCGGATCGAGGGCTGCGAGGTCGACTTCGCCTGCGGGCACCCGGAACGTCTCGCGAGCGGTCTTCGCCATGATCGCAGCGTAGCCAGCCCGCCCGGGCTCACCCCGACTCAGCAGCGGATTCACCCCGACTCGCGGCAACCCCCGCGAGTCGGGGTGAGGCCACCCGCGAGTCGGGGTCCGGGTGCGCGCGAGTCGGGGTCAGTGCGTGGCCTGGGTCCCGACCGGCACGACGAGCGGGGTGCCCGACACCGGACACGGGATGACGCGCGCGTCCAGCCCGAACACCTCGCGCAGCAGCGGTTCGGTGATCACCTCGCCGGGCTCGCCCGCCGCCACCACACGCCCGCCGCGCATCGCGACCAGCCGGTCGGCGTAGCGGGCCGCCAGATTCAGGTCGTGCAGCACCATGACGATCGTCCGGCCGACCTCGGTGTGCAGCCGGCGGACCATCTCGAGCACCTCGACCTGGTGGGCGAGATCGAGGAAGGTAGTCGGCTCGTCGAGCAGCAGCAGGTCGGTGCCCTGGGCCAGCGCCATGGAGATCCACGCCCGCTGCCGCTGCCCGCCGGACAGCTCGTCGACCGGGCGCTCGGCGAGGTCGAGCATGCCGGTCCAGCTCAGCGCCTCGGCGACGGCCTGCTCGTCGTCGGAGGACCACTGCCGGTACCAGGCCTGGTGCGGGTGCCGGCCCCGCGCGACCAGGTCGGCCACCGTCAGCCCCTCCGGCGCGACCGGGGACTGCGGCAGGATGCCCAGGACCGTCGCGACCTCCTTGGTCGGGATGCGGTCGATCCGTCTGCCGTCCAGCAGTACCTGGCCGCCACCGGGTTTGAGCAGCCGGCCCAGCGCCCGCAGCAGCGTCGACTTGCCGCAGCCGTTGGGCCCGATGACCGCGGTGACTGTGCCACCCAGCACATCGAGATCGAGGCCGTCGACGATGACCCGCTCGCCGTATCCGAGCTGCACCCGGTTGGCGCGCAGCCGGACGGGCCGGGGCGCAGGCGCCGGGCGCTCGGCGGTCTGGACGCTGGTCTGGGTCATGCGCGGGCCTCCCGGCCTTGACGAGCGAGCAGGTACAGCAGGTACGGCGCACCGAGCACCGCGGTGACGATGCCGACCGGCAGCTCGGTGCCGCCGAACGCGGTGCGCGCGATCAGGTCCGCCGTCACGGTCAGCGCCGCGCCCAGCACGAGCGACGCGGCGAGGGGCGGGCGCGCCACCCCGACGAGGCGCTGGGCGATCTGCGGGGCGACGAGCGCGACGAAGGCGATCGGCCCGGCCGAGGCGGTCGCGACCGCGGCCAGCCCGACGGCGACCAGCAGCAGCGCGGTGCGCGCCCCGTTCACCCGGATCCCCAGGCCCTGCGCGGTGTCGTCACCGAACTGCAGGCCACCCAGCTGGTGCGCGAGTACCAGCGCCGCGGGGACCAGCACGCCCAGCGCGATCGCGACCGGGACCACGTGTTCCCAGCCGCGGGCGTTGAGGCTCCCGTTGAGCCAGACCTGCGCCCGGGAGGCCTCGTAGACCTGCGCGACGACGAGCAGCCAGTTGATCGTGGCGTAGAGTATCGCGTTGATCCCGATGCCGACCAGGACCAGCCGGAAACCCTGGATGCCCTTTCGCCAGGCCAGCCCGTAGATCAGGCCCGCGGTGACCAGCCCGCCGAGCAGCGCCGCGATCGGCAGCCCGACCGCCGCGGCCAGCCCTCCGATCGCCCCGAAGCTGCCGCCGAGCACGATGACGGTCACGGCGGCCGCGCCGGCACCGGCAGTGATGCCGATGATGTCGGGGCTGGCCAGCGGATTGCGTGCGATCGCCTGCAGGATCGCGCCCGACACCCCCAGCGCCGCCCCCACCAGCGCGCCGGTCAGCGAGCGCGGCAGCCGCAGCTCCAACACGATGAACTGCTGGCTCGCCTCGCCGCCGCCGGCCAGGACGGCCAGGACCTCGCCGATGCTGATCGGGAACTCGCCGCGGCCGATGTTCACCGCCACCGCCAGCACGAGCACAGCGGCGCCGATGGCCAGCACCCCCACCGAACGCGGCCGCCACACCCCCGACGCACGCCCGACCCGTACCGGGACCCGGCCCGGCACCGCCGGGCGCTGCGGCGCCGCCGCCGGCATCGTCCGCATCGACGTCCGCGTCACAGCTGCACCATCTTCCGGCGGCGGATGAGAGCGATGAAGAACGGCGCACCGATCAGCGCCAGCAGGATCCCGACCTGCAGCTCGCCGGGCCGGACCACGACCCGGCCCAGGATGTCGGCGATCAGCAGCAGCACAGCGCCGGTGAGCGCCGAGGCCGGCAGCAACCACCGGTAGTCCGGCCCGGTGAACACCCGGACCACGTGCGGGACGACGAGTCCGACGAACACCAGTGGTCCGCATGCCGCGGTGGCCCCGCCGGCCAGCAGCGTGATCGCCACGATGCCCAGCACCCGGGTCCGCCGGACCGACTGGCCGAGCGACCGCGCGACGTCCTCGCCGAGCGAGAGCGCGTTCAGCGCGGGGGCGCTGGCCAGCCCGATCACCGCGCCGATCGCCAGGAACCAGACCACCTGGCCGGCCACCTCGCCGTCGCGGCCGGCGAGCGAGCCGACGTTCCAGAACCGGTAGGCGTCCAGGGTCTCGACGTCGACGAGGATCACCGAGGTGGTGAGTGCCTGCAGCAGGTAGCTCAGCGCGGCGCCCGCGAGCGCGAGCGTGACCGGGGTGGGGCCGCTGCGTCCGGTCGAGCCGAGCAGGAAGACCGCGACGCTGGCGGCGAGCGCACCGGCGAAGGCGAACCACACGTAGCCGAACAGCGTGGTGACGCCGAAGACGTAGATGCCGATCACGACGAGGAACGCGGCGCCGGCGTTGACGCCGAGCAGACCGGGGTCGGCCAGCGGGTTGCGGGTGTGGCCCTGGATCAGCGCACCGGCGAGCCCTAGCGCCGCACCGACCAGGATCCCGAGCACGGTGCGCGGGACCCGCAACGAGCGCACGACGATGTCGTCCTCGGAGCCGGTCGGCGCGACCAGCGCGTCCCACACATGGCCGAGGGGGATCGCCTTCGCGCCGATCGCCACGCTGGCCAGGCAGCACGCGACGAGCAGCGCGGTCAGCAGCGTCAGGCCCAGGAGCCGGCGACGGCGCAGCGAGCCGGTCGGCCCCGGGTGCCGTCCACTCGAGGGGAGTGACGACGGAGCGGCGGTCGTCGTCACTCGGCCTCCAGTCGTTCCATCGGGTGATCGCGGCCACGGTGATCCACGGCGATACTCACCATAAGTGAGGCAAGCCTGTCATGACAGAGGGCAGCCCTCCCTCACTCGGCCACCCGGGCGTGTCGATCGACAAAAGTTAGGCTAACCTCACTCGCATGACGCTCTCGCTCTCCTCCGCGGTCGCGGAGACGGCGGCCCGGGTGTCCGCCGCCGTCGAGGGCCTCGACCTGCACGTCGGGCCGGCGCCCGCCGCGGACGGCTGGACCCGCTGCAGCGACGTCGACGCCGGGTTCGTCGCGCGCTGGGAGGCCGACACCGCCGCCGCGCTGCCCGGCTGGTACGGCGGGACACACCCGACCACCGCGAGCGCCTTCGTCCTGCACTGGTGCGCGAGCCTGCCCGGGCTGACCGGTGCGGCCTTCTTCCGGCATGCCCGCCGCGTCCCCGTGCTCGGCCGGGCCGCGCTGGCGTTCCGCCGGGGCCCGGGCAACCCGATCCCGGTGGCCACCGCCCTGCTCGACGAGCGGTTCTGGTGTCTTCCCGACGATCCCGCCGCCGGCGACCCGGCCGCCACCGTGGTCGGCAACGTCGACGCGCTCGCGGCGGTGCTGCGCGCCCAGATCCGCGGGCACGCCGACGAGTTCCTGGCCGAGTACGTACCCGGTCGCCCCCTGCCGCGGCGGGCGCTGCTCGGCGCGTTCTTCGACGCCCTGGACACCGGCGTCTGGCGCGGCGCGGACGGCCTCACGACCTGCCGCGACCGGCTCGCGATGACGGCGACGCTGCGCGAGGCGGGACTCGTGCTCCCGGGCGGGACGGCCGAGTTCCCCGAGCCCACCGCGCTGCAGCCGTTCGTCGACGGGCGAGGCCGCGTCTGGCTGTCCCGGAAGCGCACCTCCTGCTGCTACTACTTCAAGGTGTCCGGCGACGGCGCGGCCTGCTCCACGTGCCCCCGCACGTCGCCCGCCGAGCGGGCACAGCGCTACGCCGACCTCGTGGACTAGCATTCGGCGCACCTCCAGCCATGTCGCGGCCCCGGCGCACGAGGCGCGGGCATGGCATGGTGGGTGATCCGGCTCACGGCCAGGTGACGGCTGTCGCGCCAACCGCGCCAGGTCCTCGGCCTGCTGGCGTTGATGCTGCTGCACGACGCGCGGCGCGCCGCCCGTGTCGACGACGCGGACGACCTCGTGGCCTTGGAGCGGCAGGACCGCACCCGCTGGGACACCGCGGAGATCACCGAGGGGATCGGCCTGCTCGAGGTGGCCGTGGGTCCGGCGGCGGGCCTGGTGCGCGTCGACGCCCCTTCGGGCATCCGGCGCGCTGGCCGGCTACCACCTGCTGCCCGCGACCCGGGCCGATCTGCTGCCGCCTCGACCGCGCGGGCGAGGCCGCGGTCGCCTACCGCGAGGCGCTGGAGCTGGCGAGCGCCGACGCCGAGCGTCGCTACCTCGCCCAGCGGCCGGCCGAGACCACGGCGCGGGCCTGATCCCGGCCCGACCGTGTTTGTCGTGGTGGACATGTCGATTCGCGCCCGGCTCGTTCGTCGGCGGGGCGACCACACCCGGGGCAACCCACCGGGCAAGTTCACCGGCAAGGAGGATCGGCATGCTGCTCGAGGGACAGAACGCGGTGATCTGGGGGGCAGGCGGGGCTGTCGGCGGCGCGCTGGCCAAGGAGATCACCGCGGGACCGGGCCGGCGCCATGACCGCGACCGTCACCAACGTCAGCTGCGGCGCGGTCATCGACCAGCCGACCGGCCGTCGAGACAGCAGCGCGTGCAGGTGCTGGGATGGCGGCGTGCAGCGACTGTGGCCCACCCCCGGCAGCGAGCTCAGCGAGATCGACGACTCCACCCTGGCGGCGACCTACGCCTACCCCGCCGACCTCGACGGGCCCTACGTGCGGGTCAACTTCGTGTCCAGCCTGGACGGCGCGGTATCGGTCGACGGGCGCTCCGGCGGGCTGGGCTCGGAGGCCGACAAGAGGGTGTTCGGGCTGCTGCGCCGGCTGACCGACGTGATCCTGGTCGGCGCCGGAACGGTCCGCGCCGAGAACTACCGGGGCGCCCGGCGGCCCACCGAGGGCCGCAGCACTCCCCCGCCGATCGCCGTCGTCACCGGTTCGGCGAACCTCGACCCCGAGAGCCCGTTGTTCACCGACACCGCGGTTCCCCCGATCATCCTCACCCTCGAGTCGGCCCCGGCGCAGCAGCGGGATCGGCTGGCGGCGGCCGGGGGCGACGTGGTCGTCCTCGAGCGGCTGGACCCCCGCGGCGTGCTCGGCGAGCTCGACCGTCGCGGGCTGCACCGCGTGCTCTGCGAGGGCGGCCCGGGCCTGCACGGCGACCTGGTCGCCGCCGACGCCGTCGACGAACTCTGCCTGACGCTCGCCCCGCTGCTGGTCGGTGGCGAGGCCGGCCGCATCGCCCACGGTGCACCCGGGACGCCGACGCGGGCGATGTCGCTCGCCAGCGCCCTGCATGCGGACGACACCCTGCTCCTGCGCTACCGCCGGACCCGGTGATGCGCGCCACCCGAACCCTCTGATCGGGTGATGTGGGGTGAGGGCACAGCGGGTATTGACGTCTTACCCCCATGCGGCCGGCACGCACGAACAGGGGCCGGGCGACGAGCAGTGACCGTCAGGAGAAGGAGCGCGAGATGACCCAGAGCACGGCAAACACCGGCGCCACCACGACCACCACCGCGGCGACGCCGTCAGGCACGGCCACTCCGGCCCGGCTGACCGAGGACACCAGCCAGGGCCGCACCACCATCGCCGCCTCCGTCGTGCAGAAGATCGCCGGCATCGCGGCGCGGGAGATCTCGGGCGTGCACTCGATGGGAGGCGGGGTGTCCCGCGCGTTCGGCGCGATCCGCGAGCGGATCCCCGGCGGTGGCACCGGGGCCGCGAACGTCGCGGGCGTCCAGGTCGAGGTGGGCGAGAAGCAGGCCGCGATCGACCTCGACATCATCGTGGAGTACGGCGCGTCGATCGTCGAGCTGGCCCGCGCGGTCCGCCGCAACGTGATCACCGCTGTGGAGCGCATGACCGGCCTCGAGGTCATCGAGGTCAACATCGCCGTCAATGACATCCACCTGCCGGACGCCGACAACGGCGGCGAGACCGCGGCCGCACAGCCGTCGCGCGTCGAGTGAGCCCGACCACCGCCGAGCCGTCGCCGGTGGCCAAGACGACCGGGACAGCCGGATCGCAGCGGCTCGCCCCGGACCGGGGCCCCGACCTGGCCGAGCAGGTCGCCGCCGTCGTGACCGCGCACCCGGCCGTCGCCCGGCTGGACGCCGGCGCCTTCGGTGCGGTGGCGACCTACCTGCCCGGGCGTCGCCTCGCCGGCGTCCGGATCGGCGAGGTGGGCGAACCGGTCGAACTCGGGGTGGTTCTCTACCTGGACCGGCCGTTCCCGGAGGTCGTCCGCCTCCTGCGCCGCGAGGTTGCGGCCCTGTGCGGAGGCGCTCCGGTGGACATCACGGTGACCGACGTGGACACGACCGGATCGCCGGCGGGCGGCCCGTGAACCCCGAGATGACCCCGCAGGAGCGGGCGGCGTATCGGGCCTTCATCCGCGACAACCACCCGGATCGCGGGGGCGACCCGGACGCGTTCGTCGCCGGTCTGGCCCGGTTCCGGTCCGGGGCCGCCGTATCGGACGGCGGCCCCGGCCCACCGGATGGCGATCCCGATCGGGCGGACGCCCGTTACGACGCCCCGATCGTGGTCGTCGCCGACCTGCCGTTCCCGGTCCGGGTGGCGATCGCCGCCCTCCGCACGGTGCGCCGGCAGCGCAGGAGCCGGGTCCACTGAGCCCGACGCACACCACACATTCCAGGCATACATCCAGGAGAGCCAGATGAACGCGACCCAGACCGGCCTGCTGGCAGGTCTCATCCTCGGTGCCGCCGGTGCCATCGGCGGGTTTCCTGCCTTCCTCATCGCGCTCCTCGTCGGCGCACTCGGCCTGGTGATCGGCCGCGTCCTCGACGGTGAGCTCGACATCAGCGGCGTACTCGGACGAGGACGGGACCGGTGAGCACCGCCTCCGCGGCGGTTCTCGATCCAGCCGAACGCGGCCGACTCGACATCCACCCGACCGTGCTCCGCAAGATCATCGAGCACGCCGCCGACCAGGTCCCGGGCACGCTGCGCAGCGAGCGCAGGCTGGCCGGGATCGAAGTCGGTGAGACCGGCGCGAGCGCCCGGGTCAGCACCGGTGCGGGTGACCCCGATGCGGTCGACGTCCGCCTCGAGCTGGCCCTCGGCTACCCCGCGAAGGTCAAGTCGGTCGTCGACGCGGTCCGTTCCCGGATCGGCGAGGAGCTCCAGCGGCTCGCCGGGTACCGCGTCCGCACGCTGGCCGTCACCGTGTCGGGGCTGCGCGGCGAGCCCGCCCCGCCCCGGCTGCAGTAGAGAGGAACGTGATGCGGGTTCTGCTCCGGGTGCTCGCCCCGCTGCTGGGTCTCGGTCTGGTGGCGGTAGGCGTGCTCGTGGTCGTCGAGGTCGTCGCCGCCTGGGTGCGGCCGGTCACCGGTCAGGGGCTGGTGGTGCCCTGGGTGGCCTGGCGCACCACGTTGGAGAACACGACCTGGCAGGACGCCCCGGTCCCGGCCGTCGCCATCGGCGTCGCCGTCGTGGGCCTGCTCCTGCTGCTGCTGGCGCTGTTCGCCCGGCGGCACGACGTGCTGCTGTCCGCCCCATCGCCGGACATCACCGTGGCCACGTCGCCGCGGGTCCTTGCCCGGCTCGTCGGGCGCCGTGTGCGCGCCGCCGACGACGTCGCCTCGGCCACAGTCACCGCGTCCGCCCGCAAGATCGCGGTGCGGGCCGAGGGCTGGGGCGCAGGCCAGGGCGGGAGCAGCACCGACACCTCGGAACTGCGGCGCACCGTCACCGGCCGGGTGGGCGAGGTGATCGACGAGCTGCCGCTGGCGCGTCGCCCGCGGGTCAGCGTCAGAACACGTGCACGGAAGGAACCCCGATGAGCACTCCGGCCGGGGCGGCGGACCCCGCGGCGAGCGCGACCACCGCCCCCATCTCCACCGATCCCACCGGCGCGGCCCCGGCCACGGCGACCCAGCGCCCGGAGCCACCCGCACGGATGCGCCGCCGCTCGCGGCACGCGGTGGCCCGCTCCGCCGCCGGGGACCGGACGCTGGTCGCGCTGCTGGGCCTGATCCTGCTGGTCGCCGGCACCCTGGCCGCGCTGCTGTCCTACGGGGTGTTCGGCACCGGACGGGCGCAGCGGCCACTACTGGACCCGATGATCGCCGATGCCCTGCGCGCCCAGCCCACCCTCGCCCGCAGCATCGCGATTGCCGCCGGGCTCCTGCTCGCCGCGCTCGGGCTGCTGTGGACGGTGCGCTCCCTGCGCCCCGAGCGTCGCCCCGACCTGGTGCTCGACCACGGCCCGGACACGGCCATCGTGATCACCGCACCCGCGGTGGCCGACGCCGTCGCGCACCAGGCCGCCACCCTGCCCGGGGTCGCCCGGGCGCGTGCCCGCCTGGTGGGCGACGACCGGACGCCCGCGATGCGGGTGACCCTGTGGCTCGCCGACGACGCCGACGTCGCGGAGGTCTGCCGCCGGCTCGACCGGGAGGTGCTGGCCGGTGCCCGGTCGTCGCTGGGCGTCGACGAGCTGCCCGTCGCGGTCCGATTGGAGTTGGAAGGGTCCGGCGCGCCCCGGGTCCAGTGAGCCGGTGAGCTGAGCTGAGTGGGCCGAGCTGAGTGGGCTGGGCGCACACCGATCACGCCCAACGGATGGACTCCGAGCACAGTGGCGAGCGGGCCCGCGGCGCGTAGCGTCGCGGGGCATGGCAGGGACGTCACCGCCGCTGGAGGGTCGCACGGCCCTGGTCACCGGGGCCGGCAGCGGCATCGGGGCCGCGATCACCCGGAGGCTTGCGGCCGACGGCGCCACCGTGCTCGCCGTCGACCTCGACGCGGCCGGGCTCGACGCGGTGGCCGAGGCGGTGGCAGCGGAGCGGTCGGCGCGGCCGAGCACCGGAAGTGTCGAACCGGTCGTCTGCGACCTGTCGGACACCACCGCCGTGGACGGCCTCCCGGCGGCGGTGGATGTGCTGGTCAACAACGCCGGGCGCCAGCACGTCGCCCCGCTGCACGAGTTCGACCCCGCGATCTTCAGCCAGATCCTGACGATCATGCTGGAGACGCCGTTCCGGTTGATCCGGGCCGCCCTGCCGACGATGTACGAGCGCGGCTGGGGCCGGGTCATCAACATCTCCAGCGTGCACGGTCTGCGGGCGAGTCCGTTCAAGTCCGCCTACGTCACCGCGAAGCACGGCCTCGAGGGCCTGTCCAAGGTCGCTGCGCTGGAAGGCGCCGCTCACGGCGTCACCAGCAACTGCATCAACCCCGCCTACGTGCGCACCCCGCTGGTGGAGGCCCAGATCGCCGACCAGGCGCGGGCGCACGGCATCGACCCGGGTGAGGTCGTCGAACAGATCATGCTCACCCCGGTTGCGGTGAAGCGGCTCATCGAGCCGGACGAGGTCGCCGAACTGGCGGCCGTCCTCTACGGACCGGCCTCGGCCTCCATCACCGGGGCCTCGCTGTCCCAGGACGGCGGCTGGACGGCGCGCTGACCGCGCGGCACGCGTTCATACCGGAGAGCAACGGGAGACCCCATGGCCACTGCTGACCGTCAACCCCGCTCCGGCATCGTCAAGGTGGTGTCGGCCAGCATGATCGGCACCACCGTCGAGTGGTACGACTTCTTCCTCTACGGGGTCGCCGCCACCCTGGTGTTCCCCACGGTGTTCTTCCCCAGCGACGACCCGCTCGTCGGCACCCTGCTCGCACTGGGCACCTTCGCCGTCGGCTTCGTCGCCCGCCCCGTCGGCGGCCTGGTGTTCGGGCACTACGGCGACAAGCTGGGCCGCAAGAAACTGCTGGTCCTGAGCCTGCTGATGATGGGGTTCGCGACGTTCGCGATCGGCCTGCTGCCCGGCTTCGCGACGATCGGCGTCCTCGCGCCGGCCCTGCTGATCCTGTTGCGGCTGATCCAGGGCTTCGCGCTGGGCGGCGAGTGGGGCGGCGCGGTGCTGATCGTCTCCGAGCACGGCGATGCGGCGCGGCGCGGGTTCTGGGCCAGCTGGCCACAGGCGGGGGCACCGGCCGGGCAGCTGCTGGCCAACGCGCTCCTGGCGATCATGGCGGTGGTGCAGAGCGAGGAGGCGTTCCAGGACTGGGGCTGGCGCATCCCGTTCCTGCTCTCCGCAGTGCTCGTGTTCATCGGGCTCTACGTCCGGCTGGCCGTGGAGGAGTCGCCGGTGTTCCGGGCCGCGCAGCAGCGCGCCGAAACCCGGGCCGCGACCGGGGAGAAGCGGACGCTCCCGATCGTCGAGGTGTTCAAGCGGTACCCGCGCGAGGTGTTCACCGCGATGGGCGCCCGGTTCGCCGAGAACGTCTCGTACTACATCTTCACCATCGTCATCGCGACCTACCTGCGCGCTCGATACGACCTGCCGTCGTCGTTCGTGCTCGGTGCGGTGCTCATCGGCGCCGCGGTGCACCTGATCACGATCCCGCTGTGGGGTGCGCTGTCCGACCGGTTCGGCCGCCGCCCGATCTACCTGCTCGGCGCCGTCGGCGTCGGGGTGTGGGCGTTCGTGTTCATCGCGCTGCTCGACACCCGCAACTTCGCACTCACCGTGATCGCCGTGATCGGCGGGCTGGTGTTCCACGGCGCGATGTACGGCCCGCAGGCGGCGTTCCTCTCCGAGCTGTTCGGCACCACGGTGCGTTACTCCGGGGTCTCCATCGGCTACCAGCTGGCATCGGTGTTCGCCGGCGGGCTCGCGCCGGTCATCGCGGTGGGGCTGCTGGCGGCCACCGGCACCGGCTACGCCATCGCCGCGTACGTGGCGGCCAGTGCGGTGGTGACGATCATCGCGGTGGCGACCTACCGGGAGACCCGCGACCGCGACCTCGATGCCGACGACACGGTGCCCGAGACGCGAGCGCAACGCTGAGCAGCCGGGACCGCCCCGGCGTGCCACGCCGCGAGGCCGGGCTGTCCGCACTCGTCGACACCGCGCACGACCGGGCCTCGCTGCGCGGGCCCATGCCTCGGCCCGGAGCCGGCGGCCATGCCCCCCGGCGCCGCCACCGAGCGGGCAGCTCCAGCTCGCCCTGCAGCTGCACCCCCTCGACGCGGGCTGACGCGGGGGTGCTCACCGGGGCCACACCGGCCGTGCGACAGGGTGGCCGGGCGACGGTCGGGCGACTCGGAAGGAGCGGCGCGTGTCCTCAGTGCCGCGACGCGCGCGGGCGGGCGGCCGGCGCACGTTGCTGATCGTCCTGTGCTGCCTGACCGCGCTGCTGGCCGGCTGCACGGTGGGGCCCTCGCAGCGCCCGCCGGTGGCGGTCCGCGGCGGCGACGCACCGACGCTCCCACCGGTCAGCACGCCGGCCCCCGCCTCCCCCGACGAGCTCCCGGAGCCGGAGCCGCAGAACTCCGCCATCGACTTCGTCGACTGCACCGACGACACACTCGCGGAGCTCGGCACACCGGTCCCGGCCGGTCGCACCCTGCGCTTCGAGTGTGGGGAGATCGGCGTGGCCACCGATCCCGCCCAGCCCGGGCTGGGGCGGACCCGGCTCGGTGTGCTCCGCGCGGGCACCGCTGACGCACCGGACACCCGGCCCCCGCTGCTCGTCCTCGGCGACAGCGATACCGCCCCCTCGGCCCGGCACGCGGCCCGGCTCGCCACCCAGGTCTCGCCCACAGTGCTCGAGCAGTACCAGCTGATCGGCCTCGACCGCCGCGGCGCGGGCACGGACGCGCTCGACTGCGCGCCCCCGGCGGCCCGCTCCGCTGTCGTCGACGCCGACCCGGCCGCCACGAGCGAGGCCGCCCTGACGGCCCTGCTGGAGCGGTCGCGGGCGATCGTGCAGGACTGCTACCTGCTGCTGTCCGGGGCGGTCAGTTCCTACCGGACGTCCAGCAGCGCCGCCGACGTCGAGCAGATCCGTACCGAGCTCGGCGTGGAACGGCTTGCCGCAATCGGGGTCGGCGACGGTGCCGCTGCCCTCGCGAGCTGGGCGGGGGCGCACCCGCAGGCGGTCGGTCGGCTGGTCCTGGACGGGCCGCCCGATCCCGCCAAGGACCAGCCGGAGCTGACCGAGGCACGGGCGGCGGCTGCCGAGAGCACCTTCGACGCCTTCGCCACCGCCTGCACCGCCGCGGGCAGCTGCCCGCTCGGCGACGACCCGCGGACCGCAGTGATGGCGCTGCTCGACCGGCTGCGCTCGCAGCCCCTCGTCTCCGCCGAAGGACGCCGGCTGACGGCCGGGGCCACCGTCACCGCACTCCTGGCGGGGCTGGCCGAGCCGCAGGGCTGGTCCCGGCTCGGCGCGGCGCTCGCCCAGGCCGTCGACGGCAACCCGGACGGCCTACTGTCGGTGCTCGTCCCGGTGACCGGCCGCGACGGCCGGTTCGACGCGGCGCTCGCGACATCGTGCAACGACGCGCGGCGCCGGCTCACCCCGCCGGAGGTCGGTGAGCTCGCCGCCCACTGGCGCACGGATCATCCGCTCTTCGGTGCCACCCTGGCGCAGCGCCTGCTGGTCTGTGCCCCGTGGCCCGCGCTGCCTGCCCCTGCGCCGCCCGGGCAGGCGATCGACGCCCCCCCGATCCTGGTCATCGGCACCGCCCACGATCCGCGGGCGCCACTGGCGGGCGCCAAGCGGGCGGCCGAGACCCTGTTCACCGCACGGTTCCTCGGCTGGCAGGGCGCCGGCACCGGGGCCTATCCGCGGACCCCGTGCGTGACGGCCGTCGTCGACGCGATGCTGGTGGCGGGCAAGGCCCCGCAGAACGGCACCCTCTGCCCACCGTGAGCCCGGGTCGGCTCCCGGCAAAGGGGTGACCGTGGTGCCGACATCACGGCTGGATCGGCGGGAGGTCACGGTTCGGCTGCGATTGCGCCGCACAGTTTCGTCCGGTACCCACCCTGATCTGCAACGATACGCGATGTGACGTACAACACACCCGATAGGACGCCGCCATCCGGCAGGAGCAGTGATCATCCGCAAGAGTTAATCCAACCTTGACAGCGGGTGACCTACCTGTGGGCGCGGCCGAACGGCTCGGTCGGCGCCCGCCAGGCCGTCGTGGCACGGACCCGCCCGACCGAGCGGAAGGAGCCCGATGGGATTCGTCGACTACGTCTCACAGAACACACAGGCTCTACTGTTCTCCGCCCAGCAGCACTTCCTACTGGTGGCCATCGCCGTCGGCATGGCCAGCGGCATCGCCCTGGTGCTCGGTGTCGTGCTGCACACCAACCAGCTCACGCCGGAGTCGTGGTCGCGCAGCCTGCGCGTGGGCAGCCGGGAGAGCCTGCTGCTCGTCGCCTCCGCGGCGCTGACCGTGCCCTCGCTCGCACTGTTCGGGCTCCTGCAGCCCGCGCTCGGCCTGGGCGTCACACCGTCGGTGGTCGCGCTGACCATCTACGGCGTCTATCCGGTGCTGCGCAACGTGGCGGCCGGGTTGTCCTCGGTGGACACCGCGGTCCTGGAGTCCGCGCGCGGCATGGGGATGGGGTCGACCCGCCGGATGCTCCGGGTACAGCTGCCGCTGGCCTGGCCGGTGATCATCTCCGGGATCCGGGTCGCCACCCTGATCCTCATCGGCATCGCGGTCGTCGCGGCCAGCGTCAGCGGACCCGGCCTCGGCCAGCAGCTGTTCAGCGGCCTGGCCCGGCTCGGTGCCGTCAACTCCTTCAACCAGGTCCTGGCCGGCACATTGGGGTGCCTGGTCGTCGCCGCGGTCTACGAGATCGCGTTCGCCGTCATCGGGCGGTTCACCACACCCAGGGGGATTCGTGTCTGAGACCGTCCGGACCGCACCGCCCGGCCGCAGCCACCGCGGGAGCGCCCGCCCCATGATCGCCCTCGAGGGCATCACCAAGACCTATCCGAAGCAGACCACGCCCGCCGTGCGGGACCTGAACCTCGAGGTGCCCGACGGCGCCATCGTGATGCTCATCGGGCCGTCCGGCTGCGGCAAGACCACCACGCTGAAGATGATGAACCGGCTCATCGAGCCGACCAGCGGACGGATCCTGCTCGACGGCGAGGACGTCACCGGCGTCAACGCCGACCAGCTCCGCCGCCGCATCGGCTACGTCATCCAGCAGGTGGGCCTGTTCCCGCACTTCACCATCGCCGAGAACATCGCGGTCGTCCCGAAGATCCTCGGCTGGGACCGCAACCGGATCTCCGCGCGGGTCGACGAGTTGCTGCACCTGGTGGGACTGGAACCCAGGGACTTCCGCGACCGCCATCCCCGCCAGCTCTCGGGCGGCCAGCAGCAGCGTGTCGGGGTGGCCCGCGGGCTCGCCGCCGACCCGGCCGTGATGCTGATGGACGAGCCGTTCGGCGCGATCGACCCCATCACCCGGGAACGGCTGCAGGACGAGTTCCTCGAGGTGCAGCGTCAGGTCGCCAAGACCATCTGCTTCGTCACCCACGACCTGACCGAGGCCGTGAAGCTCGGGGACCGGATCGCGGTCTTCGGCCCCGGCGGGGTGCTCGAGCAGTACGACACCCCGGCCGAGGTGCTCACCCACCCGGCCAACGAGTTCGTCGCAGAGTTCGTGGGCAGCGGGGCGGCGGTCCGCCGGCTCTCGCTGCTCGAGCTGAGTCACCTGGAGCTGCAGGAGATCGCGCTGGACGGGACGGCCACTCGCGACGGCCACCCGACCTACTCCGCGGACGCCCACGGCCGCCCGGTGGCCTGGAGCTACCTGCCCGGGACCAGCGAGCTGCCGCCGCTGGTGACGGTGCCCCTGTCCGGGACGGTCTACGACGCCGTCGACGTCATGCTCGACGCCCGGGCGCCGCTGGTCGCGGTGGTGGACGACGAGCAGCAGCCACGGGGTGCACTGCACTGGAACGACCTGGTCGGAGAGCTGCGCACCAAGGGCCGCAGGCAGTGACCGCCGATGTCAGTGCCGGCGCCGGCACGGCGACCGCCGCACCGGCTACCGCCGAACGGCCCCGGATCGACCGCCAGCTCATCGCGGTGCCGATCATCGTGGTGGTCGGGCTGGCCCTGGTCTTCGCCTACCTGTCCACCCAGACCCTCGACAGCGTCGAGCAGCGCGCGCTCGACCCGGCGAATGTCCGCGACCGGCTCGTCGAGCACCTCTACCTCACCGCGCTGTCCACCGTGATCGTGATCGCGGCGGCCATCCCGCTCGGGATCGTGCTGAGCCGCCCCGCGCTGCGGCGCGTCCAGCCGGGGGTGCTCTCGTTCAGCGGCTTCATGCAGGCCCTGCCGCCGTTCGGCGTGATCATCCTGCTGGCGTTCACCCCGCTCGGGTTCGGCCCCACTACGGCGATCCTGGCGCTGGTCCTCGCCTCGTTCCTCCCGGTTCTCACCAACACGGTGGTCGGGCTGCGCCAGGTCGACAGCGCGCTCGTGGAGGCGGCCCGCGGTGTCGGGATGTCCGCGCGGCAGACCCTCTGGCGGATCGAGCTACCGCTCGCGGTGCCGGTCATGGTGGCCGGGGTGCGGATCGCGCTGGTGCTCAACGTCGGCACCGCCACGCTCGCGACCTACATCGGCGCGGGCGGCCTCGGCAACATCATCGACGGCATGCTGCGGCTCGGCCGGCCGAACGCGACGCTGGTCGCCGCTGCGCTGGTGGCTGCCCTCGCCCTGCTCATCGACTGGCTGGCCGGCGTGGCCGAGTACCTCGTGATCCGTCGCAGCCGGTGACCCCCGCTGCGTCAGAAAGCCCGTGCTGCATCACCACCGAGGAGGATCCGTGAAGTTCGCATCACGCAGGAACGGCCGGCGCGTCACAGCCGCGCTGGCCGGCGCCGCCGTCCTGGCACTCGCCGGTTGCGGTGGGCTCAGCAGCAGCGGGCCCGCGGCCACCGGCGGCGGGCTGGCCGCGGACGTCAACCTCGAGGGCCAGTCGTATTCGGTGGGCGGCAAGGACTTCGACGAGCAGCTCGTCCTGTGCCAGGTCGCGGTCGCGGCCCTGGAGTCGGTCAACGCGACCGTCACCGACCGGTGCAACACCGGCGGCACCGAGGCCACCCGCAACGCGCTGCTGGCCGGCGACATCGACATGTACTGGGAGTACAACGGCACCGCCTGGATCACGTTCCTCAAAGAAACGCAGCCGATCCAGGACGACGCCCAGCAGTACGAGGCGGTCAAGCAGCGCGACCTGGCCGAGAACAACATCGAGTGGATCGGCCGGACCCCGTTCAGCAACACCTACGCCTTCGCCGTCAACGGGCAGAAGGCGCAGGAGCTGAACCTGAACACGCTGTCCGACATGGCCGCGTACGTGAAATCCGGCCGGCCGGGCACGATGTGCATCGAGACCGAGTACAACAGCCGCGACGACGGCCTCGCGGGCCTGCAGCGCACCTACGACTTCCAGGTCCCGCAGGACCGCCTGCAGATCCAGCAGACCGGCGCGATCTACCAGAACACCGCCGACGGGAACTGCCTGTTCGGTCTCGTCTTCACCACCGACGGCCGGATCCCGCAGCTGGGGCTGACGGTGCTGGCCGACGACAAGAACTACCACCCGAAGTACAACGCGTCGGCGACCGTCCGCAAGGAGGCCTTCGACCGCAACCCGGACATCGCCAAGGTCTTCGAGCCGATCGCCGCGGCGCTGGACGAGCAGACCATGGCCGACCTCAACAAGCAGGTCTCGGCCGACGGCGTGGCGCCGCGTGACGTCGCCCGGCAGTGGCTGGCCGACAAGGGGTTCATCGGCGCGGCCTGATGCCGGGCCCGGTCAGCAGTAGCTGCGCAGCGCGATCTGCACCAGCGTGCGGGCCTGCTCCCGGGTGACCGTGGGCAGGCTGCGCGGGACACCCCGGGACAGCTCGTCCTCGGTCCACCCGCTCGCGGTCCGGTCGCAGACGGCCTGGGCGATCTCGAGCTCGGGCTCGCCGGAGGGGCTGGTCGGCACCTGCGCCGCCCGAAGCGCGGCGAGGTAGTCCCCGGCAGGGCCCTGGGGGCCGTCCGGCTCGATCGCCTCGTCGGCGCCCGTGGGCGGCGCGGCAGCAGGTGCCGGGGCGGGCTCCGGCGCGGTCACCACGACGGCCGCGGGCACCGCGTCCCGGCCGGCCGGGTCGCCGCTCACGACGACGACACCGGCCGCGACCAGCGACCCGGCGACCGCACCGAGCAGCAGGCCACGGACGGCCGAGGTGGTGGATCTGGACATTCGCGTCCCCCGGGGTCGCGTGGTCGTGCGCCGGACCACGCCGGCCGTTCGCAGGGGACAACGAGTGCGACCGGCAGAAGGCGCGAATCCGCTAGTCCGCCTCGTTTCCGCTGGTAGCAGAGCGTGCGCGAGACGGCTGGACCCTCATGGGCTCGCCCGGCATCTTCGGATACTCCGGCGGGTAGGGCAGCTCCCCCAGCCCGTGGTCGCGCTCGTCGGCGGCGAACCACTCGAGCGCGGTGTCCAGGGTGCCGACCTCGGCGTCCATCCCCTCGTGCGGGTCGCCGCGCTCGGCCAGCAGTCCCGGCACCGTGCGGAGATCGAAGTCGGCGGGTTCGACGTCGGGCAGGTCGTCCCAGCTCACCGGCATCGACACCGTCGCCCGCGGCAGCCCCCGCACCGACCAGGCCGAGGCGATCGTGCGGTCGCGCGCGGCCTGGTTGTAGTCGAGGAAGACGCGCTCTCCGCGCTCCTCCTTCCACCAGTCCACCGTGGCCCGATCCGGCATCCGCGCGGCCACCCTGCGGGCGATCGCGATGACGGCCCGGCGGACCTCGACGAACGAGCGCTCCGGGCGGATCCGCGCGAAGACGTGGACACCGCGTCCGCCGGACGTCTTCGGCCAGCCCACCAGCCCGGCCTCATCGAGCACCTCCCGCAGCACGGCCGCGACGGCCACGGCGTCGGCGAAGCCGGTGCCCGGCTGCGGATCGAGGTCGATGCGCAGTTCGTCGGGGCGGTCCGGGTCGGCCCGCCGCACCGGCCACGGGTGGAAGTCGAGCGTGCCGAGGTTCGCCGCCCAGGCGATCACCGCCGGCTCGGCCGGGCACACCGACTGCGCGGTGCGGCCGCTGGGGAACGTGACCGTGACCGGGGTGACCCAGGACGGCGCCCCCTTCGGCACCCGCTTGGCGAAGAACGGCTCTCCGCCGACCCCGTCCGGGAAACGCTTCAGGTTCGTCGGCCGGTCGCGCAGCACGCGCAGCATCGGCTCGGCGACGGCCAGGTAGTACTCCACGACCTCGCGCTTGGTGATCCCACGCTCGGGGAAGTACACCTTGTCCGGGCTGGACAGCCGGACCTCACGGTCGCCGTCCGGGCCCGGCACGGAGAGCATCACCACGTCCTTGCTGGCCACGGACGGACGGTACCGGCTCCCGGGCCGCTGTGCCGTCGACACGTGCATCGCGCACCTGATGCAACGCCAGCGGCCGGCCTTCACGGTCGAGGGCTACCTGGCCGCGGTGAGCGACTTCGCCGAATCGGCCAACCGCGCCGAAGGCGGACGCCGCTGGGCCGCCGTGGCGCCGCTGACGCTGCTGCTGGTCGGTGTGCTCTGGGCGGCCGGCAACACGCTCGCGTTCGTGGCGGCCACCTGGTTCTGAGCGCGGCGACGCGCCTGGGTGTGGCGGGGGAACCCCGACTGCCCGCGCAGCGAGCGGCCCGGCTGCGTGCGGCGGGGGCGCCCGCCGCCGGGCGGCCGGACGGCGACGAGATCGGCCCCACCCGCGGGGCCGACCGGCGCCGCCGCGGCCACGTGCCGGCCGAGAACGTCCCCCAGCTTCCCCCGGCTGTTGATGCCGAGCTTCGAGTAGACGTTGGCGAGGTGGGCCTCGACCGTGCGACGCGACAGGACCAGACGTTCGGCGATGGCCTGGTTCGTCAACCCCCCGACTGCCAGTTCGGCCACCTCCTCCTCCCGGGAGGTGAGCGTCGGCGCCGCCAGACCCGCCAGCGCGGGTGTCCGGACCGACTCGCACGAGCGGACGAGCGCGTCCGCCCGCGTCCTCGCGACGGCGGAGCTGGGCCGGTCGCCCGCTCGTTCGTGGGCCGTGGCGGCCTGCGCGGCGGCCTCGGCGGCCAGCAGCAACAGCCCCATGTCCGCGAAACGCGCCGCCACCTCCTCGAGTTCGTGGCCCGCACCGCGCGCGGCCGCGGACGCGTGCCGTGAGTACAACCGGACCAGCGGCCCGTCGACCTTCGTCAGCAGCGCGTGCAACCGTCCGCCCACCTCCCGGGCCCGGCCCAGGCGGACGGCGACGTGCAGGGCCCGGGCCTCCAGCGCCCACTGACCCCGCTCCGCCGCCTCGACCGCGGCCAGCAGCGCCAGATCGGCCGCTTCCGGCAGCCGGTTCATGGAGGCGACCAGCCAGGCCTGCGCCAGGAGCGCCTCGCCCCGCAACGGCAGCCCGGCCGCACCCCGCTGGGGGTCGAGCCCGATCAGCAGCGCACGACCGGCCCCGGTGTCACCGAGCAGCGCATGGGCCTGGACCATCCGGTAGCGGCACCCGTGCCCCAGCCCCAGCGGATCGCGCTGCGCCAGGCCCGCCGCGGCCTCGTGCAGCCACCGCAGCGCCGTCCGGGGGCGACCCGCGGCGTACGCCGCGAACCCGACCTGCAGAACCGCGGCGGTGTCGCCCGCCCACTCCGCACCGTCCATGCTCTGCCTCAGAAGCTCTGCCGCCCGGTGATCGAGATCGCGGATCCGTCCGGACAGCTCCAGCGCGAGCAGTTCGGACTGGGCCAGCACGATCCTCGCCCAGCCCGCAGCCGTCGCCGTCGCGCACCGGTCGAGCGTCGTCCGGCCCTCCGCGGCGGCCGCGAGGGCAGCATCGAAGCGACCGGACATCGCCAACGCTCCCGCCAGCGCAGCGGAGGCGAGCGCCGGCCGACCGGCCCGGTCGGCCACCCCGTCGCAGGCGTGATCGGCGAGCTCGACAGCCTCCCACGGCCGACCGGCGAAGAACGCGAGCAGGGCCCGGGCGCCGTCGACCTCGCCCCGGGCCCGCGCGGAGGTCGCCGGCTCCCCCATCTGCCGCAGCACGGTACCCGCCGCGTCCGGGGTGCCCAGACCACCGAACAGGTTGAGGGCCCTGACCATCGCCAGTGCCGTGAGATCGTCATCGGTCCGGACGAGCTTCGCGGCGTCCGCCGTCATGCCCTCGCACTCCCGCGCCCGGCCCTGCCAGTGCATCGCCTCCATCAGCGCGAGGTGGGCGCGGAAACCCCCGTCACCGGCGGCCGCGGCCCGCGCCAGGCGCTCGGCGACCTCGTGCTCGCGCACCCGGTGGGCATGCTCGGCCCCGGCGACGAACAGTTGGACGTCCGGGTCGGGCTCGTCGCTGTTCAGCAGCAGCCTGGCGAGCCGGAGCGGGTCGTCGCGCCCGGTTCCGGACGCGAGGGCAAGCAGTTCGCGGCGCAATCGCCCGGCCGCCACCTGGGGGATCTGGGCACGGACGACCTCGCCGTACAGCGGGCGGGCCAGCCGGGCCTCGGCATGCCTCCCGCTGCGCTCGACCGTGATGAGCAGCCGGCGCTCCAGCACCGCCACCACTTCCAGGTTGGTCAACCGGACCAGGGTGGGCAGCGGGAGGGGTTCGCCGATGGCCAGTACCTCGAGGGCTGCCCGCGCCGCGGGTGCCAGCTCCCCCATCTGGGCGCCGACCATCTCCGCAAGGCGCGCCGTGACCGCGAACTCGCCCTCCCGATGCCAGACACCGCCCCGGGTCCGCAGCCACCCGGTCGCCCGGCCGGCCTCGATCACCTCGCGCAGGTGGAGCGGGTTGCCACGGCTGAGCCGCCACAGCGACTCCGACGTCCGCACGTCCACGATGCCGCCCAGGGCGGAGCGCACGAGCCGGTCCGTGTCGCCGCGGGAGAGTGGCTGCAGCTCCAGCCGATCGGCCAGCCCGTCCTTCCACAACGTCCCCACCGGAGACGGAACGGGCTCACCGGTGCGCACCGAGAGCACCAGGGCGACGCGGCCGCTCAACGCGAGCTGGTGGACGAGCGCCAGGGACAGGTCGTCGAGCAGGTGTGCGTCGTCGATCCCGACCACGGACCGCCGGACCCGGCCGTCGCCCGCGAACGCAGCCACCGCCCGCTGCAACAGGGTCAGCGGGTCGGAGGTCGTGTCACCGGCCGGGACCAGATGTGCCAGCGCCCCCAACGGGATCGTGCTGGTCGCGCTGATACCCGCCGCCCAGTGGGTCGGGAGACCGAACGATTTCGCCACCCCGAGCGCCTCCCGGGCGAGCCGGGTCTTCCCGAGCCCGGCCGACCCGCCGATGACCACACTGCGCGCCCCCGGGCCACGCAGCTCGTCGGCGATGAAGTCCAACTCGGACTCACGTCCCGTGAAGCTCCAGATATCGTTCGTCATCGCACCGATCGCGATCCGCCCGGATCGCTGCCGGGAAGATCGCTCCCCCTCTGATCAGAACCCGTGGGTCGGTCGCCTGCTGTAGATGTGCCCGATGCGACGTTAGTCCTCCCGGCCACGCATGACCATTACGTATTCCTACGCAGAACGAACAATCTCTTCTTTGACTTTCCGTTGCCGACGTTAGGCTGAATGACGCGAAAACGACGGTCGTACGGACCACGGCAGAGCACGACGGGTACTGTTCGACCCGTGCCGCGAAGCCGGCTCCGACGACGATCCAGGTGAGACCGGCGGTCGCGATCCGGCGCTCACTCAGCCGGCCCGAACCGGGACCGGACGATGTCGACGACGTCCGGGACGTCCAGGAGCCGTCGGCCCCGTGCCCACCGCTGCCCCCGTGGCCACCGTTGCCCTGGTTACCGCCCTGGCCTCCATCGCCACCGTCGCCCCCGTTACCGGCGGCGTCGCCACCGTCGGAACCGGTGGACCGGGGCGCGCCGGTCGTTCCGGGAGCACCGGGTTCCCCCGGTGCTCCGGTCGGACCGCAGGACCAGGCGATGATCAGCGGCGCCACGAGGATCGCGACCAGCCACCACGAACGGCCGGACGAACGGGGCGAACGCACAGGATCGACCTCCTAGCTAGTGCGGCGGCCAGGAACGTTCACCGGGTCATGCCGCGCGGGGTCGGCCCCAGCGGTGTTGGCGTTCGCTGCGGACGCGGGCGCGTTCGCGGCGTTGGGCCGCGAGGACGTCGGGATGGCGGGC